>JBLHNU010000001.1:0-228246 GCA_047622095.1 Desulforhopalus sp.
GGACACACAACTGTACGTGAAACTCTCGCCTCATACAGCTCTTCATGTCCCCTATGCCCCAAGGTTTGCATTACTAGAAGGTTCCTCCCATCTCTGGTTGACCAATAAGTAACTTCAGACATGTTACTACTTTCGTATCAGGCGTTGATATAGGCAGTGTGAACCCCTATAATTGATTCTGTTGCTGTCTTTTTAGTTTTATTGTCCATGATGAAGAATTGTCTAATGATACAGAGAAATGTTTAGGATCAAGGTGGAATGATCCCTTATTACAAGCAGGACATTTTTCACCAAGCAATTTATAGATGTCTACTATGTTTTCTGAGTGACATACCTTACATTCAACGGAGGGGGATCGGCTGTCTACCTTGAACTCGTATCCACAGGACAGACAGAGATGAGGATTGTCATTGCCAATACACTTTTCTAGATTCTCATGATCTGGATGATAGGCGTAGTGTTTATCACCTTTGGGGTCGATGTAGTAAGGGTTGCCATCAGACCATGCTTCAATCGTTTTGTTGCATTGATTGCATTGGAAGGTTCTTGATTCAGCCATTATTTGATTCCTTTATGACCTAGTCTTTTTCTTTGTTGTCTATTTGCGGATACAATATTTTTCAATTGTTATATCGATATCCAAGGTTCACTCTATTAATCATACGATGACAGTTGGAGCACAAGCAAGGAAAAATCAGCTAACAGTACATCATCAATGAAATTATCCTTCGTCTATATAAAGGACTACGGTACATTAATATGCTGGAGGAAATACAATTGATCGCCCTATAGTTATCAAATTTTTATTTTTTACTTCAGAATCCAATCCCCAACTTGTTCTGAGGGTGCTATTATTTTTATTTAACTTTTTTTGCATCTCTCTTTTTTTACGGTTCTTAAAAAATACGGCAAGATCATTATGAATTAATTTTCGGATATATGCATCCTTGTCGCTACAATTCAAACTACACATCATCGATTCAATCTGAGCATTGAACTCGTAATCACAATGTAAGCAAAAATGAGGTGTGTCGTTTCCTATACACTTTTCTAGAATGCTCATGGTCTGTGGACGGCATGCATCCCAGTATACTACTGTTTAGTAGGATCAAACCAAGGCCATGGTCGAGAAGTTATAGGTTACAATCGGCTATCACAAATTGAAATAGTGGAAGAATGCTGCCTCATCAGAGGCTGGCTCGCAAAATCATCTTCTGATCAAGAAATCAGGCAGTACTTTTCATGCATTCCGAAGAATGTATACCACTTCGTTAATATTGAATTTAGTAGACTTCTGGCGTTACTCTCTCATTAATCCGATAGTAAGGCTTGCCGGACGGCAATACCAAGATCTTGAATTTTCAACGGTTTCTTCAGGTAGCAATGGGCTCCCATCATCAGCGTATTCTTAACTTCCTCAGTTTCCGCAAACCCGCTGACAATAACTGCCTTCTGATTGGGTGTGAGGTGCAAGATTTCTTCATATGTTTGCCTGCCGTTCATGCCAGGATCCATAATCATATCGAGCACGATGAGATCCATTGACCGGTTTTCAAGAAATGAGACAGCCTCTTCACCACTTGCAACCGATTCGGTTTTATAACCGAGTTTATTAAGAATGCTTGTGGTGATATATCTCTGTGACTCGGCATCATCTATCACCAGGATTGATTGCCCGCCACCACTTATTTCTGTAATTTCAAGAGTCTCCTCAGGGTTTGTTACCCGTTGGCGGGTAACTGGCAGATAAACATTGAAGGTGGTGCCTTGATCATTGCTTATTACATTGATATAGCCGCTGTGGTCCTGGACAACATTCCAGACCACGGCAAGGCCCAAACCTGTACCACTTCTTCCCATCACTTTTTTAGAATAAAACGGCTCAAATATTCGCTCGAGATCATCTTCTGAAATGCCTCCACCCTTATCGACGATCGACAACACGACATACTCACCCTGCTCGACATCGTCATAACCTAGAAAAGGACCGTCAACATATGTGTTTGCCGTACGGATCAGTACATTACCAGATGTCTCGATAGCTTCACAGCCATTGGAAATCAGATTCATCAAGATTTTTCTGACGTGGACCTGCGATCCTTTTATGGGAAGAAGATCCTCTGCCAAATCGACTTCTATCAAAATATCCTTGTGATATTGCTGCAATGTTTGAAAATCCGGTGATAACAGATAATCCTGCACAATAGCATTAACGTTGATTGACTCTTTGGCAATAGCAACCCCCCTGGCAACCGTCAAAAGGTCCTGGACAATTGCGGTTGCACGCTGACCAGACTGATACATAATCTCTATAGGTCTTCTTAATTTGTTTTCAGACGAAAGCTCCATAAGTATCAGTTCTGGGTAGCTGACAACCCCCGACAGGATGTTATTCAGGTCATGGGCTACACCTCCTGCCAGAAGACCGAGTGATTCCATTTTTTTAGAACGAGCCTTGATTTCACGGCTCTCGATGAGTGCCCTCTCATTTCTGTTGCGCTCAGTAACATCAGTCAAGGTGTTTATTGCACGACAGTCTGGAAGAAAAGTCACTCTGAATTCAATATCTTTCACTCTGCCGCCTTTACAGGTGACTTTGTACTCACAGATTTGATCAGTTCTTATATTTGTTTTCCAATGTTGTTTGACGTGTTGACGATAAATGGAATCGGGATACGCCAGGGAGGACCACTTTTCAAGATGTGGCATATCGGTCTTGTCATAGCCCGTGATTTCAACAAAGCATTTATTGAGATGAAGAATGTTTTTATGCTTATCCCATACAGCGATGCCAAGCGGTAGATTCTGAAGAAGTTTATCGAGGAGATCATGCTGTTCGCGTAATGTCTCATTGGCTATTAATTCCTTGTTTTTTATAATAGCCTGTCGAATAAGAAGATAAACCAGACATAAAACTACTAACAGGGTGAGAACAAAAAGAATGGTGGCACTTGACTGGAATTTTTCCAGCCGTTGAAGTTGCTTTGCCAATATAAGCTGGGCATTTTTTTGTGACTCATATCTCAATTCTCTCGCTTTGTTATATGACTCTGAGATCCGTTGCTCGATGATAAACAGGGTAGCGGGGGAATTAGCTTCATAGCCTGAAATCCCCTCACTCCGCCATACCTGCAAATCGGCAATGGCTGGTGCTATAACGGCGTGAAAAGAAGAGGCATTGACAAGGTTGTTGCTCACATAGGTATCGCGTAATTCAACAACGAGAAGGTGAAAAGCAGCTATGGAATCATCCAGCTTTTTGAGATCTTGAGGCTCATGGCGAATCATGGCAACTTGAGCGGCGCTCACCACGGCGGCTGCTTCTTCCAGGGCGCTGGATAAATCATTGAGTTCTGTCAGGAGTGTGTTCGGCAGATTTTTTTCAATCGACTGGAGAGTCGTATTGGTATAGACAACTACCAGTAAAACCGTCACAATGAGAAATAACATGCAGGCTATGAGTGCCTTTTGATGCAGATATCCACTAAGTTTCTTCATTTTGGATGTTTTCTACTCGATGAGTTTTCTATTATGGTAAAATTTTCTGGCTCCTGGATGGAGGGGAATTGAAATACCATTCAAGGCTGTTTCCAGAGTGATCGACCGACCCTGCGGATGACCGCTTGAGAGAAGCGCCGCAGTTTGTTTATTGAAAAGCATTTCGGTAATGGCATACGCCACCTCCTCCGACAGGGACTCATTTACAACAAGCAGAGCATAGACTTCAAGTGTCAGGGTTTCAGGGATACCGTTATATATATTTTCCTCAATTTTCCCGGGAAAGAGATAGGGATATTTTTCATGCACCTGCGAAGCTACAACTGGATCGATTGAAACAAGAGATATGCCTGTTTCATAAAGTTGCGTCACAGCTTTCATTGGCGCACCAGCCATATTAACAAACCCCTGGACTTGGCCACTTTTTATTCTGTCCTCTATAAATACTGGCTTAAGGTAGAGAGGGTGAAAGTCATTTTCCGTCATACCATAAGCATCAAGTAGGATGCGCATAACTGCAAGCGTGCCTGAACCTTGTTCATCAACGGAAATCTTTTTATTCTTAATATCTTGAAAATTTGTAATACCTGCATCATTACGGACGATTATCTGAAACTTCTCAGAATAAAGGCTTGCAATGGCTCTGATCGAAGTATTGAGGTTTGTTTTATCAAATGGCGGCTGACTATTATGTGCAAAAGAGGCAATATTCGCCTGAACCAAACCTGCTTCAATATCACCAGCTACAACTCCTTTTACATTTTCAATGGAACCTGCTGAATTTTGAGGAACTCCGATCAATTCACCTAAACGCGAACCTTGCTGTTGAGCCTGTAAAGTCAAACTTTGAGCAATAAGCGTACCTATAGGATAATAGACGCCTGTCTTACCAGCGGTGCCAATCCGAAAAGGCTGCATGGCAAAAACTGTTGTAGCAACAAAAAACAAGCAGCTACAACTTAATGCGACAATCAGAGCCTGGTTAAACTTGACAAGATATGCATGCATGGAGGAATCCTCTCGTTAACTGGTGTGTAAACGTCTTTTGGTCATCTACTGTCAACCTAAAAATATTGTAGCATAGAAAACAGAAGGGTAAAAATGATGAATTGGATATATTTTCATATGTTTTGATTCAAATCAGTTGGGTTACTTCTGCCGTGGTATCTTGCACGTTACTCCATAACATTGCATTAGTATTCAAATCGAACAATGGGCCACTGTAAGATCAAATTCACACAGCCTCCTGACCAAAATTATTTTAGCAAAAAGAAGCGTTGTTTAAGGTTTTCAAGAAAACCATTATCACGCATATTACGAAGGCCGTTATTGAATGTTTGCAGTATCTTAACGGCATCAGGATGTTGTTTTGAAACACATAGATACAGTTTTTTCATTTCTAACGGTCGCTCGATAACATCAATGAATTCCAAACTTTCTGGCAAGTAGTTTTTTATCAAATAATAACCAACATACTTGTCTGCGACGACGAGATTTACGCGACCCCCCATCAGCATCTTGAAACTCTGAAGGTCACTTTGTGTTTTTTCTTTTCTAAGATATGTTGCTTTATCAAACTCCTCAGTATTCACATACCCTCTGACTACCGCAATCGTGTAAGGCTCCAAATCCCGAAGATTTGAGTATTCGATAACATCCTTTTTTCTCTTGAAAAGAACAAGCGGAGCAGCAGAAAATGATTCCGAAAAATGAAATTCTTCTGCCCTTTTTTTTGAATAATATTCTGGGAAATATCCTGCAAAGGTACCGTTCCTTGCTACATAAACAGCTCTGGCCCATGGAAAGAAGGATAGCTTAACCTCATAATCTGAATTGGCAAATGCCATTTTTACAAGTTGAGCAACATATCCTTGGTCTGAGTGACTGTAGATGTACGGTTCCCACTCTAAGGTAGCGAGTTTCAACTCCGCACCAAATAATTGAATGGGGGTCAAAAAAAGAAATATTAGTAAAAAAAACATTTTTCTGGTCATGCTTAGCCTACCAATAAAAGTTATTCACTATGGCCATGAGACTGTAATACTACTTTTTTTGTTTGTAACTCTATGATCTTATATCAATAGTTTTCATAAAAATAGAATGTCACATGTGCACACATTTGTCTAATGATTACTTCGGAAAATCGTGCGATTAGATAACTGTGATATGCTCAGAAATAAAGGCTGATACTTTTGGTAGAAGCCATGAAAGATTCTACTTTCGTATCAGGCATAAGTGATCGCTTGAGATTGCCAGGTAACATCTCTCAAAAGTGCAATAGGTCGTTAACTTGATATGTTTCCTGTGAAGTTCAAAAATACTCCTACCTGGAAATATTCCCCAAAATGGAGCAGGTTGTAGCCAAAATTTCTTCCAGAGAGTCAACAGGGATAGTTGCTTCATTTATGGGCATACCAGGCGTTGATACTACTTTCTTACCAACAGCCTAAAACATCCTTACTCTCAGTAGGATTTCTGCTTGGTGAGCTGTCCGAACGATCGTTCAGTATGATACTTTATTTTTAAATGTGGTTTTCAGGCAACCTAGAATCAATAGGTTACGTTAATTTGAGTATGATACTTTATTACTCGCCTACAGATGGGAATGATCTTCCCCCAGCAAAGTAGACATTCAGTTAAGTCATGTTTTTCACCTTTAGATGATTATTCAATATGAATTATGTGAAAATGAAGAATGGGTCAACTCCAAACCAAAGCTTACCAAAGAGAAGGTGTTTTGAGTAACAATGCTTTGAAATTAGCCTTGCCAAAGAATCTCCTCGCCCTCCCCGCTTCGAAAAGTTACTCCATTTGCAACCATTTTCATGGATAAGGCCATCCTCCATGCTCCTTCTTTGCTGTTAAGTTTTCGGGTCGATCTGTTTCTTTAGTTACAGGAAGCACTTTTAGTTTGCTACTGAATTAAATTTTCATACCTTCAACGTGGCAATTTTAATGGTGGAATTTACTACATACTCAACGGTTTCGTTGGAGGATAACAATCGTTACTTTTATGCTCGCCACATCAGACTTTTTACTTTTATTACAACGAGTCTATCGGTGCTTTGCTCGATGTTTTTTGTTATATCAGTCACAGCTGTTCTGGCATAAGCAGAGAGTCCGATTCTTGGAAGGTAGGAACTGCCAAGCATGTATTAAAACGAATCAGGAGATAATGGAACAACAATGGCGCGAATATTTGACAAAAGGAGGGATCCCCTGGGAAAGATGCTGCTGGAGTATCACAGGGGAGATTCGAACGCGTTCTTAACAGCCTGGTCCGACACGCAGGAGATGTCTCCCATGCGCGGTGATTTCATGTTTCGTCACTTTTTAGAAATGGAAGAGCTTGATAAGCTGGCACTCGCTGAATGCAGGGGGCCAGTTCTAGACGTTGGAGGAGGCAGCGGTTGTCACAGTCTTGCCTTGCAGATATTGGGGCTTGAGGTTGCCTACTAAGGAGATTACCCAGAAGGAACGGATGGGTATTTTCAAGCACAAGGGCAAAGTCAGGACGATTACAGGAACCAAGGAAAGCACACAACCTTGCTCTTTCCGATGCAGGCATTGAACATCTCACCATACACGGTCTACGTAGGTCATTCGGCAATCTAACGGAATGGGTCGAGACTCCAGTTGGTATCGTCTATCAGATACAGGGTCACAAGCCTTCTGCCACTGCTGAAAAACATTACAGGCAACGTCCACTAGACCTACTGCGCAAGTGGCATATCATAATCGAGGAGTGGATTCTAAAGCAGGCCGGAGTGGACACGAAACACCTTGATGATGCCGCTCAGCCCCTGAGATTGATAAAAAATGATTCTGCATGACAAAGGAAATCGAATGGATATAAATCAACTCGTTGAAAACATTATACGAATATCCCTACTCGTAAACCAGAAGCATTAATGACCTAATGCCCTTCAGACCGGTCATCCTTTTTTAACACGTTCCAAATCAGCTGTCCGTCTTTCCATTCAATTTTTTCCATATCATCCTCGAATAGTGCATAGCAGTATAAGGCTGGCTACGCATTTATTTTTTCAACTCTCTTCCTATGCTCTCGGCTCCCCCTATAATGGCATACATGTATAGACCCTCAAAAACGAACCCACCCATCAACAGTACTGGCGTAGTTAAATCATTGTTTTTGTGTATAGTGTGCTTTCAACATGGGTTTCACTCTGATACCCTAAACTTATCATTTAGGGTACGGTTGTGAGGGTGTGTATGGGTTCGGTTGTGAGGGTTCAGATTTTCATTAGCAGTATTTCTACTTGCTGCTTTTCCTTTCTGTTTTTCCTTTATAATCATAATTTCACCCCACCTCTTCCAATCGTCTGTCAATCCGTAACAGCAGACCGATCTCTTCTTCCAACAGATCAATTTCGTTTTGTAGTTTTTCCCTATCTGAATCAGATAACTCTACATTACTTAATTGTTGATGCATACCGAGAAGCCTCATCTCCATTCTGTAATCGTTACAAGTGTACTTTAGGATTTTTTCTGGTTTGTTTCCAATCATATTCTTTAAAATAGCAAAGGGTGTTTAATGTCGTTAGATGAATCTTTTTGTATAGCTAAACATGGACTCCAACTCATCAACAGAAATCGGATTCTTTCCTCGATGTAAGATGGAATTACAGTTAGTCAGCATACTGGGATCAGATCCTCTACAGGATTTACAACATACCCCACTTGGTACTAATTTTTTCCAGCAGATGTAAACTCTCTCCTGACATTTACTCCTCAAGATGTCCTAATGTGCCAATACAAATGGTATGAAGTTAGCACTGTTTCTATCTTCAGGTCAACAGGTACCATCTTCAACTGCTATTTCAAATTTCATAGGTTCATCTAATTCCAATAGTTCCTCAAAGCAATTACCGGATATCACCCTTTATTAAGTAATATCCAGCTAGGAAAAGGCGTGTTAAGGTTAAAAAAGCATTGGAAATTGATTCAGTATGGATGACAACTTGTTAACTCTCAGAGTAAAATAAAATGATTACCTGCTATTTAAAATACATCATTGACCCTAATAAAATTCAAGAATTTGAAAAATACGCAAAAATGTGGATTCCATTAGTAAATGATTTTGGTGGCGAGCATCATGGCTACTTCTTGCCTCATGAAGGAGCAAGCAACATTGCCTACGCCCTTTTCAGTTTTCCAAGTTTAGCGAAGTATGAAGAATATAGAGAAAAAATAATAACTGATAAAAAATGTGTAAAAGCATTTAAGTATGCGGAAAAAACAAAGTGCATCTTCAGCTATGAACGTAGTTTTATGAGGCCAGTTTTATTGTAACATAAAAGAGTTAACAACCAAATCAACGCAGTTGGAGTTATGCTGTTTCTGTCTACTTTATTAAAAAATGGGTTATATGGAATTAGCCTTAATCCGCTGTTAATCTGTCAAAATGTCACAGTCAAACACCATGAAAAGTTCAACCGATATAGGTGTTAAATTTAAGGAGAAAATAGCCAGTCGATATCCAGCTATCGACAGTGCCTATATGCCAACTGATTATGATAAAAAGCCAATAGACTTTAGAAATGATGACGTAGCAAAATATGATGTCGTTGTCTGGCACCGTCTCTTGGAAAGGGTTTATGGTAAACCTGTGGAAATTGAATGTCAAATCCAGATGGTTGATTATGAAGGGCAGCCAAATATTCAGACCACGTATTTGCTGGATTCAAGTAATAAGTGCAACACGCCTAACCTTTCTGACGTTGGTTGCCTTGAAGATCCGTTTACCATCAATAATTGCAGGATTGGTCATTAGTGTTCAGCCTTGTACAGAATCTCGTCCTCAAATACCTCTATGGATTCTCCGGTATTCAACGCTAATTCTGTTGGTAGTTCAGTAGTAATCACTGCCATCACACTACCCTCATCTTCTTACCCTTGCCGATACCGAAGAATACACGGATAGTAATAACATCATCTTGTTTTAGGTCTTTAAGGGCTACACCGGGATAATCAGGGATCTCTTTAGGGTAATAGTTGAGCTTATTGGCATTACATGATGCCCAACCTAACAAATTCTTTACCTTTGTCCCTAATCTCAAACGCTTCCTTCTCTATCTAGTATATCTTTAAGGGCTAATGCTTTTTGAAGTGACTGTTTAATTTTATCAACAACTGAATCAAATGTTACTTCTAAAGGATTAATATCTGGAACAGAATATGACAGCGTGATAGACTTTCCAGCTTTATTTATTGCCAACTCATCATCAATATATTTTGCATATTTTTCTTTTGCTAAATCGAAACTTTCAGCCTTAGAAAATAATACCAGTTTTACGAAATTACCATAAATTTGATGAATGATTTGAACCTCTTTATTGTTTAAGAATGGATAAAACCTAACCCATGTGTTACCCGGTGCTCTGGGTTTCGATTTTTCTGGATTCAGTTCAGGGAAATGCAAATTAACGTAGTCAATATAATCAGAGGCAAACTGTGTCATCTCAGGGCTAAGAACTGGCTGATATCCACGTCTATTTTTTTGAATACTTTCTAGGATGAATTTTGAACGGTAGATTGCTCTATCCTGTCCATCAGTGCATCCAATAAAGTACGACATGATTTCTTCATACGATATTTGTCTGTCATATATTTCACTGTTTGATAATAGGTATTTTTGTGGTGCAATCAGGCAGGTTTTAAACTCTACCCAATAATCATCTTCGATCCCTTTTTCTCCACGAACACGATATCTTAAACCCTGCTCTCGCTGTGCTGGTGCGTCTATTTTGTTTTCAATTAAAATTGCGTGGTGCGAACCATCGAGAACCTCAAAAATTAGGACTAGGTCTGACTCACCATGCTGAGAATCAATTACAGAATGCCATGCACCAACTCGTTTAGAAAATACAGGATATTCAAAAACTCTTGAGGTAAACCAATCACAGAATTTTTCAGATATTTGGAACTCCTCAAGTAGCAAAAGATCTACATCACGTTCTGAGATACTCTGAATAAAATTCAAATTTTTCAATGGTCATCCTCTCCGTTCTGTCGCTTAACCTCATCCAGCGTCTTTCCATCCTGATACCTCCATTCAATCCAACCATTAGCCGATCGACCAAGAACAACAGCAGAAGCTGCACTAGGTGATGGGAAAATGTAATTAGAAGTAAAGATGTAAACATTATCCTTCAACTTGAGGACACCCTGTTCGATTAACTTTTGACGTTTATCAGAAATCCATGCTTGAACGCTCTTACTTTCTTGAATATTGGCGGTACTTCCTGCAAACACAACGACACCATCTTCAGTATATTCTCCTTGAGCAACAGCATCCTTACCCTTGCAGATTAGGATGTCTTTTTTCTGCTTTGGTTTAGCAATAGTATCAAAAAGAGGATAACCCAAAGTGGAAACCAGTATCTTAATGGTGTCAAAGTTGTCCATCAGATCAGCTTCAACAGGTTCAGGGATATATGGTTTTGAAGGTATTTGGCTATTATCAAGGATGTACCTGTCTGCTTTCTTGGCAGATTCGTAGCAGTACCATTCAAGGTATTTTATGTGAGATTTCGTGAAAAATTGAGTCTTAGATATGGCAACTAGGGCAATATTCCAGAACTCTTTTTTCTGGTTATGCTGTTTTAATCTTACAAGGCAATTTTCAGCTTCCCCAATATACAACATTGGCTTAGCTCCTTCGTTTGTGGTTCCGATTAGAAAATAAATACCAACACTCTTGATTTCACTCCGTTTGGCTACTTCATCGAGGCTGGATCTCGGTATTGAGAGGGTTTGCACCGTTCTGCTGGTAATGTCTGCTATTTTGATTCCTCGTGGATTACCGTCAGGGAGGAAGATTTGGATTGTTTTGCCTTTTGATTTGGTCATATATCTGGTGTTGGTTGTCGTTTGTAATGCTTTTTAGACAAAGTTATCTTTATCTTACATCCCTAATTTTAGGTAGTGAGATGGGTATTATCTTGAATGTCTATCAAATTACTACTATACACATTTTTGTAGTTTTTTAGCACAATTAAGGTGTTATGACATTGTAGTGATTTGGTCAGTTTCGTTAAATACAAGGGAGTTATTGTAAATGAGAAAGAAAAAGCAAAGTGGTGCAGAAGATGTAATTGAAATTGTTTCAAAATTTCACTGGGGTATTGGAGTAATTTTGGCGATTGCGTCCTTTCTAATTCTTCATTGGTATGCTGGTCGAGAAGTAACGGTGGTCGCTGGAATGGAAAATTTAAGCAAGAATACGGCTAACAGCATGTTCCATGTTTTTGCATCCTTTGGTCAAATAGTTCTTCCCGGTCTCTTTGGAATTGGTGCTGCTATATCTTTTTTTAATAGGATCAAGAGTTCTCCTCGGAATAAGACTAAAGTTGAAAAGCAAAATAGTACAGTACCTATATGTCCTAAATGTGGCTCGAAGATGGTTAAACGAGTTGCTAAAAAAGGGAAGAAAGCTGGTGAAGAATTTTGGGGTTGTTCCGATTTTCCCAGATGTAGATCAGTATTACCATATCGTTAACGAGTCTTATTTAGATGCCAAATTTTATTGAATCAAAACCACGAACAGAGTCAATATTCCGGTCTATCATTCTGTTTGGACGTAATGTTGCCTCTTATAAGTTCGCATTGGGAAAATCCTTGCTTGAGCTTTCAGATCAGGAGAAAACTTTTGTTTCGATGGAAGAACTGGCTGTACCATTCTCACACCACATATCTGAACACCTGAAGATCAACGACAATCAATGCACATCTTCCAGCAGTAAATTCCTTGATCAAATCAGGGAGTACAACATTGGCAAATGTTCTCATGATAATCTGGTTGAAACTACGGTATCTCTTGGATTTAATAATGTGATTGATGCATTTCATATTGTCGGTAAGGGAGAAGTGCCAGAGAGATTCTTCATCGATGAGAGAAAAGAGCGTAAAGGAATTATTGTTACGGATTCCCTGTTAAAATTAAAAGAAAAAATTCAATTTACCAATTTTCAGCATGAAGTTGAGGCACGTTGGAGATTGGTTGAAACAGCATGGTCTCTCCAGATTAACCCACAACTTTTGGAAGTCAGATTTGATTCCGACAGTAACGAATTGTATACAGAGTTCAACGATTTTAAGCGAATAACCATTACTAGCTGTAGGGATTCACTCAATGGCTACCAAAAAGGTCATTGTTTTTATTGCCACAAAGATATTGTAGTTGATGGGTCTGTTCCAGAGTTTCTTGCTGATGTTGACCACTTCTTTCCACATGTACTAGCACCAGAGATTCCAGATGTGAATATTAATGGTGTGTGGAATCTTGTCTTAGCGTGCACTGAGTGTAATCATGGTGCTGGTGGCAAGTTTGAAAATATTCCTACAATTGACTTGATGGAAAGACTCCATACCCGTAACGAGTATTTGATCAGTAGTCACCACCCATTGAGGGAGACTATTATCAATCAAACAGGATCTACTACTGAAAAACGAATCAAATTCTTGCAAACTATGGATCAACGTTCAATAGATCTGATCTCAAACAGGTGGGCACCAAAGGAAATGTATGACACAGAAATCTGATCCAACCTCTGAAACCCTTTCTTATTACAGTGAAAACGCTACAAAGTTTGCTGAGGGTACTGTAGGTGTAGATATGAGAGAGTTTTACGATGAATTTCTACCTTTACTGCCAGAGGGTGGAACCATTCTTGATGCTGGTTGTGGAAGTGGAAGAGACACAAAATACTTTTTAGAGCATGATTATGATGTAGTTGCTTTTGATAATTGCCCTGAAATCGTGACAATTGCCTCTGAGTATACTGATCATAACATTCAGCTATTATCCTTCTCAGATGTAAATTTTATTGATCAGTTTGATGGTGTTTGGGCTTGTGCTTCCTTGCTTCATGTTTCTTCTGATAAGTTACCCCATGCACTTCTACGATTATCAAAATCATTGAAGCCTAATGGTATTCTTTATACATCATTTAAGTTCGGTATTGGGGAAGTAGTTCGTGGAAAAAGATTTTTTAGGGATTACACCGAAAGTAGTTTTGACAATCTATTGAAGGGTCTGTCTGATTTCAAATTGATTAAATACTGGAAGACAAGTGATTTACGTCCCGGTAGACAGAATGAAAAATGGCTGAATATTCTAGTCCGTAAAATTTAATATCTCACTACTACATATGATCACGGTCACGGCATCAATACTGGTACATGAAGGCAAAGTGTTAATTGCCAAACGAAGTGCGACCGATAAGCTACCAAACAAATGGGAATTTCCGGGTGGTAAACTAGAAGAAAATGAGTCTCACAGAGAATGCCTACAGAGAGAACTTGAAGAAGAATTGGGTATTGTTACCTCCATTGGTGCATATTTAGGGTATTCAGATTACGAGTACGATCACATCACAATTCGACTGAAATTCTATCGAACAAAATGGGTGAAAGGTACACTAAATCCAGTAGTACATGATGAAATTGCTTTTGTTGGTATTGAGGAGCTAGGTAACTATGACTTTGCTCCTGCTGACATTCCCTTTGTTCATAAAATTATAGGAGGAGAGATTGAGCTTTGAGCATGGATTGACTCCCGGAGACACCATAAAAAATGATCAGTTAGTTGGGATTTTCAGATGTAGTCCTCAAGGTGGGATGAGGAAATCGAACCAGACCAATACACTCCTTGTAGTATCAAATCATCTGAAATCAATTTATGAAGATCGCTGGATCAATGATGTCTTGCACTATACCGGGATGGGAATGACCGGAGATCAGAGTATAACTTTTGCCCAAAACAGGACACTTAACGAGTCTTCTTCAAATGGGGTAGATGTGTTCCTCTTTGAAGTTTTTGAGGATAAAAATTACACTTATCGTGGTCAAGTTCAGTTAGCCGATTCTCCTTACCAAGAAATTCAACCTGACGAAACCGGGGAAGATAGAAATGTCTGGATTTTTCCTGTTAAAATTGTTGGTGAAGGTGGAAAATTTACGATCCCTGAAGAGGTTCTAAGGAAGAAACAACGTATCAAAGAGGCACGAGCAAAAAGACTCAAAATAGATGAACTTGAAAGACGAGCAAAAGTTGGTGGTAAAAGTGGTACACGGACAGTATCAACTCAAACGTATGAAAGAAATCCGTATGTAAGTGAGTTGGCTAAAAGAAAAGCTAATGGGATTTGTGCCTTGTGCAAACAGTCTGCTCCTTTCAAAAATAAGAAAGGAAAGCCATATTTAGAGACACATCACATCGTTTGGCTATCTGAAGGTGGTGAGGACACAGTTGAGAATACTGTAGCTCTATGTCCCAATTGCCACCGGAAGATGCATATACTCAATGCCCGACAAGATATAGATGTATTGCGAATTATCAATCAGACTATCGATTAGACAGAGAACCATTTAGCGATGGGAAAAATCCATTTACCATCTTTCTTGTATGGTTCTTTGACAATAATGTGTTCCCCTCTGAAAATATAATTTTTGAAGAACAATATCTTCGGTTTTCCATTGGAGTAGGCGTTATAGAGTGATTTATTCCCACAGACTAACTGTTGTTCACTCCCACCAGTATTTTCTCCCTCATATAAGACAATTTCCCCAATTTCTGTGTCAAGATAAGGGTTGCCCGTATCATTGCTAAACAGGATTATGTAGGTTACAGGTCATAGGGTGGTGTTGCCCTGATATCAATGAAAATACATGAAAAAGGTGTTATTTTACGACACTACTTCACCCCAATATACACCCCCTTATCCATCGTAGGAATGGACCTGATTTATGAAGGGATGGGGCTATTGACACTGAGGACAATTCTGAAGATGACTCTAGTAACAATGATCTTGATGATAATATGAAGTATTTTGAAGGGGTAGATTTGGAATATGAAGATGACCGTTTCTCAGGTTTTGATTGGGGTGGGGGTGCAAGAAATAACGGTCAAGCCAATCGAAATCGGCTAGAAGGGATAAGGTTTTAATTTTGGTACGCAGATTTAAGGGTTGGGAAAATTGACAATGTTTTACGACAAAAGGTAAATTTATGATCCCTAAAACAATAACTACTACACATCTTCTCAAAGCAATAGATCAAATTGATAGCCAAGGGTATGACAATAAATACGAGTCCACCAAATACGACCTTCTGCATAATGGGAGAAGATATCCACCCAAAGTGATCATCTCCTTGGCATACAGCTTTGTGTCTGGAACTCCTCATCCTGTTGCTGAATTTAGTGGTGGAGCCGAATCCAATAATTTTCTTCAGGGTCATGGATTCTCAATTGTCGATAAAGAAGGACACATCAGCGGTACATCCATCCAGACTGAAGACGATGCAAACACATATACTGAAGGTAAAGAGAAATTCGTCACCCACAAATCCTATGAACGGAATCCCCAGTTATCCAAGAAGAAAAAAGAAACTGTGCTGAATGATGAGGGGTATCTATCATGTGAAGCCTGTGGTTTTGATTTTTACAAGATCTATGGTGAAAGAGGATATGGATTTATAGAGTGCCATCACAATAAACCAGTCTCTGAAATGGATGGTGAAAGTGATGTACTGTTAGCCGATCTGTCTCTACTTTGCTCCAACTGTCATCGTATGATCCATAGAGTCAAGCCTTGGATGTCGGTAAAACAATTGAGAAGTATTTTATCAACAGAATGACAATGCAAAAAAAGACTAGGTCATAAATGAATCAGACATCACAGAATCCAGAAACCACCAAGAGACTATGATTTCTAAAACAAAACAGACAGCCACGAAATCAATCATCGGATAACCAGCATCCTTGCATTAAAGGACAACTATATATTTCAAAACAGGTAGCTATTTATTTCTAACAGTTGCACAACTAAACAGAATATCATTCACTTCTTTGTCCTCTATTTTCTCAAATGTTGAATAAACAAGGTTCGTAGCTGAACGTTGCTCATCATAGCAAAGTCTGTTTCCGTCTAAAAAACTCATCATGAAAATGCATACTTCACTCGCTTCACCATGCATATGCATACTTTTTCAAACCGACACAGGAGTAAATATATCATTTTTATTGTAGATAATTAGACATATAGGTCTAAAAGCAACTTTCTTTTTGTCAAAACTGGTTATGTCTTATTGTTCAGACTTGACAATAAAGCATACTTGTTCTATTTTAAACAAAACAACATAACAGGAGGTCAGCATGGCACAAAGATTAGGAGTGAGCGTTTCGGATGATCTGTACACCAGAATCCAGAATGTAAAGGAGACACTAAAGGTCTCAAAAATTTGCCAATCTGCACTTGAAAGTGCAGTCGAACTTGAGGAAATGAAAGGCTCTGAGTCTCTAGAACTACTCGCAAAAAGGATAAAAATCGAAAAAGGTCAATATTTTAAATGCTACCATGACGAAGGGGTTAAAGACGGAAAGCAAGATGCACTATCATTCTCATACGAAAAGTTTCTCGCATTTGCCGTAGAATGCTCCGATGAAGTGCTCCAAGAACATGGGACAATAGAAATAGTTGAGTCATTCTTTTCCCTTGCACCAGAGCCTTCTCAATATAAATGCAATGACTATAGAGATGGAGAAATTATTTTAAACAGTAAGATTTCTAAAAATTATTCAACAGAATTGATAGATGCTGAATGGGAGTATGTGAAAGGCTGGAAGGCTGGTGTTGAACTTATATGGAATGAAGTTGAGCAAAAGATTAAAAACAGGGGATAACATGAAACTGACTAAACATGCCAATATGCGAAAACAACAAAGAGGCATACCTGACAATCTTCTTGATGTTATATTTAAGTATGGTCGTATCTCGAACGTCAATGGCAATGCATATAAGATATTTTTAGGAAACAGGGAATGCCATGCTATTATCGCAGAGTTCAAACGTGGGATAAAGGAAGTAGATAGAGCTAAAGGTGGAACAATTATCGCTTCCGGTGGGCACATAATAACTGTTTACAGATCTAATAAACCTTAAAATCTTTTAACGGTGGGCTTATGTCTTTAGAACAACAAGGTTCTCTAAATATTGAATCAGTACAAACCACTAAGAGCGACAGCAGCAACCATCTTATAAATTTAAAACCATTTTACGTATATGCTCTTATTGACAACAGCAATAAAAAGGTTTTTTACGTTGGAAAAGGGCAAGATGATCGCATTTTTCAACATAAAAAAGAGGTCGAGCGAGGTAATGTAATAAGTGATAAACAGACAGAAATAAATAATTTGATGCAAAGTGGTTGTGAAGTAAAGGAGTATGTGATTGGTAGATTCGGTACTGAAGAAGAGGCTTTTGCAGTTGAAAGCACTTTAATTCATTGGGTATATGGTAAGGATTCCCTAACTAACAATGCAAGTGGGCATGGTTCGCAACACATCAGAGATAAGGATAATCTTGAGATGTCAATTCTTACCTCAAAAAGTGAAGAAAAACCTTACTATGTGTATTGTTTGATAAGCCCGTTGGACAGTGATTTTTTCTATGTTGGCAAAGGGAAAGGAGCAAGGTGTCATCAGCACCTTAAAGATGTTTACTGCGGAACTATAGACTCTGTTAAAAAACAGAAAATGTTAGAAATCATTAACTCAGGACCAGAACCTAATCCATTAATAATCGGTCGATACGCTACGGAAAAAGAGGCTTTTGCGGTCGAAAGTGTACTAATACATTGGGCATATGGAATTACTAAATTAGTTAATGACCAGAGTGGTCATGGTGTCGATACTATACGCCCTAGAGGGCATTATGAGACTCTTCAGGGTATAGACGAACCTTTTTTAAATTATTGTCAGAGGACTAAAGAAAACAGAGAACGGAATGACATATCTCCCTATATTAGAGAGTTGGGTAATCTGGTTGAAAATGAATGTGATATCAAATTCGATTTTATCGACACACGTAATGACCGACACACCATGCTAGTGAAAGAAATTAATGGTGTGCATTTAACCATTGCATGTCACCATACTGCCAGAAAAGCAGCAGCTGTTACTATACAATCAGTTGATTTGAAGCAACACAATAGAGATAAAGTCATAAAGATCTGTAATAACTCTAGATTAGAGTACAAGGACAGAGGTCGGTATGGGAGGATCATGCCTGCCGGAACCTATAGTGACCCAAAAGTTATTGTTGAAAAATTCAGGAAAACGCTGTCTGAAGTAGAAAAAGTTAAGATAGATATCCCTAAATAACGGTTACTACATCGACCCCAAAGGTGATAAACACTACGCATATCATCCAGACCATGAGAATCTAGAAAAGTGTATAGGAAACGATATACCTCATCTCTGCCTGTCATAAGGGATCTTTCCACCTTGATCCTAAACATTTCTCTGTATCATAGTTCAATCCTTCATCATGGACAATAAAACTAAAAAGACAGCAATAAAATCAATTATAGGGATAAGGTAGAGACTATTGATCGTTATGAAAGAACAGTAGGTTTTGTGTTCGTTAATGGTGCTAATTTAAGCGAACAAATCATTGCTAATGGGTATGGATGGGTTTACCAGAAATACTGTAAATGGAGTTTTTGTGACGATTGGCTGGAACTTGAAAAACAAGCACGATCAGCCCCTCTTCAGTGATTTGTTCTTTTTAATGCTCTTACTGGCTGCCTCTATGGAATGCTATTTTCGTCATTCTTTGATTTTAGCAGTAAATCTGTTCCCTCCGATGACTTCATAAAAGGAATTGAACTACTGTTCAGAATATGTTCTTTCACATATTTTTGTGCTGTTTCATCCATGGCGTTGATAATATTTTCAATAATCTTATCTACGATTTCTTTAACTTGAATGACATCACTTTTAGTTAATTTCCCTTTATAAGGAGGGAGAAAGTCATTCTTATATTCATCCATTCTATAATTGTAATGAAAGCCCCCATAATAGTCCATTAACCCAAAAAGAGAGTCCTCTACTTTTGAATGAAATAATGTGTTCCGATACTGCTTGAGTTTCTTAAAATCTTTATATATTTCAGAGTCCTTCTCGTTGAAGTCATTATCAAAACAATCACAAAGATATGGCATTAGTCTAATTTTTTGCTCGATATGCAATTCTTTTTCCATAGGCAAATCATCAATGTCATGTTTAACAAAACGGTGGAATATAATATTGATAAATCCTTCAAGTGCCATGAAAAAATACGAGATTGCAGAACTATAAAAAAGACCACAAATAAGCAGAGCTGATCCTGTATGCGCAGCAGCATTTTTTTCCAGATAAATTGACTTATCAGAAAATTCAAAAAGATTTTCAGCCAAATTATTCTCTTCTCGATCCGATATTTTAAAAATATATTCAGCACTCAAATAATTTGACAGGTAAACATTCCACAAAATATAGGAAAAGACACCTTTTTCACGAAACCTCTTTTTCGGATTGAAAAGATTGCCAGAGTGCTTTTTGATATCTTCCAAAAGGATAGAAATAAATTTTTCAGTCTCTTTCTTTATTTCTTCTTTGTTTGAATTATCTGGATTAACAAGAGAAATATCAATTTCTGTATGAATTTTCTTGCTCCCAATAGTTATTATATTTTTTGACGGCAATTCAAAAAAATACCTCCAATCTAAGAATTGGGGGACTATAGTCAGCAAACCATCATCATATTTTTTTTCATTCTCAGAACTTACATTTAAAAAAATAATCTTTGAACGTGAGTCGTCAGAGTAACGAAAAGTTGCCTCGCAGACAGTCTGAGATTCGGAGTTCTCATCAAGAATCCATTTATGATCCTTAGCCTTGTATAAGTGAGTATCAATTTCGGTCGGTTGACCATAAAATTTTACCAAAAATCTGTGCCAAATGCCTAGATTATACTCAAATATTTCCTTAGCTTTATAAGGAAATATTTGTTTCTCATATAATTTGGGAACAATATCTGGCTGAACCAAAGGATATGAATCAGAAATATCTTTCTTTGGAATCTTCGGAAATTTTTTTATATTGTTCATAATGATCCTTGATGCGTAATAATCATTGTTAATTGAACCCAAAATTATAATTTAATTGAAGAGTATCTTTTTAGTTTAATTGCTAATTTTGTAAAATTTGCGATATTTGCTTCCCTTCTTCATAGATTGCATAGCTGGATTCAAGTAATAAGTGCAACACGCCTACCTGTAAAGACTTCTAGAGGAGTTAAGCCTCCCAATACTTTTCGTGGAGTCAGATTCAGTAATAAAATTCTATCTTCAATTTGCTCGTCAGTAAGTGTCGCCATGTCGAATTTTTTAGGCCAGAATCGCCTTATTCTTCCGTTTGTATTCTCATTTGTACCTCTTTGCCAGCTGGCATAAGGCTTTGCAAAATAGACGTCGGCATTCGTTGTTTTAGCGACACGAGCATGGTCAGCAAATTCTCCACCGTTATCCAAGGTAATAGTCAAAACAGAATGGACTTTACTGAACATATTGATCATCGCATTGGCTACTTCTTTCTTGGTTTTACTGAATATTCTCTGGACCAGGGCAAACCTACTGGTACGATCTACCAATGTAACGAGATGAGCATTCTGACCATGTACAGTATCTCCTTCCCAGTCTCCCAGCCGTGTTCTCTTGTTAACCACCGTGGGTCGTTGAGTGATATCAATTCGCCCAGGGATTAAACGTACGCCCGCTTTATTATTACGTTTACCACCTTTCCAACGTGTTTTACCATATCGCGGAAGACGGTAAAACAGACAGCCGCCTTTTTGTCGATCTTCAACAATACGCCAGTAAATTGTAGTATGGCTTAACTGGCCACCTGCGGTTTGTTCGAGCGTCAAACGCTGACTGATCGACTCTGGGGACCAGCCTACAGATAACCACTCCCTAATAATTTGATCTGTTTTATCACACCGCTTGTGAGCTTTTCTTGCAGTGCGTTTACGAATTTCACTGAGATGCTGGGCAGTTGAAGGTGAGTAACCCGTCACTGTCGTATTTCTATTAAGTTCTCGGCTTACAGTGCTGAAATGCACGCCGACAATTCCTGCTACAGATCTAACTGACATGCCGGCTTTACGAAGTGCAGAAATCTGGTATCTTAGATCTCGGGTGAGTTGTTGGTAATGTTTGTTTTGTTTATTCATAACAGACCTTGGTTAAGTGTGAGAGCTGAAACCATACCTTCAACTCACTCACTTTTCAAACTTCAATCTGTTGCACTTATTGTGTTACTCCAGCTATGCTTCCTAATCGAAAAGAACGCACATAATTACCGGATGCCGAGGTAGCTAGATCATCAAAATCCCATTGGATACCAAGTTGGCAAGATAACTTTCAAGTCGAAATTGCCTTGCAGCTTTGTTGATCAATTAGTAACCCAAGTCATATATCCTAACAAGATTTAAATAAAAAAAATATAGCTTATCCATGAAAACCTATGTGTAGCGGCTTGCAAACATAAACGGTCAAACTCGCAAACAGATTGCAAATGAGCTCAGATTAAATGCAAACAAGATATGGGTGGGGCTCACAATAAATGCCAACGGGCTCAAATTAACTGCAAACGAGCTCACGTTATTGACAATGGGCTCACAATAATTGCAAATAAGGATTCGACGTCTTTCTGGTTGTGAATCCTACGTTGAACAAACCGGTAGTTTTACCCCGCAGGTCACCGATTTTTCCAAAAGTAGACTGATTTACGGTTGTAGTGTCAAAGAATATACAGTCTCACCCTAACAGGTATTTCAACTCTCCCCCTCAGATTTTATCCTCTTCCTCTTTGACTGATTTAAGCGTAGAATCTTCCTTTCGGCTTGCAGGAAATGGAGCAACTTCTGGGGAAAGTTTTTACTTAATTTGAAGATGTTCCTGTTTGAGGATTAACAGGAAGAAGGTGAAGTTGCAGATACACCAGGCTGATTTAGATTGCCATTGGAACAGTTGATCGAGCAATTAGTCATTTCTGACAGATGTTTTGTTCTGTTACAGCTTGTCTGCTAAGAATTTTTCTATAAGCCTCACGAACAGCCTTCGACACAACCAGCATTAGTGTACCCTCAACAAGTTGTTATATTGTATAGAACATGAATTTTGTAATGTTATGCAACATAAGAGTTCTAACAACTTGCAGATATCATCTCAATATATTTATATAGGTTTTAATGAGTTATTGGTTTGAGTGAAGCAGCTTGGGAAATCCTACTAGAAATCTAAAATAGAATCGTACTTCTGTAGGTTCTGCAATTTTGCGGGTTATACAGTTTCTACGTAATTACTTGATACGCTCCGGTAAAACCTATGCGTTTAAGTAATGCCGAATGCACGTTATTTATCGTGGACGGAGGGTAAGGCATGTATTTCACACATATCAAGGCGGGGCTCCAACCGACACCGCTAAACGCGGTGACTGAGCGCAGCATTATGTGGACAATGGGTATATTATCACTGCAAATCTGCAAGACACTTCGCCATTACGGCCACTATGACACAAGAATTTAGATCAAAGCTCGAAATATATTTTCTCTTCATAAAGGAAAATTGATAATGGATAAAATTGTTATAATCACAAATAACTACAATGAATACGAGCAATTTATTGATCTATTAAGTCAACGACTTATAAAATCTCAAGACTTCAAACTTAACAAGTCACAAAGTGGAAAAAAGTACATTTCTAATGATTTAGAAATATACATTGTACCACTTGAAACAATTGGGATTACACAAACTGCATTGACTACCTCGAATATAATAAAAGAAATCAAACCAAAATATTTAATATTGGCCGGAGTTGGAACAGGATTAAATAGCAAAAATATAAGACCTGGAGACTTAATTGTTGCGACTCAAATCTTAGACTTTTCAAATCGAAAAGTATTAAATAGCGAGACACTTTATGAATCCAAAACTTATAAAACGTCCTCTAATCTCATAAAAAAAGCCCGTAATATTAAAAAAACTGATTGGATATCAGCAGGAAATCGAAACCTAGAAAATAGTAAACCAACCAATATCCATTTCGGACCAATCGCAAGCTCCGATCGCCTCCTAAACTCTTCAAACCAAATTAATAATTTGACAAAATCAAATAGAAATATTCTTGGAGTTGAAAGAGAATCGGCTGGATTATTAGCAGCATTAGAAAATTCAAAATCGAATATTGAATTCATCGAAATTCTATCAATTGTTGATTCATCAAATGAGAAAAATAATCAATCAATCCAATATTCTTCTTATTTGGTAGTATTATTCACTTTAGAATTAATTTTCAAACAAATTTCACCACAAATAAAAGAATCTACTAAAAACAGCACAAATAATAGTGAGCAGCCCTCTACAGTGCAAAATTCTATATTTCAGAGTTCAGAATTTACAGACGAACAAAAAAAATCGCTGAAAAATAATGATCGCATATTTAAATACGAAACCTCAGAAACAGATCAAAGTGTTATATCTGAACATTATTCCTCAACGAACCAAAAATACATGGAAAATGAGAACCGTTCCATTAAAGGAACCTATCTTCTTGCATATGACCCTGAACGTTTTGAATTCTCTAAAACGCATACTACAGCTAGCCAGATAATGAAAAATGGCAAAGCAATGGCTTCCTGGAGTTGTGGAAAGAAAATGTTGCCTGCTAATGCCCGTATTTTTCTTGTCCGCCATGGAAAGGATACCCCTGGTATCATAGCTTCGGGTTTATCTGTAAAAGAAAGTCATTCAGGTCCGCATTGGGACCCCCAAAAAGCAGCAAATGGTCAAACAACGAATTTTATTGATGTTGAATGGGATACATTTAAAAAAATCCCACTTTTAGCTTTGGACGAATTAATCGAAAAAACTGGAGAAAAGGAGTTGTGGGCTAGGCGATCCAATGGAATGGAAATTCCTAAACCAATTAATAGTCGTTTAGAGATTGCATGGCAGAAAGCCAGGGTAGGAATACCCACGGATATTCCTGAACCCTATCCATTTGGATATAATGATTCTCCTCCCAGTTCAACTAAAGAAAGTCGTAGAGGTTTAAAAGCAACAGAAAGGGACCGCCTTAATATTAAACACCAAGCAAAATCCTTTGCAACACTCCTAATATCTAAATCAGCTAAAGGCCCTTTTGCAATAGCCCTACTGGGGGCGTGGGGAGTCGGAAAAACACATTTTATGCGGATCATGCAGGAGACTATTGAGTTGGTCGCTGGAAAGGAATCATTTCGAGAAGACAATTCTGATACTGTCTCAAGGGTTGCTCAGATAGAGTTCAATGCTTGGCATTATGTTGACACTAATCTATGGGCATGTCTTGCATCTCATATTTTTGATGAGTTGGCAAAAGAATTGCAACCTCTCACTGGTAAACCTGAGAATACCCGCCTCAAACTTCGAAAAAAAATACATTCAAGTGGGCAGGAAATTAAAAAGGCTAAAGCTGCCGCGGTTTTAGCAAAAAATGAACGATCTGAGGCAATTAAGAAATTAGAAGAGGTGAAAAATAATCGAGGTAAACAGATACAAGCAGTTTGGGAGGCCTTAACGGATGCTCCGAAAACTGACGAAGCCAAAAAAATGGTTGAAATGAAAAATAGTACCAATAAGGTCGTTGAAAAATTGGGGCTAACTGAACCCCTTAAAACAGCAAAAGACGTAGAGAAAATCTACAAATCGTTTAAGGAGATAAAAAATAGAGGGCGAGCTTTGGCTGGTTTTATTGACACAGCATTTACTGGAAAAAATACTTTTACTTCAATATTTTTTTTATGTGCATTGCTCTTTCTGGTTTTTGCATTTCCGTGGTTAATTAGCAAATTAGATCCGACTCTCGTGGAAAGTGGTATTTTGTCTCCAGCAATTCAAGTCGCAACCTTTTTGTGTCCAATCATCGTTTGGGCAAGTAAAAATATCAATTCAATTTCAAAGGCTATGGGACACCTCGAATCAATACAAGAGGTTTTGCAATCTCCACCCCAAAGTCTTAAAAAATTCAAAGAAGAAATTAGCAAATGTGATGCTGCAATCTTGTTTGAGAAAGAGCGCATCCGAAAAGCGGAACAAGAAATTTCTCGTGCCCAATCTGAAATTCAACGGATCAATTCCGGTGGCTTGGTTTATGATTTTTTGGAGAGAAAGAAAGCTGATTCTCGATATATAGATCGTATGGGGCTAATCTCTGTTATTAGGAAAGACTTTGAAGAATTAAAAAAGGTATTGAAAGAATGGAATCAGAATGAAGAAGGTGTGACACCCATAGAGCGGGTCGTACTGTATATTGATGATCTGGATAGATGTCCAACGAACAGAGTTGTTGAGGTACTACAAGCGGTTCATCTCCTTTTGGCTTTCGATCTTTTCAATGTCGTTGTTGCCGTGGATGCTCGTTGGCTAGAACGTTCGTTGAATGAAGCATACAATCCATCAGAAACTATTAAAAACAGTGGGTTAGTCGCTGACAGATCCTATAGATTCAGTGCCCATAATTATCTGGAAAAAATTTTCCAAATTCCTTTCTCGTTACCGCTAATGGGAAAAACAGGTTATCGAAGTTTGGTCGAAAGTCTTGTAAATCCACCAGATATCAATTTTGGATTGATACCGCCACCATCTTCTGTTAATGACGTGTCGTTATCCGGTCAAAAGATGGCTCAAAAAGAAAGTGACAATGATATTAGCGATATCAAAAAAGATGAACAGGTGCTCAGTACATCCAGTCAAAATGCCCAGACTGATACCGTCAAAATAGAACCAGTTGAAATAGAAAGATATAAAGAACAAGAAGCCAATATTGACAGATTAAAAACCATGGAGTTGCACTCACATGAAAAAATCTTTATCGCATCTCTTTATGAGTTCATTCCGACACCTAGATTGGCAAATAGGTTCATTAATATTTACCGACTATTACGAGTGCGTGCAAATTTATTAAATGATGATATGACCATCTTTTTGAACCGAGAGACTGGAGAATATAGAGCTGTTCTACTATTATTAGCAATAAATGTTGGACATCCAAAATATGCATCAGCGATTTTCAATAATTTAAATAGTTCTGAAAAAAACTTTTTTGAGTGGTTGACTTTAATACAACAAAATGGAAGCGACCTTATTCAAGGGGACGATGAAAATAAATCGAGTGAATTCGATAACGAATTCAAACAAATTCCCAACAAAATCAATCTAGTATTGAGTTCGTTGCTCGAATTATCAGGACCTGGCATTGATAATGATATGGAAAACTACAAAAAGTGGGCTAATGAAGTAGGATATTATTCATTTCATTGGCATTTGAAAATCGAAGGTCGCGAACAATTCGGGGAATAACATATTAAATTCCAACAAGTGAAATGCGGACGGATTAACCGTATATTTCAAAAGTTAATATTGCCATCTCGAAGGTTTTAATATTCCACCAACGTTTCAAGTTTAGACAATTCCTGTGAAGTTCTGGTTCTCATGAGCCTGAATGCCTATCAACTTTTGTCGTGCCGACCATCCGAGATAATTTCAGATTATTTTTCATCTTTCGTTTAGGATTATTGCCAGGCATGATGATCGATACCACAACACATGTGTGCAGATATATTCTGAAGATTTGCACTGCCAATACAAGACGATTCGTAGATTCGTTTGGTTGAGGTGTTTCCTGAGAAGATGCTATCAACGACGACCACTGAAAGTTAACATTGCCACAACGAAGCTAATCAATGTTGCATTATACCCTAACTTAGGGTGTTTCCTGTGAATATAGACCTACCTATTTCAACGGAGTTGTACAAAAATGGAGTAACAGCAGACTGTAGCTTACCAAAGAGAAGGTGATTTCTGAAACTTGTCATTGAAGTTAACATTGCCAGGACGAAGGTAATCAATCTTGTCACATGCTCTAACTTTAGGTTATTCCTGTTATGTTGCGTGTTGACCTATCTAGCTTGAATTAAAGGAATTATTTGACATTTTCAAAGAAATCGATATTTACTATAATATCGAGGGATTGCGGGGAGTTTGGGAATTTCTACTAAAAAGCTCGCAACATAACAATCTTACTCCGATTAAACTTCTACGATAAAATTTCTATAGGCATTGAAGGGCTACCTAAGTGAGAAATAATTAAATAAGGAAAGAAGTCTAATCGTTATATCGCTCATATCACTCGCAATAGTTTAACCTGATTGGTGGTTCGCACCGTTACACTATAAACAGTTACAAGAATTTTTGAGTTTGTAAATACAAAAAAAGTAAAAGAATAAAATATAAAGAATAAGGAGGAAGAATAAGCAATATTTGCAATATTTTTTTAAAATAAAAAAAAGAAGACCACTGAAACACGCAACATAACTAAACTCGCAACATAATTCCTGTATCTATAAACCGGAGAAGATCTTGAACTTTGGCTCCGGATCGTCTGTTCTAGTGAAGATTTTTTTGTCAGGCAAGAGGCAAGATATCCCGGCACTCTGCGTAACAAAAAGTATCCATATTGAGCTTTAGGTAGTCACCAGTTTGTCCACCTGATATAATTTTCGTTATAGCCATAGTATATTCTTAACTACTCCATCCCCTGTAACAGCATGATATAGGAAGCATAATCAGTGTGTTGAATAGTGGTAGATTGATCCAATATGAAATTTTTTGTTGATCGGCTTTTATAAACTCCTGCACCAAACCAGCTTAGTTGCTCGATGGACTAACAGGAAACATCTTAACCTGATGAGTTTTATACAGAGGAGGAGCTTATCAAGGACAATCTACCATCTGTTGTCACTTCTTCTGGTTATGATATAGTTGCATATGTTGACCACCGTAGAAGATTCCGCCATGGCAATTCTATTTTATGGGATGATACAAAAATAAAAGCGGGGGAGAAGTGGGAAGAAGAAATAATAAACCAACAAGGCATTCACGCTGACCGCTGAGAGCATCGTCCCTCTAATTGGATTCAACGACAGCTTGATTTTGGCGTTATGCAATCATAAGAATAGGAAATGACCATGAGCCATTCATTACTTCCAGAAAAGAATGACATGCTTTTTCAAAACGGCAATCATGATGATGAGGTAATAATTCCTGTCATCTCGAAAACTTTTATCGCCTATGCTTTTTCATACAAGTTGGCAGCAGATGGTATAGCAAGGCAGTATTTGGATGCTCCTGAAAGTTTCTATCAAAATTTTCAAGTTTTCCCTCTTCTTTTTCTTTACCGACAGTACATAGAACTATCTTTAAAAGCAATTATCAGTGAAACAGACAAAATAACAGGTACTGATAAAATCCAAGATAATTTTCACCACAGGCTCCTAGATCTTTGGGCTGTAGCGCAAAATGTAATTGTTGAAATACCTGTAAATATCAAGGAAAGTACGCTTTTGGCAGTAGAGGAGCTGATTAAAGAATTTAATAAAAATGATCCTCTATCATTTTCATTTAGATATCCAATGAATAAAGATGGAGAAATTGTACCAATAAAATTGCATCAAATTAGTATTAAAAATTTTCATAGCACAATGAGCAAATTGTCAAATTTTTTTGATGAGGTATTTGGGCATCTTTATCACATAGGTCATTTTTATTAAAATGTATAACAAATCAATGGGCGGAATGAGTCAGATCTTAGCTTGACTCATTTTAAGACGATAAAAAGTCAACATAGCTATAGTAATCTTGGGAGACAGATAATGAAAAGAACCTTGTTGAATGGATTTTGTCTAAGTCTTCTCATTATTTTTGCTAGTGCATGTTCCCCCACTTACAAGGTCTCATTGAAACCTGTATTGCTTCCACAACAAAAATATCAATGGGAAGGAGACCTCAACGGTGTAGAGTCCACTAAAAAATTCTATAGTATCAAACTAGCGTCTTCACAAATTGAACCACATTTCTTACACGCAAAAGTTGTAAATTTGGATAATGAGCACTTACATATTTCAACGGAAAATTTTCGTGCATACTGCGAAGAGAGAAATCTCTACGTTTTTTCAGCTGAAGAATCTCTGGATCAATATAAAAAGCAAACAGAGTTAGATTTTAGAGGTTTAAATCCAAGTGATGCTACAGCAATTGCATCGCTTGCTATACAGTCTGGTTATGTTGAAAAGCGAAATGCTGAAATTAATGGCTTTAGCTCTCGTTTATTTAGAAGGCAATCTTTACCCCCTCAATATCAATACTTTGGGATTTTTCAGATTGAGTATCCTAGGTGTGAAAAAAAGCTAATCGTTGAAGTCCTTTTGCCAAAAGAATCTCATGTGTTTGAATTCAAAGTAAATAAATTTAATTAAGAACAAATGAGACGAATTTATTTACGGAAGTCCATTTCCAATGAGTCAGGATCACAGTACCATCAGAATCCAGAACACTCTTCTCAGTGCGTTTTGGATACGATTTGGTTGTCATCTCCTCAAGCTGGTATTTCTCAGGTAATACACCATCTTCAGTTAAGCGTCCTTTAGGTATAGCACCACCATGAGGAATGTTATGTTTGATAGCGACATCCAAACCAGCCTGATCTGCTCCGGTTTGTCCACCAGATATAATTTTCGCAATAGCCATAGTATATTCTTAACTACTCCATCCCCTGCATCTTCATTGATAACCTCTGGAACTCTTCTTTCATCTCAAGGTTCTCAAACGGGACAATTTCTGGAACTTGGAGGCTCATAATCACATCAAATGACTCCTTATTGGAATTCATAAGGTTCATCAGTTCGGCTGAAATCTCTACAGTGTCATATGTGTTTTTTGCGAGTTCTAAATTTCCAACCATCTTATTTTTCGCATTTATTACTTTTCCTCTCTGGTCTATGAGTTGGTTCAAGTAAAGATTAGCTACCTTTAACGTTAACTCTTGAGCTTCTAGATTCTTCTGATAAACCTTCTTGCGATTCTGAGCAGATGTTTTGGAAATACTCTGCTGTGTGCTCCGTTTTAAAGCTACCGTATCCAAAATGATTACCTTCAATTTGGGGAGATAATCATTGTTCATTTTTTCAATGTACTTGTCCTGCATAAAGATAACTGTTTCAATTAAAATTACCTGCATCCCATAGTATCTTCTGGCAGTTGCAATGTCTTCACCACTGGTCTGTGTCAATTCTACAAACCTTTCTGTGATCATCTTTAACACATCAAAAACAGCGGACATTTGAATAATATTATTGGAATCTACTCTAGCTAGAAGGACGGTGATTTGGTTTAGGTCTAGCTCTAAGCCAATATATTTGAACCACTCAAGCAGTTGTAGGTGGATTTTTTCTATTTCGGATTCAAACTCTAGAATATCAAGTTCTGCCTCCTTAATTTTTTGGTCGTAACCGCTCTTGGTAGTTTTGACCATGTTTTCTCGTGGTGCGACTACCCTCTTTTCACGATATTCTGTGATATCTTTTTTAGTCTCGTTGATTTGATTGCGCAGAGAGTTGATGTCATCTCTGTGATCCTGAATGTTGGGGTCGTTCAACAATGAAATAATATCATCCAGTATCTCATTAAAATCGGTTCTCAGGGATTTTTTGTCTTTTTTAAAAAATGCAGAATCAGGGGCAGACTTTGTTTCCTGCATAACACCCAATCCATCTTCTAAAAGCTCTAAGGCTTCACCCCATATTTCACTAAATCGCTCTTCTGCAAGCTCTTGGGGAGAAGAAGACTCTGAGAATGAAGCATATGCTTGTTTGGATGATTCTATTACTTTTCCACCTGTTTCTATGGAAGTATTGATTGCGCTATTAGTTGCATCCTTAGTTTTATCCCAAACGTTCTTTGCAGAATCAGTTACACCTGCAAAACTATTATGAACAAAAAACAACAAAGAAAAAACGAGTAAATATTTCATTTATCTAATCCAGTTTATCCAAAACATATGATATTATTGACACTCATTGCAGGGCATCAATTTAAGATTTTTTCAGTATACTTGCACTTGGTCTTACCATAATTCGAGCAACCAAGAAACGTCCCATATTTCCCCTTCCGTTCAATCATCACACCATCTGAACACAACTTGCAACCAGCAACCACATTCCCACACTCAGAGTTTTGACAGCGATAAGATCCACCATCTTTAATCAAAGGATATTTGTTACAGGCATTACAAGTTCGAGGGGTATAGCTACAGAATGGATAATGCCCACAACCAAAGAAGAATCGACCATTGGGCATTACTCTCATCATCATTTTTCCAGTACCACACGAAGGACATGTTCCAAAATCCGGTGGTGCTACCCCTACTCCCTCTGTACTAATTTGATTGAACAGATACTTACTTCCATTCTTTTTATCACGGATCTCTTCTATGAATACTGAAGGCTTTACTACATCAAACAGGATAAATGAATGATGTTTAGCTCTTGTAATTGCGACATAGAAAAGTCTTCGCTCTTCGGCATAATCGTGTGACTCTGATGGTGGAAGAACAAGATCAAGAAGAGGTTCATTTGCAATCTTCGAGGGAAAACCATAACGGCCATCATTAACATCAACCACAATTACAAAATCAGCCTCTTTCCCCTTACTCCCATGCACAGTATCAAACAGGAACTTATACTCTGGAGACTGCTTTGCCATTGTCTGAAGAAAATCAGGTTTAGAAAATGAATACCTTCCCAAAATATATATTGTTGCTGGTTCAGGATGCTTGGTGCGTATAACGTCCACACTATGCTGAATTGCTCTGTCCACATCTTTATAGTATTCCACGAGTGTCACAGCATTGGTCGGGACACTGGTATGAGAGGTTACATCCTTCTTTATCTGTGCGGGATTTTGGGTAATGAAGGTAGTTGAAAAATCATTGAGCTTATCATTGTACCGGAAGGTTTTATCCAGTGGTACTTTCTTGGTGTACCCGAAATACTTCTCAAAATTTCCTGTGTAGCTGATATCAGAACCAGAGAAACGGTATATCGACTGCCAATCATCTCCAACACATGACAGCACAGTATCATCACCCTTGTCCACCAACGACTTCACCAGATCTACACGAATAGCGGAAATATCTTGAAACTCATCTACCAGAATATACTTGAATGTTGGCTTGTATTTTCCACTCTGCACAAGGTCAGTAGCTTTCTTGATCATGTCGCTAAAATCAACGGTGTTGGACTGATTTAATTCATTTGTGTATTCGGTATATATAGGCTCAAAAACGTCTATAAAGGCATGGCAACGAGGTCTATCTGGATGTTGGTCAGCATTACCCCTTATTTTTTCAAACGAGTAACCAGACTGTTTAAAGAGGTCTAGAAATGTCACGATCAGTTTATTGAATTGATCAGCCTTCTTTTCTTCACCTATCCTGATCAACAGTTCTAAAAGTTCTTGAAATGACAGCGGACTAAATTTGACACCATCCTTCTCTAACTTTGAGTGTAGGAGGTCGGTTAGTGTACCTTCCTTCATCTCATAGCTATAGGTTTCAACAAGTTTCGTTTCATGTTCACTGTGAAGTTTTCGTTTCCAGTTCATACCTTCTGTGTAGCTAAATTGATCCACAAAAGGTGCTGTTTTGCCATCTCTAGCAATACCGAAATGCTCAATATAAATTTCATATTCCGGTAGGTAGAAGTCCGGTTGGTACTGTGTTTTTTCAGCCGTTGCAGTATCAATCTCGTAAGGGTGTTCGTAGATGTATTGTATGCCGTTAACAAACAGAAAGTCTGCAATCACAACCTCTTCAAAACTCTTCAGTTGCTCTTTCTGTAATGATACCTTTCCACTCCTCTTCTCAGCCCATTCCATTCTGGACTTCAGGGAACGCATATCACCATCTTGTAAGGCAGAGAAATAATCTCCCTGTTGCTGATGGTCGAACTCACTTTCATAAGGTATTAGGTGCGTAACGAAATAATCAATAACCCTCTGGTTGTAGGCTTTGTCACTCTTTGTTAAATCAGTAAGAATCTTGTTGATGAGCTTATAGAATTCCGCTGTGTCTTCCTGTAGTTTACTTACTCGTGGCTTCTTTCCTGTAGCCTCACCGATTATATCCAACCCCAACTTATGAAACGTAGACGTTTTTACTCCCTCTACATTAGGTAGTTTGTCTTTGATCCTTTCATCCGTTTCTTTACTGGCTTTTCTACCGTAAGCAAGGATTAGAACTTCATGGGGCAAGGCAAGACCAGATTGAATCAAGTACCCAGCCTTTGCAATTATGACTGAAGTTTTACCGCTTCCTGCACCAGCAATCACAAGGTTGTTATCTTCATTAGCTACACATGCTAAACGCTGTCTTTCGGTGAGTGGGTTGTTCTCTACTTGGTCGAAATACTCATTATATATCTGGAGTTCTTTGGATAGAAACTTTTGGTTTTGATTTTCTCGTATCTCATGGCTCTTTGAGAATATTGAGAGAAATTTGCTAACATTCTCCCTCTTCTTCTCTGGCAGAAATTCGAGAACAAAATCATTGTCGAGTTTTCTTGTGAGTTCATACGTCCCACGTTTCCAATTCTCAACTTTACTGTACCGGGTATATCTGTTTCCAAAAATACCTTTGAAATTTTGATAGGACTCTGCGATTTGTTGATAGGCAGGATTGAATTGTTCTGTGTGATAATTTCCAACTAATTGCGTGAGTTCAACAAGTGAGGATTCAGAGACTTTTTTCTTTAATCCTGAAACAACAAAACTATCACCATCCACAGTTTGAAAAATGATTTTATTCCACAATGCCCCTGTCACGAGTTCTGGTCTAGCAGTTATTGAGGAATACAGCAGCGTTGCTTTATCATCTTTTTGAATAGAGCTAAGAGAATTGTCCTCCATCTCAATATGGTAGTCCCAACTGAAGGTGAAAACTCTATACAGGAGGCTCGTTTGAATTGGCGTCATAGCTGCTTACTTTACAGGATTAAATTCATAACTTATCAATGGGGTATTCCGAAGGGGAGCGTAACACAAAAACAATGATAAATAATAGTAAATTAGGATAATTTTCTATGAACAATATCAAACCGGAAAAAAAATTATTCAGGGTGAACTCAGATAGGAAAGACAAACGGAGTGGTAGTGAAGCACAATCAAGTGTTGCTGGTGGTTCCGGTATCTGTCATGGCAGCGTAAAGTCAAAAGTGCTTCATGGATAAATACCCACTGCAATCCTCCACAAGCGTAGCGAAAGGCGAACTTGTAAACTTGCTTAAATAACCAATTGTAATAACAAATAGTAGGTGGTAACAATATGACCCTTAGTAATCACAATGGATACTATTACCACACCGTAGTGGTGTCGCATGATTACCACAGTCACGTCACCTATCACTTGGTGCATATTTTGTAATTGATTGATGACGATAGTTCAGATCTAGTGGAAATATGTTGACCTTTGAATCAACTTAAAAGAGTCAAGAGCAGATTTTTCCCCTTCTCGAAATTGACGTAATCGATAACGCCGGTATGTTATAGCTAATGTTCTGAACCAGCTAGGGGGCTGGAAAACAACTAAATACAACATCATTACAACAGTTAGCAAGACGGCAAGATTCAGTGAGTACCGATGCAACGCCTTGGAACTATGTTAAGTATGTAGTTGCCCGTTTTAAAATTTTTACGCAAACCATACAAATGCTAGACCAACAAGAGTGATTACAATAATAAAGCCAAATTGTACTTGTGAATGTGATATCCTTTTTTCTCCACCTGCAAATTTACCATAGGAGTAATTTGAGTTATTTGATTGGAAAATGAATTTGTTATTCTGATCGTATAAGTTCCATTTCTTTTCAATAGCCACAACAACTTGCCTTGCAGATTTTGATCTTTTATAGTGATTATATTGGTTTAAGTATGTCAATGTTCCCAGTATAGCAATAACTACCATCAAAAATAGTTTTATATATAGAGTAATTTCTTGATCTACTCCTAAAGACACACTACCAGCATCCGAGACTTTTAAAAATTTCAATGGAAAAATAGTAAATATCACAAGTGTTGAGAGGTAACGAGTCGCGCTTATGGTTTCATTCCAATGGTGACGAATGTTATTCCATTGCGTGGTATATATTTCTTTCTCGATGTTAAATGTATTTTTATCTTTCATAACCATTCGCAACCTCTAAAGCCCCATTTGAGTTAAGAATATAGTATGGAAAACTATCTATCTGTATTTTAGATTTTGTTGATTTCTTACATTTCGTAATGATGTTTAAGAGGTTCTTTTCATCTGTTTCGTAGCTCACTCTGCCTTTTTGTTTGATGGTCATAATCTTGTGTAAGACTATGGGATATTCTCTCAGGGTATCTATCAAATCCGGGATGACATCTATATTGAATTGTGAAACAACGGTATATACTTGTACCAGCGCACTATTACTTAATGCAAAATTGATTGAACTAACAGCATGACTATAGGAACCATCTACGCCGACGTATTGATCGTGAATATTCTGTGGCCCATGCATTGAAATTGCAAATATAATATTATTATATTTTTGGGACAAATAATCGACAAAATCAAACAGGTACCCATTTGTTGACAATATTGTGGGGTAGTATTTAGTTGATATGTCAATTATTTTTTCAATTTCAGGGTGAAATAGAGGTTCTCCACCAGTAATGCAAACCCGTTGTACTTTTCCATGTAACTGGTCTAATACATAAGAAAAACGTTCTATATCAAGAAATTTTTTCCCATCTTTTCCTGCATCCGCAATGCAGATAGGACAAGATAAATTGCAATAATCTGTTATCTCAACACAAAGCTCAATGGGCGATTTCTTTAGCTCATGCAGTACTTTTTTCCTATTTTGGGAAGTATTGAGAATGTAACGAGAATAATTTGGATTTTCTTTCCAAGAATCATTTGATTGATGTTTTTCAAATGACAAAAAACGATCAGTTTTTATATCGTAAGTGAACATGTACCAGTTCTCAAAGTAATGCTGATATCAGAAGATTTGCAGGAGCATATCGGTGGAGCAATTCAATGTGTAACGACTTATTCTACAGTTTTTCATTTGGGTTTATGTTTCCAAAAAAAACTCTCCAGCTTTTTATCAAAGCAGGAGCAGAAGAAAAACATAAGTCATAATATTCTCTGTAATTATTAATTCTTATCTCAATTTTTTCTGCTTTCCGAGGGTCCTGAATTCTTAATGGAAAATCGAATTGAGGCCGAACTCTCCCAGACCACTGGTTTGCGTTAATGTAAATAATCGAACGCCTCATTAAACCCATATGCATATCAGAATTAGACTGATTCCAATCTATAGCACTCATACGATCATCGAGAACATCCATATATTCAAAAATTTCGTCAGCATATTTAAACATCCGCTCTCTCATACTTTGAACCCAGCGGTCGTAAAACATTGTCTGAAATTCAGTCCAGTCAACTAGAATAATATTACTTTTTTCAGTAGCTTCAATTGCGCCACTCTGAAAACCAAGTTTAGAAATAATAAAGCCTGTATTTGCTCCAAAGTCTGATACGACAGTGCGAAAGGCATGAACTACATTTTTCGGAATTCGTTTATTCCAATATTTACATTCACAGAGAACCGTAAGAGGTGGAACGGAAGATAAGTCTTTTACAAAAACGTCTATTTCAACCGTCCCTCGGACAGTCTCAATTGTTTTCTCTACCTCAGATTCACAACCTATCTCAGTGAACATCATTGCAGTTCGAGATTGCAATGCTTTCCAGTCTTCAGGTTCCATTTGAAATATCATTTTTCTATGACGTGGGAAGCTATGTTTAATTATTGATTTTTGGGTGTAGAGGGAAGGACCCTAACCTCTCTGCATCCGCTCTTGGAAGAATTTTCATTAACAGGAAAGTCACATCTCTCGCTTGGAGAGGAAGTAGTCACCAGACCTCCACAGGAGATATCAACTACCATCCAATAAAAACGTTTACCCCAAACTCTTGTTTTTCTGTTCTAATCATTCTGCCTACGGAGCTTTAAAGTTGCCAAATAATTATATAAAAAATGAATAACACAATTTATATAATGTTACACCGAAAGATTGTGTGCATATGGCGAATATGTGGGGTAAGTCGTTACTTGATTCACCTCATATACAAAATGCCTTTGGAGGAGATTTTTTTCAAAATCAAGATATCTCCTATGGATTTTGACTTGGCTTTGCCGAAGGAAATTGTCAAAATAATTCTCCTGCCTGTCACCACTTCTTTCGGTTATGATCTAGTGGAAATATATTGACTGCAGGGGAACAATTTTTGATAGAAGCCTCATGGGCATGATTAAAGGTATCTTTTCATCCTGTCAAAAAAGAATGATTTATAGGCGTTGTACAGACAACCTTGAGTTGTAAGAGTCATTGATGAAAATCTCACACATTCTAGACACATTTACTGATAGATTGAATAAGGAATGGCTTCCAAATTTTTGCCACGCTCCTCATAGGAACTATTCAACAGATGGATTTAAGGAACAATCAATATCAAAGTTGAATGATTATGATGCCTATTGGTTCTTAAAAGCAATTGACTCCGGTTTGGTTACTGAAGTAGATGGTTTTTTCACAGCTCCACTTAGTAAGGCTAAAGAACAAATATTTTGGACTGGAAGTAAAAAGGAAAATCCAAGGCCACTCACTCTTTGGGTCGAACCAATAATTACAATAGGGGCGGTAGCAAGACTAAATATGGAGTTTGATTGGCCGATTGGAAAACTAGGTACACAATCCAAAACATGGGCCTTTGATTTGGTCGGGTATGGCAAGACTTCCACTGAAGAGCAATTGGTTTGTGAAGTAAAAAAAGCCACTAAAGAAATTGAGGAGCTTATGCATTTTATGAGGATGTATTGCAATACTCCTCACTTGTCCTCTGAACCAAAGAATTCAAAAGAACGTAATGCATATCGGAAGGTGCAGGGAATAAGGAGGTCATGGCCCTTGCTATTTTGGGCACTTGGGCCGAAGGGGGAAGGAGAAGTATATAATATATGCAGAGTCGGTAACTCACAATGCTTCGACTTAAATCTTATTGAAGAAAGTTCTTTAAAATATAAAAGTTCCTAACAGACGCTCAATACAGATTGTACCGATAGCTGCGCAACCTGTTAGTTTAGCGTTTATCAATAAATGATAGCTCCTATGGACGTGGAAAGATGTCACGAACAATTTGCAAAAACAATATTAATATATTTACATAATTTAGTAAGTTATGAGCGCTAAACACAGCGCAGGTCAACACCGCAATTAGCTCTACAAAATAATGAAATATCCAGAGATTCATTTAAAACAGAAAACAGGTGATGAACCTTTCCATGTAAATGGTGAAGACATCGGCCTTAACCTTCTGTCATTTTGGAAATGGTCATCATCTGACCTAATCAATAATGCTATGAGAGGTATTTTAGCTGAATACATTGTTGCTTCAGCTGTTCAGCTAAATGACGGTAATAGAGTTGAATGGGATGCCTTTGATATTGAAACCAAGGAAGGAATTAAGGTTGAAGTAAAGTCCGCCTCATATCTGCAGAGTTGGTCCCAAGAGAGATATTCAGATATAAAGTTCGGTATTCGCCCAACCTATGGCTGGGATGCTAGTGAGAATTCACACTCCAAAGAATTGAAAAGGCAATCTGACATTTACGTCTTTTGTATATTAAAACATAAAGCACAAGAGACACTAGACCCTTTAGATCTTAGCCAGTGGGAATTTCTAGTTTTATCGACAGAAACTTTAAACCAAAAAGTAGGTAACCAAAAAACAATTGGTTTAGGTAGATTAAAACGGCTTGAACCAACGGTCTCAACCTATGCCTTATTGCATGAAAATATAAAAAAATTAGCTAACCCTAACCAAAACTTACACTGGACTCGCTGAGGCCCGCCGGTGAATTGCACGTTACTTGCAGTTATCTATAGTCAAGGTATCTCCTATAGATAAATCCTACCGCTTTTGCCATAAAAACCAGCAGACCTATCACGTAGGGGTCAACCGTCATCTTCTGCTGACCTTGTGGCTAGGGACGTTTACGATGTTCTGGAGTTGAGTAACATCACCGAGACACTACGTGAGCTTGATGATGAAGACCTGAGTTTAGTTATCTAAGGCTACTGGATGGATCTTTCTGACGTTGGTTGCTTTGAAGATCCGTTTACCGTCAAGGAGTGCAGATTCAGTCATTTTGTTCAGTCTTATACAGAATCTCCTCCTCAAATACCTCTATGGATTCTCCGCTACTCAATGCGAAGTCATCCGGTAGTACAGTGACAACATCACCCAAACCATTAAAGCTATATTCTCTCAAGATCACTAACAGTTTTATCAGATTCAGAACTACCAGTATTAACGGTACTTATAGGCTCGAACATCATTACATGAACTTCTTCTTCAGCTACTGGCATATGCTCTATTCCTTTGGGTATTATACAGAACTCCCCTTCATCCAACTCAATGTTTTTATCCTTGAGTTGGATGGTAAGATGACCCTTAATTACCATGAAAAACTCGTCTTCATTTTCGTGATGATGCCAGACGAACTCTCCTTTTAGTTTAGCTAGTTTAATGTGCTGATTATTAAGTTCTCCAGCTATCTTTGGTTCCCAATATCCATCAAATAAAGAGAATTTTTCAGCAAGATTAACCTTATTCAAGTGCTTCACCTATTGTTAGTGATGAGAGGGCTTATATCCACCATACGCATTAATTCAGCCTGAAAATCAGCATCCTGCATCAATTTCTTGGCTATGGCTATACATATTGATCCGCTTAATCCATTTTGATCAGGTGATGCTACTTCCACTGTAATCTCAACATCTTCATCTGCTTCTAAAATGAGTGCAGACTGATTTGATTTTAGTTCCATGGTTAATGATCCGTAACTTTATTTCTGTACAATATCTCTTCTTCAAATACCTCTATAGAATCCCTAGCATTTAATGGGAATTCTACTGGTAACTCGGTCAATATTACAGCAGTAACTTTATCATGAAAAATTTCCTCTACTTCAAGATCCATGTAACCTCCATCAGCACTGATATCTTCACCATCGCCTACTCTGAAAAACACTCTTACCGTTATCGTATCGCCTACTTTTAAATCTTTGATGCTAGTACCTTGATCATCTCCGAAATCATCAGGATAGTAATTAGGTATCTTGGCATTCTTTAGGCTGAATATGTGGTATCCTTCAGTGATAATGTCATCATAGAATGGTGAGTTGGACTGTTCGGGGGGGAAGTTTATTATAGTCATCAGTTCTTTATCGCACCAAAATCAACAGCTTCTCGTAACGCTTTTCCGACCTTAAAGACTGGAAGTTTTTTAGCTTTTACATAGACCTTTTTACCAGTATTAGGATTTCTTCCAGTATAAGGGGCGTATTCCCTAACTGTAAAACTACCAAATCCCCTAATCTCTACATTACCACCGTTGACCAGTTCATCAGTCATTGAGTCGAGGATGGTATTTACTATACCTGTTGCATTGGTAAAAGTAATATTGAGTTCTGAGGATAACGCTTCTATAAGTTCTGATTTTGTCATATGTTTTCCTAAAATAACTGCCTAATTAAAAATCCATTAACATCCCTAAATATCTCAGAATACAACAATTCGTGGGTGTTGCTCAACCATCCTATCCCAAAATCCACCACTCCAATCCATTACCACGACAATATTCCAATCAGCAGGAGTATCGTGTATTGATTGGTGGTTGATAAGTCTATTTCACTCTATTTGTTTCTCCTTGTCTCAATTTCTACATACTTCTTGTTAACTGTTTCTTGAGAGTCTGACAAAACTTGTGGTGGCAAACTTTTAGCGAGTATATCTCTATTTTTGATTGCATTTTTATTTCCACCGTATGTGGCAGCAAGACTAATCCACACATAAGCAAGTTTATTGTTTTGAGGTACTCCTTGTCCCTTCTTGTAAATTAGTCCAAGGTTGTATTGAGCGTCTGCATGTCCCTGTTCAGCAACTATGGTATTCCGGTGGTTTTTTGGCAAGTTCTAGATTGAGCCATATGCGCCTCTCAGAGAGGTTACAGCTACCATCAGATAGTTGCAAATACAATTATTTTATCGAAATGGGGCAGATGGAAGTCGGATTGTCCAAGTGTAAATTTTCCCTACTCTGATCACCGAATCCTTTTGGTAGGTGCGATGCTTGGCCATTATGCTTGATTGATACTCAAGAATATATTTTTTAGCCGGAGGGTTAAGATCTATAGGAGGGATGTTGACTCTTATAATTAAATCTGCGCACTTTTCCTAGATTACTAGATTGGACAACAGGCAAGGGAGTTGCTACCTATCCATAAAAGTCAATTCTATCTTGTGTTTCGCATTGGCTATACATTCTTGATCAGGGGGTAGTATTATAAAACAGTGCCCCACATACCACTGCAAAAGAGATGGGGTGTCGTCCAAATCACTTACTACAACCAAACCATAAATTCTCTTCACATTATTTTTTCTGGCTAACTCAAAAAATCTACTCAATAAGGCTGTTCCTATTCCACGATTCCGGAACCCATTATAACGACGCATACCTGCTATGTGGATAATACGCTCAAGCAAACCAGGCTTGACATCATTTGCACCAAAGACTTTTATATCGCCTAAGCAAGCTACTCCTTCACCATTATCAAAAAAGTGCAAGTGACCTGCCCGCAACCCTTTATAGATAGCTATCAACGCTCCGTCTTCAAAATCGCCTTCGATAATAATTTCAGATTTATTCATACTAAATATTCACTTTTTCTAAAAAGAGCGGAGGAGTTAAGCCCTTGCCCCATCCAGTATTTCAATGCTTGAAGGGAAGGTGGTAAAAACATGTAAGGTTAACGGCGTTTGCTACTAGCACATCTAGCTAGGAATTTATCGTGCTGCGTCCCCTATTCCTTTTTCGATATATAGATATGTGGACTATTGCAAAATCGAAATCAACAGAAATTTTACATTATAGATGAGTCAAAAGCGGACTTGACCGCTTCTTGAAAGTCAGAGACAAGCACTGAAAATTTGTGATTCGACCTTTACTCTTATTTAGGATTAAGAAGTACTGGCCAGAGTACAGTACTTTTCGTATTCCTCTCGAGCGGTTTCAAGGCAATGATTTTTCGAGTACCTCTGTTGCAGGTCAGTGTCAAACTCATATTTTTCATTCACAGCATAGTCGTATGCTTCTCGCACAAGAAAGAGCGGTGGTTTGTCTTCTTCAATAACTCGTTTAAAAACATCTACTGTGAACAGAATGTTGAATATTCCGTGAGAGGCTTTTTTGCTTACAGTTCGTGCGATACCAGCTCCATCGTCAATACTGTAGCCATAAAAGACTATTTGCTTCAAATAGTAAGTTCAATTACATCGCTACGGGACATCAAATGAAAAAAGGTAGTTCTTTAGTAAACCAAACCTAATGCAAGCGAGCAGACCGGCTATCGGTTTAGATATCTCCTATGAAAATTTACCGAGGAGTAAGTGGACTTGCCCAAAAGGATGCAGCACATTTACCTTCCCCTTTTAATAGGAGAATTGGTTGATGCTGATGGTTCAGCGACCTTAGGGGCGTGGAAGAATCTTATGTGGAGGATAAATGAAACTCAGTTATCCGATTAGATCAAAGTTTCTTGTACTATGTGAGGACGCTGTCCATAGAGAGAAGGTAAAGGTTCTGAACGGAGAGCCTCTCTCAATACACCTTCCAAGAAAGGGTTACAATAGAAGCGTTCAAATCACGATATCATCTTCCGATAATAAACACTTTCATTCTGATTGGAACGGAGCTGATCCAACAAGATTCTCAGCAAGAATAAGAGGCGCTGCACTCGCACTTTTTAATCAAGGCTGCTTTGGAACATTTCAGGTTGCTCATCACACAGGACTGCTTACGATTCAAAAAACGAGCAGCAATGCGCTACTATACAAAAAGGTGGCAAAGTCTCAGTACACTGATGGTGTCAGGATCAATAAGTCTTTTCATGATCTATTCAATCCTCCCAACAGTAAGTCATTCGTAGCAAGAGGAGAATCTCGCCCCATCATAATCGGGTTCAGCAAAAAAGTGTTCTCCGCTAGTTACCTGCATGAAAACCCAAGCAAGGTTGACAGAGAAAGTCCTTTGAGGCAGTGGAAGGTGTATTACGTGTAGAAGCCCACACTCAATCTGACGAATTTCCCTTCCATTTCTAGAGCCTACCTGACAGCAATAGTGCATAGCTGCTCCGAGGATTTTCTGGAATTATCTTTGACTGAGGGGATACAGGAAGAGTCCTGAGTTGCTGTTTTGCTTAATTTTAGATTTACATATAATTCATTGCTCGTGAGTTTATAAGCAATATCAATATTTTCAGGGGGCTTAGATCAATAATTGATTTAGCCTTAATTAGAAAAAGCGATTGAATATATTTTCGAGCATATTTTCGAGCATAGAACGGTTTTGAGATATATACCAGCCTATTGCCAATAAGAACAAAGCCATGCCTAAAGACATAAATCCTTCCTGAATATCATCTGATTCCTCTTTTTTTGTAGTGTCATGGTTTTTTGATTGATTTACTTCTTTTTCAGTCTTTTCTCCTTCAAACAAAGTTCTCCCGCACTTATGACAATGACCCTCAGGTGAGATTACACCATCACATGAACTAACCCTGCACAGTATTATGTCATCAGATGGTTTCTCAACTTTAACATATATATGCTGTTTGCATTTCCCACACTTTGTGTTTGGGTTATACAATTTATGGGCAGGTATGCGGTTAGTTGTATTGCAGTTCACACATTTCACAAGTGTAAATGATTCATTTTTCTTTGACTGAGTGTCACTATATTCACTGTGAGACCTTTGTTGATTTGGCTGGTTTTGTTGACTATTTTTATCGTTTATTGCTTTAAAATGTTCTTGAACAACACTATAGGCTTTGTTGATTTCTTTTAGTTTTTCACTTCCTTTATCAGCTAGTCTTTGGTTGTGAGCATGCCTGTCTGGATGCCATACCTGTACCAAGTCTCGGTATGCCAAACGAATAGAATCGATACTCATGGAATCATTGATATCTAAAATCTTTTGCGCTTCCCCAATATCCATTGAAAATTCCTTACATAGATGACGGTGGTATCCTCAATTCACAAACAGACTGAGGGCAAAAATCTTTTGCATGCTATCTAGATTTTAACGTTACCGCAAGAAGAAATTCATGTGTAAAACGGTGTTGATTTCCCCAGAACATTTCGGGATCATTGTCTCCATTCTGGCTGTTACATTAAAGTGAAAACAGTAATCAAAAATTATCAGATTGAGTCTGAATTTCTATATATTACGTGACTATTGACCTAACCATTCGATGTTGATCATATCTCTATACACCTATTGTTGTCATAGTCATATTTTCCTCCACCGTCCAAGCAACTGTCAATCTCTAGCTGTCTGGTAATCTTTGGCACAAATAGAGATACAAGAATACCGAATATAATCAGTGCCAGTGGTATCAGAAACATAAGTTTTGCTTCTTTTTTGAAACGATCTGGTATCACTGTTGCCTCTTTAGTCTCATTGTTTCACACACTGACTATGTGTACGATACACATGTACCTTTTCGTATTATTTTCATAAACAAGTTATTGATTGATATCATCAGGGATTGACCTGTAGATTTCCGAAAAAATCTATTTTCTATTCTTCTCAAATTTTAGATGCCACTTATACCTCCAACTGTCTATGCGTATCCCATCAGAGTTAAAAAATTTAATGTGGTCAACCATGTGGGGTGCTATTGCGTTGCATATTGCTGATCGAAATATTGTAAACTGATAGCGTCTTACCTCTCCTACACTGTCAAAATATCCCCAAGCACCCCAAGGTGGATCAATGTCGCTATCTGCTAACACACTTAAACACCGTGCCTTTTCTCCTGAAAAGTATGTTGGTCTTATGATTGTTCTACTCAATTCATTCCCAATGATATCTCTCCAGTTATCTCTCAGTATTTTTAAATAATTGTCGAGTTCCTGATCAGTGGGACGGTGCTTCGTTTTACAGTTATCCTTAGCAAATAATCTTGGGAGATGCGGATTAACGTAAAGTGCTTGTGTAGTGTAAAAGTCGGATTCAGGCAAACCGGATAATAATTCTTCACAACCATGGTCATTTGCCCACTGAAGGTGGTGCTGCCACCTCTCCTGTTTGTCAATGTCATCGCTGAAGTGCCAACCTGAAAGGACTAATGGTCGTTGTGGTGGGGCAAGATAATTATCACTAGAAAATTGCACCAAACGTTGATATGCCTTTTCCCATGGGGTTGGTAATGGACATATTCTTATCATAGAGTCACCTCGTTGATCCATCACATTTGTATATTAATTATCTTTATGTACCGTTCTGCCAACTTTCCTATCTCTTCATGGGCCATGTTTAAGATTTCTGTTATTGCACTTGAGTTTTCATCATCAACCAGAGGAGTGTATTTTTTTTCTGCCATATAGTTCTGTATCTTACCTAGTCGTTCTGGTTGAGCTGCTAAGAATTCTTTAAAATGTTTATGGTGTTTTTTGTTATTACATTCTTTACAACTCGGCACTAGATTCCCCAATCGGTGTTCGCCTAGATTTTGTTTGTTAATTGGGATTGCATGTTCCATTATAAGGTTCTTTTCTTCACCGCAGTACGCACATTTGTTGCCAAAGTAATTCTTAGTATCTGTCCAGTCTGACTCTGTGAATGATTCAGTACCTAAGCTACTAAGAATATTTCTAATGAATAAGTTTTGAGAATTACCGATTGCATTTCCCTTGTATCTGCTATTCTTTGTTGAATTAGTGTAAGAGTTGGAGTGGTTACCGCTTGTGTTGTTCCGCCTTATGATAGAGTTGGTGACATTTTGTTGAGGTATAGGAGTTGTAATTCCATTTTTTGAATAATGTTCATAAAATCTAACATATGTGGCTATGGCATTACGAATCGTTGCGTTCCCCTCATATCCGTAAGTTGCGAATCTGCCAGTTTGTGAGTAATCACTTGCAATATCAGATAAGATAGAGAGACTATCAATGTTGTAAATATCAGTATATTTACCAGTCTTTTGTGAATGGTAGGAGGATATTTTTTTAATGGAATTTTTGTATGCGTATGCAGTGTTAGGCTTCTTGTTTTCAGAATGAATCATCCAGTTATAGAAGTTTTCTTCCATGATATCTCCAATTATTGGTCAATAAAGATCAAGCTATAGTAGCGGGGATTTAATGCTGCTTGTAGACAGTGATTATATTTTCATTGCTTAGAATAATGGTACCACCTCTGGCACGTTCTAACGTTTTGATACCTTTTTTCAACTCCGAGATCATTCTTGCACATTCTTTTTTTCCAAAAAACAGTTTTTCCGTTCCTCCCGATGCATAAGATACACGTCCATGCCTCAGGACTAACTCAAGCACTTCAGGTGGCAATGCTCTTTGCTGTGACCTTTCTGCTGCATGTTTTGTCATCTTCATTTTTGTTCACCTTCTGTCTTTTCTTTTATGCCCGTAAGTAAACCTTTTCTCCAGATTTCTATTACCTTTTGATACCGAATGTCGGCAGTGGTTAAAAAGTTTTCTCCAAACCTAGGATCGGGAATACCTGTGTCTTCAATTTCTACACCTTCGTGAGTAGGTGGAGTACCAATCCATTCGTCCCAGTCATCACTTGAACCAAATCCTTTTATGAAATTAAATCTTTCGTGTACTGTCCCCCAGTACTTCAACATGTCTGCATGTTTTGATAAATTGTCGGAAGTTATAACATTTGATTTAACGAGTAGTTTGAGTATATCGTCAGGGAATTGCCTAGGGAGATTATTGACCATTATTCTAATTTTTACTTGTTCATCAGGGGATAAATTAACATAGTACTCCCTCCCATATGAAACTCCATCTTCCCAGATCAATGCACGCCTCTCAGCATTCTCCAGTTCGTTCTCTATGGCATCTTGACATACTTTTGAAATGCTAAAATCTTTGTTAAATCCCTGTCTTTCCTTAAGGGTTTGAATTTTTTCTTGCCATCCGTCAGGTATACTTATGTTAATCCGTTCAACCATGGTTCCTGCTCTCCTATTAGAAATGTATGTATGCGTCTCAATGCACAGAGAGGCGATGTGGTGTTGTCATTTGCTTACAATATGCAACAGTGTGTGTAAAGTCAACAAAAAAGATTTAGTGTGCAGAAGCAGGATTGGAAGGACTGCGTGGAAATGGTTAGGTCTACTGATGGAGAAGGTCGATGCAAGAGTCTGATGTGGGAATTTTATGTTGGGCCGTAAAGTAGCAATGCTGATTCGGTTCCCGATTTGGAATCGAACTAATAAATGAATGGAGAGAAAAATAGCACTATGTTATGATTTGCAAAGATGCAAATCTGGTGGTTTGGTACAAATTATACAAATTGATTACACAAAGTGTAGTGCCGGAGGGTATTTGGTGAATCTCGTAAAAATGATAATATATCAATAGCTTGCAATGTTTTTGAAAGTCTCCGGCCTCCGCCACCTTCTATCTCTTTCTACCAGATCACAAATCATAGAAGGTGGCACAAGTTGCAGGCAAGGTTGCAGGGTGCAACACGAGAGGGAAATGCAACCAGGACTATACTCTTTAGAAGTTGCACCAATCCTTATGTATACAATTGTATGCGTCCATTGATATTGCTCCGACAAAGTCCGTGAAACTGCAACTGACAATGGATGCATCATAAAGTGTTCCAGGGGGGGCTGCCAAGTACTTCAACCATGTTGTGTACAAATTTTTCATGTATAATTGATTGTAACTGAAACTGAATGTTTTGGGTTTACTCTTCGATTCGCATTCCAAAAGAGTGGCCTGAATCAATGGTCAGTGTCAGTTGTTCACCAGTAATTTGATTATTGCAAACTGGCCCCTCTAAGCCGAATCCTATGATTAACTCACCAGTGTGTAATCTCCTGTGGCAATTAGGGCAAACACAAATAATGTTACTAGGGGCATCCAAGCCATTTTGCTCCAATGGGTCAATGTGATGAGCGTCGGCAGTCAGAAATTCAAACTCCTGTTGTCCATTTAATTCTTCAGTCCAACCTACCTTTTTTATCTGCTCGGAGCATATCTGACACTTGTAACGGTATAGCTGTTTGATATCCTCTTTTAAAATTGGGTCACTCTGGTTTACGGATCGAGCCCCCATAATCCTTTTCGTAGCATGCTGGGCCCTGTTGTATCGCTTTAGGCGGTCCCTACGCTGCCTATCTATTTCTGTGTCGTCTTGATTTTTATGTTGCTCCTGCTGAATGTACTTCTTTGCGAAAACTTCTGTAGCTTCAATGTCCTCGTCCATATACACATCAAAGATGCATTCGTTTACTGAGGAGCCAAGTTTTATGGAAAAATAACCAGCTTTATCAGGAAAAACTGCTTTGAACTCATCTTTGAGCTCTTTTGAAAACCTGATGGATTGCATTATCTGTTGCCGGCCTTCGCTCCTGCAACAGTGAGTATGATTTTTTAGTGGCACCATCATTCAATTCATCCGCAATGACCTGCCAACCATAATGCTAATCTGCCTACCGCCGTCGATCTTCTGCAACACTTCACAATAGCAGCGAAAAGCACACTTGTAAAACTTGCTTAAATAATCAATTGTAATAACAAACAGTAGGTGGTAACCAGTATAGATGCTAGTAATCACATAGGATATTACTGCCACGCCGTAGCAGTGACATTCTTGTCACGGTCACATCATCTGCTACTTGGTGTATATTTTGTGATTGGTGGGTGGCTATGGTTCAGATCTAGTGGAAATATCTTGACTTTAGGCCGTGAGAATTTGTTACGTATATTGTTTGGGATCTTACGATCGGCCTAACACTTTCACTGAAGTGCCCTGCAGACATAATCTGAAAATTATCTACCACGAAAAAAGATTGATTGTTACGTTATCCGGAAGGCAGACTTGAAAGTATTGTCTGTCGCCGGGTTCTTCACAATGGAGCAGCTTTTCAACTGTGCGATGAATTCTTCAATAGCGTTGTCGTGCAACAAAACCTAACAATATCTCCAGTGCCTGAAATTCTTCATCTGTGCCATTTTCAAGGAAAGTCTCAGGTTTGTAGATACAGGAAACACCTAAAGTCTGAGGGTAAGGCTGAACTGCTTACCTTTGCCTTGGCAATGCTAAGCACGAAGATCAACTGCCGAAATTATGTGATCTTTGGTAATCAAATATCTTTTTGTGATTCATTTTGCCGAGTTTGTCGACGACTTCGGTGGTCTTTTGATCTGTGATTTGTGGAACCCCTGCTTAACCTTTTAGCCATCCCATACCTCCTCAAACCACGCCTTCCTTTTACCGCCCCACGCTCAAGTACATCCACGTGCCACGAAAAAGTATATGGCTTTAACCTTCCTTTAATCCTGTTCTTGTTATATTGAAGTCAACGATGGTTCAAAGTTTGCGGATCTGAACATTGCTTTTGCATATGTGTTTTGTTGCTATTCTTTCTGTTTTTTACATTGGCTTGAACTGGCTTTGATTTATTTTCCACCATCGTTGTCAGACTCATACTCACTGGCAGGCTATTATTTGTGCCAAGCAAAAAGTTCTTGGGAACGAGACGAGAGGTGTAGAGAGCGGGAGTGAGAAGTACCATCATGATGATGATTAATGCCTTACCGAGGGATAGAGGGGGAGTGGGTTGTTGCAATCCTTTCTTCTGTTATCGTCATTTTGAGCCAAAAGAGGTCGTTTGGAAGGGAAGGTGCAGGAAATAAAAAGAATGTTTTTCGAAAGAGCGGCTCTTATTGTTAAATCTCTTGGAGGCGATTATGAAAACCTTAATGGTTACTTTGCTAATGGGGCTGATCCTTGGTTGTATGGCTTGGCCGGTACTCAGCAGCGAAGATGATTGCGAGAATGGCAGGCGCATAGGCGATTGTGAGCGTGAGTCTGCGGGGTATCGGAGCAAGATCTACGGTACGGTGGAGAAACTTCCAGAGACTGGGTTCTCCGGGATATGGATCGTTAATGGACGAAAATTTGTTGTAACGGAGCGAACCCGACTGAAGCAAAAACATGGGCTGATTGAGCCCGGTGCCTATGTCGAAATCAAAGGCATAAAATCGGAAAACACCTTTACTGCCGATAAAATAGAAGTCAAAAGAGCAAAAGCCGATGCTTCCTACGGTGCAACCGAGCAAACAATCACAGGTACGGTAGAAAAAATACCCAAAGGGAGCCTGGGCACCTGGGTTATAGGAGATAAGGAGGTTCTTGTCTTAAAAGACACTGTACTACAAGAAAAAAATGGCAAAGCTACACTTGGATCTCTTGTGGAAGTGGTTGGTATCAGAGCGGGAGAGACCTTTCAGGCCGGCAGGATAGAGACACAACAAGCGATACGGTAAGAGGTGAGACGTTATGAGAATTCTGGTCATTGAAGATGAGAAAAGACTTGCCGCGATTCTAAAGAAAGGGCTTGAGGAGAGTGGTTTTGTCGTCGACGTGGCCCTAGACGGTGAAGATGGACTCTTTATGGCCAGAACCTACCCGTACGATGCTGTACTTCTCGATATACTGCTTCCAAAAGTCGATGGACTTACTGTTCTCAAGAACCTCAGGGCAGAAAAGATAGGGGTTCCGGTCCTATTGCTGACGGCAAAGGGAGAGCTTGAGGACAAAGTACGAGGCTTAAACCTCGGGGCTGATGATTACCTTGTAAAACCATTTGATTTTTCAGAGCTACTGGCACGCTTGAACACCGTTATACGAAGAAGCATGGGCAAGGCGTCTCCCGTCCTCGTTATAGATGATCTGTCCCTAGATATGAGTGCCAAGACTGTCACCAGGTCGGGAAAAGAGATTAATCTTTCTGCTAAGGAATACAATCTCCTCGAATATCTCGCATTGAATAGTGGCCGGGTGATCGGCAGAACCGAACTGACCGAGCATCTGTATGACACAGAGTTCGATTTGGATAGTAATATTATAGATGTTTACATTAATTACCTCAGAAATAAGATAGATAAGGGTTATGACAGGCAATTGATTGTGACGGTAAGGGGTGCTGGTTATGTCTTAAAGGGTGAGCAATGATCTGGTTGAGATCGATTAAGGGTAGGCTCTTTGGATGGTCTTTCTCCTTCATCGCTGCCATGCTCCTTGCCATGGGGGCATTTTTGTATCATGAAGTTGAAGAGATAATACTGGAATCCGTCGACAAGGCCCTCCATTCAAAAGAACAACTCATCACAGGGCTTTTACACGAAGAGAACAACAACATTGAAATTGAGCTTTCGGAAATCATGCTCGGTGAATACTCCATACCGAGATCCGGCCATTACTATAAAGTACTTATGGACGGCCTTCTCCTGGCAGCCTCTCCTTCCATGGTGGAGGATGGGTTTGACCTGGCATCCGGGAGTATTGTTTCCTCGGATGCAGAGAAGAATGTAAAGATCTATATGGCCACAGGGCCGGACAAAGAACCGATCAGAACTCTTCACCATAGTTTCAGGACCTACGGTCGATTCTTTGATATCTTTGTCGCAGAAAGTATCCGGGAACATGTTGGTATGATACATACCTTCCGGAACTTTTTGATGATAATTATCTCTGCAAGCATACTGATAGTTTGCCTTGTGAATAAATGGATTATAACACGCTCCCTGTTGCCTCTGGATGTCTTTGCGGCCTCAATCAGTAAGATCACACACAGGAGTCTGGGCGACAGACTTGGGGTTAAGGCAGAAGTTCAGGAGCTTGATGGGCTTGCTGAGTCGTTCAACGATATGTTGGCCAGACTGCAGAGGGCGTTTGAGTCGGAGAGGAGACTGGTGTCCGATGCTTCCCATGAACTCAAGACACCTGTGTCGGTTATCAAGGCCCATTGCGATGTGCTTCTTCTGAATGATCGCAGTAAAGAAGAGTACCGTGAAGCTCTCGTGACGATCCAAGACGTCTCAGCCAATATGGGCAGACTCATAAACGACTTGCTTTCGCTTGCACGGCTCGATGCTGGGGCACTGGCAACGTCCACTACAGGAACTGTCTCCTTGAAAACCTGTATACACAATGCACTTAGGCTGGTTCAACCTCTTGCTGAGCAGAGGGCCGTCAGTGTCAGGGCATCTTCTTTGAATGATCTTTTTCTGCAGGGTGACGGCGATAGGCTGACGGAAGCCTTGCTCAATCTGATCGAGAACGCGGTAAGGTATAACCAAGAGAACGGTGTGGTGGATGTCTCCTGTGTCCAAAAAAACGGGGCAGTACATATTATGGTTTCGGATACTGGGATTGGCATCGCCGACGAAGACAGGAACCGAATATTCGACCGCTTTTACAGGTCTGACGCCGTAAGAAATAGTGACGGAACAGGTCTTGGCCTCAATATTGTCAAATTAATAGTTGAAGGCCACCATGGAACGATCATGGTGGACAGTACAGTGGGTGAGGGGAGCCGTTTTTCGATTACCCTTCCTCTGTCGACGTCGTGATAAGCCTCTTAGAGCGTCTAACGGAAAAGTTTTGATGTTTTGCCTTGCGAACAATTTCTGCTATCCACCGACGGTTTGCTCGATACGGTTTCCTATAAAGAGCTTGAGTTGACTAAAAGTGAAGAATCTCATCCTGAAGCAACAGCTATCCGGCTGTTATCGACACTAACGGATAGGGTGAATAGAACGACACAATATTATTTATGGAGAAAGCAATGAACAAAAATAAACAAATAGTCGTATGGGACTCGTTTATACGAGTTTTTCACTGGTCATTATTGCTGCTCTTCTTTGTGGCATATCTTACTGGAGATGATAAAGGACCTGTTCATCGTTATGTTGGTTATGCAGTCCTGTTAATTGTGACAGCCAGAATATGCTGGGGTTTTGGGGGAACAAAACATGCTCTTTTTAGTGATTTTATATGTTCTCCTGCAAAGGGGCTAAACTACCTGAAAGAACTTGTGACCGGGAAACCAACACACTATATCGGTCATAATCCTGCAGCCGCCTGGATGATTCTTTTGTTACTTTCAAGCAGCATAATAGTCTGTCTGACTGGTTATGCGGCGCACACGACCAAGAGAGGACTGAATTCAATAGGTTCCGGCAACACAATTTCGATTGTTGGAAACGTCTACGCCGATGACGATAAAGACGAGCGGCATGAAGGTAAACACAAAGGACGTGAAAGACATAAGGGTGGAAAAAGTGATGATGAGAGTGACAGCGTCTGGGGTGACATCCACGAGGTGTTAGCTCAATTCCTGCTGATTTTGATCTGTTTTCACATAGTTGGAGTTGCTGTTTCAAGTAAAGTGCATAACGAAAACCTTGTGAAAGGAATCATTACAGGGAAAAAAGACATAAAAACCGAATAGCTGTTCAACTAGGAAATTCATCAAATAAATCCCCCCCCATGATTATGAATCACTAAACCAGATATGTCTTTGGGCCTCAACGAGACTCAGGTCCAAGCAAAAATAGCCAGGGAAGGGTTCAATGAACTGCCTTCTTCCAACCCCAGGACTCTTTTTGCAATCGCCTTGGGAGTAGTTTGGAACCTATGTTCCTGTTGCTGGTGGCCTGAGGAACACTGTATCTGATCCTTGGCGGCGTGCAGGAAGGGATGATGCTGTTAGGTTTTGTCTTCGTGATAATGGGGATAGAGTTCTATCAGGAAAAATTTCTTTTCAAAAGGTTGATTTGCTGGAGATCAGCATCTGCAATGCATCAGGTTTATTGACTATTACGGGCTTTGAGATTTTTAAACTGGCAGCCAACCGTTCCAAAAGGGAGCTATGTTAAAAAATGAAAGCAGCTACAAACTGGACGAATTTGTAATCATCGAGCACGGTGGCGTATTACTGACTTGGGTAAAGCATATGCCATTTGGCGGCCAGCGTAGTGGGAAATGCTATCGCCTTGGCAATATACTTGTAATTCTTCCCTGGGACCATAAAGGACCAGGTTACCTGAAATGGGAATTTAATGAATATTCTATGAAATTACCCAGATGGACCAAGACACATTATTACTGTTTTGCTTCCACTCTTCGTCAAGTAGGTATTGCCCAAAGTCTTTCTACCGAAGTAATACAACAAATAGCGGGTGGCGAAAGCAGTCATGAACTTGTCAAAGTGGCCGAGTCAAGCTCATTCCAACTTAATCGGTACAAAATCACTGTCCATAATAGCAACATCATTTCTTGGCTAACTGTAGGAGGCTCGAATAAAACGATAGGTGGAACATGTTTTATCGAATCCGATATTATTTTTTTAGGTCCTCAAGAAAATGAGTCTGATACAAAACAGAGGCGACTCTTTTTTGCCGAGCTCAAGTTGCTTCCCTTGTGGAGTAAAACTGTTGCATGGGGACACGCTGGATCTCTCAAAATCTGTGAAAAATTCAGAAATAAAAAGCCTTCATATTCTGTTTCTTGGAATCCGGAACCTAAAAAGATCACTATAAAGGACAATCTCAATCTTTTGCAGAGTGATGGATTGAGCGAAGAAAAGTTCAGAGAAATCAAAGAATCAGGCATTAACTGGTTAAAAAATGTGTGTGCTCGTATTTACCGCGTAGTCAGGTGACCCTATGTTCGGAATCGGTCTGACCTTGATTTCAACTCTTCTCCTTGTCTATATCGTGTGGAGAATAGGGGATTTGGCAATGTTAACTTCAATGACAAGTTTCAGGAATCACCTTATCTTTGGTAAACTCTTCTTTGCAGTTACTCCATTTCAGATCAATTTTGTCTGTTTAGCCGATCTCACCCTCTCAGGAATAAGGTCTAATTAGGGAGATGATCTAGTGGTTAATATTACCAGGATCAATGCGCATTAATTAACAAAACATGATTTCTCCTGACCTCGCATTGACTTACCTGGAATCATTGTGCGATAGTGATATTGTAGGTGTTGCCATCTCAAAAATTCCGGATTTACGAGAGAAATCATATGGCTGAAATGTTTCGATTGATAACTCCAATTACTTATTGGATACTGATTGTTTTATGGTCCTTCATTCTTTGGTTTTATGTAAAGAAGATGTGGGACAGCGAAACGAAGCAATTGTTTTACGTCCTGGTGATAATTCTCGCCATTGACGCCTTCCGCACCCTGTTCGAAAGTGTCTATTTTGGCCTCTGGTATACGTCCCTTTCTGGGCTGATACCGTTGCAGATAGGTTCTTTTCTGACACGCCCAGAACTTGTGATCGTCCCTAAAATAATAAACGTTGGTGCCGCTATAGCGATTATTGTACTACTGCTCAAAAGATGGCTACCCAGAGAGGAACAAGAGCAAAAAAAGTTAGGAACTGCTTTGCATGAGAGCGAGGAGGAATTCAGGGCATTTTTTGAAAACAACCCGGTATCAAGCTGGCTCGAGGATTTTTCGGAAGTGAAAAAACGTTTCGACGTTCTTCGTGAGGCAGGAATATCTGATATTACCTCCTACCTTGACGAGTATCCGGAAGAAATAGGAAAACTTTCCAAAGTTATCAAGATCAAAGATGTTAACCAAGCCACTTTAGATCTTCACAAGGCTGAGAATAAAGAACAATTATATCAAGGTCTGGAAACAACCTTCACACCTGAATCATTTGAAGCGTTTAGAAAAGAGATAGTTGATTTGTGGAATGGTAAAGTTCAAAACAGCTATGATGGAGTGGTGAAAACACTCGATGGCGAATTTCGTTATGTTCAAGTGAGCTATAAAATACTACCCGGATATGAAAAAACTTTTTTAAAAGTCATAATTTCAATTGTCGATAATACTCAGAAATGGGTTGCCGAACAAAAGTTACTGGAAAGTGAAGCCAGTCTGCGCGATGCCCAGAGAATTGCCAATATTGGTAACTGGTGGTTAGATCTGCAAACTGGGGCAGTGGAAATGTCTGACGAGATGCTCAACCTTATTGGGGTAAAAGATAAGCGTGAGATTGTAAATGTAACGAGCCATGAGAAATACTATACACCTGAAAGCTGGAGGCAGTTTACCCAGGTATTAGAAACAGCAAAAAATAAGGGAACCAGTTATGAAATCGAAATGGAGTTTTCTGATAAAGACGCAAAATTCCGTCATGCTGTTGCACGAGGTGAAGCAATCCATGGTGAGAGCAGTACAATCATAGGATTAAAAGGTACACTGCAGGATATTACCGTGCAAAAACAAACTGATATGGCTCTACAGAAAAATTACCATTTATTGGAGCGGATCACTGATAACATGTTTGATCTGGTTTCACTATCAGATCTTGAAGGAAGATTTACTTTTGTAGGTAAATCCCATGAAAGAATCTTGGGCTATACAACTTCAGAGCTTATCGGTAAAAATGTCATAGAATTTGTCCATCCAGATGATTTTTCACACACTGGAGGGAAATTAGAGAGCGTATTGCGGACTGGAGGACCAATAACAGCACAATTCAGATATAAACACAAAGAAGGTAACTATTTCTGGTTTGAAACAGTTGGAGAGTTATTGCGGGATGAAAACAATGCTCCAGACCAGATTATCTTCAGCACCAGAGATATTACCGAACGAAAGAAAGCGGAGGAAATTCTCAAGGAGAACGAACAGCGATATAAAAGTGCCCAGCGCATGGGTAACGTAGGTAATTGGGAATATGATCTTGTGACCGAAAAATTCTGGGGTTCGGATCAGACGAAACGAATTTACGGGTTTGATCCGTTAAGTGACAAATTTACCACTGATGAAGTAGAAAATCGTATACCAGACAGGGAACGGGTCCACCAGGCTCTTGTCGACTTAATCGAAAAAAATACTCCATACAATCTTGAATTTGATATTCATCCAATAACAGGTCCAAAAACAAGGACAATCCGATCTATAGCTGAAGTCCTGAAGGATGATTCTGGAGCACCATTAAAAGTTACTGGCGTGATTCAGGATATTACAGATCAACAAAAGGCTTTCCAGGAAAAAGAAAAACTGGAGAGGCGATTACGGCAGGGGCAGAAGATGGAATCGATTGGCACACTTGCCGGTGGTATAGCCCACGATTTCAACAATATTCTCTCATCTGTTTTGGGTTTTACAGAGTTGGCCCTTGATACCCTTGACAAGGACGCACCCATAAAAGAAGATCTCCAGGAGGTATACGCTGCAGGTCTGCGCGCAAAAGATCTGGTCCATCAGATACTGACCTTTGCAAGGCAGTCCGATGAGGAAATGAAACCGGTTCAGGTTGATTACATTATCAGTGAAGTTCTCAAGTTTATTCGATCTTCTACTCCTACCTCCATCGATATCAAACAACATTTAGAGAGTCAATCTTTTATAATGGGGAGTGCAACCCAGTTACACCAAATAATGATGAACTTGTGCACCAATGGTGCGCATGCCATGGAGGATACAGGTGGTATTCTTGAGATAACATTGAAGGATACTACTCTTGACAGCGCTTCTGGTAAAGGGATGGCGAACGACCGAAACTATCTTGAAATTAAGGTTTCCGATACAGGCATTGGAATTGAGCCGCATGTTATTGAAAAAATATTTGAACCATATTTTACAACAAAAAAACCTGGCGAAGGAACAGGAATGGGCCTTGCTATGGTACACGGTATAGTTGAGTCTTTCGGCGGGAAAATCATTGTTGCGAGTAAAGTAGGAAGGGGAACAGCTTTTACAATATATTTTCCAATCTGTAAAAGCAGTAAAACTGAACTAACAGACGTTTCTGAAGAATTACCCAAAGGACAAGAACGAATACTATTTGTAGACGATGAAGTCCAAATTGCAAAAATTGGCAGTCGAATACTTGATCAATTGGGGTACTCAGTCACATCGATGGGCAGCAGTATAGAAGCGTTAGAACTATTTCAAAGAAGTCCAAATGACTTTGACCTAGTCATAAGTGATGTAACAATGCCTGGTATGACAGGTGATGATTTGGCAATCAAACTCATGCAGATTAGACCAGATATCCCTGTTATTCTTTTAACAGGTTATAGTAAAAAACTGTCAGAGGAAAAAGCATTAGAAATTGGAGTTAAGGCCTTTGCTGCGAAACCGATTGTCAAAGCCGTTCTGGCAACAACAGTACGGAAGGTGCTGGATGATGTCAAAAGGTCTAATCTTGAAGAACCTTAATATTGCCAAGCTGAAGATTTGAAATTTTTATCATTTCTGGTCCTTTACACGTTTGCCGTATATACCCAATTCTGTTCACCTTAAATCCTAACAGCAAAAAAGTATTTTCGTAATTGACCTTCTCCATGAGAGGCTGCAAAGACGCACGATATCACGATGCCAAAGGCTAGTATTGGCAATGTTAACCATTTAAGTAAATCTGCAAGTTTACACTATTCCTGTAAACCCTCGGGTGGGATCTTCATCGTTTCAAGCAGATAGTCTACCGTAAAAGTTACTCCATTTAGGGGACATACAATGCAAGGCAATATTATTAAAGATTTCAAGGCTAATGGAATTGGAGTTGTCAGGCACGCTGCAAGACACTAACTGAAAATCGTGTGCGGATTGGTGTACCACTCAACCATCTCCGACCTTGGGCATGTCAGAGATGGTTCCAGGAAATCAATTGAGATAATTGCTCCATTTTGAATGGCGGTACTGACCTGCTGCTACTACTGAATCTCTGATTTTCAATAGTCAAGATCTCTCCTATAGATAAAACCTACCGCTTTTGCCATAAAAACCAGCAGAACTATCACGCAGGGGTTACCGAAATAAAATTAAGTTGGGTAAAAATCAAGAAGCAATGATGTTTGAAATGGCAAGATTAACGTTGTGTTGAACGGAGACTTTTTATGTGTCAAATCACAAACCAAATTGAAGCATGGATGAAAAACAGCTCTAATAATTCCTTAGAACCTGGCTCAAAAATACCTGCTTTTAATAAACCTTTAGTTGGATTTGCTTTGGGAGAAGATGAACTGTTTTCTTTCTTAAAGGCAGACATAGGCCCTGATTTCTACTGGACACCACAGGAATCATTTTTATCTGCATTTCCTGAAGAAAATGTCCAGGCAAGTGATTTGAGTGTTATTGCATGGGTTTTACCACAAACTGAAGATACTCGATTAGCACACAGAAAGGCAGAAAATTTGCCAAGTCTTGAATGGAGCAAAGCACGGCACTACGGTGAAAAGGTAAATGAAAATTTGAGGCGTTATGTCGTAGACTTTTTCGCAGCAGATGGATATCAAGCTTGTGCTCCTGTTTTACTCCCCCAATGGTCAAGGGCCCATTCCAATAAATATGGATTTGCATCATCTTGGTCTGAACGCCATACAGCTCATGTCTGTGGACTGGGTACATTTGGTGTATCAGATGGCTTGATTACTCCCGTTGGGAAGGCTATTAGAGTTGGTTCAGTAATTGTACGTAAGAGGTTTACGCCTACCCCAAGATCATATAAAAATCATAATGAATGGTGCTTGTTCCATTCGACCGGCAAGTGCCTTGTATGCATGAAACGATGTCCTGCCGGAGCTATTTCAAAAACAGGGCATGATAAAGTTAAATGCAAGGAGTATATCCGTAACGTAACTGCAGTTCATGTGGAAAAAGAGCAATTAGGATTCAAGGTAAACAGCTGCGGATTGTGTCAAACCAAGGTTCCTTGCGAAAACCATAACCCTTGCAGTAGGAAGAATCGCTGATTGCCATCGGCAAAATTACCTAATACATGAGGCTCCAAACCTCCCCTTATTCCTGTATACTTACTGTTTCTGTAAAGTTCAGATATCTCCTATCGAGTTTGACTTATTGGTTTCAAAGATAATTCCAGAGAACCTCTGTGTTAAATTGTCAGAGCAGGCCACAATTTCTTCAAATTAACTGACCTGCTTCAGCAGCTTTTTGCATTCTACCAATAGTGTTCTAAGCCTACGACTCTTCGCCAAAACTTCTTTGCAATACAATCCGTGCCTGAGTGCATTTTTGTTCCCCTGGGGTGCACCAGTTGATTTTCCCCCATGCCAATGACATTTACCGTTCGCCATTGCCGGCTGCTTACACTGGTTACCTGAATTCTTAGCCATTGCTGTACAACGTGGAAGTAGTGACAGATCGCATGGTATGCCACCATTTTTCAAACGTCCTAAACGTGGCCCTTGGGGTTGTTCTGAGGTTTTATTTCCCAATTCCCCCACCCCCCTGCTCGACACTGCCTATAACAGCTTGACCTCCATTGTTGACATGGACATGCTCAACCCTCATTTTCTGCTGCTTACCACGGTGTTTATTGAGTGCTTCAAGCTGGGTGGTAAAGGTCCTGGTCAACTTGGTCACTTGATTTACACTATTGTTCAGTTGTTCCGGTGAGACTCCAGATTTCATCACTTGGGACATCATTTCCATCGTTATACAATGAACTCCTACCATCTGAGTGGCGAGTAAGGCCTCAATCTCGTCTTGTGGGTTAATTGCTCGTAAGACAGGAAGTATTGCCGATATCCTCTGGGTTGTCACTTCGATATCTTCACTGCGACTCATAGCACCCATCATTTGATTGAACAATAATAGGGCTGTTGCTTTGTTCTCGGTTCCAAACGTTTCCCTCATAGAGGGTGCCCCATCAACGAGTCCGACAGAGATGGCCGTACCATCATTTACAACTTTAACCTCCACACCTGGTGGTTTATTGTGTTTACCTGATTGAGCTGGGAGTTGGTCTTTCATTTTTGCTCCTAAGTGTTTTGGCTGATGCCATCAACTCATGAGCCAATGGATCATGAACTGCTGTGATAACAATGATATTATCTGGCATCTATTTGTTTATGTACTAGCTCGTAATCTGGTAAGTACTTATTAAGAAATTTTTGGACAGAATCTAGATCTGCCCTGATCACATACTTCCGTTTTTCTTTATTAGTGTTATTTTGTGTCGAACCGACACAATCTGTTGATGTTTCTTTCGTCTTCCCTGTTAACCTGCGAAACTTTGCATTAACAGAGTCTTCTGTTAATTTGCCAGCCATGGGGTCGTCTGTTGGAAGATGCTGTTTTACGGTTTCGATGAACTGGCGAACTGCTGCTCTTTCGGAAACATTATGTTTATCCTGATAGTCTTTGATAAACTCAACTGTTCCTATTTCGCAGATGGTGAGACAATTACCAGAGTCGTCAGTTTTCAATGCAGCAGGTTTCTCTGAGCATCCAGGACAGGCTACTCGATTTTGGATGTGGATTTTTTGAGTTGTATGTTGGTAACCACATTTTGAACATTGAACCGTGAAGTATGATCTTTTCGATTTGCCTGTTTGTCTTATGTCATGGTGCAGTATATTCCAACTCAACGTCCCACACCTTGATTGAATTGATTCCATGATGTTTAGCTCCTTTTTTTTAAGGATTATCGAATAGCTGAAAAAAAACTCGCCTAGCACGGCAGATAGAAGTAGGCCTAAATCGTACAGTCTTGGATTCTCAGTGTGTACATAAATGGCCTCTACTACTAATGTACACACTGAGATTGGTAGTCTATTGGCTAAATTTGCCGATAACATCCTGTATTGTTTATGTCTAGGAGTCTGTCGGAGTATGAAGCTTTGGAAATTATAACCTGCTGATATTGTTGTATATGTTAAAAATAACACACAATCAACATGTCGTGTTATTCGTTATTATATCAATCGTTTAGTCTTTTGCGATTTCGATAATCCGACAGACTGCTAGACTTTTTTCTTTATTTGACCCTCAAAAACGAACCACCCTTCAGCAGTGCTGGAATAGTTAAATTATTGTTTTTGTGTGTAGTTTGTTTTCAACATGGGTTTCACTCTGATACCCTAAACTTATCATTTAGGGTACGGTTGTGAGGGTGTGTATGGGTTCGGTTGTGGGGTTCAGATTTTCATTAGCAGTATTTCTACTTGCTGCTTTTCCTTTCTGTTTTTCCCTTATAGTCAAACCTTTACTCCATCTTTTCCAATCGTCTGTCAATCCGTAAACCGTCTTGTCACTCTGATATGTTCCGCCTTGCCTTACAATTTCAATAAATCCCTTTGCCATAAGATCTTTAATTCCCCTGGCGATACTTGCTCGTGATAAACCTTGAGGTTTACCGAACTCATCGGTACCAAACAAATTTTCTAGTTCTTTATAGGTTAAATAAATACTTCTGAGATTAAGGACTTCATGGTTCTTGCTCATATCTCTCTTTGAAAGAAACAATATAAGCATTCCCTTGGCCGTTCCGGACAAGCTCCAGAAGGCCTTTGATGCATAAACCTGCCTCTCAATCCATGTTCCTGATCGAGCCTTACTTTTTCTTCTAGTCATCTTGCCCCCCTTCTGAACTAAAGAAGCAGCCTACTGACATCAAAGCAGATAAATAGTAACTCATCGAAAATTGCTTCCAGCGTATTGTCATATTTGACTGCGGTGAGGAATGGCTAGCGAGGTAGAGCATCTTACACCACCATTTTTCCGATTAAAAAATCACATAGATTTCTTTTGGGGTAGACGATTTGGTGCATTACGATCTCCTTTTGCTTGTCTCTGCAGGCCCAGTGCGAACCATATTTTCTTCTATGAATGCATCCAAATCCTTCTTCCTGTATCGGACGTACCGGCCAGCATAGTAGAAGGAAGGCCCTTTTCCATTTGCACGCCATGAAGCTAGGGTCTGTGGTTGGTTACCAATAATTTTTGCCGCCTCTGCTTCTGTGAGAGGGATATCTTGTTCTGCCTTGGATTCAACAATGGCATTCTTCACCAGAACGAGGATAAGTTGGAATAATTCTTCTCTGGATTCCGGCAAACCAAGATCAGAAACGTTTGAAGTTGGTTCCATGTGTTCCTCCTACCCCATACATCTCTTGACGGCTAATTGTGAAGGGATTCTCTTTAACCCTTTCAACCTCATGTTTAGTTAACAGGTAAATATTGTTATATTTTTCGGCCTGTATTTTTCCGAGTTCGATTGCCTTCCTAATCCAAGCAGGGGAACGACCAATGTGTTCCGGACGACTAGCCTCCATGACTGTCAAATACTTTTGCACAGTAAACCTCCTCTGAGAAATTCAACCCAATAACGCATATACAACATGTAGTGTATCTGCTCATACACAGAACGGTACACACCGAAGCTAAAACAATCAATATATTATTTCATATCAGCAACATACGATAACATTCTTGTACACTCTGCATTGTGTACAAGAATGTTATTCACCTATATATAGTATGTCATACCTATATGTGTTCTATATACAGATTTCCAGAAAAGTCAGATTATATGGAGTAAATACAGATAGATAAGAGAAAAAGATATTTTTTTAAAAAATCAGGCAAAAAATATCTCAAATTCAATAAAATCACAGGGGAAGGACAAAAAGGTTACATAAGGGTTACACAGGCCATCACAAACAAAAACAGCCACTCAGACAAAGTGTCTAAGTGGCTGTTATATATGGTACGCCCGGCTGGATTCGAACCAGCGACCTACGGATTAGAAGTCCGTTGCTCTATCCAGCTGAGCTACGGGCGCATATTTTGGTATGGCTTGTTGAGTTATAGATCAACTCAAGGAGTGACATAATACTCAAAGTTTTCAAAAAAGCAACTGGAATTTGAATATTACTCAATATCCGTTGTTCTTTTCCACACAGGACCATTGCTTGTATCAATGACGACAATGCCCTTTTCGGCCAGTTCTGCCCGTGCCTGATCAGCTGCCGCCCAATCCTTACTTACCCTTGCCTGCTCTCGTTTTTGGATGAGAGCATCTACATCTGGTGCGAGTGGGCACCCCTGAAGCCTGAACACACCTAAAACTCTATTTATAGCGTTAAGGTTTTCAAGAATATAATTTTTTTGATCCTTATCCAAATGACTCATCTGAATAATAGGGTTTACCTTTTTAATAAAATTATAGATTGCACCCATTCCCTTAGAAACATTCAAGTCGTCGTCCATCGCCTGAAAGAACTGATCCTTCATAAGAGATACAAAAGCTGTAACCTCTGGATGAGGCCGGCCTGACCGCAGACAATTTAACTTGCAGGTAAATTCATCAAGCCTTCTCAGCGCTGTTCGAACATTGCTCAATCGCTTAATTGAGAAGTTGAGAGGCTTACGATAGTGGACTGAAAGCAACATAAAACGGATTTCACGGCCAGTATACCCACGGTCCAGTAACTCCTTCAATATCACGTTGTTTCCGGCATCACTCGACATATTTTTCCCGTCAACAAGAACCAACTCAGAATGGAGCCAGTAATTAGCAAGGGGCTTTCCAGTGAGTGCTTCTGCAATCGCAATCTCATTTTCATGGTGAGGAAATATGAGATTCCGCGATGATGTGTGGATATCCATGGTAGGACCAATATTTCTAGTGGCCATGGCAGAACATTCAACATGCCAACTTGGTCTCACATTCCCCCAATCAGTCTCAAAAAAGATGCCTTTTTTCAACTCTGCTAGAGTGGAGCGCTTGAGCAAAGTAAAGTCTCTAGGGTTATCCTTTTCATAATTGTCGAGATCTACAGTTTTACCAATCTGGATTTTGCTGAGATCAATACCTGAAAGTTTTCCATATTTCTTAAATTTTGAGATATCAAAGTAGATAGACCCATGCTTCTCATACGCATACCCTTTATGGAGCAGCTCATGGGCAATCTCTATCATGGAGCCAACATTATCAGATGCCTTCGGATAGCCCTTTGCTCTCTTCACTCCAAGCACATCCATATCTTCCAGGAATCCATCAATATACTCTTTAGTAAATTCCCCAAGGTCTTTTCCTGCTCTCTCAGCTCCTTCAATCGTATTATCATCAATATCTGTGAAATTCATGTAGGCATCAACCTGCATACCTTTTGCTTCAAGAGTTTTGGTGATGAGATCAGAGACAATAAACCGACGACATAATGGAAGATTAGAAAGTTCATACGCTGTGGGTCCACAGGAATAAAAAGTAACCTGTTTATCCTTCTGCGGCTTGAACACCTCTTTTTTCTTGCTCATTGTATTAAAGAAACGCAGCTTTTTCTTTCTTGGGTCCTCTTTTTCAGGAGGAGTAAAGAGAGGTGTGGACAAGTAACGCTCACCACCATCAGGAAGAATTACAACAACCATTGCTTCTTTCAGATTCTTTGCATAATCGATTGCAGCAGACATAGCAGCACCGCTACTCATACCAACAAGAATACCTTCCTGACTAGCAAGACTCCTGGCCATATCAAAAGCATCTTCATCTTCAACACACACTATTGCACTAGGAACAGACTTATCAAAGATCCCCGGCTTATAGGACTCCTTCATGTTCTTGAGCCCTTGAATCTTATGATCTAAGTGGGGTTCAACCGCTATAACCTTAACGTGCGGTTGATATTCTTGAAACCAGGCACAAAGTCCCATAACAGTACCAGAGGTACCTAGTGTTGCGACAAGATGGGTCAATTTCCCTTCGCTCTGTTCCCAAATCTCTGGAGCAGTATTATCATAATGAGCACGCCAATTTGCATCGTTGTTATACTGATCCGTGAGGAAATATCTATCAGGAAACTCTCGGGCCATAACGTATGATTTTTCAATGGCTCCATCAGTTGCCCTACTTGCGGGAGTCAGAAGGATTTCTGCTCCGTACGCCTGCATAATCTTACGACGTTCAATACTTGCAGATTCGGGCATCACAAGCACACAACGGTACCCTTTAGCAGCGCACACCATGGCAAGTCCAATTCCGGTATTACCGCTGGTTGCCTCAAGAACTATTTTGTCTTTTGTTAACTCACCGCAGGCTTCTCCAGCTGTAATCATGGACAAGGCAACGCGTTCTTTAACGGACCCCCCTGGGTTAGAAGATTCAATTTTACCGAAAAGAGAGACCCCCTCTTTTACAAAGAGACGATTAATCTTAACCAGCGGTGTATCACCAACAGCACTTAATATATTCTCATGTAGCATTATTTAACCCAACAATATCTTTTGATAATTCGACAAACTTGCGAATTGCAAGATTGAGGTAATATAAAACGACCATTCACTCTATAGCAGATGTTATTTACAACATATTCAACCACTATATGTAATAAACAAAACATCGGCGCATCCCACTACTCGCTACTTTTCTTACACGCATTTGCCAAATACCAGAACTGCATCAATGCATCCCGACATTTTTCATCCTCAATACAATCCACCTGATTTTGAAAGGAGGCGATTTTCTCTGGTTCAGGTCGAATGAAACGAACAGTTTGGCCTTTCTCATCAGGATTAAATGAAAGCTTTTCTTTTTTGGAAAGGAGAACCATTTTGATATCTTTCAAATGGCCTAAACGTAGGAAATCATTCAAATCCGCTAAAAGCTCAAATTTTCCGTATTGAAGTTGCTGCAACCATGAAGAGTTCTCAACCTCAAGCCAAAGCACGCCCCGCTCTATTTTCAGCGGCGCAGCATGCTCTGCAAAATCTTCATTTACAAGATTCTTCCACTCTGGAAAAATGGAATGCAGATCCAGCTGCTTTTCCCAACCTTTGTTCCGAACCAAAGAAGGAAGAAGAGCAGCTACATTAACGGAACTATTTTTTTTCTTTGCAACCATCAGTTACCTATATAACCTAAACCTTGCATGCCATACATGAGAAAATGCTTTTAGTTATGTTGTTTCAATATGTTATCGACTCTATTAACAAAAAGTCAGTTCACTTTTTATGTGAGTTGCATTAAGGAGCATTTTTCCCATGCTTGTCACCCTTCGGGCTTGCCGATTTTACCGAATCTGCTTTGTTTGCGCACACTTGAAGTACTACAGTACGTCTGCGTGTACGCCGCCTCGCACCTTCGGCAGGTAGCGCAGACTCCGAACTTAGCAATTGCAAAATTTAGGTATAATTTACACCCTTCCAGCGTCTAACCCCGCAAAACAGGAACACACACTCATAGTTTTACGTTGCAAACCACCCAAGGATGACGTTTCTTTCTACATAGAAAAAAACCAATTAGCAAGATTGGTCACATTATAAAATAAAAAACCCGAATTCTTCTTTTGAAGAATTCGGGTTATATCGGCCATCAGCTCAAACTTTTACCTAGTAAATATCAAGATATTCGTCAAGTTCCCAGTCAGTAACAGCGGTTCTATATCTATCCCACTCTTTTTCTTTGGCTTCAATAAATTTGCTAAAGATATGATTCCCAAGAGTCTCCTTAGAAAGAGGATTGGCTGCAAATTCCTGTATTGCCTCTTCCAGGCTGCCAGGTAACACATTAATACCGTCAGCTTCCATCTCGGCTGGAGTCATTTTGAAGATATCTTTATTTACTGAATCAGGTGGAGTCAAGTTGTTTTTAATACCGTCAAGACCTGAATTCAACATCATAGCAAGCGCGAGATATGGATTACAGGTTGGATCAGGAGAACGAATCTCAGTCCTTGTAGAAACACCGCGAGAAGCAGGAATACGAACTAGCGCAGAACGGTTAGATGCTGACCATGCGCAATAGACAGGTGCCTCATAACCAGGAACAAGACGCTTATACGAGTTAACCAATGGATTAGTAACCGCTGTAAAAGCACGAGCATTTTTTAGTGAACCTGCAATATATGAGTAGGCAACCTTTGAAAGCTGAAGTGAATCAGATTCATCAAAGAATGCATTGGTTCCATCAAGATTAAAGAGAGATTGATTCGTATGCATACCAGAACCGTTAATTCCGAAAATTGGTTTTGGCATAAAGGTAGCATGGAGACCATGCTTGGCTGCTATTGATTTAACAACCCACTTAAACGTTACAGTGTTATCTGCTGCAGCAAGAGCATCTGCATACTTGAAATTGATCTCATGCTGACCTTCTGCAACCTCATGATGAGATGCCTCAATTTCAAAGCCCATTTTTTCAAGGGTCTCAATGACTTCACGACGGCAATCATTTCCTGTATCTTCAGGATCAAGAGAAAAATACCCTGCAACATCATTAGTTACTGTAGTTGCTCGACCTTGCTCGTCTTTTTCAAAGAGGAAGAATTCAGCCTCAGTACCTACATTCATAGTATAGCCAAGAGCTTTCGCTTCAGCTAGAACACGCTTTAGGTTTACACGAGGACATCCTTCAAATGGAGTTCCGTCAGATTTATGCACATCACAGATAATTCTTGCAGCAGCAACTCCTTCCTTATTTCTCCAGGGGAGAACGCAAAAAGTATCATAATCAGGTTTAAGATACATATCGGACTCATTGATACGAACAAAACCATCAATGGAAGAACCATCAAACATCATATTGCCATCAAGCGCCTTTTCGATCTGGCTCTTGGGAAGCGCGACGTTTTTCATAAATCCGAAGATATCGACAAACTGGAGACGAAAGAACTGAACGTTTTCGTCTTCAATAATTTGCATTATTTCTTCTCTAGTCATTTGCACAATCTCCTTCATATTGGATAATAGTTTTTTCGCTGTCGGTTATACCACATTCAACAAGAAACAAAATAACATTTCTGAACTTTTTAGCAACCGTAAAATGAACTTGTCTTACATCATTGTCATTTTTTACAACATAGAACAACACGTAACAAGTGCCTAAAACCTCCTCCCTAAGAACCGGAATGGCCTATTGAGTGGAGTATTCCCTGTGTTATCTCGTTACAAAACTCGTCATCATCAACCTTACCACCTTGTGAGTCGAGTACATAAAAAACATCAATCAATTGTTCCACTTCTGTTGCGATATACGCCTTGTGGATGTTGATGCCGAAATCTGCCATGGTCTGGGTCACATAATACAACTGGCCAGGGGTGTCTGGTGCATACACTTCAATCACCGTATATACATCTGATGCGCCATTATCAATCACAACCTTCGAAGACACATCCCCTACAATTTGAGCTCTGCGGCTATACGTTGATGACAACTTCGTGTACAAACGATGACTCAACCCCATACGATGCTCAATGGCAAGATCCAGGTGATCATTAAGCCCCTGCCAATCTCTTTCGGCAAAACTTAAGCCATCTGTCGGACGAACATCGATAACGTCAACAACAGTACCATCGTTCCAGGTGAAAATCTGTGCCTTGGAGACGGTCAGATTATTCAGAGTCATTACCCCACAAATCTTTGCCAACAAACCATGACGGTCTACTGTCATAATAAGTAACTGCCACCCATCATCACTACCGGCACCTTCAGTTGCCGTCACAAAAGATTTTTGTCGAATTCGCGAATACCTGTCGCGCTGTGTCAAAACATGCCCGGCGATCACCTCTGGAGAAAAGGTCAGCACATAATCGTTTCCAAGGGTCGCCGGATCAATCTTTAACCCCACATTCCCTTTGAGTTGCAAGCGTATCTGCTCCCTTAACCATTCAACACCTTGATCTTCATGGGCACTCACATCTTTAACACCTTGCTGTCCATGATCGAGGTGCGGAGAGATTTTAAGATAGAGTTCTTCCATTAAAGCAGCTTTCCAGTCACTCCAGGCGGAAGGTCCGGTAGCCTTAGAATCTGCAACGGAGAGGAGGTACAGCATTGAAAGATGATTAAGATCACCGATAGTTTCTGCACATCTCTGAATAAAGATGGCATCGTTGAGATCGCGACGCAATGCATTTTCAGGAATAAAAAGATGATAGCGCACAACAAAAACCAAGGCTTCACACTCTTTTGCACTGAGAGAAAATCGCGCTCCTATAGTTCTTGATATCTCAGAACCCTCTATTGAGTGGTCCTTCCCTGAGCCTTTACCAATATCGTGTAAAAGTGCTGCCAAATAAAGCACTTTGAGCTGCGACACATTCTGAACTGCACTTTCCATTGTCCCGACAAGTTCATGCAACTCAGCAACTGCCTGCAGCGAATGTCGCTCAACTGTATAGATATGGTACAAATCATGCTGAGCAAGACGTGTAATGCGTGCATACTCAGGAATAACAGCAGCAAGAACACCGGTCTCAAGCATTGTTCCGAGTACCGTCAAAATGTCTTTTGCTTCCAGCATCAAGGTGAAAAAGGTTTTCGCCAGGCGAGGAGAGGTACGTTCTTTATTGGTAATGAAATCGACATAGGTCCCAACAAGTTTGCGCGAACGATGATGCAACCCCAGTCCCGTTCTGGACATCGCCAGAAAGACACGAATGATTATTTGGGGCTTGGCACGAACATCCTGCTTTGAGGCAGTGAGATGTACCTTGCCTCCCTTTATTTCAATTCCTTTTTCTACAAGCTTATCTTTTACCTTACGCCCCTTACCAACGAACCCAAGCACCTCATCGACATGATCAAAAAATAGGTCCGTAATTATTGTGATAACCTGCAAAGCACCATAGACGTCCCGCATAAACTGTTCAACCGCCAGCAGGCTCTCTGTATCCTTATAACCAAACGCCAGAGCAACATCTAACTGGTGCTCAAAGTACAGCTGATCATTTTTTCTTTTTGAGAGATAATGGAGTTCACAGCGAAGTTTCACCAGAAAATCGTTTGCTTCTTGAAATTCTATCTGTTCCGTTGCCTGTAACAGCCCAGCTCCTTGAATATCCTCCAGATTGTTAAGACCAAAGACCACCCGTGCGGTCCACATCATTGCCTGGATATCCCGCATGCCACCACAACCTTCTTTAATATGGGGCTCAAGCAGATAACTATGACTTCCAAAACGACCTCGACGATCTTCGCGGTACTCCTTCATCTTCTCAACAAAGCTCTCGCGGTGTCCATCCACGTATTTAGCCCTGTACTCCGCAACCAACTCATCAAAGAGAGCCTTGGAGCCACAAATGAGACGGGCATCAAGAAGAGCGACCAGGAAAAAATACTCTTCTTCAGCGTGACTTATCGATTCGTCAACAGTCCTGACACCATGACCGACATCAAGCCCGGTATCCCATAATGGGTAAAGTATGGCATCCGAAATCTTACCAATATTCTCTTTTACTGTCGGGCGATAGAGAATCATCAGATCAATATCAGATGAAGGGAAAAATTCCCGACGACCATACCCACCTAAGGCCACAAGGGCGATATCGTCATTAACACCATCGACCTCAATTGAGCGGAAGCACTTTTGGATATATGTGTCAACATTGTCAGACTGACCCAGAAGTGTACGACGGCCATCCGTTGAGTCCCTCCAGCTACTCTGAAGAGAAGAGCGATTAGCGCGAAATTCTTCTATCATTCATTACACCGCGTCACGATCTTCTTCACCGGTACGGACCCGAACCACTCGTTCGATAGGCAAAACAAAAATTTTGCCATCTCCAATCTTCCCTGTGTTTGCAGCAACCCGTACAGTCTCAACAACCTGGTCAACTTGATCGGCAGGTACAACTATCTCAATCTTCATTTTTGGGATAAAATCCACAACATACTCAGCGCCACGATAAATTTCGGTATGCCCTTTCTGCCGTCCATAACCTTTTACTTCAGATATGGTCATCCCTGTGATTCCAATACCATTTAGAGCATCTTTCACATCGTCGAGTTTAAATGGTTTTACGATCGCTTCGATTTTCTTCATAGTTTCCTTTTAAATGACTAAGGTGAATCTCATGCAATATGACCCAAGAAAGCAATACACAACTCCTGCAGAGACACTTAACAAGAGAGAGAGAACGACAATATTCGCACCGAATCCCACTCTTAAATCAAGGTAACACAATAGATACAAATCTGCATTTCACAAGTTAACCTTAATTATTATAGGCAGTTTCAGAGTGCTCAGTGGAATCCATCCCCTCAACCTCTGCATCATCGTCTAGACGCATACCCATTGTTCTATGAATCATTTTTAACAACACCCAACTCACAACAAAAGCATAACCACTCACAACAAAAACACCAAAAAGCTGCTTGCCAAATTGCGTCATTCCCCCACCGTAAAACAGGCCATCAACTCCTCCAGGATTTACACGAGTAGATGCAAAAAGCCCCAAACAAAGTGTCCCGACCACCCCACCAACACCATGAATACCAACCACATCTAGAGAGTCATCAAGACCAATTTTTGTTTTTGCGTTTACTGCGAGAAAACAGACGACACCGGCTACGCAACCGATAATTATCGCACTGTTTGGCCCAACAAAGCCAGCAGTTGGTGTAATAGTCGCAAGCCCTGCAATAGCACCAGATGCCGCCCCCAGAGTAGTCGCCTTTTTCTGGATGATGCACTCCATCACTACCCACATAAACATCCCTGCCATGCCACCAAGATGAGTTGCAACAAACGCTGTAGCAGCAACCCCATCGACAGCAAGAGCCGACCCACCGTTAAATCCAAACCAGCCAAACCAAAGTATTCCAGTCCCCAGCATCGTCATTGGCAGATTGTGTGGCATAAAACTCGATCTTCCGTACCCTCTACGGTTACCAAGCACGAGCACTCCCGCAAGAGCCGCAGCACCACAAGTTGCGTGAACAACAAGCCCGCCTGCAAAATCAAGGACTCCAAGACCAGCAAGCCAACCACCTTTCCCCCACACCCAATGGCAAACAGGATTATACACAAGCACAGACCAGAGAATAGTAAATATAAGAAAGGGGGCGAACCTCACTCGCTCAGCAAAAGCGCCAGTAATAAGAGCCGGTGTAATTATTGCAAACATACACTGAAAAATCATAAACACAGTCTGGGGTATCGTACTGGCATAATCAGGACTTGGCTCATTGGTTACTGTAGCCAGAGCAAACCAAGAAAGATCTCCGACAAAACCTCCCACATCGGGCCCAAATGACATAGAGTAGCCAATATAGACCCATTCCATCGAGATTATTGAAATCAGAATAAGACTCTGCATTATAGTGCCCAGAACATTTTTCCTGCGTACCATTCCACCATAAAAAAGAGCTAATCCTGGTGTCATAAGTAACACAAGCCCAGATGCAGCCAGGATAAATGCGGTATCCGCTTTATTCATTCAATCCTCCCAAAGGTTATCATTACACAGCGCCCAACTACCTCGCCACACGCTCTTGCTTCGCTTCAATGAATTTTCTTACCACAAGAGTACTACAACCTTCGTGCCAGAATCCTTTTTCTCCCAAAACCGCTACCCAGAGCACAATGCTCCAAAATCACAGCCGCTCCCCCAACGCTCATTATTACATTTTTGTGTTTATTTTAAAATTTTACTACATTTTCGTAATTTTATTTTACATAAACGCTAAGACCAAAGCTAGAATATTCGAATGCAATTATTTACAGTATGTCATAAAAAGAATATCTTACTTGTTCGAGACAAGTACAAATAGAGTTCTTCAAACCAAAACCTATATCTTCACATCATGAAAATTAACGGCACTCCTCACCGAACCATTTGGCCCAACGCGGAAAACCCTTCTGAAATCTGCATTATCGACCAGAGGGTTTTGCCTCATAAAATTTCAATTGTAAAACTTGTAGAAAAAGAACAAGCAATAAGTGCTATTAAAGATATGTACGTTCGAGGAGCAGGTTTAATTGGTGCTACGGCAGGATTTGGAATGTACCTGGCAGCCCTGAGCGCTCCTGACGATGAAGTAGCTTTTGAGAAGTACATGTTGGACTATGCCACAGACCTCAACAACAGTCGCCCCACCGCCCGCAACTTAAAATGGGCGATTGATCGTGTGCTAAAAGCGATACAGGTCGCCGACACCCCTAACGACAAACGAAAAATTGCCTTCAACACAGCCTGTGAAATTGCTGATGAAGATGCTGATTTCTGCAAACGAATTGGTGAACATGGATTGCATCTCATCAAAGAGATAAGCGCAAAAAAGCAGGGGGAACCAGTAAACATTCTGACCCACTGCAATGCCGGCTGGCTCGCATTTGTAGATCACGGTAGCGCTACGGCTCCAATGTATGCAGCGAGAGACGCAGGTATTCCTATACATGTTTGGGTGGATGAAACACGCCCATGGAACCAAGGTGCAAGACTCACGGCCTGGGAGCTTCAACAGGAAAACATTGCCAACACACTTATTTGCGACAATACAGGTGGACACCTGATGCAACATGGCATGGTGGACCTAGTCATTGTAGGCAGTGACCGCACCACACATACTGGTGATGTCGCCAACAAAATCGGAACCTACCTCAAAGCGGTCGCCGCACATGACAACAACATTCCATTTTATGTCGCTCTTCCATCATCTACAATTGACTGGGAACTTGACAATGGACATGATATTCCTATAGAACAAAGAGAGGAGGAAGAAATTACCAGCGTTATGGGACTGGACCAAAATGGAAATATAACAACGGTCCAATTAACCGCTCCAGGCACACGAGCCGCCAATTATGGTTTTGACGTTACTCCTGCTCGTCTGGTTACCGGGCTCATTACAGAGCGCGGCGTGGTTGCTGCAAATAAAGAAAAAATTCACAGCCTTTTCCCAGAAGGCAACACAGCATTGTAATCATGGTAAAGAATTTGGAGAACAAGATGACACCAGCAGAACATCGAAAATTTATCAGGTATGACTCTCTTCACCTTCTGGATTACTTGGTCATAGACGATGAGGGCAACCCAGGTGTATATTCAATGGGCAGAACCATAGACGTCAGTGCAGATGGCCTAAAACTGGAAACAACCCAAGCACTTGACGCAAATACCCTTCTATCCGTCACAGTAGGCTTGGAGGATGACCTCATTGAACTACAAGGTCGCACAACCCATGCCCATCCATTTAATGGTCGTTTCCTCTCAGGAATCTCATTTATAAAAATAACGAAGGAAGGTCGACGGGTTTTTTCTAAATACGTGGAAGCATTCCGCCAGAGACAAAAACAACAGGTTACTGCTTAATTATTTTCACCTACGCCTCTTCTCACAAGAGGCGTAGGTGCAAGACCCAAGAAAATATTCCCTTAGTCCCTTACACCTGAAAGCCTTAGTCGTTCTCCCTTCCATACACATCATCAAAGCGAACGATATCATCTTCTCCAAGGTAACTGCCGTTCTGCACCTCAATTAATTCCAGTTCAATGACGCCCGGATTCCCAAGACGATGCATGGTTCCAGCAGGAATGTAGGTAGACTGGTTCTCATGGAGCAGAAGCACCTCATCTCCATTAGTAACTTCTGCTGTCCCTTGAACAACAACCCAATGCTCACTACGATGATGATGTTTTTGTAAAGAAAGCTTAGCGCCAGGTGTGACTGTGATTTTCTTGATCTGGAAGCGACTCTGCTCTTCTAAAACAGTATAGCTTCCCCATGGCCGATAAACGGTGAGATGAACACTCAACTCATCTCTTTTCTTTTCTTTTAACTTTGTAACAACTTTTTTCACATCCTGAGATCTGGAGAGAGGTGCAACAATCACCGCATCACCGGTTTCAACAATCAGGGTGTCTTCCATCCCCACCGTTGTTACCAGACGACTTTCAGAACTCACAAAACAGTTCTTTGTCTCGGTGAGGACCACATCACCTTTCACGACGTTGCCGTCTTCATCTTTGACCTTCACGTCCCATAGCGCCTTCCATGAACCAATATCACTCCATCCCAAGTCCGCTACCACAACAACAGCCTTGTCCGTTTTTTCCATTAACGCATAATCGATAGAGTCACTTGGACACGACGCCATAGCTTCTTTATCAAAACGGAAAAAATGACCATCTCGGCTTCCCACAGCAACAGCTTTTTCCATTGCTGAGTTAATTACCGGAGCGTATTTTTCAATCTCACCCAAAACTGTTTCAAGAGAAAAAGCGAACATACCACTATTCCAGTAATAGTTTCCCTGCCTCAGATATTTTTTAGCAGTTTCAAGATCAGGTTTTTCTTTAAATGAAGCAACCTTATTCCCCTCTCCCTGCTCAATATAACCATAACCGATTTCAGGAGCAGTTGGTTGAATGCCAAACGTTACAACTCCACCGTTTTTAGCAAGCTTAGCCGCATCCCCAACCGCTTTCACAAACCCTTCTTCATTGAGCACAACATGATCGGCCGGTAGAACAAGCAGGACCACATCATCTCCTACATCTTTGCAAAAATGTGCCGCACCGCATATTGCAGGCGCAGTATTTTTTCCTTTAGATTCCAATAAAATTGAAAACTTATCAACAGAGCCAAGATCTTCCACCTGAGACAAGGTAATAAAACGATGCTCTTCCCCTACAACTATAACTGGTGGCAGTACATCTGGAATTCCAGCAACCCTTAAAAGAGTTGTCTGTAACAGTGACGTATCAGCTGTGAGCTTCAATAATTGTTTTGGATACAATTCTCTTGAAAGAGGCCAGAGTCTCGAACCGGTTCCACCTGCTAGAATAATTGGTTGTATTTTTGACACAATTCCCTCATTAGATATGTAACCTATGCAATAAACATAGATAATTTTTAACTGATCAGACCTAACAGTTCAGAGGTCTTCTCTTCAAGTAAAGTTGCATCTCCACGGGTTTCCACATTCAGACGCAAAAGTGGTTCGGTGTTTGATTTTCTAACATTAAAGCGATATTTGTCAAATTCTACAGATAATCCATCAGTGTAATCTTTCTTACCATCTGCATATTTCTCTTCAATTACCCTGATAATCTCATCAGCATCCTTCACCCTGTTGTTTATCTCTCCCGAGACAGGAAAAGCGGCTTTTCGCTCTTCTACTAGTGATGACAGTCCTGTTGTACCAGAGCTGAGAAGAGAGACAACTAATAGCCAGGGTATCATACCGGAATCACAATAGCCAAAATCTCTAAAATATTGATGCGCTGACATTTCCCCGCCATAAAGTGCGTTTTCTTTACGCATCCGCTCTTTAATAAAAGCGTGGCCTGTCCTTGTCATAATTGGCACACCACCATTTGCCTGTATCAGCTCCTGACTATTCCAGGTAAGGCGAGGATCGTAGAGTATTGTAGCGCCCGGTTCCTTTTGCAACATGACCTGAGCTAGCAAACCTACAATGTAATACCCTTCTATGAAATCACCATTTTCATCCCAAAAAAAGCAACGATCAAAATCACCATCCCAGGCTATTCCAAGATCAGCACCATGCTCTTTTACAGCACGTGTTGTAATTTCGCGATTTTCAACAAGAAGTGGATTCGGGACACCATGGGGAAAGGTGCCATCGGGTTCATGCTGGATTTTCACAAAAGTAAAAGGCAGATGCTTTTCCAACAAATCTATAACTGCTCCGGCACAGCCATTGCCACTGTTCACAACTATCTTAAGTGGCGCAAGATTTGCAGTATCCACATACGTCAAAAGATGATCAACATAACTGCTTTTATGACTCAGCGGCTGCCAAGCCCCTCTGACTTCACAGGTAGAAGGGATTGTATCTTCAGTTATCATATTCGACATAGCAAGTAGACCCGACTCACCTGTAACTGGTCTGGCTCCTTTAATGACAAATTTCATTCCATTATAATCAGCTGGATTATGACTTGCTGTAACGACCACACCGCCATCAACACCTTCGGATTCAAGGCTAAAGGTGGCATGATACATTTCCTCAGTTCCTATAAGGCCGAGATCAAGAACCTCACACCCCATATCGCAAAGCCCCTCAATAAGTGCTTCTGCCAGACTATCACTAGACAGCCGTATATCTCTACCAACCACGACTTTTTTAAGATTATAAACTGCGGCAAAACTCTGTCCGATCTTCCGGGCAATATCCACATTCAGTTCATCAGGAACCCGGCCTCGAATGTCATAGGCTTTAAAACAGGGAAGGAGAGGTAGAGTCATTTTTTGTTTTCCTTTTTCATAGTGCTTCGTTATATTCAATTCGCTACAGCTTTCATCCAAAACAACAAAATGTAAAAGATTCAGACAATAACATCAACAGCCAAACAAACAAATCCCCCCATAACTATAATAGAGCGCCCCTATGAAAGGAATAATTCTCGCCGGAGGCTCCGGCACCCGTCTCTATCCTCTCACCAAAGTCATCAGCAAACAGATGATTCCGGTGTACGATAAACCGATGATATACTACCCACTCTCAGTTCTTATGCTTGCTGGAATAAGAGAGATCCTTATCATCTCCACCCCGCATGATCTTCCACATTTCGAGGAACTGTTTGGTGACGGATCGCACCTTGGTCTTGAAATAAGCTATGAGCCGCAACCAAAGCCAGAAGGATTGGCCCAGGCCTTTATTATAGGTAAAACGTTTATCGGTAATGACTCTGTTGCACTTATTTTGGGAGACAATATCTTCTTTGGCCCCGGTTTTTCAAAAATACTTACGGACAGCGCCAAACTAAATGATGGCGGACTTATCTTTGGCTACCTGGTAAGAGACCCCGAACGCTATGGTGTTGTTGAGTTTGACGAAAGCAGAAATGCTGTCGGAATTGAAGAAAAACCCACCGAGCCGAAATCAAAATATGCTGTTCCAGGACTCTATTTTTACGACAATGATGTTATTGCTATAGCCGAAGCGGTCAAACCTTCCCCGAGGGGTGAACTGGAAATAACAGATATTAATAATGAATATTTAAGAAGGGGGAAGCTTAAAGTTCAACCACTTGGACGTGGCTTCTGTTGGCTTGATACCGGAACTCACGAATCTCTGCAACAGGCATCAAGCTATGTTCAGGCGGTTCAGGATCGTCAAGGACTTAAGGTGGCCTGCATAGAAGAGATTGCCTACGAACTTGGCTATATAGACCTTAAGCAATTAGAACTCCTCGCATCAGACATGTTAAAGAATCAATACGGTCAGTATATCGCTGAATTCGTGGCCGAACAGAATTAAAAGGATACAATCCATAAATGAAAATACTCATAATTGGTTCAAAGGGACAGCTAGGCTCTGACTGCTGTTCAATTCTCGCATCAGACAACGAGATTACTGGTTGCGACATCCCAAAAGTTGACATCAGCAGTAAAGATAGTGTTGATGCATATCTTGATGAAATGCAGCCTGAAGTGATTGTTAACTGTGCCGCATATACTGCAGTTGATGGATGCGAATCAGATCTCGACCTCTCGTGGAAGGTCAACGCAGAAGGACCAAAGTATCTCGCCCAGGGAGCTGAAAGACTTGGTAGCCGTCTCATTCAGGTTTCGACCGATTATATTTTTGATGGTAATAGACCTGCACCGGAGCCATATTTTGAATCTGACGTACCAAATCCTCTCTCACAGTACGGAAAAAGTAAACTCGCTGGAGAAGAAGCCGTAATAAAATACTGCTCGAACCATGTCATTCTTCGCACTGCCTGGCTCTACTCAGCTACGGGGGGAAATTTTCTCAAGACCATGCTGAAACTGGTAACCCTGGTCCCTGAAAGAGAATTAAAAGTTGTCAACGATCAATACGGTTCTCTCACCTGGTCATACACCCTTGCCTTACAGATCCAAAAACTCCTTCACTCTGATCTGACGGGGATTGCACACACAACATCTGAAGGCTACTCTACCTGGTACGAAGCAGCCTGCTATTTTCTGGATACGATGAAAGTACCATACAAAATGCGCCCATGCACAACGGCTGAATACCCAACGCCAGCCCCTAGGCCTGCGAATTCTATTCTCGAAAACAAGGTGTTAAAAGAAGCTGGAATATCCGTTTTTGTAGACTGGAAGGAAGACATCAACGCGTTTGTCAGTCGCTATAGAGAACAGTTACTTGCTGAAGCTAAAGAAAAGTAAGAAGAGACTTTCGTAAAATAATACAGAAGTCACGAGCGTGTGGCTTTTGTATACCCCAGATCCTTTATCAGATTTGAGATAATTTTCGCAGTTGACGTCTCAAGGCCATATACCTGGAACCCAGTGAAATATTGATCCCTGCCAGGCTCTTTCCTACACCACTTACTGGTTCCTTGCAAAATGACTTCGTACTTATCCCACACAAACACAGGAAGACGTATACGGAGTCGATGATCTTCATTGAGCTCCACAGGTTCATCGCTCATGAGCAGGACACCTTTCTCTGACATATTTATAAGATGACCAAGAATCTTATTACTCAAACCATCAAAAACCCGGAGATAAATAACCAAACACCTACGATCACCCTGCCGTAAATCCATCTTATCCCGCCTTTTCCTACGACCTTTTCCCGACTTTTTTATTCTTCACCAATACCAATAAACATCTTAAGTAACCTAACTTTAACGTTCGTTCCTCTCAAAAATCAGATCACAACAGGACTCAGAGACAAATAACCTTAGCCCGCATTTCTCATGAGCATTTTGTCTTATTTACGAATAACTGAATGATTACAATGCATGTTAATTATTCTGATTGAGATAAATTTCGACAAAACGCTCACCAAAGGTCAGTCTATACGGCGCCATCTTCTTCAGTATTTTGGCAGTAAACATAGACAACTATTGTATATTACCAAAAACTTTGAACATGGCGCTGTCTAAACTGGTGAGAAATCCGGGTTAGCTCAATACAACAAATATTTTGAGTCCCCTAGATCCAGACAAACAAAAGGTAACCAAACAGCATAACCCTTTTTTCTCATTCACTATTTCCATTACCACGTGGAGACGCAATGTACTCTTTCACAGCATCTAAGGAAATGGCAGGCTCCTGCTGCAACAATGATTGACGAACAGTATCATCCCGGATGAATTTCCGTGTGAAATCACAGGCATCATTTAAGGCGTCACAGGTCACACATGCTCTCAACATCTGGTTTTCCGGAGCCAATACGGTACCCAAAATCATGTGTAAAAGAACCGCCAAAATCATAGCTTTAGCAAATCCCACCAAACCACCAAGCATTTTATCAAACCATGATGTTATTGTGAGACTGAGGACATATCCAAGGCCCTTACCGAGCAGCATAATTACGACATATGTCACTACGAACAAAATCACATAACTCGTAAGAAAAACCACCTTGGGGTTATCCGATACATTTTCAAGTACGGGAAAGATCACGCCATGGTATTGACTTGCTACGTAATACCCTAAATACAGGGCAACCAGGCCTGTGACCTGTTTTAAAAAACCCAGCCATATGCCTCGAGCAATCAGGACTGCAAAGAGTCCTACAATGACCATATCATACGGCGTCAAACTTCCAAAAGCATCCATCTACTCACCTGATTTAATTATTTTTTCAACTGGAACTATAGGTTAAAAGGGTTCAGCAATAATGAGACGGAAAAATGTAAACTGCAAGCTTTTTCTCAATCAAGAAATAAATCATCAATTACCCACTGTTATTTATGAAAAACAATGTCATATTTTGAGATTCACACTTAGGCTGAAGTAAAACCTAAGAAGTGAAGAACTACGAAATGTGAGACATTGCAATGTAAAGACAATATCTTAAGGTAGTCTCTATACAATACAAAAAAATATTTTTACAAGGAGTAAGGCTCTTATGCCAGAACTACCCGAAGTTGAAGTAATTAAAAGGGGCCTTCAACCACATTTGGTTAATCAAACTATCACAGAGGTTGCCTACAATAAAAAACCACTCCGCATCCCTGTTGATTTAGTAACAATCAGAAAAGAAATCGTCGGTAATCCCATTGTAGAGATCAGACGTCGCGCCAAATACATCCTGCTGCAAATGGGTAACGGTGCAGTTCTTGTAATTCATCTTGGAATGACAGGAAACCTTGGGATATTTCCAATAGAAAGCCCACTCGCCAAACATGATCATATACAATGGACACTCAAGAATGGAAACCAACTGAGATATAACGACACCCGCCGTTTTGGTTCAATACAGATTCTCTCTGCTTCTGAAAGCAGCAATTGTGAAGAGACAATTTTCAAGACAAGTGGCCCTGAACCTTTTGACAAACTTTTTACTGCAAACTATCTACACAAACTGGCCAAAGGAAAAAATATTACTGTGAAACAGTTTATTATGAACTCACAGATAGTGGTAGGTATTGGTAACATCTACGCCAACGAAAGTCTCTTTAGAGCGGAAATCCGCCCAGACAGACCAATCAAATCAATCACAGCAAAACAGTGGACAACGCTTATTGAGACCATCAGAAAAGTACTTATTCATGCCATTGATTGTGGCGGGTCAACCATAAGTGACTTTCTCAATGCAGCACAAGAGCATGGGTATTTTCAGATGAATTTCACTGTATATGGAAAAGAAGGAACACCTTGTCCTAAATGCACAGCCCCATTGCAGAAATCTAAGATTGGGGGACGCGCTTCTTTCTACTGCAAAAATTGTCAGAAATAACTACATCCGCTTGATATCCCACAAATGTACTTCAACCTTCTCACCAGAACGAATCACATCTCTACCAGGCCCAATCAACATATTGCAGTTCGGATGCTCATCTTTTCCTGCCATACGTACCTGACAAAAGCCCTCTTTAAAAGTAAGTACCCCTCCTTTAATGAGAAGCGCCCCCCTTGTTTTCATTACAATATCTTCAGTTGCTATCGCGATAATTTGAGGAGACGAGTCTTCTTTAACACCCTTCATGGTAAGAAGAAGTGGTACTATTATCTCTAAAAACACCGTATGAACAGCGCGGGGAGGCCCAGGAAGTCCCACATATAATGTTCCATCTTTCTCACCTACAATGAGCGACTGGCCTGGGCGCATATCAATGGAATTGCAGATAAGAGTCCCACCAGCATTTAGAAATCCACTCTCCACAAGATCAAAATCCCCACCTCCGGTACCACCGGTAGTGAGGATCAGGTCAAAGTCTTCCTCCAGGCTATATTGAAAAAATTCATCTACAGCCTGTACTTCATCGCCCACAATTCCATAATCAGTAGACAGGCAACCATTTTGTTCAAGGAGAGCACTCAGCAGATATTGATTCGATGATATTTTCTGTGCCTTCCCAGGATCTCCCTCAACAAGCTCTTTTCCTGTGCAGCAAAAACAAATTCGAGGTCGCCTGTAGACACTCACATTACTCCATCCACAGTCAGCAATTCTCACAATCGATGCTGGAGATATTACTTCCCCAACCTCTGCAATAAGGGAATTTTTTTTAAACTCACGCCCTCTCTCTTTTATAAATCGTGGCCCCGACAGTCTATGGGAGGGGATAGTGATTCTACTTCCATCGACAATGCACCATTCCTGGGGAATAATACGTTCACAGTTATCAGGTACCACCCCCCCTGTCATAACCTTCCACGTCTCATCTTTTCCTAAGAGAGTATCAAGCTGGTCTCCTGCGCCAGTCTGTCCGACGAGTTCAAAAGTGATCTGTTCATGACGACCTACGACCACATCCTCAGCAACGGCAAATCCATCACGCAGCGATTCGTCAAAAAGGGGCGAATCATATCGTGCCCGTATTTCTTCTGCCACAACTCTTGAGAGAGCTTCTTTTAGTGATACCTGTTTTTTACGGCGGACCAGAATATGCTTTGGAGTAAGCATCCCATGTATCATTTGGAGCATATCATGGGCAGAGGTATTATTTTCTTGGGTGCCCCGAAAACTATTTGATTCAATCTTGAGATTTTTATTTATCATCCTGATCATACACATTTTTTTAGAATTCATTGACCACAGTTCTATAACAATATCGAAATTTGAGTTACGCCAACCGACTAACGGCTACTTGACTCTCGACTTTTTATCAACGATAAACTGTTATCTTTAGGTGAATTTCAGGTAAATGACTGGTTCAAAGAAATACAATCGCCTTAATTGATGGATATGTTTCTCCAACCAACATATCCACCAACTCACCTCGTACAACTATATAACTAACTTTATCAACTCTTTAGCTGCGGCCTCTGAAGACGCAGGATTTTGCCCTGTAACGATCTTACCGTCAACTTCAACATAACTGCCCCAATCCTCACCTTTTGAATAGATTCCACCATTTTCCTGCACCATATCTTCAAGCAAAAAAGGAACAACTTTTGTCAAACCAACAGCTTCTTCCTCAGAATTACTAAATCCTGTTATCTTTTTCCCTGATACAAATGGAGATCCTTCAACGCTACTCACATTTTTCAATACTCCAGGAGCATGACACACCAGGCCGATTGGTTTACCTGTACGATTAAACTCTTCAATAAGGGCAATTGACTTTTGATCATTTGTAAGATCCCAGAGAGGTCCATGTCCACCAGGATAAAACACAGCGTCATAATCTTCTGCCTTCACACTGTCGAGTCGAAGGGTCGTAGCCAGCATTTTTTGGGCCGCATCATCTTTTTGAAAGCGAGCTGTCGCATCTGTATGGAAATCCGGTTGATCACTCTTAGGGTCAAGAGGCGGTTGTCCTCCCTTTGGTGACGCAAGAGTTATGACCGCATTCTGATCTTTAAAGATGTAATACGGCGCTGCAAACTCTTCCAACCAAAATCCTGTCTTTTCGCCAGTGTCGCCAAGCTCATTGTGTGACGTGAGTACCATTAATATCTTCATATTGTTTTCCTTATATTTTATGCGAGTTCGTTATTTACTTTAATCACAAGTTTGCCAAAATTTTCGCCTTTTAAAAGCCCCATAAAGGCCTTCGGTGCACTTGCAAGATCATCGACAATCTGTTCACGGTAATGGATCTTCCCGGCAGCCAAAAACTTCATCATTTCTTCTGCAAATTCATCATATCGATGGCCATAGTCGTCAAAAATGATAAATCCCTGCATTTTAATTCTTTTCACCAGAATGGTCCCCACTAGTTGGGATAATCTATCAGGTCCATCTGGTAGTTTTGTGGCATTATAACGTGAGACAATTCCACAAACCGGAATTCGAGCGCCAGTATTCAATAGCCGCAAAACACCATCAAAGACCTTCCCACCAACGTTTTCAAAATAAACATCAATTCCATCAGGACATGCACCTTTTAACTGCTCCGCAAAATCTTCAGCTTTGTGATCAATACAATCATCAAAACCCAATTTTTCTTTGGCATAGGCACATTTTTCTGCCCCTCCGGCAACACCGACCACCCGACATCCTTTAATCTTACCAAGCTGGCCCACAGTAGACCCAACAGGTCCTGTTGCAGCCGCTACGACCAGTGTATCACCTGGCTTAGGCTCACCAATATCGAGTAAACCCATGTATGCAGTAAAACCAGGCATTCCTAGTATGCCAAGCGCATAAGATGGACTATCCGGGTTCTTTCCTAATGTAGTGAGATCAGCCCCATCAGAAACTGCATGACTCTGCCAACCGGCGTAACCAAGAACCCATTCTCCGACCTCAAAATCGGGATTTTTGCTCTCAGCAATTTGACATACGGTTCCTCCTACCATCACCTCATCAATATCTACGGGTGGTGCATAAGATGGCGCCTCACTCATTCGACCTCGCATATACGGATCAAGGGAAAGATACACGGTACGTAATAACACCTCCCCATCTTTTAAGGTTGGGATAGGTTTTTCTTCTAGTCTAAAATTGTCTTCTACTGGTTCTCCATCAGGTCGCGATGCGAGAACAATACGACGATTTATTTCTTTACTCTGCTCCATGAAAACACCCTCATTAAAATTTTATGGTCCTAGCAGTATCAACCTGCACCAAATAGTCGACCAGTCGTCTAGTTATTATTGCCCATATTTACTGACAACGTGCCGCTACCAAAAATCTATCAGCTCGTTATATTAGTGTATTGTTTTTCAAAACCAATTTTGTCGTCTTCATCGCATGGAGTAATGCGTTGCTATTCTGTTGTAACTTACTCAACAAGCTTGCTCCAAGCCACATGGTATATAAAGATTCCGCACTGCTACGAGGATCAAGTTTCACAACAGAGTTGTCTTTCCCCCCTTCTTCTATACACAAGGCGATACGTTCAATTACTTCCATGGACCCCTGTAGAAGAACCTGTCTCATGGACTCTGACAGATCGGCCACTTCTGCACTCAGTTTTACCACCAAACACTTGCGCTCATCACACTCACTACTTTGCGTGTCAACCCAACGTTGCCAATAGTCTATAAGACGATCATAGGCTTGCCCTGCAGAATTGTTTAGGATCTCATCCAAACCAATCATATATTGGCTAAAGTAATTATCTATGACCTCCTTACCAAACTGTTCCTTAGATTTGAAATAATAATAAAATGAACCCTTTGGTACCCCTGCACTTGCTAAAATTTCGGACAGCCCCACACTAGAGAAGCCCTTACTGACCATAAGCCTGTATCCAGTATCCAATATCTGTTGTTTTGTATCCTTGTTTTCTATCTTCATGGAGTGTAATCTAAGCAGTATTCGACCGGTCGTCTAGTAGTAGATTGTTATTTTTTATAAATATTTTTTTCATCTGCCTCTTTTACCTAGCTATCCTCTTGTAATAAATAAAAAAAAAGGAGGTTATCCTCATGGATAACCTCCTTAAACAAACAGTGCAACAAATGAAAAAATCGGTTTAGCCAATAGCTACCAATTCGAGTTCAAATGTCAACGCTTCTCCAGCAAGGGGAGGATTACCGTCAAGAGTGACAGTAGTCTCAGTCATCTCACTGACCATAACAAGCATTGGCTCTTCTTCCTCATCTTCAACTTCAAGCTCATCACCAACTACAAGCTCAAGATCATCAGGCATTTCTGCGCGGGGAACCTCAATGACCATATCTTCATGCCACTCACCGTACGCCTCTTCCACGCCAAGTGTCACGGTTTTCTTATCTCCAACGTTCATTGTCTGGATTGCATTCACAAATCCATCAATAATATCGTCTTCTCCCAGTGTAAATACAAAAGGATCTTCTCCAACTGTTGAGTCAAAGATACTGCCGTCTGCAAGTTTACCAATATAGTGAACGGAAACTTTGTCCCCGTTTTGAATTTGAGTCATGTTTTTACTCCAAAAAATGAATAAGAATTTTAAGAAAGGACGATGTGACTTTTCAATATACTTTTATAAAAGTAGTCATGTAAAATAGTCCATGTCCGATGTGGCTACTGCTAGTACCAGTTGTTCGTAGAAATTACAATGCTTTTATCACCCAACCTTCGATACTTATGCAGGAGACAAGAAAGTAAAATTGAGAATAAATTAAACTATCCCCTTGTTTTCTTTACATTTGAATTTCCGCTACCAAAGGTATTAAAAATACGATCATTAAGACAGCAATAAGAGTTGTTATTTCCCAAGACAGAACTGTTCAAACACCACATCGAGAATATCATCAGTTGTGGTTTCTCCAACAATGTCTCCCATACAGTCAAGACACTCCTGAAGATCAACAGCAATGAGGTCGTTAGTAAACCCCATTTGCAGCGTTGTGAGTATCCGTTCTGCTGCTGACATTGCTTTTTTAAGGGCTACCTGATGTCTCACATTAGGAGAGCAGGCATCCTCCTCCCACTGTTCTTTCCCTGAGGTAATCTTGCTGAAGATAGCGTGTTTTAATGTGTCTATCCCTTGTTGGTTCTTTGCTGAAATCTCTACAGGATCACCCGGAATCCCAAGAGAGGCAATTTCATTATTACAACCCAAGTCGATTTTATTGATAACTACTAAAACCGGCTTATGGGAAACGTCTTGATAAAGAGATTTGTCTTCATCAGTAACAGGGACAGATCCATCAAGAAGAAAAAGAACAAGATCGGCCTTATTAATGAGTTCTTTTGCACGTATAATTCCAAGTTCTTCAACTTCTCCTGCATTACTTCTGATCCCTGCAGTATCGATAATACGTACGGGGACACCCCCAATATCAATAATTTCCTCAATCGAATCTCTTGTAGTACCTGGAATTGCAGTCACAAGAGCTCTTTCTTCCTGGAGAATGGTATTGAGCAGACTTGATTTCCCGACATTTGGTCGACCTGCAATGACAAGGGAAATCCCCTCCCTGTACAACCTTCCCTGAGAAACATTGCCAAGCAACTTTTGTAGCGGCGCTATGACATCAGTTTTAAGTTCTGAAGTCATCTTATCAATATCGACGATATCAATATCTTCATCTGGAAAATCAATTGCAACCTCAACCACAGCACGCATTTCAGTAATACGTTTTTGGATAGGTTCTATCAATCGATATAAACGCCCTGACAATTGTTCCTGAGCAAGGTCAACGCCCTTTCTTGTTTTGGCTGACAAGATATCAATTACAGCTTCTGCTTGGGTAAGATCAATACGGCCATTGAGAAACGCCCGTTTTGTAAACTCCCCTGGAGCTGCTAATCCTGCCCCATTTGAGACAATGATATCAAGAATATTCTGTAGGATAAGAAAACTACCATGACAATGAATTTCAACCACGTCCTCTCTCGTGTAAGAGTGAGGACCTTTCATTATCACCGCCATTACCTCATCAAGAATTTTACCGTCTTCTGGATGATGAATGTGCCCATAATAGAACTGGTGACTGCGGTAGGTACAACTGGAATCTTTAGGAGTAAAAAGGAGTTGTAAAATACTCAGAGATTGCGCACCGCTCATACGGATTATTCCAATCCCCCCAGCACCGGGAGGAGTAGAAATAGCGGCTATTGTTTCTTCAACATTTGAAAGATTCATAATATTTCCAATAAACGGATTCTATGATCTCTTTCGGCAGGTAACTCCCACACTGGTCAGTATGGGACGTCAAGATAAGACCTCGAAGGCCTCACTGCATTCGTTATCAGTGAGACTTTCGAGGTACTTAGGTTCTCTACGAAAGAGTCAATCAGGTATCGCTGTCAGGTTTTGGGTTCTGCGCGCCTTTATTTTGACGGCCTTTGGGCTGTGGTCGTTTTCTACCACCTCGATTTCCCTTACCAGGTTTATAAATCAGGATTTTCTTAAACAGTCCATCACCAACTGATCTACTGCGAATCTCTTTATCTTCCTGGAGAATCATGTGAATGGCGCGACGTTCTGATGGGTTCAGTGCTGGCAAAACCTGGGTTTTACCATCTTCTTTAACCATTGAAGCAAGCTCCACCGCTTTTTCCTTAAGAGTTTCCAGGCGCTTTTCACGAAAATCCCCAACATTTATGGAGATCCGAAGTCTCTCTGGAACTTTTCTGGTTACAACTTTACGAAGAATATACTGCAAGCTGTCAAGCACCTTACCGTCAACACCGGTAAGATCTTCCTCGAAATCACCTCGTAGCGTACAGGACACTGATAACCCTTCATTGTCCATTTCAAGAGTCGATGGAAAGCCCATCAATTCGACTATCTTCAAAAGTTCCGTTTTAACAACTTCAAGACTTTCACTACTCGCAATCTCTTCTTCAACTGGCTCCGCTACTTCCACGTTTTCTGTGGTTGCGGGAGTAACATCAGTAGAAACTGCCACAGGCTTATCGGCCTCAGGTTGTTTCTCAGGTTGCTTTTTAGCCTCAACTTCGACCTTTGGTGTTGCCTGCTTTTTCGGCCGAGGCGCTTTCTCCTTTGCAGGTAAAAGAGAGTCCATAGAAAAATCTTCGGACTCTTCTTCTGTCTCCGGTCTCACGATTGCTCTGATATGGGCTTTTTTACGAATTAAACCAAAAATTCCAGTCGAACCGGTTTCAACAACTTCTATTTCTAATTTTTCCTGCGCGACTCCAAAACTATCACATGCCTTTTTTATGGCATCGGTAACTTCTTTTCCGTAGAAATCTTTTTTTGATAAAGACATTACATTACCTTTTTCTGTTAAATCTCACGTCCTCTATTTCTTGTCAACGACACAACTTACCGAATAGGTCAACCCGCGACAGCTGGTTTCTTTTTGTCCCTATTAATTATAACCTGTTGAAGAATAGAAAGTAGATTATTAATAAACCAGTACAGAACCAGACCTGAAGCAAAATTGAGGAACATAAAGGTGAATACCACAGGTAAAAACATCATTATCTTGGCCTGAGTAGGATCTGCTGTGGTAGGAGTAAGCTTTTGTTGAAAAAACATAGATGCCCCCATAAGCAGGGTAAGCACCGGCAAACCACCTAAGTAAGGCAGGTCAAATCCGATATACAGTCTATCAGGTGCGGAAAGATCTGTAATCCAAAGCATAAATGGAGCATGTCGCAATTCAATGGAGAGCAGTAACACCTTATAGAGTGCGAAAAATACAGGAATCTGTAGCACCATAGGCAAACATCCACCGAGTGGATTGACCTTATAGGTTTTATACAGGCTCATCACTTCCTGATTCATCTTCGTTGGATCACCCTTGTACTTTTCTTTCAACTTAGCCATTTTAGGCTGAAGCTTCTGCATGTTCTTCATCGATTTCATACCCTTTTGCGAAATCGGCCAAAATGCGGCTTTAAAAAGAACAGTAACAAGAATAATCGCAATACCGTAGTTATGAAAGACGCTATAAAAGGTGTTCAAAAGCCATAACGCCGGTTTTGCGATAACATCAAACCAACCAAAATTAATGGAACGTTCAAGATTATAACCTATGTCTTTCAACATCTTCAGCTTTTTCGGGCCATAAAAGATGTGATAGACATACTCTTTTGCCATTCCAGCCTCAAGAGTATCAAGACTTCCCGCAAGTTGCGTTCTAGCCAGATCTTCAGTCCCTTCCATAGTAAACGATGTACCGTTACCCTCAGTTGGAATAACCGCACAGAGGAAGTAATTACTTTCATAACCAGCCCAATCGATAGCCCCTTGAAGAACCATTGGTCCATCTTCAAAGTCACCGGCTTTGACCTCATTAAGGTCCTCGTTGAGATACACTGCAGGCCCGGCAAACAAAAATCGTTTTGCTGGACTTATGCTTGTTTCAAATCGTGTATTAACCTGATTGACTTGAGGAATTCCCTGAATAATTGCTCCAGAGCCGTTAATGACCTTCACACTCATATCGATGAGATAGGTGTCATTATTAAAAGAGTAGGTACGGACAACAGTCAAACCATTCCCTGCATCAGCTGTTAAAACCAGCTGCCCCTGATCTTGTCCTTTAGACAAAATGACATTTTCAACATCACTCGTGTAAAGGATTCGGCCTGGAAGCGCGCTTCCCCAGGAAAACTCTAAAGGAAAACCTTGAGTTGCATCGGTTTTCACCAGTTCCATACCTAAGGAATCTGCATCATGGGTTTCTTTATAATTTTTAAGAACAAAACTCGTAACCGTTCCACCATCCTCAGACAATGTCGCAGTATACAGATCAGTTTCAACAGTGACTTCTTTTGGTGCTCTATCATAGGACACTGGTTGCACAGGAGGCATCATCTGAGCAGTTACTGCGGGAACGCTTCCATTTGCAGCCACCTGTCCTGACGAGGCGACCTTTTGTGGTGCACTTTGTTCTGTTTGCTCATCAACGGCTACAGGCTGATCAAAGCCTACGAAGAGATATTGATAGCCTACTAAGATGATAAAAGAGATAATAATTGCCAAAAAGGCTCTATAGGTGTCCATGAACTATCCGTTTATAAATGACGAGATGGGATAAAGTGTCAGTTAATAAAAATGGCGAGAAATCTGTTTATTGTAATGGATCGTACCCGCCTCGGGAAAATGGGTGACAACGCAATAAGCGCCACACCCCTTTAGAGGCACCGCGAAGCACCCCGTATTTTTCAACTGCCTGAATGGTGTAGGTTGAACAGGTGGGAGTAAAACGACAAGAAGGTGGTAAAAGAGGAGAAATAAGATATTTATACCCTTTTACACATCCGATAAATGCTTTCTCAGGCAATTTACGTATCTTCATTTCATCTGCTCTGATCACAAGTACATCTTACTGTAACTTCTTTTACAGCTTTGCAGATTTCATCGGGATGCTTACAGGGAAAATCCGATCGTACAGCAAAAACAATATCAACACCCTGTGGATACTGTTTTCGCCCAAGCCTGAATGATTCCCTAATAATTCGTTTAATGCGGTTTCTCTTCACAGCACCACGAATTTTCCGATGAATACTTATACCAATCCTGCTTTCGGCAGAGCCGTTATCCAGGCAGATCAAGGAATAACCTTTACCATGTAAACGTTTTCCCCTGCTGTAAACTTTTTCGAACTCCCATCCTTTTCTCAGGAGTGAAGTTTTCAAAAGCCGCTGATCGGTCAACTTAAGCTGAAAGTTTCTGGCGACCCTTTGCTCTGCGAGCACGGATAATAGAACGACCGGCCTTGGTACTCATTCTTAATCGAAAGCCATGCTTACGTGCGCGTTTGATTCTGCTTGGTTGGAAAGTTATACTCATTACTTACATCCTCATGTGTAGAACCCATGAATATACATGGACTGTTTTAAAACTGTAGAGACTTTAAGGATTTTCTCTTTGAAGGTATTTATCCCAGCTCATCTCCAGTATACCGGAGTCAGCTTTCTTAAAGTCAACTTCATCCACAGGTAAATTTAATATCCCTATGAAATCACAAATTGCAAAAGGATAATATTAACCATATTCACCCCCCTGTGTCAAACATTTTTGTGCTTTACCGCTAAGGTAATATTGCTAAAGCCCATGGGCTATGCTATTCTCATCAAAATATTTTTATTATACACATCAAAAGAGAATTCACACAAGAGCCTTGTCTTATGACTGAACCAACTATCACAACCTACAGTGACATTGACTGGTCATTGCTCAGAAAAAATGCAATGGCCGAAAAAGGATGGAAGCGAAAAGGCCCAAAAGAGTGGGATACCAAGGCCCAATCTTTTTCCAGTCGCACAAAACATAACGATTATACCAAGCTCTTCATCCAGCAACTTCCGCTTGAACCATCTTTATCAGTTTTAGATGTAGGATCTGGCCCCGGTACACTTGCGCTTCCCATTGCAAAACATGTACACAACGTGACGGCCATAGACTTCTCTGAGGGAATGCTAGACATTCTCAACCAACATGCAAAAGATGAACACACAAGCAATATCAAAACTATTCACTGCTCCTGGGAAGATGACTGGCACAACAAAGGCATTGTACCCCATGATATTACCATAGCCTCCAGATCTGTTGGAGTTGAAGATCTCGAACCCGCTCTTGAAAAAATCAATTCCTTTGCAACGAAATATGTTTTCATTAGCGACAGAATTGGTGCAACGCCATTTGAAGAAGGGGCTTTCCATGCTATCGGACGTCCATTTCAAACTGGACCCGACTACATCTACACACTCAACATACTTTACAAAATGGGGATCTTCCCTAATGTAACCGTACTGAAACCAAACTCGGTCACAACCTACCCATCGCTTGAAGATGCACTCGCTTCATATCGGTGGATGTTCCAGGAGTTGAGCGTGAGCGAAGAACAAGATCTGCTAAAATATATTAATCAGAATATCATCAAAAAAACAGACAACACTATAACAGTACACAGAAACAGCCCCGTACAATGGGCTCTGATCTGGTGGAAAAAATTCTGACTAAGACCATAGTTCCAGTCACAGTGCAAAGAACACAGGACAAACGACCTGTTAATAATTAAATATTACCAACGTAACTCAGATGACTTCAGAAAAATACGACATTGCAATCATTGGTGCCGGCCATGCAGGCTGTGAAGCTGCTCTTGCTGCCGCAAGGCTTGGCTACAAAACACTCCTTACAGTAATCAATGTTGACACCATTGGCGCTATGTCCTGCAACCCCGCAATTGGGGGTCTGGCCAAGGGGCACCTTGTTCGGGAGATCGATGCGTTGGGTGGAGAAATGGCAAAAAACATTGATGCCACCTCTATTCAATTTCGCAAACTCAATACGAGTAAAGGGCCTGCCGTACGATCTTCCAGAGCCCAGGCTGACAGGTTGCTCTATCGATTGAGAATGAAATCAGTCATTGAAAACCAGCCTAATCTCAGCGTCAAACAAACTGTTATTACCGGATTTGAGGTAGAAGACGGGACTATAACTGGCCTCATTACGTCAATTGATGAACAGATAACCGTAAAAGCGGTGGTCGTTGCCACAGGTACATTCCTCGATGGTCTTGTTCACATTGGGCTCAAGAATTTTTCAGCAGGAAGGCTGGGCTGTACTGCATCAAAAGGTCTTGCACGCTGGTTCAGAGAAAACGGTTTTGAAGTTGGCCGCATGAAAACAGGCACAGTGCCACGACTTGACACCAACACAATCGACTACAGTGAACTTGAAGAGCAGCACAGCGACAACCCTCCAGCTCACTTCTCATTTTCGTCTCGAGGAGAGTACACCCTCCCCCAACTCCCATGCTACATCACCTATACAAATGAAAAAACCCACGACGTAATTCGAGAGGACATTGGTGGCTCTCCGTTATATGCCGGCGTAATCCAGGGAGTCGGCGCAAGGTATTGTCCTTCCATAGAAGACAAGGTTATGCGTTTTCCGGAAAAAGACAGACATCAGATATTTATAGAACCAGAAGGTCTGGATACTGTTGAGGTTTACCCAAACGGCATCCCCACAAGTTTGCCCCTTGCCACTCAACAGAAGATGGTCAACTCCATTAAGGGTCTTGAAAATGCTAAAATTATCCGTCCTGGCTATGCAATTGAATACGACTATATTGATCCACTAGGCCTCAAACCATCTCTTGAAACCAAAAAGATCAAAGGCTTGTTTCTTGCTGGACAAATTAACGGCACCTCAGGCTATGAAGAGGCCGCCGCCCAGGGACTTATCGCCAGTATCAATGCAGTTAACTACATTAAAGGAACTCCCCCGCTGGTGCTTGACCGTTCCCAGGCATACATAGGTGTACTTATCGACGATCTCGTCACCTGTGGCACCTTGGAACCATACAGGCTCTTCACCTCCCGCGCTGAATACCGCCTTCTGCTCCGCGAAGACAATGCAGATACACGCCTCGCTGATATCGGTTACGAAATTGGTCTTGTCAGTAAAGAAACAAATGAAGCATTTTTGGAAAAAAAAGCAGCGGTAGAAAAAGGAATATTGCAACTGGAAAACATCTGGATAAAACCAACAGCTGAGATAAATGAAGCCTTACGCGCGTTAGGCTCAAGTAATCTCAAACAAAAATCCAGCCTTGCTGACATGTTACGCAGACCAGAGTTAAATCTTGCTGCATTCAATCACTTACCCATAACAGACGAAGAACGTGAGCAGGTAAAATCACTCACCGAGAGCTTTGTTCATGCTGAAATAGAGCTCCAGGTTAAATTTAAAGGTTATATAGACAGACAATATGAGCAGGTTGCCCGGTTCAAAAAAATGGAATCTGTCGTTATCCCTAGAGACATTGACTTCAGCAGCCTTTCAGGTCTATCCAATGAAGTCGTTGAAAAATTAACAAAAATCCAACCCCTCTCACTTGGACAAGCCTCAAGGATTTCCGGTGTAACTCCTGCGGCAGTTTCCGTACTCCAGGTACATATGCGTAAAATGCAAAAGACCAAACAGGACGAAAGTTAAATAATGCTTCCTTTTCCTGAAATAGACCCGATAATTTTTAGTGTTGGTCCTCTACATGTGCGCTGGTATGGCCTAATGTATGTCATTGGCTTTATAGCAAGTTATACACTTGTACAAAAGCAGATCAAAGAGTTTGTTTTCAAGCCTCTGGCCAGCCATTTTGAAAACCTCAATATGGTTCTCATCCTCTCAGTTATTCTTGGGGGACGTCTTGGATACGTCATTTTTTACAATTTTTCATATTACCTGAACCACCCGCTTGAAATTATGGCAACCTGGAATGGAGGTATGTCATTTCACGGCGCAACCATTGCACTTTTTCTGGGAGGCTGGATTTACTGTAAAAAGTACGACATTGATTTCTGGAAAACTGCAGATATCTATGTTGCGACCGCTCCAATAGGCCTTTGTCTCGGGAGAGTTGGGAATTTCATTAATGGAGAACTATACGGCAGGGTTACTGAGTCACCACTGGGAATGATTTTCCCCGGTGGTGGTCCACTTCCAAGACACCCTTCTCAACTCTACGAAGCATTTCTAGAAGGATGTGTACTGTTTATATTACTCTGGAGCCTGAGAAAACGCCCCTGGTCCAAAAGCAACCTGTGGCCCCACGGCTCAATTTGCGCGCTCTTTTTTATCTTCTATGGAATTTTTAGGATAATCGTTGAAAACTTCCGGGAGCCTGACCAACACATAGGATTTATCTACAATACAGTTACCAGGGGCCAACTACTGAGTGCTATTATGGTCGTTGCAGGGTGTATCATGTGGTTTCTTTGTTATAACAAAAACCACATGTCTAAAAGCAATTAGACTACAATTTCCATTTGCTGAAAGCGGAAAAGAGGGACACGAAGTTGTAAAATCACGAGTTAGTAACCTACCCGCTCACACAGAGTTTTACCTGGTTTGAATTTAACAACATTGTGAGCCGGGATAGTTATATCCTTACCTGTTTGAGGATTCCGCCCCTTCTGGGCAGCTCTTTCAACCACATTAAAAGAACCAAACCCTGACAAGGTTACACGCTCTCCCTTCTCCATCGCCATTGCCATATTGGCAAGGACTTTATCTAAAGCCTCAGCTGCACGAACCTTTGTCATTCCACCAGATTCTGCTATTGTCGCTACAAGTTCACTTTTATTCATTACAATTGTCTCTCTTCTGAGTAGTTAATAATAGGATCTCAAAAAGTTGTCCCTATTACTATTCGCTTTAGAAAAAAAAACAATTGGTACACATACCTACCACAACTATAGGTATATATACCTATGCGACACCCTTAATTCAGCCACAACTCCATAATTCAAGTTACTTACAAAAGTAACAATTCTTCAAATACTTACGAAATTTGCAAAAAACAAACAGGAAAATTACCAAATATTTACCTACTCACTTGTAACAAAGCCATTACGAACTGCATAGTTCACAAGCTCAACACTATTTTTTCGATTGAACTTGCGTAACAGATTAGATCGATGATGATCGATAGTACGCTGACTCAGGTTTAATTGTTCAGCCATCTGTTTACTCGTAAAGCCCTGAACCACCAATTGTAGAATTTCTTTTTCACGTTTTGTCAATTCCTGAAACGGTGTGCGACGCTCGTTGCGATACATGTTAATAACATCATCTGCAAAATCATCTGTCATGTATGGGGAGATATAACTCTTGCCTGAGAGAACCTTCGTAATAGCAACAAGAAGTTCCTCATCAGAATCATCTTTCATCAGATAACCATCAGCTCCTGCCGCCATTGCATTATAAAAATATTGTTTGTTTTTATGCATGGTCAGCATGAGAATCTTAATCCAGGGATACTTCGTTTTTACAAGCCCGATCGCTTCCATTCCACCTATATCCGGCATAGATATGTCGAGTATAATCAAATCAATTTCTGAATCTTCAAGAACACTCATAAGCTGTTTGCCATTGCTCACCTCACCAGCAACGACTAACTGCTCATTTTTTTTTATAATATTTTTGATTCCATGGCGTATCAATACATGATCATCAGCTAGCAATATTCGGTACAGTTTCTGCTCAGATATCATTCCTGTCTCCTTTCACCCTCATAAACCTCTATCAATTTAGGAAAAATTATCACAGTTACCACTTCACACGGAATTATCCTCTCCATAATCGTATTTTAATCTAAAATGCAATTTACTGCATCCAAGAGACGCCTCAAAGACCAATTTTTCTTGACTTTATTACAAAAGGCGCGTTCATTAATTGCTCAGAATATGAATGTCGATTCATTTTTTACATCACCTTTACACATTATAAGAAAGGGCAATGAGCCCTCTTGCATATCACTTTAATTTTAGGAGCACGAGTAATGACAATTTCATTCAACCTGGCACGAAGCAAGCTACACCAAAATCATCAAAGAAAATCATTCACCCAGCAACACTTTCACAATGAAGATATAGCTATCACACAAACATAGAAAGAATGCCAAATACATTCTCATAAATGTTTTGACACAAAAAAGGTGACATAATGGTTCTTAAATTTTTACCCTTTCTTGCTTGGTTCACAGGTTATACTGCCGGCAAGTTCAAAACTGACTTCCTGGCCGGGCTCACTGTAGCTCTCGTTCTTATTCCACAGTCAATGGCCTATGCACAACTCGCAGGCCTCCCCGCATACTACGGTTTATATGCAGCTTTTCTGCCACCTATGGTGGCTGCACTCTTTGGTTCGAGTAGGCAACTTGCAACAGGTCCTGTTGCTGTCGTCTCGCTCATGTCGGCGGCCTCACTCGAACCTTTGGCAACGGCAGGTTCCGCTGAGTTTATCGCCTATTCGATAGTACTCGCATTGACGGTTGGAATTTTCCAATTTTCACTCGGTGTTCTACGGCTTGGCCTTGTGGTAAACTTCCTTTCCCATCCAGTTGTAAATGGATTTACCAATGCTGCCGCAATAATTATCGCGTCTTCTCAATTTTCAAAATTCTTTGGGGTATACGTAGATAAGGCAGGGCATCACTATGAAACTATGATGCGCGTTGCACAGGCAGCAATGGATTTCACCCATATACCAACTCTGATGTATGGAATAGCAGCTATTGTAATAATGGTGGTTCTTAGAAGAATTAACCCAAGAATACCAAATGTTCTGATCGCAGTTCTAATTACCACAATACTCTCTTACTTCACTCATTTTAACAACGATCAAAAAGTTGAAGTTTCCGCCATCCAGTATCCTGGTCTCATTGAAAAAATTACAACTTTTAACGAATCTGTTGGCTCCATTGAAGCGCTTGGAAATAAAAGAGCTGCAATCGGTCTACAAATTGATGAAGAACTAAGTAGCCACCATGAAACAACGACCAAGCTAATAGACTTGCAGAGTCAAGTTGCTACACTCACCTTGGATATTGGCGAAGTGAAACACGCAAGTCATCTTATACGCAGTGAACTGAGAAACCTCAAATTTGAGGCAACAACAGAAAACGATAAGTATACATTCTACAACCAGGTAGAACTCCCAGCAGGAGTTGACACCGATAACAATACGTGGCGTATGAAGGTTGGTAACATTCCTCTAGATATCACCAATCTTCTCATGATGGGTGGAGGTGCTGTTGTAGGAAAAATTCCAAAAGGACTCCCAGAATTCTCTATTCCTGAACTGAACCCAAAATCTTTTTTTAAATTACTGCCAACTGCAATCATCATCTCTTTACTAGGCTTCATGGAGGCCATCGCTATCGCAAAAGCAATGGCAGCAAAGACTGGGCAGAAACTGGATCCGAACCAAGAACTTATAGGCCAGGGCCTTGCCAACATGATAGGTTCCTTTGGTTCGAGTTACTCAGTATCAGGATCTTTTTCAAGATCTGCCGTTAACCTGCAAGCGGGGGCCCTCTCAGGTATCTCATCAGTGGTCACTTCGATCATGGTTGTTATTACTCTGTTATTTTTCACTCCACTTCTGTACCATCTCCCACAAGCAGTACTTGCAGCGGTAATTATGATGGCGGTGATCGGACTTTTAAATATCAAGGGTTTTGTTCATGCCTGGAAAGCTCAGTGGTACGATGGCGCAATCTCTGTTTTAACTTTTGCCGTCACTCTCTACTTTGCTCCACATCTCGACAAAGGTATCATGGTCGGTGTTGCTCTATCCATGGTTGTGTTTCTCTATAAATCTATGCGACCAGTTGTTGCCACACTTTCTTTAAATGAAGACAACGTACTGAAAAGCGCAGAAGATTATCGCCTCCAGGGTTGTCGCCATATATCAGTAGTACGATTTGATGGTGCACTGTTTTTCGCTAACGCCAGCTACCTTGACGAACAGGTACTCAAGTTCAGAACAGAACAACCTGACCTCAGATACATCCTCCTTGATGCCCGTGGCATCAACGACATGGATGCATCAGGTGAAGAGGCCCTGGAAATGCTCTGTAAACGGATACGCAGTGCTGAGATGGGCTTTGCAATGTGTGGTGTAAAGATGCAGGTCCTCAACGTCATGGAAAGAACAGGCCTCATCGAAGAAGTGGGAAGAGAACACATGTTCCCCGACAGTAAAGCAGCTGTTGCTGCCCTCACTGAAAGAATACATGATGGTATCGGCTTGCCTAAAGCTGGTTGTAACAACTGCCCACTCACCAAGTATATCCCTAAAGTAGCGTAATCCTTCGCCACAAGGCTCCCCCTTTTCAAGGGGGAGCATATTCTCCCCACATAAGGTATTTCAACGGACCACAGGACATTTCTTGCCATGGTCTGTTCCTGCTGTTATAATTGCTGGAGTTTGTCATTTCTTCTAGTAAATTTTACCCAGGAAAAATACATAATGAAAAAATTGATCTTTGCCCTTTGTGTTGCTTTAGTTCCTGCAACACTTGCCATTGCAAGTAGTGGAGCTGAAAGCCACGAAGTTGCTAATCTTACAGGCTCCTTTTTTGGCATTTTATCTGTAATTATATTTGTTAGTGCCTATTCACTGGTCATTTTTGAAGAACAGCTTCATTTACGAAAATCAAAACCAGTTCTCCTTGCTGCGGGTACAATCTGGGTTTTAGTTGCCATTACTTTTGCCAAAATGGGTGATACCCACTCAGCAGAAATTGCAATTCGCCACAATCTGCTTGAATATGCTGAATTGTTTCTTTTCCTCCTCGTTGCCATGACATACATTAACGCCATGGATGAACGAAATGTATTCCAAGCCCTTCGCTCGTGGCTCGTTACTCGTGGGTTTTCACTCCGGGCTGTCTTCTGGGTTACTGGAGCTCTTGCTTTTGTCATTTCGCCAGTTGCGGATAACCTCACTACAGCGCTACTCATGGGTGCCGTCGCCATGGCAGTTGGTGGCAACGATAAAAAATTCGTTTCCATTGCCTGTATTAATATAGTTGTAGCGGCAAACGCTGGAGGTGCATTTTCTCCTTTCGGTGACATTACCACTCTTATGGTTTGGCAAAAGGGCATCGTTCAATTTTCGGAATTTTTTGCAATTTTCCTCCCATCACTTGTTAACTGGCTCATCCCTGCAATTTTCATGAACTTTGCAATCAGGAAGGCAACCCCACAACCAAGTAAAGATCAATATGTTATGAAGCTTGGAGCAAAGAGAATTATCTTTCTTTTTCTCTGCACCATTACAACTGCCGTTTCTTTTCATAACTTCTTGCACCTTCCACCAGCAGCAGGCATGATGCTCGGTCTTGGATATCTTGGTTTTTTCTCTTACTACCTCAAAAAGAGAGAACATAGAAACTACGATATCGACGACAACCCACTTGCCCACCAGTCCTACCATGCAAAGCCGGACCCTTTTGATCTTTTTAGAAAGGTTGCCCGTGCAGAGTGGGATACCTTACTCTTTTTTTATGGTGTCATTCTCTGTGTCGGAGGCTTATCTCAATTTGGCTACCTTGCCACTGTTTCAAATTTTCTCTACCTCGACCTTGGCCCTACCACAGCAAATGTTATAGTTGGTTTCCTCTCTGCCATTGTAGATAATATACCTGTCATGTTTGCCGTTCTTACCATGAGCCCAGAAATGTCACATGGACAATGGCTACTGGTTACCCTTACAGCAGGTGTGGGTGGTAGTCTTCTCTCCATCGGTTCTGCCGCGGGTGTTGCACTTATGGGTTCTGCAAGAGGTGTCTACACCTTTAACGCGCACATCAAGTGGACACCAGTTATCGCCCTTGGATATGCAGCTTCTATTATCTGCCACCTTATTATTAACGCAGACTTAATGTAACCGAGGTATTTCAAATATTTCTTAATGCATACAACTCATAACACCGCTCCTCCTATCCCCGTTTCATGGGAGGAGTGTAAAGCTAGAGGCTGGAGCCATATCGATGTGCTTCTGGTAACTGGCGACGCCTACATAGATCATCCCTCGTTTGGTATTGCACTCATCGGCAGACTTCTCGAAAGCCACGGTTACAAGGTTGCCATTCTTTCCCAACCCAGATTTGAGAATGCTGTCGATTTCAAATCCTACCCTGCCCCCCAACTCTTTTGCGGAATTACTGGAGGTAACCTTGACTCAATAGTTGCCAACTACACAGGTAGCGGCAAGGTCAGAACCAGTGATGCTTACTCGCCTGATGGCAATCCATGGAGAGGCACAGAAAAGGATAGAAAAGAGAGGAGAAGACCTGACCGGGCGACCCTCATCTACACCTCTCTTGCAAGATCAGCCTACGGAAAGATACCACTTGTTCTTGGTGGTATTGAAGGGTCACTGAGACGTTTTGTTCACTTTGATTACAAGCAAAACAAATTACGAGCCTCATTTCTAACCGATGCTAAAGCTGATCTACTTGTTTATGGCATGGGCGAAAAGGCTGTTATTGAAATTGCAAAAAGGTGTAAGAATCATCTTTCTTTGACCGCAATCCCCGGGACCTGTATTCGAGCAACAGACAAAGAGCTCGACGAACTCTTTGAAAAAGATGAACTGGACCAAGCTCGTAAATTTCTCAAGCTACCCTCTTATGAGGAAATACAAAAAGACAAACGGTTCTTTTTGGAAGCAGAGATTGAAACAGATAAACATTTACGCGCCTATTCTCCCAGGATAGTAATGCAGCGTCAACAGACGCATTGGGTAATTCAATACCCTCAACCGAGTCCTCTACAACCTGAAGAACTCGACGCTCTTTATTCTCTCCCATACACCAGGCAACCGCACCCTGCCAACCAGCGCATCCCTGCTCACCAAATGATCAAGGATTCCGTCACAATCGTTCGAGGTTGTTCGGGAAACTGTTCTTTTTGCAGTATCACAAGACATCAGGGGCCCGCGATTGTTTCAAGAAGCCGAAAGTCAATTGTTCAAGAATGTGAGCAAATAGCCAGTACTCCCAACTTTTCTGGTACTATCAGTGATCTAGGGGGACCGACGGCTAACCTTTACGGAACAACATGCGCTATCGGTTCATGCAAAAAAAGAGATTGTCTTTACCCAAAGATGTGTACCCATTTACGAATTGATGAGGAACTGTTCCTACAACTCCTATCAGATGTCGCTCATATTGAGAAAGTGAAGCATCTCTTTATCTCTTCAGGGCTGAGAATGGAACTCCTTCTGAAAGCACCTAAGCTCATGGAGCGAATCATCACCCAGCACACGCCGGGATCAATCAAAATTGCACCTGAGCATACTGACTCTGAAACCTTGCGCCTCATGCACAAGGAGCCCCACAGTCTTCTTGTAGAATTTGTCAAAAAATGTCGTCAAATTGGTAAAAAGACAAGTAGAAAAACTGTTGAGCTCACGCCCTACGTCATATCCTCACACCCAGGATCGTCCCCAAAGTGTAATGTACAGCTCGTGGCCGATATGAAAAAACTTGGCCTGAGTATAAGAAAATTTCAGGATTTTACGCCCACACCTGGATCAATCTCAACCGCAATGTATGTTTCCGAAATTGACGCGGAAACAAAAAAACACATTACGGTTTCTAAAGGTCAGGCAGAACGATTAAAAGCCCGACGAGTTATCGAACAGGAATTCCATAAAAGCAATTCGTTCTTTAGACAAAAAAAGAAAAAAACCTAGGAACGACATCAGCAAACCCTCTAGCATCAGGATTCGTGTTCGTTATCCTATGTACCTATCAACCTAGGTAAACAAGGTAAACACGTAGTCCTGAAAGGAATCCAGCCACCCCTGACGCCAAGCATAAAAACCAAAAGCAATTTCCCCTACAATCAGGCCAAGAATCAACCACACCCACCAGCGTTGCCAAATCTTTTTACATGGCGGCAAATAATAGAGATTATCCCCTGGAATCGCGAGTTGCTCTACACACTTACGAACTATCTTCTCATCTATCTCGTCGACCTCCCTAGAATAAGCCGCAAACAGGGCATTATCACATATCAGATTAATCTGACGGGGATTACCGGAAGTAGTCGTACACACCATTTCAAGTGCTTTTTCTGTGAAAAGGGAGGAATTTTGACACCCCGCTCTTTTCAGGCGAAAGAGAATATATTTAATGGCATCTTGTTTGGATAGCTTATTTAAGTGGTAGCGAACGGCAATTCGCTGTGCAAGGGGAGATAACTGTTCTTCGTTTAACCGATCAAGGAGTTCTGGTTGCCCCACGAGAAACACACTTAAAACCCCCTTTATTTCAGCCGCCATATTGACAAGTAGGCGCAATTCTTCAAAGAGATCAGTAGGCAACGCATGCGCCTCATTCGATTATCAGAAGAACTTTACGATCTGTCTTTTTACATTCTTCTAATAGTTTTGAAAATAAGAAAAGAAATTTGGCCTTATTTCCGTCAAAAAGCAGACCAAGTTGTGCGGCAAAATAGTAGAAAAAGTCATCTATATCCAGAGTAGGATTCGATATGACACACAGATATCCTGGGTTCTCCAATGTTTTTGACAACACATTAATAATGTGTCGTTTTTCCTGTACCAACTCCACCGGTAAACAGAAGAAATCCTTTATCTGACACAACACCTTTTTTTAGAACTGCAAGGGCGGGCTTATGGGTTTCACCCAGAAAAAGAAATTTGGTGTCGGGATTCAGGTCAAACGGCTTTTTGTTGAAACCAAAATATGATTTATACATAAAGAAACGTATACCTAATCCCGATAAACGGGAAATAATCTTTATCTCATTAATTCAATTTATCGGTTAAATACGTACCCGATACAGATCAGACAAGACACAATCCTTCTTATTAAAGAAGATCTTCAGGTGAAAAACTTACAACATCTCTAATATCACCAACACCAAGAGCCAGCATACATAGCCTGTCTACACCTAGTGCTATTCCTGCAGCTTGTTTCAATTTTTCAATGTCCTGCAGAAATCGCTCAGGCATTTGAGTAGCACTACCCCACGTTTTGTCTATATGTGCAATCTCTTCCTCAAACCTCAGCCTCTGTTCTTTCTCGTCAGTCAGCTCGGAAAACCCATTAGCAAGCTCAATACCACCGAGATACAATTCGAATCGCTCTACAATATCAGGTGTCTTGCTTTTAGCTTTAGCCAAAGAACCAAGTTCAAGAGGATAATCCATCAAAAAGGTCGGAGTTTTCTTACCTAGATTGGGCTCAACATACTCCACAAGGATTTCATCAAACCTATCGTCTTTAAGCGCCTGAGTTAACGGCAGTGGACTAAACTTCTTAAAGGCGTCTTCAACCGTAAGACGCTCCCAGGGACCTTGCAAATCAAACCCTTCAAAAAGAGTATATCGTGTGTCTATTGTATCTGGCTGGACATTCATTTGATTTTTTAGAAAGCGAAATAACTCCTCGCAATCCTTCATCAATCTCAGATAGTTTTCTCCTGAGTGATACCACTCAAGCATGGTAAACTCTTCCAAGTGTCGTCGCCCATTTTCGTTTTTTCTAAAACAAGGACATATTTGGAATATTTTTGAACACCCACATGCCAACAACCGTTTCATGCAAATTTCAGGAGACGTTTGTAAATAGGCTTCTTCTGAGCGAAGAGGTTCAATGTAACGTTCTGGAATAAGAACAGGTTGCCTCACAGGGGTATCTACTTCCAGAAACCCTTGTGAGGCAAAAAAAGATCGAATGCTACTCATTAAGGTTGCCCGTTGCTGCAATCTCTCAACGTGCAACATGGAAATTATTCTTTTACTCGAGTAACATATTCCCCGGTGCGGGTATCTATCTGGATTTTATCGCCTTCTTCAACAAAAGGTGGAACCTGAAGTTGATACCCCGTTTCCACGATTATAGGTTTTGTATCATTTCCTGATGTATCGCCTTTAGCCCAGGGATCCGCCTTCGTAACATCGAGATTAACGAACATAGGCATGGTAATATCAATTGCCTGACTCTCAAAAAACAACATCTCAACTTCCGCATTGTCTATCAAAAAATTTTTATTCTCACCAAGTTGTTCGGTTGTCAAAAAAATCTGTTCGAAATTTTCTGTATCCATAAAGTGATATTCGTCGCCTTGGTTATACAGATACTGCATTTTACGCTCTTCAAGATCCGGCTTTTCAAATTTGTCATTGGAACGATACGTCTGCACAAATTGATTTCCTGAAATCATATTTCGCATTTTACAGCGGTACAGAGCCTGCCCTTTTCCTGGTTTAGAAAACTGAAAATCTATAATAACAAAAGGGTTTCCATCTATTTGAACTTTAAGACCTTTACGTAAATCTGAGGCAGTCAGCATCCCACTTCTCCGTTCGTTTTATGAATAAGCCGGTTTGCCGGCAGTCTACTAATGTAATGCAACTATTTTCATCAAGTGTAAGTAAATTACAATCCAACAGCGGCAATAAACACTATCTGTGTTAAGATATAACTTCTAAGTATACCTGCCTTTCATTTGATAGCGCAACTGTTAATAGTATTCGCCGTTATCAAAATAGTTCGGCATTCTTTATTACTCATAGTTTTGCAGCACCACATCTCATACTGTTATTATAGATCTCACAGTGAGAAAAAGGGCTTAATTAAAATAACGTTACTTGCAAGTAGAAAAAAACATGTCCACCATCGGTATTATCTCAGACACCCATTTACAGCAACCTGACCCGAATTACCTTAATCTCTGCACGGAAGCATTTGCACATTGCGATACGATAATCCATGCAGGCGATCTCACTGACCAGTCAATACTCTCGGTTTTTGCCGGCAAACAGATATACGCAGTCCGTGGAAACATGTGTAATATGCAAACCCAGAGAACATTACCCGAGCAAAAAAAAGTAACCATAGAAGGTTACACGATTGGTATTTGCCATGGCGCAGGACCACGTCATAACATTGAGGACCGCGTTTTCGATATGTTTCCCGAGACAGACTGTATAATTTATGGACATACCCACATACCTGTGTGCCATTATTTAGGAAAAACCCTACTTATAAACCCGGGAAGTTTTCAATCAACGGGCCGATATGGATCACCAGGCAGTTATGCAATTTTACAGATTGACCGAAACGGACTACACGGTTCACTCCACAACCTCCCCACACCAAGATGAAAACACTCTGGACCCCATGGCGAATTGACCATGTTCTAGGCAAGGCTCCCAAAGCAGAACACTGCATTTTTGAGCCCCCTTGCGAGACCCCTTTAAGCAAGGAAGATCTCCTTCTTTATAGAAACAGGGATGGGGTTGTCCTTCTCAACAGATTCCCATATGCCAACGGGCATCTCCTTGTCGCTCCCAAAAGACATGTAGGTTGCCTTACCGAACTTACTGAAAAAGAAAATAGTGATCTGATGCTTCTGATCCAGCAATCCACTATAATACTCAAAAAACATCTCTCTCCTGATGGTTTTAATATAGGCTGTAATCTTGGTAAAACCGCAGGCGCTGGAATTGCCGATCATCTCCATTTCCACATCGTTCCAAGATGGGAAGGAGATCATAATTTTATAACTGTTGTATCTGACATCAGGACCATCCCTGAACATATAGAAAGTACCTTTGACAACTTATCAGCAGACTTTACTACCCTCTATTTGCAAAAGAACCCATGAGTAAAATAACCAAACTTACCCCAATGATGCAGCAGTATCTTGAGATCAAACAACAGCACGATAACGCGATACTGTTTTACAGAATGGGTGATTTTTATGAGATGTTTCTTGATGATGCAGTAAAGGCATCCAAAATACTTGGTATCACACTTACCTCCAGAAACAAAAAAAGTGACGCTGTCCAGATACCTATGTGTGGAATTCCATATCATGCAGCCCAGACATATCTCTCTAAACTCATTAAGGCTGGTTGCAGGGTGGCAATCTGTGAGCAAACAGAAGATCCAGCACAAGCAAAAGGTATAGTCAAAAGGGAGGTTGTTCGGATTGTTTCCCCCGGCGTGATCACAGACGAGCATCTTTTAGACGATAAAGATAATAATTATATCTGCGCTCTCAGCTACAATGATGCTGGATCTCAACGAATTTACGGCTTAAGTTTTCTTGATGTCAGTACCGGTGAATTTTTGATTGGTGAATATAAATCAAACGACGAAAATGGTGAGCAGGTACTCGATCAGCTTACCAGACTTACACCTTCAGAACTGCTCCTTCCAGACAACCATCTCAGCAAAATTGGCGATCTCACAAATGATATTGAGGCTCTTCTGCCAGGTATATGTATTACTGAAAAAGACAAAAGCTCCTTTGCTCAGGAGAACAGCCGCGAAATTTTACTCGAACATTTTTCAATACTCAGTCTGGATGGCTTTGGCTGTAAGAATTTTTCTATCGGAATTACTGCAGCTGGAGTACTCCTTGATTACATTCATGAGACACAAAAAACCGCCCTTGATCATATTCAAAGCCTCATACCTATCGAGACAGAAAACATTCTCCACATAGATGAATCCTCCAGGCGGAATCTCGAACTTACACAAACAATAGCTGGTGCCCACAGGCAGGGTTCTCTTATCTCAGTTATCGACCATACCTGCACCCCGATGGGAGCCAGACTCTTAAAACATAATCTGCTCTTCCCTCTTCAGAATAGAGACAGAATCAACGACAGGCTTGACGCTGTCACCTACTTTTTTAATGAAAGTGGTCCAAGAAGGTCCTTGAGAACTCTTTTAGAGCAGGTGTATGACCTTGAACGTCTCAACAGCAGGATGACGCTAGGTTCAGGTAATGGCCGGGATATGCTGGCTATGAAAAGTTCACTCGCGACGCTGCCAACAATCCTTGATGCTCTTTCAGAGTGCAACACTAACAAACTCATAGCGCTTCGGGATCAGCTTGATGCCCTGATAGACATTCACGAACTACTCGAATCCGCCATCCACCACGAGGCTCCCATCACAATCCGCGACGGTAACCTCATAAAAAAAGGGTACCACAAGGAACTTGACGAGCTTGTCTCTATCCTCACCGATGGTAAACAGCTGATTCTAAATCTTGAAAAGCAAGAAAGAGAGAAAACAGGTATTGGCAAACTCAAAGTCGGTTTTAATAAGGTGTTTGGCTACTTTATTGAGGTGAGTAGACTGCAGGCCGAAAAGGTTCCCGAGCACTACATTCGCAAGCAGACCCTTGTAAATGCAGAACGATTTATCACTCCTGAACTAAAAGAATTTGAAAGTAAGGTCCTCGGCGCAGAAGAAAGAAGAACAGATCTGGAATACGAGCTCTTTACCGCAATTCGAAAAAAACTGGCCGAAGCCAGTAGCCGAGTTCTAGCGACCGCAAACATCCTTGCGCAACTCGATTTTCTGCTTGGAAATGCAGATATGGCACATAAATATAATTATCTACGACCAGAGGTCTCAGATAACGATACGATTCATATTGTGGAAGGCCGACATCCCGTCATTGAGAGAATGCTGCCGTCTGGAAAATTTGTTCCAAACGATGTGTACCTCGATCAAAGTAGCGATGAAGTTCTCATCATTACCGGCCCCAATATGGCGGGTAAATCAACAATTTTACGCCAGACGGCCCTTATTGTACTCATGGCACAGATGGGATGTTACGTACCTGCTGAGAAAGCATCAATTGGAATCGTTGACCGTATATTCACACGAGTCGGAGCCATGGATAACCTCAGGCAGGGACAATCGACCTTCATGGTGGAGATGAGCGAGACGGCTAATATACTCAATAACTCTACAGAAAGAAGCCTTGTTATCTTAGATGAAATTGGAAGGGGAACATCAACCTATGATGGTCTTTCCATTGCCTGGGCTGTTGCTGAGAATCTTGTTAACAAAAATAACATTGGAGTGAAGACTCTTTTTGCCACCCACTATCACGAACTGACCGATCTTGCTAAAAACAACAAAAGGGTACGCAATTACTCCATCGGAGTCAGAGAGTGGCAATCAACCATTATCTTCCTCCATAAGCTTGTCAAAGGTGGAACAAGCCGGAGTTACGGAATACAGGTTGCAGCCCTTGCTGGCGTACCTGAAGAAGTCGTACTACGAGCAAAAGAGATATTAAAAGATATTGAGCTGGGTAAATTTAACGGAACCACCAGATCAAAAAGAATGGATTCTCAAATATCTGGCAAAAGCCACCCGGACCAGCTCCAGCTTTTTGCTCCTCCACAGGATCCTATCAGGTCATTCTTAGAAACAATAAACCCGGACAGCTGTTCTCCCATCGATGCACTTAACACCCTGTATGAACTTAAGAAGCTACTACAGGAATCAGAAAGTTAATAACGTATTGGCCACAGTTAACAGTATTCTTCTCTGTAAACAGCCCCATTATTCAACAGATATTAAAAATTATTTAATTTTGCCATGCGTCCTGCTTTCTTGTATAATAATTCTGTTTTCATTCAATGAGTTACTTTACAGCTAATTAGTTCGAGTCCTTTTAGAGGAATTTCCTTAAAAATAATAATGATTCATCGATCCTTTCTCGTCACATTATTTATCATTAGCCTCTTTTTAGGAGTGCCAACCTCTACTTTTGCCCAAAGTGAAGGAAGCGCGGCCCCCCCTTCCGTATCAAAGCGCTATGGTGAGGCAAAATTCTATTACAATCAGCTACAGACCAATTCAAAACTGTCTGCGACTCGCGAAAACTGGCTCAAAGGGACCCGTAATTTTCGTCGTATTTACCTCTCCAGTCCTAAATCTAAGTTTGCAGCTCCCTGTCTCTTCATGCTTGGCCGTCTTTATAAAGACATGAGTGAAATTTTTAGAAAGCCCATTGATCTCGACGAATCTATTTCATATTACAAAGATATTGTCCGACTTTTCCCCCAAAGCAAACTCGCCGACGACGCCTATTTCGAACTTGCAAATATCTTTCTCCATCAAAATGATCCCAAACGATCATCTGAGTTCTTAATTGAAATAGTCACCAATTATTCCAATGGTGACATGCACTCAAAGGCCGAAGACCTTCTTAAAATCCTTTCCAAAGAACATAATATCGCTCTACCAAAAATTATGATTTCGGCCTCTGGTGAAAACAATCTGAGCTACGTCCTACCGGTTAAATATTGGTCATCTGACCATTACACCAGAGTTGTCATCATGGCATCCGGACCAGTAAATTATAAAGAAGTACTCCTTGAACAGACGGCTAACACACCAAGGCGGCTCTATATTGATTTTAAAAAAAGTTATATTGAGCCTCAATACCGCGCCCCTGTTCCAATTAAAGATGGACTTCTTGAAAGAATTCGCACAGGTCAGTTCAGCCCGGATACTGTAAGGGTTGTATTAGATATAGAGTCCATTGGAAGTTATAAAATATTTAGTTTACCGGATCCTTTCCGTGTCGTCATAGATGTCAGAGGTAAAGGGCACAAAACCGCTGAAGAAAAATCCACTGCTAAAACCCAGGAAACGCCGAAGATTGCAATTACTCAACAAAAGTCGAAAAAGTTACATGATTCTTCCGGCTCTTCAGATTCCTCAGAGCTTGTGGTTCTCAAACAGCATAAGAAAAAATCTATAAATGGAACAATCAGTTCAACCGATAAAAGTGCGATCACTCAGATCGGCAAAGATCCTAAGAACAATAGATTCTCACTTGCTCAACAGTTAGGCTTAGGTGTTAAGAAGATTGTCATCGATCCTGGACATGGTGGTAAAGACCCAGGAGCGATGGCTTTTAACATGAAAGAAAAAGATATAGTTCTTCAAATTGCCAAAAAACTGGGGCCAGTTCTAGAAAAAGCACTTGGTTGCGAGGTTATTTTCACCCGGGACACTGATGTTTTTGTACCTCTTGAAGAACGCACTGCAATTGCCAACACTGAAAACGCTGACCTCTTTGTTTCCCTGCATGTGAACGCCCATCCATCTGCAAAAGTGCATGGTCTTGAGACCTATTACCTCAATCTCACAACGAATGCAGAAGCCATGCGTGTTGCAGCAATGGAAAATGCAACATCAACTCACCAGATGAGTGACCTGCAGGAGATCCTCTCTGATATCATGAAAAACTCTAAGATAGAAGAGTCTTCGCGACTGGCCCAACAGGTACATAACTCGATTCTTAACGAAGCAGCCGATAAGGGATATGCAAACATTAGAAACCTGGGGGTCAAACAAGCTCCTTTCTACGTCCTTATTGGTGCTCAAATGCCGGCAATTCTGTTAGAAGTTGCCTTTATCACCAACAAAGATGACGTTAAAAACCTCAATGACCCTACCTTTATAAGACTATTAACCAGAGAGATAGCCGATGGTATACGTTCTTATGTCAGCTCCACCACGGCCCAATTTCAAGCCTTTAACTTCACCGAAGAAATCCGTTCCCAAAACGCGCTTTAATTAATATATCTTTTCCGCTACACCCCAAGTTCTCTTGCTTTTACCATTAATACGGGTACAGATCCTCCTCTCATTACTTTGTCTGCGACACTTCCGATTGCAAACCGGAAAAAACCGCTCCTCCCATGGGTTGACATGGCCACCAGATCGGCGCTGACCTCTTCTTCGGCCTTGATAATTGCTGCAGCCGGATTTTCATTTACCGAGATCTTGATTGCAACGCTCACCTGTTTGTTTTGTTGGAAGCCCTGCCCTATTTCGTCTAAATATTTTTCTGATTCACGCCGTATGCTGGAGAGCTCTTCCTCATTATATGGAATGGCCAAAGAACCGGCTCCCCCTTGTAAATGAATCGAATGTCTTACAGCAGTAATTACATGAAACAGGGTGATTGAAACACGCTCCTCCGGCGCAAGTTTAGCGATCATCTTGCTAACGTAAGAAATAGCTCCTTCACCTAATTTAGAACCATCCAATGGTATAAGTATATTTTCAGACATTTCCCCCCCTTTCCAATGATGGAGTTTTTAGGGTATAAACATTTACGGCTCCCTCAAGTGATTTGGAATAAAGTTAAAGATACTTTTAATAAAGTAATCATTTAATTGCTGTTTCTGCATATTTTTAGCAATGATGCGCAAGCTCATTAATAAAATAAAAGCATTCCCTTTCACAAAGTCTCTGTTGATTGAATACAAACCCATATCATGCAGACGAAGGTTCTTGGCACATGTGATATCATCCTCGATGATTTACAGCTACCTGTATTAATCACTCGATTGGAGATTGGAAAAAATCATAAAAAAAGGGGTTGCTCAATTAATGAGCAACCCCTTTTTTACTTTCAATGCTTTACTTACTACATCTTCGCCACTTTCAATCGCATAATGGATCGTTGAAGAGCAACTTCTGCCCTCTTACGATTAAAATCTTCTGTTTGCTGGACAGACTGAGAAAGACGCTTTTCCGCTCTTTCCTTAGCCTTCATTGCCCTTTCAACATCAATTTCAACTCCTTTTTCAGCACTCTCAACAAGAAATGTGATCTTATTATTTGAGACCTCACAGAATCCTCCACTTACCATCAGGGATTCTCTTTTGTTACCGTTCTCATATGTCAGAGTACCAATTTTGATTGTCGACAGAAAAGGCGCATGGTTTGCGAGTACACCGAAGTCACCACCAAAACCTGGTGCATTAACGATATCAACATCTTCGTTAACTTTAGCACCGGTAGGTGTTACGACCTCTAGTCTTATCTGTTGTCCCATCGAACTGTCCTCTCTAGCAAAAAATTGTGTACCCAATACCAAGTTTACTGCCATTGCAGGACAGTAAACTATTTTTATAGGGCACCTATCGTGGTTAGCTAACTACTATTTTGATGCAGCGTCTTTAGCAACCGCTTCATCTATGGAGCCAACCATATAGAAAGAGTTCTCATTCAGTTCATCATGCTTACCTTCGAGAATTTCTTTGAAACCCTGAACAGTATCAGCAACCTTGACAAACTTTCCTGACATACCGGTGAAAACTTCAGCAACGGTGAATGGCTGGGAGAGATATCTCTGAATTTTTCTAGCGCGAGATACGAGCTGCTGATCTTCTTCTGAAAGCTCATCCATACCAAGAATTGCGATAATATCCTGAAGATCTTTGTATTTCTGCAGAGAAACCTGAACACCACGAGCAACTTGATAGTGCTCTTCACCAATAACATTTGGATCCAAAATCCGAGAAGTTGAATCCAGTGGATCAACTGCAGGATAGATTCCAAGTTCTGAGATTTGACGGGAAAGAACAACAGTACCGTCAAGGTGGGCAAATGTAGTTGCAGGAGCCGGATCAGTTAAATCATCCGCAGGTACATAAACACACTGTACCGCAGTAATTGAACCTTTCTTGGTTGAAGTAATACGTTCCTGCAATGCACCAAGGTCAGTAGCCAGAGTCGGTTGATAACCAACCGCAGAAGGAATACGACCAAGAAGGGCGGAAACCTCAGAACCAGCCTGGGTAAAACGGAAGATATTATCAACGAAGAACAGAACATCCTGACCTTCTTCATCACGGAAATACTCAGCTGCAGTAAGACCAGTAAGCGCAACACGAGCACGGGCTCCCGGAGGCTCAGTCATCTGACCGTAAACAAGCGCAGCTTTTGGCAGAACGCCAGAATCCTTCATCTCGTGATAGAGATCGTTACCTTCACGAGTTCTCTCACCAACACCACAGAATACAGAAATACCACCATGATGCATGGCGATGTTATTTACCATCTCCATCATGATAACGGTCTTACCACAACCAGCACCACCGAAGAGTCCCATCTTTCCACCAAGTGGGAAAGGTACGAGCAGATCGATTACTTTAATACCGGTTTCAAGAACACGTACTTCGGTATCCTGCTCGGTAAATAAAGGTGCATCACGATGGATTGGCATCGTCTTATCACACTTGATGTCACCTAAACCATCAACCGGACGACCAACTACATTCATAATACGACCAAGAGCACCTTCTCCAACCGGGATGGTGATTGGTTGTCCGGTATCAGTTACAGTCATACCACGAACTAGACCATCGGTCTGATCCATAGCGATGCAACGACAAGCGTTGTCACCTAGATGCTGAGCTATCTCTATAACCAGATTGCCTTCGATATCATTAATACCGGGGTTTGTCACCAGACAAGCACTCAAAATTGCTGGCAGATTACCTGGTTCAAACTCCACATCTACAACAGGTCCAATAACCTGTGTAATTTTTCCTATTCTTTGCTCACTCATTGGGCCTTACCCCTCCTAAAAAGTCGTAGATTATCTAAAAAATAATAAATTATTATTTAAGGGCTTCTGCACCACCAACAATGTCCATAAGCTCATTTGTTACCGCTGCCTGTCGTGCCTTGTTGTAGACAACAGTCAAGTTCTCCACGATGTCTTTACATGCGCTGGTTGCATTGTCCATTGCTGTCATACGTGCTGCATGTTCGCATGCACCGACTTCGAGCATGGTGTGGTAGATAACAACATTGAGATATAGTGGCTGCAGAACATCCATGATTTCTTCTGTTGATGGCTCATAGATGTAGTCGCCGGATATTTTCTGTTCCGCATCCGATTCAACCTCAACTGGTTGAACGGGAAGAAACGCGGAGGTGGCAGGAACTTGGCGTGCCACGGATTGAAACTCTCCGTAGACAACTTCTACCTTATCACTATTGCCGTTAAGAAATTGCTGGGTAAGATCAGTTGCAATCTCCCTTGCGTTAAACATTTGGAAGTTACCCATTGTCTCTAAGTAACTTTTTCTTACCTTACCTGTTTTCTTCAGAAGCTGGTGCCCTTTTTTACCAACACAAACCAAACTGACAGATTTTCCTTCAGCTTCGTATGCAGCTATCTTCTTTATTACAAGTTTGATGATATTCGAATTAAATGACCCGCAAAGACCACGATCAGAAGTCACCACAACCAGTTCAACAGCTTTAACATCCCGCTCTTCCATAAGAGGAAAAGCGTTGCTATTCGCCCCACCTGATAGGTTGGACATCGCGTCATTGAATTTTGCGGTATAAGGTCTAAAGGACTCCATCTTATCCTGGGCGCCGCGCAACTTCGATGCGGCGACCATGTTCATGGCTTTGGTGATCTGAGCTGTCTTCTTGACGCCTGAGATCTTTGTTTGTACTTCTTTTAGACTCGCCATATCTTGACCCTTTGAGATTATTTAAGACCTTTGGTCGCCTTGAAAGTGTCCCCAAAGCTGGTCAGTACCTTATTGAGTTTCTCTTTAATCGCATCGGTAAACTTCTCTTCTTCGACCAAATCAGAGAAAACAGAAGGCTCGTTAGACTCAATGTAGCTATAGAGCTCGTTCTCGTAATCTGCAAGAGTATCTATAGGCAGTGTGTCAAGATATCCGTTGGATCCGGCATAAAGAATAGTTACCTGCTTTTCCATAGGCAGCGGTGAGTATTGAGGTTGCTTAAGAATTTCAACAAGTCTCTCACCACGGGTAAGCTTAGCCTGGGTTCCAGCATCAAGATCTGAACCAAAAGCTGCAAAGGCAGCAAGCTCACGATACTGAGCAAGGTCAAGACGAAGAGTACCTGCAACCTGCTTCATCGCTTTTACCTGTGCGGAACCACCAACACGGGAAACAGAGAGACCTACGTTAATTGCAGGACGAACCCCTGAGAAGAAAAGGTTTGGCTCAAGGTAAACCTGACCATCAGTAATAGAAATAACGTTTGTAGGAATAAAGGCAGAAACATCACCAGCCTGGGTCTCGATGATAGGAAGTGCGGTAAGTGAACCGGCACCAAGCTCATCATTTACCTTAGACGCACGCTCAAGAAGACGAGAATGGTTAAAGAAAATATCTCCAGGATACGCTTCACGGCCTGGTGGACGTCTCAGAAGAAGAGAAAGTTCACGATAGGCAACAGCCTGCTTGGAGAGATCATCATAGATGATCAGTGCGTGCTGACCGTTATCACGAAAATACTCGCCCATGGAACAACCGGCAAAAGGTGCGATATACTGCATCGGAGCTGGATCAGAGGCACAAGCTGAAACCACAGTGGTGTATTCCATAGCACCATGTTTTCTCAAAGCTTCCACAACGAGAGCAACAGTCGATTTTTTCTGACCAACAGCGACATATATACAGTGAACATCGGTGTTCTTTTGAGCAATGATTGCATCAACACAAAGTGCTGTTTTACCAATCTGGCGATCGCCAATTACCAACTCACGCTGCCCCTTACCAACAGGAGTCATGGCATCAACTGCCTTTGCACCTGTGTAGCATGGCTGATGAACACCCTTTCTTGCAATAACACCAGGTGCCACAACCTCGATTTTAGAGCTAAACTCTGTCTCAATTGGCCCAAGCCCATCAATTGGCAACCCAAGACCATCAACAACACGTCCTTCCATTGCTGGTCCAACAGGAACCTCAGCAATTTTACCGGTACGCTTTACGATGTCGCCTTCTTTAATACCGGCAACATTACCAAGTACAGCGCAACCTACGTTGTCTGCTTCAAGGTTCAGTGCAAGTCCCATGATACCACCAGGGAATTCCAAAAGCTCCATTGCCATACAGTTCTGCACGCCATAAACACGAGCAATACCATCACCTACTGAGATGACCGTTCCAGTTTCGTTGAGATCAACGCTGGTTTCATAGGCACCAATCTGATCTTTGATTATCTGACTAATTTCTGCGGCTTTGATCTGCATCTATTCTCTCCCCTTAATGGAATCTTTTAAACCTGCAAGCTGAGTCTTTATACTCCCGTCCAAGACTAAATCTCCAACTTTGGCAACCATACCGCCAATAATTGAAGGATCAACACTTGTTGTGAGTTCAACTTTCTTGCCAGTTAATTTCTCTAAAACTGATTGAATATTGTTTTTCAATTCATCGTTCAGCTCAACCGCTGAAATAACATTGCCATGACTGATGTTTTTTACTTCATCAACCATGGTCTTATAAGCGACTGCTATTTCGGGCAATATTTCTGCACGCTTTTTCTGAACTAAAAGATTCAGGAAGTTCCCCATGACAGCATCAACGCCAATGGAAGCGACAAGATCAGTCATTACTTTTTCTTTCACATCCATGGGGTACATGGGATTGGTCAAGGCATCTGCGACTTCAGGAGTCTCAGTAAACAAAGTAGCTACTCCCTGTAACACTTCGTTATACTCTTCGTAATTTTCCTGTTCCTGACCTATGGTGAAAATTGCCTTGGCATATCTTTTTGCGAGGATAGTCTGTTTCACTGTACGGCCCCCACTTTGTCTAAATAATTTTCAATGATCTTTACCTGATCGTCCGCAGTGAGATTCTTCACGATAAGCTGCTCGGCAATGACCGCTGCCTGCTCAGTTGCATCATCTTTCAAGATGCGACGAGCTTCAGTAACTTCATTTTGAACAGCCATCTCAGCAGAGCGCATGATTTCTTCAGCTGCCTGCTCGGCCTTAGCAATGATCTTGGTCTTTTCAACCTCAGCCTGAGCTATGGCACGATCAACCACTTTGTCGATCTCGGATTCAACAGAAGACAGCTTTGTCTGAAAATCATTGTATGATTGTTCAGCCTCAACCTTTTGTCTTTCCAGGGTCTCGATCTCATCTTTAATTTTAGTACGTCTGGCAGAAAGGCCTGATCCGATAGGCTTTGCAGCAAACTTAACCAAAATGATCATGAGAGCAATAAAGTTGACAATCCTCCAGCCGAGATCCTTCAGCTTCTCATTAGACAGGCTATTGTAGGCCACATGTGCTTCAGCAGGCAGACTGTCAGCCAAGTCGTTTTCTACCATAGCCTCGCTTTGACTAACTGCACCGTGATCTGCAACCTGAGCCTTGCTAGAGGCAAGCGCTGTCCCAAAGGACAAAGCAAACCAAAGTGTCAGGGTCAGCAAGCTTATGAGGCCCGTAATTTTTTTGACTCCAATCATGGTTACAGGCTCCTCCCCAGAATTTTACTTGCCATCTCATTTGCAAAACCATCAAGCCCTTCTTGCAAACTCTTCCTGGCACTCTCGATGTCGGTTTTGAGTGCAGCAAGTTTTACATCCTTTGCCGCGTCAGCCTCCGCCTTGATTGCCGCCAATTTTGCGTCGCCAGCTGCCTGAGCCCCAGCTCTCGCTGAGTCTAATGCTGCCTTAGCCTTGCCTGAGGCCTGCGCCATTTTTGCATCAACTTCTTCTTGCCGGAGCTTTGCATTATTCTCAAACGTCGAGATTTCATCTTGCATGCCCCGAAGTTTTCCAGCTCTCTCTTTCAGGATTTTCTTTACTGGCAAATAAAGAACCCGATTGAGGATAAACATGAGGACAATCATGTTAACAATCTGAAAAACTAAGGTGATATCCGTCGTAATCATGTTAGTACTCCTACTTAACTAAGATAACGAAAAAAAACTAAACACTCATTTGACGTCAAATAAGTGATAACCGCGATTGGTGTACGAGAAAGAATGGTTGGCTTTAAGTTGATCACAATAAATGAATCACCATTCACAATGCTAAAATTTTCTACTGTAGATATGGTATTCTGTCAACAATTTTATCCATTTCAACCTCTGGCAGATAAACAACAAAGAGCGACTTGCAACGCCTGCACGACGAGCAATAGTCGCTCATTTATCGTTATAAGATCACCACTTTACTCTTGAGAAAGAATCTCCTTTACTGCCCCAGGTACCGATTTCATAGCTTCCGCAAGTTTGTCAACCATCGGACCACCCGCCTGCGCCATGTCTGGTCGCCCTCCACCTTTACCCCCAACAACCTGAGCCACTTTACTCACAAGCTCCCCAGCTTTTATCTTTGAGGTTAGGTCTTTACTCACAAGAGCGAGAATAGCTGCCTTTCCATTAATAGCACCACCTAAAACAGCAACTCCTGAGTCAAGCTTATCTCGGACCTTATCTCCAACGTCCCGTAGAGTTTTGGGGCTATCTAAAGGTATTTCTGCACTGATAACTTTTACTCCGTCTATATCAACAGCACTCGCAAACACTGAATCAAGATCAGAACTCGCGAGTTGTTTAGACAATCCAGCTACCTGCTTTTCCATATCTTTAACATGTGCAAGTAATTGTTCTACCTTTGCAGTGACATCGGCACCACCCTGTGCATTAAGCAATTCAACCGCCCTCTTTTGCTCGCTATACACATTTTGGATATCATTAAAAGCAGCACTTCCTGCTAGGGCTTCAATGCGTCTGACGCCTGCTGCAATACCACCCTCTGACTGGATTTTAAAGACACCAATTTCACCAATTGCCGAGACATGTGTTCCACCGCACAGTTCCTTACTGAAATCTGAAACCGACACGACCCGCACTTTCTCTTCGTATTTTTCACCAAAAAGGGCCATTGCCCCTTCTTTAAGAGCTTCATCCCGATCTAATAGACGTGTTTCAACGGTTGCATTCTCACGAATTTCTCTGTTCACAAGCAGTTCAATTTGCTGTATTTCGCTTACAGAAACAGGTGTAAAATGTGTGAAATCGAACCGCAACCTTTCCGGACCAACAAGCGACCCCGCCTGTTTGACATGGTCCCCTAGCACCTCTCGAAGGGCAGCGTGCAAAAGGTGAGTCGCAGTATGGTGGCCTGCGGATGCTCTTCGCCTGTCCGTTCCTACCTCTAAGTGCACCTCTGTCCCCTCAGTGAGAAGACCTTCTTTTACCTCAATAGCATGGAGAATAATTTTATCACCTTCAACAGCAGTGGCCTTAACTTCTGCCTGACCACCTGTCCAGGCAACTGTTCCAACATCTCCGGCCTGTCCCCCAGATTCCGCATAAAACGGTGTCACAGGCACATAAAGCTGTCCGTGCTCTCCAGCCTTGAGTTCTTTCACCCGTACGCCTGAACTATCAAGTAGAGCCTCCACGTGGGATTTGCCAGACAACTCAGAGTAGCCGATAAAATTCGCACGCCTGCCTTCTTCAGCAATGGATTTTATGCCTTCACCAAGAAGCCTTACGCCCTCACCTTTTCTCGACTTTCTCGACTTTGTTCTTTGGGTCTCCATCTCAGCGAGAAAACCTTCTTCATCAAATCCATAGCCTTTTTCCAGTGCAATATCGCGAACAATATCAAACGGAAAACCGAAGGTATCATAGAGTTTAAATATGAATTTTCCGGAGATAGTTTTATCTTCCCCCGCAGCCAGACGTGCCATTTCTTCATCAAGAAGGGTAAGACCGTGCTCAAGGGTTTCGCCGAATCGCTCTTCCTCGTTATTAACCACTTTAATGAGCAGTGAGTCGGTAACCAGAACCTGAGGATAGGCATGCTGCATCTCTTTGACCACAACCCGCGTAACGGCTTCTAGAAAGGATTTTTCAAGGCCCAAATATTTGCCATAGCGAACAGCACGACGCATAATTCTACGTAGTACATACCCTCGTCCTTCGTTAGAAGGCAGCACTCCGTCTGATACGAGAAATGTAGTTGCTCTTGCATGGTCGGCGATCACACGCATTGCAGTATCAAACTTTGGATCTTCGCCATACACTTTCGACGATAACGCCTCAAGCTTTGCAATAATTGGTGTAAAAAGATCGGAGTCGTAATTATTGAATTTGCCCTGTAAAACAGCTGCTACACGCTCAAGACCCATCCCTGTATCAATGCTTGGCTTGGGCAACGGAACGAGCACTCCATCCTCTGAACGATTGAACTGCATAAAGACAAGGTTCCATAATTCTAAGAACCTGTCACAATCACAGCCCAAAGCACATTCAGGACGTCCACAACCCGCTTCAACACCCTGGTCAATATGAATTTCGGAGCAGGGACCGCAGGGCCCTGTATCACCCATTGCCCAAAAGTTGTCTTTTTCACCCATCCGAACTATTCGTCCTTTAGGTAAATCTTCCACCCTTTTCCATAACTCTTCGGCTTCATCATCATCATCAAAAATGGAAACCCACAGTTTAGACGAATCGACACCCAGCTCTTTGGTTAGGAAGTCCCAGGCATAACGAATAGCATCTTCTTTGAAATAGTCGCCAAAAGAAAAATTCCCCAGCATTTCAAAAAAAGTATGATGCCTTGCAGTATAACCTACATTTTCAAGATCGTTGTGTTTACCCCCGGCTCTTACGCACCGCTGGCTTGTCACTGCCTTGTTATAGGCCCGTTTGTCTTCTCCCATAAACACGGTCTTGAACTGAACCATACCTGCGTTAACAAAAAGTAGAGTAGGATCATCTTTGGGTACAAGTGAGGAACTATCTACTATTGTGTGACCTTTCTCATTAAAATAAGCAAGAAACTTGCTGCGAATTTCATTTCCTTTCATAATTTTTTTCAAGACATTAAATTATTCATTATCTGCCTCTTCCCAGGTGTACTCTCTGCAAAGTGACGCTTCATTACCATTATTTCTTATTGTCGTTTATCGGCGTTCGTGTTTCAGTTATTATCCCGCTCAACAATGAACGGTAAAATCTCTTTAAATTCTTTCGTACCTGCTCTGCCAAGAAGCTCATACACAAGCATTTCAGTAGAACCAATTGCAGCTCCAACATGCTGCATCCGGGCAATCCCCAGGTCATGATCATTTCGATTTCGAGAAGACACAGCATCAGCTACCACCCAGACCCCAAAGCCTTTATCAATAAGGTCAAGCGCAGTCTGGTACACACAAATATGAGTTTCAACGCCCACGAGAATGACTGTCTTTACTGCAGGTTTCAAACTATCCAAATGTGCCACAGTTAACCCATCGGCGGCAGCACTAAATGTTACCTTATCAAATTGAGGAACGCCTTCAACAAGGGCTTCGATACTTGGCACATACGGACCGAGACCTTTTTTGTATTGAGTACTGGCTAGTATTGGTATCCCGATAATTTTGGAACATTGGAGCAAAAGACCAATGTTTTTCTCGACTAACTCCACCCCGTCAATTTTAGACATAAGGCTCTTTTGCACATCTACTACATGTAAACAGGCTGAACCGGGTTCTAGTAGATTTTTCTTCATCATTGCCCTCCCCCATACAATATAAATGAATTTTAATTCAGTTTTAATAAACCTCTTTCTCTACACAGATTCAAGTCTCTCTTTTGAATTGAATAAAATAATGAGATCAGACCGTGAGAATTGCCTTGAAAACTTCCTTTCAAAGGATAATTAGAAAAGTGATCATTCGTTTTGAGCATGACTCGCTCACCCACACATATGCGAATATTTTTCTTCATCCCCACTCTCTCTCTTTTTATATTGCGTAACCCACGTATCGAAAGGTATTGTGTAGTATTCCACAGCCAAAAACACATTTGTCTTTTTTTAAGTACCTGCAGATAAAAGTACTTTACAAAAACGGATTAGCTATTAAATTAAATCATGAAATACTTATTTAGGTGAACGGATGCAAGACGAACAGATTGATGCAATGTCCAAACTACTCAAATCAATGTCCCACCCGATTCGGTTGAAAATTCTTTGCCTTCTTCAGGATAAAGAGCTCTCTGTCGGGGAGATCAGAGATCAGGTAAAAACGACAAATGCAAACGTTTCACAGCATCTGAACATTTTAAGAACTCAGGGTATTATTGATTTTAGAAAAGATGCCAATTTCATCTACAACAAAATAGTTGATAAAAGAATATTGGAACTCATTCAGAAGATGCGTACGCTTTTCTGTCCGGATTTTTAACAGGAAAAAAAGGCTCTCGGTTTCCTGTAAATCGAGAGGGATACAACAATGATTATTACAGATTGGATTCACTCAATTGCTGGTTTTTTTATCTTACTCAGTCTTTCTCTAGGTGTTGAGGTAAGCCCAATATTCCACAGTAGTTACTGGCTACTCTTCACTACTTTTGTTGGTTTAAACCTCTTTCAATTTGGAGTAACTAAATTCTGTCCTATGGAATTTTTCCTTAAAAAAATTGGTATCCCCGAAAAAAGAAGCCTACTCTGATAGCATCTCTGCACCACATGAGGCCTGCCAACAACACGTGCTCTGATCACAGGTAGGTCTCTTACGAAAACAACTGTCGTTTCCTTCTTTTTCCTGAATTCTACAAATTAATTCAGCGAGCTTGATTCCTTTTTCCTGTGGAACACCAAGAATTATTGCTTTTTTTCTCGCCAACGAAAACAGCTTTGGTCCTTTCTTATACACGATAGCAGCCATCCCTTCTCCCCGTCTCACTAATTAAACTTGTCAGGACAGCGAACCTATTCTATCCACCATCCAAGATTTCACTCACACAAATTCCATAGTAATGCTCTCAGATTCCAAACGCCATGAAAAAACGAAGCACAGATCCTGGCTAAATTGGGAGAATATGATACTCCTCTAATATATCGTGGGCACCAGAGAGTACCTGACCATTTCTACCATCTATTGAGATATGATCACCAAAGGCGATACGTTGCCCTGATATCTCACAATATTGCTCCGTTTCATACACATTAAGGCTACCACACCCTACTACACACGTTTTCTCCAGCCTTACCGCAACCACAGATGCATGAGACGTCTGACCTCCTCTGGAGGTTAATAACCCTTCCGCTTGACTCACCACCTTAATATCTTCTGGAACCGTATCCTGACGTATTAAAATGAGTGGCACATCCGGCTGACTTTCTTTAATTTTCCTGATATTTTCTTCTGTAAAAACGGCAAGACCAGATAGAGCGGAACCGGAAACCCCAACACCTTTGCCAAGGTGCGCATCTTCCAGCTCCTTGCTGTCCACAAACACATTAAGATGTTCTTTCTTTTTGATGGTGATCATATCTCTTGTCTGTAAGAGATACAACTGGTCTGCCTCAGGTCCCTCAAAGGTAAATTCAATTTCCTGTGGATTCCATCTTTTGTCATAGACAAGTTCTCTCGATATTTCCAGGAGTTCAGCATAAATTTCAGGAAAACGTATCTCAAGTGAGTTTTCAACAGACCTTCCATCAAGCTCTGCCTGCTCAACAGAAATCGCACAACTGGACACAAGGCCTGAAACAATATCTTCCCCCTGATCTCCAAAGGCATAATCTCCCCACAGGGCAACCCGTCTTACTGACCGATAAGGGTGTGCCGTAAAAACAACCCCAGCACCTGACTGCTCACTCTTATTTCCATACACCATCGCCTGCACAATGACTGCCGTCCCCCAGGAATCAGACACATCCATAATACGTCTATACTCAAGCGCTTTATTGGTTTCCCATGAATCGAGAACAAGTTCAATAGCATGAACGAGTTGTAACCATGGATCACTTGGTATCCCCAAACCTCTTTCTCTACTCAGTTTCTGATACGAAAGAGCAAGGTCCCTCATTTGGTCTGAGGAGAAATCCCGCTTGAGGGATACATTAGCAGACGCCTTTGCCTCATTCATAAGAACCTGAAAGTCTTCCCGCCCGACACCTGAAATCATCGACCAAGACTGCAGAAAACGCCTGTAGTTATCCCAGGCAAGATAGCCGTTACCATGTTTTGCAACATACTCTGTGATCATCTCTTCATTAAAGCCCACGTTGTGTGCTGTGGCCATCATTCCCGGCATGGAGATTGCTCCACCACTTCTCACCGACAAGAGCAGTGGCGCATCCGATGAGCCAAAGGTTTTCCCTGACAACTTTTCAATTTCAGACAGCGCCCGCCGAATGCGATGCATAAATTCGTCACGGGTGAGAGAGTAGTCAAAAATAATCTCCCTGCACCTGAACATTTCAGTGGTTATGATAAAAGCTGGAGGCACTCTTTTTCCATGTCGGGTGAGCGTCGCCAAGTTAAAGCCTTTATTCCCCAGATGAATGAGGTTTTCGGTAAACGGATTTGGCTTATGTAAAAGGGAGATCGTTCTTTCCGGATTATAAGTCATAAGTAGATCAAGCTTTGACTGATCTAACAGGTCTTTTTGGCTCTCAAGGGTCTGCAAAATTCGTAAAATAAAATTATCCAGATGCTGCAGACCAAAGGTAGAGGCGATCAACTCCCGTAAAAACGATTCAGATAGGCGCTGAATCGTCGTACCCATTTCATCACCATCATAGAGGCTGCTAAACTTATCAAGGATATTTTCTTCACCAATCTGAGGGATGATTATGGAGAGGTTATTTTGATGGATATTGGTATAAAATGCGTAGATAATATCCTTCACACCCTCCGACATTCCACGCAAAATATCGAGATACTGGGTGTAAGAAAATCGACGGATCTTAATGGAGTTTTCAAGCATCATAAGATACGCAATAAGGCGCCTTGAAGTGATGCCATCAATGGAGAGCGCTCTTATATATAACTTCATGCAGCGGACAATATTATAAAATGTTGCCTGGGTAATGATCGATAGGTTTACCGTTTCGGGCAATTTTTCAAGATAGATATTAGCTAGATTTTCCAGGCGATATGTAAGACTCAGTGCATCGAACTTACGTTCTTTATAACGGCCATAAACCGATGGAATATCAACTGCAATATGTCTCTTGTAATAGATATCTTCCCGGGCCTCAAAGGTCTCTTCCGAAAGAATAATTTCTTTTAAACCTTCAAGTGAAGTTAACAACGCATCGAGACATTCCTCTGTATCTGCACGTTCAAGAATAGAAAGGAGTGGCTCCATTTCAGGGAAACCATCATTCACGGCACGGTTAATTTCTGCTCGCAGTTGCTGAAATCCAAGATTGTATTTCTTGTGAAGTAATTTATACATCCGGATAAGCAATTCAAAACGTCTTACCTCACCACTGCTCAGATCGTCCTGACGCTGTAAAAATGTGGATATTCTATCCTCATCAATAACCAGCAGATCCTCAACCTCAACGATTCCCATCTCCTGCCAGAACCGTTCACTCAGTACAAACTGTTCATCAACATATATGCCTGAACCTTTGATTTGACTGTAAACGTCCTCGGGGATATAGGAGCTCAACACTATTTTATCTCCACTTTTCCAAAATAAAATTATCGCCTGAATAAAATCAACAATAAGATTTGAGCTCTCAACGTGTCCCTGTTTTCGTAAAAAATGAATGAGCAGATCTTTTCGTTTATGAATTTCATCAAGCTCAGTTGAAACGTCCCGTAATTCCCCTTCTGAACCGATCTCATTGAAAAACACCGGCATCAGTTTGGTAAATTGCTTCGAGAGGTTGTAGATCGGCTCAATTGGGTGATTCAGTAACTGCGTAATATCTCTTTGAAAAAGATCCGTATCTTTTACGCAGGTCCCGGATAGTTTCAGATGGATAATCAGTGCGGAAAAAAGTGTTGAACACCACTTTGGCTCGCGCATAATAAGGTGTAACCAGACTCTTATATTTGCAAGATGAGCTGGATTTGAAAGGGGTTGCCAGTTCTCATCAACTCCGACAACACTCGCATGTTGAAAACCAAAGCGTACAACACCCCAGAGGAACGCCTCAACCATTCTGCTGTTACCACGATCAAAAACTTCTCCACCAAGCACCTGAATACACTGTAGAGAGGTGTGTGGATATTTCTTAACATTGGTTTTTAAGAGTTTGAATGTTGTAAGGAGAAACTCCTCAATCTCTTCAAAACTCTGCTGGCGAATCAACTGCACTAAACTTCTATTCACTTCGCGAAGGGTCTCTTCATGAATCAAGTACAAGCCCTTGGTGTCCATAATCTTAAACAGAAAAAGTAACTTTCTGTTTTCTTTAAAAAAATGAACAGGCACCTCATAATCTTCTTCTAACTTATTGAAAATCTCTTCAGCGGCAACCAGCTTATTGGGCATCCCCCTATAATACTTTACGATTTCAATATGATCCGGAAGATTGAGCATCACCTCAAGACCTCCCTTTGGATCATCTTTCAGGTCGAGCCCTTTTAATACCTCTTGATGCTGGTGAAAAGTATCATGGGAAATAGCGGCAAAAAGCTGAGACGACCTTGAATCTCCCACAGGAATTGAACAACGTCGAAGAAACCAAGGAAGGGGATCATCCTCACTGAGCCAATAGTCATAGCAAAGTTCCTCGGTAATCTGAAGAAAATGAGCAAAGGCATAAAAATCAAAACCATCTTTATCCTTATTAAGTATCAAGAGCTTCTTACCTAGTTTTGCCAGTGTATACTGACCATGGACAAACTGCATAAGGATGGTTTTGTCGGTCTCATGAAGCTCACACAGAGTTGTAAGAAGTCGATTTATTTCTGGCCCGAACCGCTCCAGGTCCTCTTTTGTAAGCTTCTGTAACAGCTTATCAAGCCACGTCATTACAGCGCCAACAGACTGTGCCAGCAACTGAGGATCCCGCGCTGTATCGTGCAGTGCCTCCACAAACAGACGTGCAAAAAGACGAAAGGCCTCAGGCCCTCTATCATTTGTACGATAATAGTTAACATTTTTCAGAGCAAAACTGCGTAGCTGTGGCAATACCAGCTTCCAGTTACGAAACGGATGGCAAACCTCATAAAGCAACTTTGTAAGCGTTGAGTGTAATCCTTTATAAGGCTCTACAACATCAAGTAGCAACTGCAATTCAGGATCTATCACTACCTTTCCCGCAGTCTCAAGAAGGTTAGCTCTTAATGCATCGGATTCTATTGCCGCAGTTTCAATTTTTATTTCCATGCCCTTCATTATCCTTATAGGAGATACTTGCTATACTCACGGGAACATCCAGCTATTCATACCAATATAGTTTGAAACGTGAAGCTATCAAAAGCCCCTCAGGCTGACTACAAGGTTTAACGAAAATTATAGCCATACTGATTGGAAGTATATGAAGGAGTTCTTCTGTAGGCAAGCACAAAAAAACGCCTTTAAAGGTTCCCCAAAAGACGTTTGAGATCTTTGAAATACACAACATGTTTTCCATGAGTGTATTTCAAAAAAGATATTCCCCCACAAGCATTACTTTTCCGAGGTCAAAATATACAACTGATTCATTATTCTTTCTATAGAGCCTTATTGGCATCCATATGCAGAATAAGATCAAGCATCCTGTTAGAATACCCCCACTCGTTATCGTACCAGCTCATCACTTTTACAGTGGAACCAATAACCTTGGTTGATTGAGCATCAATTATTGAAGAACGACCATCGCCTTGAAAATCGATGGAAACCAAAGGCAGTTCGGTATAACCAAGGTAGCGGTTGGCGGCAGCTTTAAGTGCCTGATTAACCTCGTCTACGGTGGTCTCTTTTTCTACTTCCATAACAGCATCTACAAGAGAAACAGTAGGTGTTGGTACACGAACAGCGAGTCCATCAAATTTCCCCTTAAGTTCTGGAATAACCAGAGACACTGCTGCTGCGGCTCCAGTCTTTGTTGGAATCATGGAAAGTGCGGCAGCCCTTGCACGGCGAGGATCAGAATGAGGAAAGTCAAGAAGTCTCTGATCACCAGTGTATGCATGAATAGTGGTCATCAATCCTCTTTTGATACCAAAATTATCAAGAATTACTTTTGCAAAAGGGGCCAGACAGTTGGTAGTACATGACGCATTAGAAACAACGTGATGAACTGTTGCATCGTATTCGTCTTCATTTACACCCATCACAATGGTCTTCACACTGCCTTTTGCAGGAGCAGAAATAACCACCTTAGATGCTCCGGCATCGATATGCGCTTGGGCAGATTCAGCATCGCGAAATATTCCCGTACACTCAGCCACATATTCAACGCCCAAAGAGCCCCATGGAATGTCAGCTGGATTTTTGTGAGCGGAAACAGCAATCTGCTTGCCATCAACAATAATTCCCTGATCATTACTCTCAACATCTTTGTCAAACACACCCATTACAGAATCATACTTCAATAAATGTGCAAGAGTTGCGTTATCGGTCAGGTCATTGATGCCTACAATTTCGATATCGGAAAAAGCAGCATCCTTTGAAAGTGCTCTAAAAATGTTTCTACCAATTCGACCAAAGCCATTAATACCAATTTTTACTGACATATGTTCCTCCTAGAATTCCGGCTATTGCCTCGCAATACGCCTCATCATTTTCCAGTCAAACTTAATTTATTGACCGGTATTTTCTAAAAATGTGTTGTCCTCATCCCGGATAAAGAAAATCATCGTATTGCCCTTCACATGTTTTATAACATCAGGCACAGTCTCATTTAATGCAAACTCTCGATCTGGTGCTGTCTCGCTCTTGAATATAGCTCCATATACCTATGCATCACCTTCGACCATGTATAATTTTTTTCTATGGTTTCAACTGCCTGAAGTTGCATCTGTCTTTTACGCGTTGGTTCAGCCTCAAGAACCAGAGCCCGGGTGAGTGCATCCAGTAAATCATCTGGTTCATCTCCACCGTAGGCAAGCCCAGTCACCTCATCAACAATCTTAACCAACCCACCAACATGATGTACTATTGGTATATTACCGTATAATTGGGCTATAAAATCTGTTAACCCACAGGGTTCAAACCTCGATGGAATAACAAAATAATCGCCTGCACAGTACACCTTATCCGCGAGCTCTGGATTAAATCCCTTGAGGTAACAGACCCTACCTGAAAACCTCTCTTCTTTTGCCAGGTGCTGTAACCCGGTTTCAAGTTCAGACTCACCACTACCAAGAACAACCAGGTTAACAGCGTTATTATGAATCAGAAAAACCGGCAGAACTTCAAGTAGCAGATCGACTCCTTTCTGGCCGCTCAATCGTCCTATGAAAGTAAATAAAGGGCCGTTATTTGTGGAATCAATATGACCAAATTGCTCAACATTATGAAAAGAACACTGCTTTGCAAGGCCCTGAGTAAAATTTTGTTTAAAGAGAGTTTTACCCTCAAGGTTATCCTCAATGGCACCCGGATTAAAGCGGTACACCTCAGGCCATTTTTCATCCAAAGGTGAAAAATCTTCCGGATCAATACCGTTGGTAATTCCTTCAAGCAAAATCCCACGATTTCCTAACTCATGCCCTAGCCATCCAGTCATCTTATCGTATTGAGATTTCTGTAGCTCATCGGCATAATTCTCACTCACCGTATTGACCAGCCCAAAAGCACCTGCCACAAGTAGTGGATCAAACTTGTCTTCCAGTTGATTCTTCTCAAGAGTTTCTTTTGACAATCCGGTGATAGAATGTGCGTATGGTATATCAGCAACCTCCTGATGATACCCGTACCCAGCATTATGTATAGTTGTCAGGCAACCGGTTCCACGGAAATAGCTCCGATACCCTGGAACTTCCCTAATTAACGCGGAAGTAAGTGCCGTATGACCATCGTGACAATGAATCAGATCAGGTGTTTCCTGGAGGGCAAGCATGAGCTCCAGGGCACTCTTTTGCAGTAGCACATTCATTGCAAAATAATCATGATGGCCGGCAGAGGCCTTCTGCCATACGTGTTCTGTTTCCTCATCTTTTGTGTAGGTATAAACAGATTTTTTATCGGAAAACCTCTTAGTGTCAACAAGATAAACATGTACCTTATCAAGACACGCGTAGTAAAATGAAACTGACTCTGACACCTTTTCATCAGGCAGATTCATATCAACTGCAATGCTCAACTTTTCATCTGGCAAAAGCGGATCATCTACAACTTTAAAGGTTGTACTCGCAAGCGACATGAAACCATACAAAGGCAGCACAACGTGAACAGAGCGTCCGCTCCATCGGGCAAGTGACTTAGACAACTGATAAACAACATCCTTTACCCCACCCGCACCAGCGAGATTTCCATACTCCCGACTTAACATCCATATATTTTTTACAGGATTTTTTTGTGCTACCATTTGCTCTTCTACCTAAAAAAGTCTATTCAACAACTCACCAACCTACCTCAACCAGTTAAACATCCGACTCGCTGCAAAACGTTTCAGCATCATATAGTATATGTAAAACTCAGCTTGTCAAGTTGTCCTCAGCTACGGCAAACACATATAACCTCTCGATTACAAAAGATTTTCTCACTCTCATTACAAGTATTTTTATAGCAAGATGCTGTTCAGTATTCTATTCCCTTATTCGCTCAGCATCTTGCGAGCCATACGTAGTTTTCTACAATATACTCAAATGATTGACGGAAAAATAAAAAGAACCTATATTGTTCTTCGCACAATAATAACCATCCTAAGAGTCCTGTATAGCAGGATCAAAAGCATTAAACAGGCGTAAAAATAGAGCGCAAATATGAATCAAGCAACCTTACAGGTAACAACATCGGCTCAGAAAGAACTCATCGACATCACCCACAAGGTAAGCACAACCTTAAATCAATGCTCATCTCACACCGGGATTCTTTATCTGTTCAACCCACACACAACAGCAGGGCTCACAATAAATGAAGGGGCTGACCCTGATGTACAGACAGATATTATTTCTGGCCTTTCTGCAATTGTACCACAACTCAATTTCAGGCATGCTGAAGGTAACTCTCCAGCACATATCATGACACTACTAACCGGAAGCTCGCTTACCATACAAGTTGAAAATGGCCAGCTTCACCTTGGAACCTGGCAAAGAGTCTTCTTTTGCGAATACGACGGCCCACGCACGCGGTCACTTAACTGGAAATTTCTTCCTGATCTATAATGAGTATCTCACATAATAATAATTTTATGAAACTTGACGCCTCAAAAATTTGTTTTGGCCTCACCAAAGAACTTGACCAACAATCTTTATCCACGTTTTTACAGCTTTGCGGTCGACCAGAATTTGCCGAAGAAATATCTACAAGACTCTCCAGTGAAGAAACCACCGAGCTTATAGATCATGTAATGAAGCTCCTTAAAAACCATTTAAGTGAAAATGAATACCACCGGCTTTTTCTAGGTGATACCCGCCACCATGATCACAAGGAGTAAACAGTGACCGCACCAAAATTATACGACCTACGCTCTTACATTGAGCTGTTAAAAAAAGAAGACCAACTTCTTGTTATAGAAGAAGAAGTTGATCCTAAACTTGAGATCGCGGAAATCCACCGCAGAGTAATTCAAACAGGAGGTCCTGCACTGCTCTTTACCAATGTAAAAGGTTCTGACTTTCCTGTCACAACGAATCTTTTTGGCACTAATAAAAGACTTGAGCTTGCTTTTGGCAACAAACCCCAGCAGTTCGTAAAAGATGTTGTCCGCCTTGCTGAATCCATAATGCCAATGTCCTTTGGAAAAATTTGGGAAAACAAGCAACTTTTTTTTGATGGACTGAAAATTGGACTCAAGGATAACAAGAACGGACCTATTCTTGAAAACTGTCAATGTCCGCCAAAACTCAGTTCACTTCCTATGCTGACATCCTGGCACAGTGACGGTGGGCCTTTTGTTACACTTCCCCTTGTATACACAGAGCATCCTGGTGGAAAGGGTCACAATCTTGGAATGTACAGAATCCAGCAGCACAGCGACACAACAGCTGGAATTCACTGGCAAATCCACAAAGGTGGAGGCTATCACTATCACGAAGCAGAAAAACGCAACCAGCCTCTGCCGCTCACCCTTTTTGTTGGTGGGCCACCCGCATTGATGTTATCTGCCATAGCACCCCTGCCAGAAGATCTGCCCGAACTCATGCTGACATCGCTTCTTATTGGCGATAAATTGCAAATGACAGATGACCCCAAAGGCGGACATCGTCTGGTTGCCCACTCTGAATTTGCAATTAAGGGCCATGTTGCGCCACACGTTCGTCACCCGGAAGGTCCCTTTGGAGATCACTATGGTTACGACTCGCTTAAACACGACTATCCCGTTTTCCAGGTAAGCCATCTCTATCACCGAAAAGATGCAATCTACCCGGCAACCGTAGTTGGTCGCCCAAAACAGGAAGATTACTTCATAGGTGATTTCCTCCAGGAGCTGCTCTCCCCACTTTTCCCCCTTGTCATGAAAGGTGTTAAAGAACTCAAAACTTTTGGCGAAGCCGGATTTCATTGCCTTGCAGCTGCTAAAGTTTCCAACAGGTATCCCCGAGAAGCCTTTGCCTGCGGTCTTCGTGTTCTTGGAGAAGGACAGCTTTCTCTTACAAAATTTCTCATCTTAACTGATGGGGATATTGACATTACTGACTTTGGTAAACTCTGGGTTCATATCCTTGAGCGGGTACAGTGGAATCAGGACCTCTTTGTCTTCGCCAACGTATCTCAAGACACCCTTGACTATACCGGACCATCTGTCAACAAGGGTTCAAAGGCCATGCTCATGGGCCTAGGCAAAGAAAAAAGAAGAGAGTTACCTAAAGAGTTCTCAGCCACCCTACCTGGCACCTGTTGCAAACCAAAAGTGTTTCTGCCAGGCACTCTTGTTATCCAGGGACCAAGCTACACTGAGACTCCAGACCTTGCTAAACAATTGGCAGAACAAGATGATCTCGGCAATTGGCCTGTTATTATCCTCGTAGACAACAGCGATGAGGCGACGTCATCCATGCAGGAATTCCTTTGGACATTTTTCACAAGGTTTGAACCCGCCGCAGACATCTACGGAAAATCAGCGGCCGTTCACCGTTTTCATGTCGGCCTGGAGCCTCCTATTGCAATAGATTGTCGAATGAAGCCCTGGTATACTGATGTTCTGGAAGTTGACAAAAAGACAAAAGACAAGGTGGATTCGATCTATTCAAAGATCATTCCAGCCCAGTATCGTTAATTTTCAACTTGTGAAAAAGTGACTAAACATGCCTGAACAGATGCGACTACAAAAATTCCTTGCTCAATGCGGTGTATGCTCACGCCGTAAAGCTGAAGAATACATTCAGCAAGGCCTCGTCACGGTTGATGGAATCATTATTACCGAAATGGGGGTGAGCGTCACTCCTGGAGTATCTAAAGTAAGCTATAAAGGCACACCACTTACAGATAAGGACCCCCTCGCCTACTATCTCCTCAATAAGCCAAAAGGATACGTCACGACCCTTAAAGACCCACAGGGCCGCCCTGTCGTCACCTCTCTTATTAAAAGTGCGATACGTCTCTTTCCTGTGGGGAGGCTTGACCTCGATACGGAGGGAGCTTTAATACTAACGAACGACGGCGTCCTAGCGCAAAAAATCCAACATCCCAGCCATACAACGGACAAAACCTATGAGGCACTTGTCCGGGGGAACCCTTCAAAAGAATCGATCCACCAACTTGAAAAAGGTATTTTTCTTGAAGGAAAAATGACATCTCCCGCAAAGATTAGCCGACTTTCAAATAAAGGCCGTAATACCCTTATGCAGGTTATCATTCATGAGGGTCGAAAACATCAGGTGAAGAAAATGTTGAGTCATATTGGCCACCCCGTTGTTGAACTTAAACGAACAGCATACGGGAAACTACGGCTTGGCAAACTCGGTATTGGTAAGTACAGGATACTGGACAGCTCCGATATAAATCGTATCTTTTTGTAAAATTTGCTTTACAAATCAAAAAATAGCTGATTAAATCTAAATAGTTAGGAGTTCATTCAGACATCCCCACGCAGCAAGCATCATGGTAACGTATTGTTTTTGCTCTTTTTTACACGTTGAACTACCTACTGAGATTAATGTTCAACCGACTATTCATCTAACTTTATTACAAAAATGCAAACGCATAAGCCCCTTAATTTGCTGTTCGGAGACAGGAGTTAACGTATGAACAAATCAGAACTCATCGAGGCATTAGCACAGGATATAAATGTACCTCACCGAGAAGCCGCTGCAATTACCAATACTGTAATTGACACCATGACAGAAGCCCTAGCAAATGGTGAAAGTATCGAAATAAGGGGCTTTGGTAGTTTTGTTATTAAAGAGTACGAGTCATACGAGGGCCGCAATCCTAAGACAGGGAAAAAAATACAGGTCCAACCTAAAAAGCTCCCATTCTTCAAGGTCGGAAAAGACCTGAGAGAAAAAGTAAACAAGGGATAATAAATCTTGTTTCCATAAAATAACAACACCCGACAACACGAATTATTCTCGTGTCATCGGGTGGTCATTGCATCGCCTTAAAAAAGGATCACTCTTTTTGTTATTTACCCGCTAGTCAACAATCGCACCAACCAGATCGTATATCTGCGCATCGCTAATTTTCACCTGCACAATATCACCAACCTTGGCAGTTCCTTCATTTATATAGACACATCCGTCAACTTCTGGTGCCTGAAATTGTGTCCGCGCTTCAAGCAATAAATCTGTTTCAGAAGAAACGCCCTCAACGATTACCGGTAAAACCTGATCTATATATTTGCGTTGAATAGAAGATGAGAGAGCTGCCTGAACTTCAAGCAGATGATCTTTCCTCTCGTTTTTAATCTCTTCATCTAACTGACCAGGAAAATGTTCGGACGGGGCTCCTTCTTCATTCGTATAGGGAAAAACACCAACATGATCAAGGCGCATTTCTTTTAAAAACTTTTCAATCTGCAAAAACTCCTCGTCTGTCTCCCCGGGAAAACCAACTAAAAAAGTGGTTCTAAGTGCAATATTAGGTAACTTTAGCCGTATTCTATTTACTAACTGCACAAGATCTTCATACCCATAAGGGCGGTTCATGAGCTTTAGAATCCGATCATTAACGTGCTGAACAGGTATATCAAGATAGGGGACAACACGATCACTCTCTGCCATAATGTCGAGTAGTGTATCTGTCACACCAGTAGGATACAGATACAGAAGGCGAAACCATGGAATAGTTGTTTCGGTTAGTAATGACCTCATCAAAGTTTCGAGATTGTCATTCCTGCCAGCAAGATCATTTCCGTAGGCAGTACTATCTTGGGCAATAAGAGATAATTCTTTTACGCCCTGTTTCTCAAGCTGTTTTGCCTCTTGTACAAGATCATCAATAGCTCTACTTCGCAAATTTCCTCTGATACTAGGAATCATACAATACGAGCATCTATTGTTGCAGCCTTCTGTAATCTTAAGCCATGCACGATAATGTGGGGTTGAGAGCACCCTAGGATGAGTACTATCCATCAGAAAGGTATCAGGGAGAATAACCTTCTCAGTGAGAGTACCGGCAGTAAGATTATCGAGAAGTACGCCAATCTGCGTTGGCCCTTCGGTTCCTATAAAGAGGTCGACTTCAGGAAATTCGTCAACAAGACTTCCCTCATACCGCTGGACCAGACAACCAACAACGACAACTTTTTTTTCTGGGAATTGCTCTTTAATAGTTACCAATTCAAGTATTTCTGAGATAGCCTCTTCTACCGCTGGTTGAATAAACCCACAGGTATTAACAATGAGAAAATCTGATTTTTCCACATCACTTTCTAAGGTATATTTATGTGCTGCCAAACTCCCGAGTATAACTTCAGAATCCACTAGATTCTTTGCACAGCCAAGGCTGATAAGATGAAAAGTAGTTGCCATTATTTCTCCTGCGGCCCTATAGAATTATTGATCAACAGCTCACGGACCAGAGCTGTATTTTTTTTAAAAATTTTACTGGTAAATCCGGGACGCCACGAAGCCCCCCATATTTCATCAGATACGACAAGAACAGCTGCGAACTGAACCCCTCTATAATGTGCTACACTACAAAGTGCTGAAAATTCCATATCTACAGCAGTAACACCTTTTTCTTTATGCAGAGTGGCCATGTCACTTCTTTTTTCACGGTATACCGCATCTGTGGACCAAACACATCCTGAATGGGTTTCAATATCACTACCTGATAGTATTGATACAACTCCATCCCTTAATGCTTTATCAGGCCCCACCTGATCCTCTTGTGGTAGATAGTACGCCGATGTTCCTTCACCAGACAAGGCCAAATGAGGAACAAGAACATCTCCGACATGTAACTCTTTTGCAAGGGCACCACACCAGCCAAAGAGGATAATTCGTTTTGCCCCTAAAGCAATGAGTTTTTCCATCGTAAGAGCTGCCATTGGAGCTCCTATGGCGGGTCCCGCAATAAATTTATCATCATTTTGAACATATAGATTGGAGTGAAACAAAAAACGCGATTCAACTCTTTTCTTTTTCATCGCTCCCATTTCAACAGCTGCTTCGGTGGGGTTTACAAACAATATACCTTCAGCTGGAATCTCTTTTTCATTCTTATTTCTTCTTGGCGAAATAACGATGTCAGAATCTGATCCTTCGTTCATGGGGCAACCTTAATAATCATGCTGATGAAAAATAAAATAGAAAAAGGGACTACAGAAAATCTGTAGTCCCTTTCAACGATCAAATAACAACCGTATAATCCTTTACAATCTTATCCAAGCAGTGGATTTGCATAGAGAAGAATCAAAGAAATAACGAGTCCATAAATAGCAACAGACTCAGCAAGTGCCATACCAAGAATCATGAATACCATGAGCTTAGGCTGAACTTCAGGGTTACGAGCAAGACCTTGACAAGCACCGTTACCAACAGAACCGATACCAATACCTGCTCCAAGACCAGCAAGACCGATTGAAAGAGCTGCACCTACACAAATCAAAGCTAACTGAAGATTTCCTTCCATTGTTTTCTCCTTAAAAAATGTTTTAGAGTTTGGCCTTCTTCTTAATTTCTAACCCCGCAACCGGGGAAATGAACTCTGATAAGTACCTTATCACAATTACTTCAGGTGAAATTACAAGGTACTGAACTACTACATTATTATTTTCAACAAGAGAGAGAAGCCGAAGCAAAGTTCGGCCCCCCTCTTGTTAATGTGCGTGTTCCTGTGCCTGGGAAAAATAAACAACAGTCAGTAATACAAAGACCATTGCCTGAACAACTGAGACCAGAACACCTAAAATCATAATCGGTAGAGGCGCGAAAAATCCACCAGCTAACATAAAAAGAATCGCAAGCAAGGTCTCTTTTGCCATAATATTTCCGAAGAGACGAATGGAGAGAGAGAGTAATCGTGCAAAGTTACTGATAATTTCAATTGGCAGCAGAAGAGGAACGAGCCACCATACAGGTCCCATAAAATGTTTATAGTAACCAAGCCCATGGGTTCTAAAACCTATCACATGATGGGTCAGCCACACAATCGCAGTAAGAGCAAGAGTCGTATTCAGGCTGGAGGTTGGAGACATAAAACCGGGAATGAGACCAATGAGGTTGGCCACAGCAATATAGAGTGCAAAAGTCGCAATCATTGGGAAAAATTTATCGGTCATTTCTCTTCCCATATTATCGGAAAAGAAATCATCCATGCCACCGATAACGAGTTCCCAGAAATTTTGACCATTGCCAGGAATCATTTCAAGATTCCCCAGGGTCAACTTGGATACCAGAAACAAAAAAGCCATTACAAGCCAGGTGTACGTCATATACGGCGCACACAGCTGTTCAAGCAACGAATGCCCTACTGGTCCATGGGGAACTGGGAGCCCCAGTTTCTCGAGAATAATTGAAATAAACAGTATCGGATGTTCCATAACGCCTTTTACCTCCCTCTGAAGAAGTAGTCCCAAGTCACCCTTATCGAGATAAAGGCGACGGTAAGTACTACCGTTGACAAACCCAAAATCAATCCAAAGATATTGACCAGATGTCCTTTAATAAGAAACATCAGAACAATACCTATAATTATAATTCGCAGCCAGAACCTGAGCAGGTATCCTTTCTGCTCCTGACGGCTCTGAGTCTTTCGGTCATCAAGGGATCCAAAAGAAGTGACAGACTCGACGAGTTTCAAGACCCCTTTGTTGGCAGTCCAGAAACTACACATCGAGATAATCCCCCCGACCAAAATAGACCAGGCAAACCAAAGTGATGCAAATATCGCTGCTACAAGCGTCATTACAACGAGGATACATCCTCCAACAACTTGCATTTTCTCAAGAGACAACGAACCTTCAGTCAAACCATCCTCTATTTACTCTGGTCATTTTTATCATTCTTATCATCGGGCTCTTTATTTCGCCAAAGAACCTCCAGCAGAGATTTATACGCTGCTGCAATTCCAAACGCGAGACCGATAAAGGTAAACCAAGGGGCGGTACGCCCGTCGAAAACCTTCTGGTCGAGATAAATACCACCAGCCAAACCAATTAAGATAGCGGCGGCAAAGGTAAACCCAATGTGCCCGTAATTGGCAAGCAGATGAACAAATTCTTTTTTAACGCCCGACATTTGGCCACCTACGTTGGATACCTTAGAAATCCATCCTATACGGAATGATTTTCGTTAAGGCACCTACCCCTCTCTAGTAAACGACAAGACCAAAGAGGGAATACTGAACAGAGTCCCGGCAATTTTTAGTTTGAAACGCCTTACACTCCAATCCATAGAATATAAGCAACTTTGATATCATGACTACCCAATATAGTCAATAATTTTTCACTATTCGAGCATTTTTTTGAATGACCATTCAGTCATTCCTATCGCTTTGTTGATGTCACTTTCTGTCAAAGCGTCTGAAATAAAAGCCACTTCGAACTGTGAGGGTGCAAGATAAATCCCTTTACTCAACATCTGTCGATAATGTACCCCATAACGTGTTGCATCAGCTTTCATAGCTGAATCAAAATCAGTCACAGGTGTTGTGCTAAAAAATCCAGTCAGAAGGCTGCCAACTCTATTAAGCTGAACAGGTATACCGGTTGCTTCAGCAACATCTCTTAGCTTTTCACTATAATCTGCCGCTTTATCTTCGAGATCTTTATGAAAATTTGGTCGCTGCAATAGCTTAAGAGTTGCAACTCCAGCAGCCATTGCCAAAGGATTACCCGATAGTGTCCCCGCTTGATAAACCGGGCCATCTGGCGCAACACAGTTCATAATTTCAGCTTTGCCGCCATAGGCGCCAACGGGCAAACCACCACCGATAATTTTACCAAGACAGGTCAAATCAGGAGTTACATTATAGTATTCCTGTGCTCCACCGTAGCTCAGTCTGAAACCGGTGATAACTTCGTCAAAAATGAGAACAATTCCGAGCTCAGAAGTTAATTTTCTTAACGTTTCCAAAAATCCTTCTGCGGGTGGAACACAACCCATGTTCCCTGCAACGGGTTCCACGATGACACAGGCAATATCAATATTCTCATCCCGTAAGGTTTTCTCTAAAATCTCAACATTGTTATACGGAATAGAAACGGTATTTTTGACTATATCGTCAGGTACACCGGGACTACCAGGGATACCGAGAGTGATTATTCCAGACCCTGCTTTGACCAGAAAAGAATCAGCATGTCCGTGATAACAACCATCAAATTTAACAACGACATTTTTACCAGTATATCCACGTGCCAGACGAACAGCACTCATGGTAGCCTCTGTACCAGAGTTTACAAAACGAACCTTTTCAATTGAAGAGACAGCTTCGACAACCATTTCGGCGAGATCAATTTCAAGAGGAGTTGGAGCCCCAAAGCTCGTCCCAAGCTCAGCAGCCGTTTTAATTGCTCCGACGATTTCAGGGTGCGCATGCCCTACAATCATAGGCCCCCATGAACCAACAAAATCAACATATTCATTGCCATCAGCATCAATCAAAGTGGCGCCTTTAGCCTCTTTAATAAAAATGGGATCACACCCAACAGATCGACATGCCCTCACTGGGCTATTTACCCCACCTGGAATAACAGTCTTAGCCTTCTTAAAAAGCTGGGATGATTGTGTATTGTTCATTTCGTTCTCCTTTATATCAGGCCATGCCTGATGTAATTTAAAAATCCATCTTGGAATAATAAGATGGAGTATTTTATATATCGAGCCGCGGCGCAATATAACATGTTGTAACTTTTTCTGTCAAATTGGAGACCTTGATTTTTTTTTTTTGATGCACATTGTAGAACATCTCGTAAGTTCTGCCATTTTGAAAATAAATGACATTTTTTTATACTTGTCAGCTTATTAGGCAAAAGGTAAAGTAGACGAAGAATTCTCACCCTTTCGAGAATTTTTCTTCACCATAGAAATCATACCAAACCAATCTCGCATGAAAGGAGTAAACAATGGCAAATGATAAAGTCCTGCAATTAACTGATGCAGAATTTGATACCACAATTCAATCCGACCAACCCACTTTAGTGGATTTCTGGGCACCTTGGTGCGGACCATGTAAGGCTATCGGACCTGTCATCGAGGACCTTGCCAATGAATATGATGGGAAAGTTACCATTGCCAAGATGAATGTAGATGATAATCCAGAAACTCCTGGTAAATTTGGTATTCGAGCTATCCCAACCCTTATTCTTTTCAAGAGTGGTGAGGTTGTTGACCAAATCACTGGGTCAGTTGGAAAGCCCCAGCTCATTGCACTGATTGAAAAAGCAAACTAGTATATACAGGCTGTCTTCATACCCATACTTTATTGAGGGATGAAGGCGGCCTTTTTTTATTCGTTACAACACATAAGTTTACATAATGAAAGAACACTACGAACTCATCATTTTAGGTGGTGGTCCTGCTGGACTATCGGCAGGTTTATACGCAGCACGAGCCAGACTTGACCATGTCATGATAGAAAAAGGTGTCCCCGGTGGGCAGGTACTCCTCACGGACTGGGTAGACAATTACCCAGGTTTTCCTGATGGCCTCACTGGTTTTGACCTCATCGAAAACATGACAAACCACGCAAAAAGGTTCGATCTCAACATTGAAATTGCAAACGTTACAAAAGTAGATCTCGATCAAGATGATAAAAAAATCCTCCACCTTGAAAGTGGTGGACAGGTCACCTGTGACGCTCTTATCATTTGTACCGGCGCCAGTGCCAACGCCCTCAATGTCCCTGGTGAACAAGAGATGCGTGGCAAAGGTGTTTCCTACTGTGGCACCTGTGATGCGCCCTTCTATCGCAACATGCACGTAGCTGTTGTTGGTGGAGGCAATACAGCCATTCAAGAGGCTGAGTATCTTACAAAATTTGCCAGCAAAGTCACTGTAATCCACAGGCGAGACGAGCTCCGAGCAACCAAAATCCTTCAGGAAGTCGCCTTTGCAAACGAAAAAATAGACTTCATCTGGGACAGCACGGTAACCTCGATCGAAGGTGGAACTGGTGTAGAAAAAGTCAACCTTCTGAAAAAAGATGGATCCACGTCCTCTCTTGAAGTCGAAGGTGTGTTTGTACTCATTGGTGTTACACCAAACAGCAACGAACTCCCCTTAGAAAAACTGAACGCTGACAAATGGGGTTTTATTCCAACCGACATTGAATCCTGCACTTGTGTGCCTGGAGTTTTGGCAGCCGGAGATATTTGCAGTAAAGACGTGCGACAGATTATTAACGCAGCAGGTGAAGGTGCTGTAGCCGTATTGGCTGCCGAGGCGTACATACAAAATTCTAAATAATTTCAGCAAAATAGGTCCGCGATGCGATGTAGATACTCTTTTTTATTTAAAGTGGTTGCTGCCTTTTTTATTATCGCATCACTTCTCCTTCAGGGAGGGTGTGCGTCATTAAAAGAGACTTTCGATTTTACCTCCATCGACGAAGATGGTAACGAACTCGAACCTCGCGACATTAATCTTCCTGCCAAAAAGCTATTAGAGGAGGGTATGGAAGATTATTCTGTTGGCAAGTATTTCACTGCTATCGAATTCTTTGAAGAAATACTGAACCGCTATCCGTTTAGTAAAGAAGCCACCCTTGCTGAGATGAAGGCGGCGGACTGCAGTTACCACCTTGGCAGATATGTTGAAGCACTTCTTCTCTATGAAGAGTTTGAAAACAGGCATCCTACAAACGAAGGGATTCCCTATGTGATGTTCCAAAAAGCAATGTGTAACTACAAACAGATTGATCGTATTGATAGAGACACATCTGGAGCAGAAAAATCTATAGTTTACTTCAAACAATTACTCAAAGCATACCCATCTTCTCCATATACGGAAGAAGCAGTTTTAAGGATACAATCCGCCACAGAATTTCTTGCCGATCATGAATTTTTTGTGATTGAATTCTACATTAGAAGTGCAAAGTATGACGAGGCAATGGTTCGCCTTAGCTATCTCCTTAGCGCCTATCCGAACTCCAGCGTAGCTCCTGAGGCAAAAGAACTCCTTGCCCGTATTGAAGCAGGTGATCCACCACGATCAACACTGACTTCATGGTTTCCGAAGGTCGAACTTCCAGACTGGGCCACCTTTGGCCGAAATGATGAAGAAAACAGTGCCGTAGAACCTATACAGCGTTAACTATTCAGAATGCAGTGTACGTATATTACACTGCATTCTTTTTTTCAGCCCTCAGAGCAAAACATCTTATCTCTCGAAATTTCTTGTTACCATTTTTGCAATGACTCCTGACGAACTCACAGCCCTGCTGTTAAAAGTACAAACATCAGACTGCACCATAGAAGATGCCGTCAACAAACTTGGTGACCTTGCCGCTGAAAGTATTACAGATGCGTGCATTGACCATCAACGTCACCTGAGAACAGGAATTCCTGAAGTCATTTATGGGGCTTCAAAGTCCACAGAGCAGATTCTAGTCATTGCAGAAGCAATGCTTAAGCGAAATGGACCAGTCCTGGCCACACGTGTCAGCGCCGAAAAAGCCGAATCTATTCTCAAAATCCTGCCCGAATTGCAATACAACGCAAACAGCCAGATTCTTTTTGGCAATGAAGCAAAAACAGATTCCACAAAGTACCATGGGACGACCCTCATTCTATCAGCTGGCACATCAGACATCCCGGTTGCTGAAGAGGCCAGATTCACCCTCAAAGCCCTTGGACATCCCGTTGAAAAGTTGTATGACGTGGGTGTCGCAGGCCTGCACCGACTCCTTGCCCATAGAACACTTTTAGATAAAGCCTCAACAATCATCGTTGTCGCAGGAATGGAGGGTGCATTACCAAGTGTGGTGGCGGGGCTGGTCCACGCCCCGGTCATTGCAGTCCCCACATCTATAGGTTACGGGGCAAGCTTTGGCGGTATTGCTGCACTGCTTGGAATGCTCAACAGCTGCGCTCCAGGTATTGCGGTTGTAAATATTGATAATGGCTTTGGTGCCGCATGTATGGCTGATGCCATCAACCGCTGCTGACGAGACGTCATTCACTTCAAGCACATATTTTCAGATTATCCATCTGTTTTTCCAATATTAGCCGTCATAACCTTGCAAGATTCATGCATTGAGGTATAATCGCAGAGTTTGACATCATACTCGCAACTAACCGATAAACACTGGTTCTAGATATAGATAACTTCAGGGATCTCAATGAATACATCATTAAAATTTAAACTCGCATTCCTCATCTCCGTCATTTTCTTTGCCGTAATGACCGTTGTTCCATCATTTTATTCAGGTACTCCGAATTGGTGGAAAAACTATATGGCTCCCGAGGGCTTGCGATTAGGGCTTGATCTCCAGGGTGGGATGCACCTCGTGCTTAAAGTTAATCTCCAAAAAGCCGAAGAAAACACCCTTGAATTTGCAGCAGCTGACTTAAAAGATGCCTTAGCTGATGAATCCATCAGTGCAGTACGAACTTCTTCCGCCTCAAAAGATGTCATTATTTTTACACTGCCCAACACAAGTACTGTTGACAAGGTGCAGTCACTCATTTCTGAAGACTTTCCTGATATTAATGCACGGATCGAAACAAAGGATGGAAGCTTTCCCAGGATTTTTCTCAACCTGACACAGGAAAAAGTTGACTACATTAAGACGAATGCAGTTGAGCAGTCACTTGAAATTCTAAGAAATAGAATCGATCAATTTGGAGTGGCTGAGCCGGTCATTCTCCGTCAGGGTGCAGATGAAATCGTCATCCAACTCCCAGGCGTAAAAGACCCAAAAAGGGCACTTAAATTACTTGGTGACACCGCGCAACTTGAATTCAAGGTTGTGGCAGATGCGACCGGTCTAAACCTCGCAGGTCTGATTGCCACTGCTAAAAACAACAAGCAGTGGGAAGACGGTGAGTCGACCACCAAACTTAACCGTGCACTTGCTGGGCAACTTCCAGATAACACATCACTCTACTTCGAAAAAGAGATCAACAATCAGACTCAACAGGAGACCCTGATACCAATACTTCTTGAGACCAAAGTTCTTATGACCGGCGACATGGTCAAAGATGCTCAGGTTCGAATTGGCGGCAACTTTAACGAACCCTACGTCAGCCTTGATATGACAAGCAGAGGTGGAAAGGTCTTTGCACATATTACTGAGAAAAATGTTGGCAGAAGGATGGCAATTGTCCTTGATGAAGTCGTCCGCTCTGCCCCTGTAATCCGAGAACGAATTCTTGGTGGATCAGCACAAATAAGTGGAACGTTTAGCCATGAAGAAGCGGCTGACCTTGCAATTGTGTTGCGTGTCGGTGCACTGCCGGCACCAGTTGATATCATCCAGAACCTGACAGTTGGTGCTAGCCTTGGACAAGATTCCATTAATAAGGGCCTTTCATCTGGTGTCTTTGGAGCCCTGATTGTTCTCGGTTTCATGATCATTTATTACAGACTTTCTGGGGTTGTGGCCAATACTGCTCTCATCCTTAATATTCTCCTGTTATTTTCAGGCCTGGCAATTTTAAATGCAACACTGACACTTCCAGGTATTGCCGGTATCATCCTCTCCATCGGTATGGCAGTTGATGCCAATGTTCTGATTTTTGAGAGAATGCGAGAAGAATTTTCCATTGGAAAATCTGTACGCTCCAGTGTTGAAGGTGGTTTTGGAAAAGCCTTTTTAACAATTGTGGATTCCCAGGTAACCACTCTGATTACCGCGCTTGCACTCTTTATGTTTGGAACCGGACCTATCAAGGGCTTTGCAATCACCCTTTCTCTTGGTATTATCTTTAATCTTTTTGCAGCTCTCTTTTTCAGCCGGTTGATGTTTGATTGTTTGAATTCTGGAAAACCGATGAAGAAACTCAACTTCATGCAAATCGTAAAAAAACCCAATCTTGATTACTTAAAAATAAAAAACATCACCTATGGCCTTTCCGCAATACTTGTTGGTATTGGTCTCATAGCCTTTATTCAGATCACCCGTGGCGAGGCTAATTTAGGTGTTGACTTCTCTGGTGGCTCTCTCTTGCAGTATCAGGCAAAAGAACAATTCACCATGGCTGAAGTAAGAGATGCTTTTCACTCCCAAGGAATGACAGAAGTGAATCTCCAGGAAGTTGAAAACGAACAACGTCTCATTGTCAAAATCAAAAAGTCCGAGGAGGTTGTCGCTGGCCTTGGAGACAAAGTGGCAAGTATACTAGCGTCCCAGATGCCTGAGAAAGGCTTTATCTTAGAGAGCCAATCTGAAATCGGCTCCTCAGTGAGTTCTGATATGCGCAATAAGGCAATTCAGGCAATCATAATTTCTCTTGCTGGAGTCATTATCTACCTCGCCTTCCGCTTTGACATTAAGTTTGGACTTGCTGCAGCTGCTGCAACCTTCCATGATGTTCTGGTCGTACTTGGAATCTGTTATCTTCTTGATATTGAGATAACTCTACTCATTGTAACAGCCCTACTTACACTCGCTGGATACTCACTAAATGACTCCGTTGTTGTCTTTGACCGAATTCGTGAAAACCTGAACAAACCGGACAACACATCGCTTGCTTCTGCTATTAACAATAGTATCAATCAAGTTCTCAGTAGAACCATCGTGACCTCTTTTACAACTGCAATTGTATTGTCCTGCCTCTTCTTTCTAGGTGGAGCAGTTATCCACGATTTTGCTTTTACACTACTTGCTGGGGTCGTTGTCGGTACCTATTCATCAATTTTTATTGCCAGTCCTCTTTTGACCTTCGGGAATAAGAAGGTTGCGTAACAGTTACTGATATGGATGATACCGAGTTACCGATAACAACAAAGCCAATTAAGCCAGAAGACTCTTTTGCTTTCTCCTGCCACAAAGGAGTCTCTTGCTTTACCGAATGTTGTAGAATGCTCGAACTCGCTTTGAGCCCATATGATGTACTCCGCTTAAGACACGCAACCGGAAAAACATCTCCTGAACTTCTAGGCCAATATATTATTATGGAGCAGGAGCCGGGAGAGCCTTTTCCAAGGTTCTACCTCACCATGGTAGATGACGGACGGGCCAGTTGCGTATTTGTATCAAAAGAAGGATGCACAGTGTATGGAGACAGGCCTGCGGCCTGCAGAACCTACCCTCTAGGGAGAGCTGTACAAAAGAATACAGACGGATCTGTTTGCGAGCATTTTATCATCATACAGGAAAACCATTGTTATGGGTTTTTCGAACCAACGTCCCATACCCCAATAGAATATACTGCCGACCAAGAGCTTTCCAGATATAACCATTTTAATGATTTGGTTGCTGGTATCCTGCAACATGATATGATCCGCAAAGGCCTGATACCTTCAAAAAAACAGATCGAACTTTTCATCCTTGCACTTTATGACCTAGACGATTTTCGCGAGCAGGTAGGAAGAGGTAAGATTGTTTTTCCAGATGCAGAAAACATTGGAGAACTGAGTGATGAAGAACTGCTAGAAGCGAACGTTGCCTGGATCGCAAAACAACTGTTTAATTAATTTCCGTTCCCATGAAAAGACCATACCAAGGTATTACATGCTAAAGCTTATTGTTTTTGATTGTGATGGTGTCATGTTTGACTCCAAACAGGCTAATATACAATTTTACAACCATCTCTTGACTCACTTCTCACAACCTTTGATGAATAAAGATGCAGAAGAATATGTTCACATGAGTAGCGTCGCTGGCTCAATTGACCACATATTCCAAAACGCACCACATGTACCTCGCGAAGAGATACTCCAATACCACTCGGAAATAGGATATGATCCGTTTTTACAATACATGAAAATGGAATCAGATCTTGTTGATTTTCTAGAAATAACACAAAACTCTTACAACCTTGCTATTTCGACCAACCGATCCAATACAATGATTCCATTGCTACAGGAATATAAACTCGAAAAGTATTTTGAAAAAGTCGTGACGGCACTTACTGCTACGCGCCCCAAACCCGCGCCCGATGGCTTATTGGAAATCCTGGAGCACTTTAAATGCGATCCTTCTGAGGCTATTTTTATTGGAGATTCGATTTTTGATCTGCAGCAAGCCTCAGCATGCCAGGTCGACCTTATCGCTTTTAAAAGCAGTTCGCTCGACAGTAAATATCATGTAGAGAGTTTTACAGAAATTCTCTCATTACCTCCGTTTACACTCTAAATCTCGCAATAAAAAAGAGTTAACTCTTTGTTTTATTACGAGAGAACTATTCTTCGCCTTTCTCCTCATCAACCCGCTTCACCCCTTCCATCAAAAGCATCATAAAGTCACCAATTTCAGCAGACTCCATTTCCCCAGACGACAGCCCGGTGGAAAACCTGTAAAGACCTTTTTTTCCGGCAAGCATTGCAAAGATTGCCTCTTCACTACTGTGAGAACCATACTTAGCATTTATAATACACCCTTCCCGGAACGAGACCTTAGCCTCTCCATCCGGCAATTGTAGAGAGAGTACCCCTGTTTTTTGATGCATATGAAAAATCTGCAAAAGTTCCGCAGGAGCAATCTGATCGATACGTCCGCTCATACATGACTCAAAATCCCGCGTTCGAGCAGCATTTGTTTTACGAAGACGCCGTGCCAGGAGTTGTGCCATATAATTTTGGACACTCGTGTTGGAGCCCATTATCTCACCAAAAACGCTCCCCTCAATAGCGAGAACCTTAGTGCTTTTCCTCACCCTAACCGAGGCCACAGCAACATCGGCTCCAAGATAACTCATCTCCCCACATATCTCGCCTTTTCCAAGAAAAGCCAGTGGTACGCCTTCATCTTCAACAACCAACTCACCAGCCACAACCATATACAGATTAAGATTAAGTTCCCCTTTTTGTATTATCAACCCATCTTTTACAAAATCAATAACCTTAAAATTACCTATGATGTCCGCAAATTCTCGTTCTGAGAAAGAGCAAAACAACTCTGCCCCTTTTATTTGCTCTGCAAGAATTTGCGTTGCAGGATCAAGCTGAACATCACTTCCTTTTTTTATTTGCGCGCCACCATCCAATTCATCCTGACGTTGAAATTTTATCAACCCAGTACAACCGCTACAATTATATACTTGTGCTTTAGAAGTACCACTTTTTCCTGTATTGCCGAGCATCTGAAATAGTATCTGGGTCATGTCTCTTACGAGAATAAGACAAACTTCCTTCCCCATTGGACAAACTATTGTCTTCTCAGAAAGAATCAAAATATCCCCTGTACGATATAAAGGACAATTTTTCTCTTCAATAATTGTGAATAATGCGCTAAAATTTTTCATCTATCCAAAAAGAAGTAGTTATTGGCGTTTTGTTCAACCTTAGCCTGTTTCAGATAATATATTATTCAGGCAATTATTGACCACAAATCGATATTTTATTTTGGTGTTGCTTAAATAACTTGTTATACTACTAAATAACGTTTTTAAATCGACAACTTTTACTTACTACTTCTATGTCAGGTTCTTCAGATCAATTAACAGAAGTGTACAAGCAGGTTGCAAGCTACTTCAAAGGGCACCCGGTAATAGCAGTACAACCCACTAAAGGTGACCCACCTGACCAGTACACTATTACATACAATATGACGGGATTACAACAATCCCCTGACGGTAGTGTTGTCGAGTCAAATAAACATATTGTCGAACTATCAATACCTTTTGGTTTTCCACATTTCCCGCCGAGTTGCAAGCCCAAAAGTAACATATTCCACCCAGACTTTGATCCTGCTGCGATCTGCCTTGGTGATGTCTGGGAGCAGGACGCTTCCCTTGCCAATATCATTTTATATATTGGTAAGATGATCAATGGGGAGGCCTTTTCAAGCAAAAATGCTTTTAATGATGAGGCAACAACCTGGTATAAAGAAAACGGCAGTAGGTTTCCACTCAATTCAATCTCTTTGGGGGGGGAACTGAAACAGTCATCTTCCGCCAAAGATAACACCATAGATATCCTGGACGAAGATGATCTCTCAAGCGATTTTGATTATCTGAGCCTCGATGACAGTGAAGAGACCACTCCATCTTCTCCAACTTTTCCGAGTGTAGCCTCTGACGAGCAAGCGGATTTTGACCTCCTTCTTCAACTCAAATTTCAAAAGAGATTTCATGAACTAGCAAGAAAACTCCGGACAAGTTCTAATACCAGTAACGAATATAAGAAACTCAAAGATCTTGCAGAACAAGAAGTTCAGAAATGTAAAAGTCTTTACCGGGAGGCCAAAAATCTCGAAAATCTTGGTAGTGCTGCCAAGGCACATAAACGTTTTGAAATAGTCCAAGACACTGTTTCGGATTACCCTTCAATAGAAGCGGATCTCAATAGAGTCAAGCAGACATTAGAACTGCTCAGTGACCTTGATCCGAATCAGTTTGATGGCCCGCATCAAATTTCTGAAACAGACCAAGAGAAAACAAAAAATGATTCTGGCAAAGAAACTGTCAGTACCAAAGATCAACCTGTTCAACCAAGAAAAAATAGAGATTCTTTTTTTCAAGACAGTGCAAAAAAAAGTAAGGTTTTCACCGGACTACTAATCGGCCTCGGTGTTGCCGCTATTGGTGCTGTTGGACTATACTACTCCTACACAGGAACAATTCTGGCACAGGGCCAGCAGAAACACACCCAGTGTGATCAGAGTCTCAAAGCGCTTCAATTCAAACAAGCTAAAAAAATCTGTGAAGAAGGGAATTCTTTACTTGATGAAATATACGTATTCCACCAGTCCGACGTCAATAGTGTCAAATCTAAGATAGATAATATTCTTCTCTCTGAATCATTGCGTAATGGACTTGAAGGAAAAATTCTTTTTGATGGAATGTATTTATCAAAACAACAGGCTGAAGAATTTAACAAGCTCAAATCAATTGCAACAAAAGCCGACTCATACCTAAAACAGAGAAAATGGTTAAAAGCTTCCGAACAATACTCACTTCTTTTAGAGATGAAATCTATTGTTAAAACATTTTCTCCAGACCTCCTCAATTCTGCTGAGGAAAACAAATTCCTCTGTCAATTTCAGATTGCCATCGAATCCGCAGATAAGTTCATCACTGAAGAACAATGGCATCTAGCAATAGGCAGCCTCACCCATACACTCAGCTTACTGTCTGGTTTACCGGAAGATGAACGGTCAGTTTATAAAGAAAAGTTAAAAGGCTCACTCAGTAGATGTCAATTTGAGATTGCTCTTAAAAATGGAGAATCCGCTTTTAACTTGGGGAAATGGCAAGACGCGATTATTTCGTACGAATCCTGTCTCGAGATAGCACAAACCTATAGTGCAATAACGCCAGCTCAACAAAATGAAATTTCTAACACTATAGAGCGATCAAAACTATACATGATCATAGAAAGAGGTAACGGTGCTTTTGCTCAAGGGAGATGGAATGATGCAATAGATGCATATGCGGATGCAAGTTCAGCACTTACTTCTAATCAAACACTGCTTGATGAAGCCAAATTAGATATAAACAGAAAAAAACTAGGGAAAATCATACTCCAAGCTTCAATAATCCGTGATAAACAAACGGTAAAATCCCAGTTGCAAAACAAAGAACTCCATGAGGCAGGAAAGTTATACAACCAAATCTTGGAGACAATTGAAGGAAGTACCTACTCCAGTGACAAAGATTTTATTAAAGCAAAAGAAGAGATTCACTCCACCCTTGAGGATTTGAATCAAAAGATCTACGTTTCAGAAAAAGAATCATATCTTCGCGAAAACTACCAATCACTTTTCATAAGTAACTATCCTGCGGCTGTGAGAAAAAACCTTAAACAACCTGGCATCAGCTATATAAAGGATATTTCAGGAAAACTACTGTTTCGGATGCAATGCACAGAGAAAAGAAGAGGAAGTCGTCCATTGACCCTCGTCATGTTTTACGCCTACGACAAAACAGACGGCCAATGGGAGCTATCCAATGAAAACCCCTCTTAATAAGAACCACATTACGACGCCCCACCCTTAAGTAGACCAACGTATTCTCTTCATAAGATAAAACACTGCCCACTCTGGTTGTTACCGGAGCGGGCAATGTTTAATGCCTGTATGCAATTCTTAAAAGCCGAATTTTGAAACTAATAGTTGGTGTGTTACTATTTAGCGCCTTTACACTCCATCAATCACTCACTAAACAAGAAAACGAAACTCGCCCTTACCGAGAAGGCTATGCAGGTGAAGGAGACCTAATAGTTTTTGTTCCTCGTCGACTATGGGGAGTGCTGTAATCTCATGCTTTTGCATAATAGAAAGAGCATCAGCTGCCAAATGATCTGCACCAATACTGATAGGATTTTTCGTCATAATTTGCTCAGCTGTAACATCAAGATGTCCCTCTGGTCTTACAACATATCTCCGCACATCTCCGTCTGTTACAATTCCTAAAACCACGTTGTTGTCGTCTACAACAAGTACTACGCCGGTATCTTTTTCATTAAGCGCCACAAAAGAATCAATGGCTGATGACGTTGGCTGAACCTTAGGAATATCCGTTCCCTGAGACATCACCTCAGTAACCTTTACCTTCAAGCGCTGCCCCAAACTCCCACCAGGATGATTATAACGAAAATCTTCAGGTTGAAATTTTTTCCGATTAAGCAGAACAACTGAAAGAGCATCTCCCATGGCAAGGGTTGCCGTTGTGCTTGTCGTTGGCGCAAGCCCCAAGGTACATGCTTCTTTTGGAATATTTATATCGAGAACGATATCAGCAGCAACGGCAAGCGAAGAACCTCTTCCACCTGTCATCGCTATAATCTTATTCCCTCTCTTCTTTAGACTAATGAGAAGACTATTCAATTCTGCGGTCTCACCAGAATAGGATATTGCCACAATAACATCAGCGGCCATCACCATACCCAAATCACCATGCATTGCCTCAACGGGATGGAGAAAGAAAGAGGGTGTCCCCGTACTGTTTAAGGTTGCCGATATTTTCTGCCCTATTAGTCCTGATTTTCCAATACCTGTAATCACAAGGCGACCAGAACTCGCGAGTATGGTTTCTACGGCATCTACAAATTCAGTCCCTATTCTCTCTCTTACTGCCGCTAGCCCCTGCTCCTCAATGAGAAGCACTTCCTTAGCTATTTCAATTGTCATTTTTTTGATTCCATTACTACTTTAATTGTAAATAAACCAAGGTGTATTTGGTTTACGAAGACGACGAGCAAAATAATCACTGTTCATTTTACTTGCAACCGTATTGTCTAACAAAACAGCATATAAATCATTACATAAAACATATAGATTTCCATTCAAACCATGTCATTAATTCAACATAATTGACAACACAACTTAGAATGCCATATTTTCTTGCAATATTGCGAACAAGAACTATAATATTGGCGTCAATTTTGTTTCAAATAACATTTAAATAATTTGGAGTTTTCATGTCAGATTACCTTTTTACATCTGAGTCCGTTTCAGAAGGCCACCCCGATAAGGTCGCCGATCAAATATCAGACGCTATTCTTGATGCGATTTTACAACAAGATATACATGCAAGAGTCGCCTGCGAAACTCTTGTTACCACCGGAATGGCTCTTATAGCCGGTGAGATCACCACTTCTGCCTGGGTAGATATGCCGGAAGTAGTTCGTCAAACTATAAAAAGAATCGGTTACAACTCTTCTGATATGGGTTTTGACTGGCAGTCTTGTGCAGTCATGACCTCCATTGATAAACAATCGCCCGATATCGCTCAAGGTGTTGACGAGGGTGCTGGGCTTGATCTTGATCAAGGTGCAGGTGACCAAGGACTCATGTTTGGCTATGCATGCAACGAGACAGAAGTACTTATGCCTATGCCCGTTACCTTTGCCCATCGACTTACCAAAAGACAGGCAGATGTGAGAAAAGCCAACATCCTACCATGGCTCAGGCCCGATGCAAAAAGCCAGGTGACTATTCAATATGAGAACAACATCCCCACCAGAATTGATGCGGTAGTGCTTTCTACGCAACACGACACGAGCGTCTCATACGAAAATCTCAAAGAAGGGGTTATGGAAGAGATAATAAAGCCCATCCTTCCTGTAGAGATGATTGATAAGGACACCAAATTTTTCATTAACCCAACTGGTCGCTTTGTCATAGGTGGCCCCGTGGGTGACTGTGGACTCACTGGTAGGAAAATCATAGTTGACACCTACGGTGGTAAAGGTTCCCATGGTGGTGGCGCATTTTCTGGCAAAGATCCTTCCAAAGTAGACCGCTCCAGCGCCTACTACGGACGCTATGTTGCGAAAAACTTAATAGCTGCAGGAATTGCAAAAGAAATCGAGATTCAAGTAGCCTATGCTATCGGTATATCTCAACCTGTATCTATTAATGTAAATAGCTTTGGAACAGGAATCGTCTCGGATGCTGAGATAAAGCAACTTATTATCCAGCATTTCGACCTCAGGCCCAAAGCCATAGTTCAACAGCTCGATCTTCTCCGTCCCATTTATGAGGCCACCGCCGCTTATGGACACTTTGGCCGTGAGCTCGATTCTTTCACTTGGGAAAAAACCGACAAAGCGGACATGCTTCGTGACGCTGTTAAATAACAACATCTTTTCTAAAAATAAATTGAATTAAGGATACATAATAAATGAGTACTACATTTACAGATTATAAAGTTGCAGATATGAGCCTTGCTGAATGGGGCCGAAAAGAGATTGCCATTGCTGAAACCGAAATGCCTGGTCTTATGGCTCTACGTGAACAGTATGCTGGAAAAGCACCATTAAAAGGCGCCCGCATTGCTGGATGCCTCCACATGACTATCCAGACTGCCGTATTAATGGAGACTCTGGTTGACCTAGGGGCTGAACTTCGTTGGTCTAGTTGCAACATATTTTCCACACAGGATCACGCAGCAGCAGCTGTTGCCGAAGCTGGCATTCCTACTTTTGCCTGGAAAGGTGAATCGGAAGAAGAATTTTGGTGGTGTATTGATCAGACTATCTTCGGCACAGATAACTGGAACCCTAATATGGTCCTAGACGACGGTGGAGATCTCACACTCATTCTTCATGAGAAATACAAGACCGAGCTCAAAAATATTAAAGGCATCAGTGAAGAAACCACTACAGGTGTTCATAGACTCAATGAAATGGCGAATGAAGGCAGTCTTGCATGTCCTGCCATCAACGTAAATGACTCTGTTACAAAATCTAAATTTGATAATCTCTACGGATGCAGAGAATCACTCATTGACGGAATCAAACGTGCCACTGACGTAATGATAGCTGGGAAGATTGCAGTCGTTGTTGGGTACGGAGACGTAGGTAAGGGGTGCGCTCAGGCACTCAGAGGCATGGGCGCCACCGTTTATGTAACGGAGATCGACCCAATCTGTGCACTACAGGCTTCCATGGAAGGTTACCGTGTTGTAACGATGGAAGATATCGCCTCAGCTGGGAACATATTTGTCACCTGTACTGGTAACCTCAACGTCATTACCAGAGCACACATGGATTCGATGCCTGATCAGGCAATCGTTTGCAACATTGGTCATTTCGACTCTGAAATTGACATCGCTGGAATTCGCTCACTCGAGTGGGAAAACATCAAGCCCCAGGTAGACCACGTCATCTTTCCTGATGGCAAGCGAATTATAGTACTCGCAGAGGGTAGACTTGTTAATCTTGGATGCGCAACCGGTCACCCAAGTTTTGTAATGAGTAACTCATTTACCAACCAAGTCCTAGCCCAGATTGAATTATGGCAGAACTCACAAAACTACGAAAACAAGGTGTATTTCTTACCTAAGACCCTTGATGAGATGGTTGCACGTCTACACCTTCAAAAAATCGGCGTCAACCTTACAGAGCTTTCTAAAGAACAGGCAAAGTATATTGGAGTGAAGGTTGAAGGTCCTTACAAACCTGAATACTACCGTTATTAATCTAATATAGCTCATTAGTACTTATTAGGGTGTGGGATGGCTGTGTAACAAAGAGCTATCTTACACCCTTTTTTATTTTCTATCGGTCACCAGCCAACTCCATTGCTATGCTTTATGTTTGAATAATTAGAGCGTATTTATCCAACTTAAACAAAAAGCAAAAAAACAAAAAAAAGGCACAAAGGTTAAAAAACCTTAGTGCCTTAATATTCGAAAACTGAGACTAAGAAGATTACTCTTCTCCTTCCTCATTCTGTATACGGCCAGGTATTGCATACATAGTCGTAGATCCAGAAGACCAAAACATCAAGCGTCCTTCACGAACCATCGCGTTTGCAGCGTTTTTGATAACACGTGGCTTAGAGTCAGGATCACACTTGTAGAAATCCTTGATATATAGCTGTGGTTTCGGAGACTTAGTTGCTTTCTCCTCAATGGCGTCTTTCAATGCGTCTAATTCCAATGCCATAATACTGCTCCTCTAGTAGTGATCTAAAAGTCGACAATTGATCAGGCTACAATGAGCCTGATCAACCGAAAACATTCTTCTACTACTATTTGATGTGACTGGTATACTTGAACTGAGTCGTTGTACGCCAGGTGTCATAAGCAAGACGATAATCATCAATGCTTTTATCGGTAAATGGAATCTCGCATTTTTCGAAGAACTTCTCCCAACCGATTCTTTCTGCCCAGTCACCAAGTCGCTCATACTTGTTAGCATCACCTGCATAGGCTTCAAGAATTGTCTTGATAGCGGCTACAGTTTCAGGCCAACGAGGAGTAGTGTTTGGCAGGAATGGGATTACCAGTTTGGAGAATTTAGGGTGACTGATTCTGTTGGAAACTTTACCACCAACAAGAATCGCAATACCATCACCTTCAGGGTCTGCAAGTGGCATTGCTGGACACATTGTGTAGCAGTTACCACAGAACATACATCGTTCTACATTTACCTTTACAGTCTTGATCTCTTTTCCATCTACTGTAGCCTTAGCAGGCTTAACAGCACCAAGAGGACAAGAAGAAATGGCCAACGGTAGCTCACATACACCGGAAATACGAGTATGATCGATCATTGGTGGCTTACGATGCACACCAAGAATAGCGATATCAGACGCGTGAACAGCACCACACATATTGAGACAACATGCAAGAGCAATACGAACCTGTGCAGGTAGAGTCATAGAAGTGAAGTATTCAAACAACTCATCCATAACCGCTTTAACCACACCAGAAGCGTCAGTTGCAGGAGTATGGCAATGTACCCAACCCTGAGTATGAACGATGTTAGTTACACCAGCACCAGTTCCACCTACAGGAAATCTGTTGTCACGGGTCTTGAGGTTATCGAGCAAAGGTTGAACTTTATCTGCTGAATCAACCATGAACTCTACGTTATTACGGGTAGTAAAACGTAAGAATCCTTCACAAAACTCATCTGCGATATCACATACTTCACGAATATATACTGCAGAAACAAGACGAGCACAACCAACACGTACGGTATATACCTCATCACCTGTTTCTGATTTGTGCATCAATACACCTGGTTGTGTAATTTCATGCCACAACCATTTTCCCTTATTAGCCTTGATGACTGGTGGGAAAAACTGTTCGTAATTAGGGGGACCAAGATCTGATATACGTCCGTCCATTGGTTTATCTGGATTATAACCCATTGTAAAATCTCCTTATATTTAAATTGAATTTTTAGCTCAAATTAAAACAGCATTAAGCAGCGTGCTTGGCACGGAATTCCTGTACATCACGCTCAAACCCGCCTTCAACCTCTTCTTCTCTCCAGAAGACGTAAGGATTCGAACGAGGCTCTTTAACATGCTGTGGAATTGGTTCAATACCCATGACCGAGAGGAAAGTTGGTAGACCAACACGTTGCATGGTCTCACCTACGCGCTCGCGATTCTTGCCTACTTCCATCCACCAGTCCCAGATACCTTCGATAAACTCGATCAGTTCTTCGAATTCGTTTTCTTTCTCAACTTTCATGAAAGGAACAATCATAGTTGAGAACTGAGCACCATCAAGGATTGGCGCTTTTGCACCAACACAGATAGTAGCACCCTGATCAGCACCTGGACGAAGTGCACGTGGCATAGCATTGATACAATGCATACAACGGGTACATTCTTTGTCGTCAATCTTCAGTTCATCGCCTTCCATCCACATACATTCAGTAGGACAGAGGTCACAAACTTCTTTCTGGATATCAAAAGCACCCCAGTCTTTACCGGAAAATGCACCACCATTTGCAGGGTAGTTTCCAGCAATATATTCTTTCACGGCAGCCTGGTCGATGCGAATCTCATCTCTCCAGGTACCGATAACGGAGACATCTGAACGTGCGATTGCAGCAACACAGTCATTTGGACATCCGGAAAACTTAAATTTGAACTTGTACGGGAAGGCAGGACGATGAATCTCATCCTGATAATGCATGGTCAAGTGGTAACAAGCTTCTTCAGTATCATAACAAGACCACTCACAGCGAGACTGACCAATACAGTTGGCAGGAGTACGCAAGTTAGAACCGGAACCACCAAGATCCTGCTCCATGTCATGAGTCAGATCCCAAAAGAATGGCTCAAGATTCTCAGTACGGGTACCAAGAAGAATGATATCACCAGTAGAACCATGGAAGTTGGTCATACCGGAACCATGCTTCTCCCAAAGATCCATCAACTGACGAAGATTCTTGGTTGAATAGTACTTGGATGAAGGCTGAGCAACTCGTACTGTGTGAAAATGCTCTACTCCAGGGAATTCCTTAGGCATATCGGCGTAACGACCAACGATACCACCACCATAACCAAAAACTCCAACGATACCACCGTGCTTCCAGTGGGTAATCCTTTCTTTGTAGGACAACTCCAGGATACCAAGAATGTCCCAACACTCAGGCTTGCTTTCAGCCTGCTTTTTAATGTCGGTAACGAAGCTTGGCCATGGGCCAGTCTCCAATTGATCCAACAAGGGTGTCTCATGCTTTGCCATGATTTCCTCCTTTGAATTTCTGTTTAAACTTCTACCTTAACCAATACTCTTACTAGACTAGAAAACCTAAAAACCAACTTTCGGTTTATCGAATTCAGTGTAAGTCGCAGCCTTCCAGTTTCCCTGCAATCGAATGCAAAATGAGTCTCCAGTGGCCTTGAAATTTCATTCAGCGTGTGAGAATATCTTCGCTATGCAATTTTGTCAACAAAAATCCATTACGTTTAACCCCAGGAACTGAACCACAATTCAGCTCGAAAGTTCCATTAACACAAGGATTATAACTGCTCAAGATATTTCTTTTCAAGTGTTGTAGCAGAGGAACCGATTTCACTCATTGCAGAAAGGAATCGGGTCGCAAGTACTTTTCCCAGTTGAACTCCCTCCTGATCAAATGAATTAATATTCCAGGCAAAACCCTGAAATACAATCTTTGCTTCATAGAGTGCCAACAGTGCACCCATAACCTCAGGAGTGAGCTGTTCCCCTAGAATGAGTGAGGATGGCCTGTTACCTGGAAAGTTTTTATTTGGATTAACTGAACACTGCCCCGTAGCCATGGCCACAATCTGCGCATAAAGATTTGCCTGGAGTTTATCCTGGGAACTGGAACCCTCTACTATCAGGTCTTCCCCATACTGAGACTTTTTAAAACCAATAAATTCTATTGGTACTATTTCTGTACCCTGATGAAGCAGTTGATAAAATGCATGCTGCCCATTTGTACCTGGCTCACCCCAGACGAGAGGGCCTGACGGTATCTCCACAGGATCACCGCTACGCATTACACCTTTACCATTACTTTCCATGTCACATTGCTGAAGATGTGCAGGAAATCTATGTAACGCCTGGCTGTAGGGCAGTACAGCCACCGTTGGATAGCCAAGAAACGAATGATTCCAAATGCCCAACAGCGCCATTAGAAGAGGAATATTTTCTTTTATATCTTTTTTTTCAGCCAACTGATCAAGGGTCGATGCTCCTTGTAAAAACTCATAAAACGCTTCAATTCCAAGGGAAAAGCTCAAGACCACAGCACCAACCATAGACGTTGAACTATACCTGCCACCGATATAGTCAAACATATAAAAAGAGCGTAGATACTTCTCAGGATTGTCCATAGGACTCCCCTGGCCTGTGATCGCGACACAATGATCCTTGATATGTAAGCCTGCATTGTCCAATGCATTGCCCACTAATTTCTCATTGGTTAGCGTCTCAAGCGTGGTCCCACTTTTTGATACAATTGCAACAAGGGTTGTGGTTAAATTCACCTTCTTCAAAACTGCTGCCGCGTCATCCGGGTCCACATTAGAGATAAAATGAATTTTTCGTCCTTTAGCGCCATAGGCTGCAAGACTTTCATACATAGCGCGCGGCCCTAGATCTGAACCTCCTATCCCCACATGAACCAAGGTATCAAAGGGTTGCCCATCCTTGTTACTTATAGCTCCACAATCAATTTTTGCTAAGAAACCTCGCAGCTTCTCAAGCTCTTTTCTGGCGGCACCAGTTGCCACAGGTTCTGCAGCGTCGCCAACAAACAAGTCTCTGCATGCAGTGTGCAGTACCTGCCTGTCTTCACAATCATATCCATCTATTCTATTGAGAACAGCACCCCTTCGCATAGACTTAAATTGAGAGACAAGATCGAGTTCATCGGCCATCTTTTGTAGAAGCGCTAAAACATCATCATTCACCCTTTGTGTCGAGTAATGATAGCTTAGCAGTGGGCAACGGGAAACATAGCGCCCTAGTCTGTCGCCTTTAACCAAGGCATCAGCAGCGGTTAAATCATAAGGGCTTTTCGCAAGCAGTTTAAGCTCCTTATACACACTCGTACTCGTAAGTGACCTAAATTCTCCCCCCATGTTTGTCGCTCCTTCTGACTAAGATCGATATTTTGCAGCGCCAATCGCTCCATTTTCTTTTAAGGCCACTATTGTTTCTCTGTAATCCCTACTTCCGTATACAGCTGAGCCCGCTACAAATACATTTGCTCCAGCCTCAGCGACATCTGCAATTGTTTCAGGACTAATTCCACCATCTATTTCAATATCAACATCCAACCCCATAGCATCTATCCGTTGTTTCAATTGCCAGATTTTAGCAAGTGTTGATTGGATAAATTTTTGTCCACCAAAACCCGGATTTACTGACATCAACATTACGACTTCAACATCTTCTAGAATATAGTCAAGAGTCGACAAAGACGTTGCAGGATTAAGGACAACTCCTGCTTTTTTTCCGAGTTCTTTAATGCGAGCAACGGTCCGATGTAAATGAGTACATGCCTCTACATGCACAGTTATCCAGTCAGCACCCGCCTTTGCAAAAAGATCGATATACTTATCGGGGTGTGAGATCATCAGATGTACATCAACTGGCTTAGAAGCAATTCTTGCTACAGCCTCAACGACCAGAGGGCCAATGGTGATATTAGGGACGAAATGGCCGTCCATGACATCTACATGAATAAGATCGGCGCCTGCCTCTTCAACATCCTTTATTTCTCCACCAAGCCTATTAAAATCCGCTGATAAAATAGATGGTGCAATCTGAATTTCTCTACTCATAACATACCTGTATTTTGGTTATAAAAACGACCTGACGGGCTCCACCAGTTCGTTTCTTTTTTATTGTTTTATTCTTCTTAACTGATCCCCTGGCAATATCTCAATCAGGCCTTCCAACTCAAGAAAAAGCAGTAGTTCACTCACTCTTGCAGGCACCATTTTTGCCAGTCCAATAAGATCGTCTCTGCTCATAGCATATGGTTCAATGAATTGCAGTAACGCAAATGCATCAGGGTCGAGTTCTGTAGTGTTTCCTGATGAATCTTCCTCTCTGAACACACCGGCCGCAGTACGGGATATACCGAATTCATCTGCTATATCTGAAGCGCTTAGAACAAGTTTAGCTCCCTGTTGCAAGAGCCAATGAGCGCCTTCACTTTTAAAGGAATCGACCTGGCCAGGAACAGCAAAAATATCACGCCCTATATCTAAAGCAATCTGAGCAGTGATCAAAGACCCAGACCTCTTTGCAGCCTCTACCACCACAACTCCAGAAGACATCCCAGCAATAATGCGATTCCTCGCAGGAAAACGAAATCCCTCGGGTCGTGTACCTAACAAATATTCTGTTATCACAGCCCCATCTTTGGCAATTTCCCCATAAAGAGAGCGGTTCTGCTTTGGATAAATAACATCAAGGCCGCAACCTAGAACAGCAACAGTCCTCCCTCCACCGTTCAATGTCCCCCGATGAGCTTCTGTATCAATTCCGAGAGCAAGACCTGAAACGACAGTGAGAGAAAAACCAGCCAAAGCTTCAGATAATTGAAAGGAGGTACGACGTCCATAGGCTGTTGCTGCCCTCGATCCAACAATGGCAACCGATTTTTCAGTCAACACTTCTGGGTTACCAAGAACAAAGAGCAGTAAAGGAGGGTCTACAAGTTGCTTTAAAAGAGGAGGATAAAGAGAAGATTCGTAACAAATGACATGGGCACCAAAAGATCGTAAGCGCTTTAGTTCATCTTCACCATTTTTATACCAGTCATTTCCGGAAATTAGCCCCTTAACTTGACTCTTTCGCAGACCTTCGACTTGGCTCAATTTTGCAATAGGGCTCTGCAAAACAATAGAAGGTTTCTCAAAATGGTGTAGTAAACGCCAGGCACCACCCAAGCCAAGGCCTGGAACAAGGGATAAACTTAACCAGTCTAGAGTGGAATCCATAGCAGACATACTTTCTTTTCAGCTCAAACTAAGCATGCCGTCACCTATTCCAATGCTATAAACAAAAATAAAGAGAACCTTCCATTTCAGCTATCGAACAGGAAAACAGCTTAGTCGGTCATAAAAACTTTGAGTTCCTCAACACGCGAGGGGTGTTTTAATTTCAATATTGCCTGTGCTTCAATTTGTCGTATTCTTTCTCTTGTGACTGCAAAGCATTTCCCCACTTCCTCAAGGGTATGGTCACAATCGACATCAATTCCATATCGCATCTGCAAAACTTTAGCTTCTCTTGGAGAAAGAGAGGACATTACCTGGTTCAGACATTCCCGCAGACTTCCAACCATAGTAAGTTCATCAGGGCCAAGCTGATCCTTATCTTCTATAAAATCACCCAAAAAACTTTCGCCATCATTACCAACAGGTGTATCAAGCGAGATAGCATCTTTTGCAATCTTAAGAGCTGACTTCACCTTACTGACATCAGTACCCAACTGATCTGCCATCTCTTCCGGAGTAGGTTCTCTATGCTCTTCTAAAAGGAAATCTTTTGAAACTCTGAGCAAGCGATTAATTGTCTCAATCATATGCACAGGCAGGCGGATGGTGCGTCCTTGATCGGCAATGCCTCTGGTTATAGCCTGTCTAATCCACCAGGTGGCATACGTACTAAACTTATACCCTCGATGATAATCAAATTTTTCAACAGCCTTCATAAGGCCAATATTACCTTCCTGGATAAGATCTGAAAACTGGAGACCACGATTCACAAACTTTTTAGAAACGGAAATCACAAGACGTAGATTCGCACGAACAAGTCCTTCCTTTGCCTGTTTGTACATATCCCAACCAGCATCAACTTCATGGAGTATTATACGGAGTTGTTTTTCATCAACACCGGATTCCTCCATCATTTGCTTATTGACCTGACGCTCAATATCCTCGGGCGCCACATCTTTTTTTCCTTCTTCTTGCCTGGCAACATGCTCACCCATCACCTCGACAAAAACTTTTCGAAATCTCTTTGATAAATCTTCAAGTCCAGTGGCTATGGCCTTTATACAATCGGCACATATAATCTTGTCCTGAAAAAGTTTTGCAACCTCATTACCGATAGCTTCGACTTCTTCTTGTAAAGCTTGTGAGTTATCAGCTCCTGGTGCCTCATCAAGATATTTCTTCAAAAGCTCCTGTCTGCTTGTATCCAAGGCTACAGCCTGTTTTACCCGAGACAAGAATTCCTTGCTTTCCTTTGCCACAACCTTTGGTGTATTTTCGGTAATTCCGGAAATAATCTGACAAATTTTTTCATCATTTCTCTCCAGGCCTTTGATCACCTCAATAAGTGCAGGAATGGCAATAGGCGTTTTCATTACTGCATCTTGCACTCTTTGCTTACCATCCTCCATCATTTTTGCTAACTTGAGCTCTTCCTCATGCTTAAGAAGAGTTAAAGTCCCCATCTCCCGGAGATAGATTTGCATGGGGTCTACGGATGTTGTGGCCTTTTCTGATTTCCCACTACCACTATCTCTTGATGTCCTGCGCCGATCCTTTCTTCTCCGGTCACTAAAATCGGTCGAACGTCTGTCAGTCCTGTCATTACGACGCTCATATTTTGCATCATTAAAATCAACAGTCGCTCTGTCTGTCAGGTTATAGGATGATCCACCATTCATATCATTATAGTCCATCATTGCTTCATCCATACCTCTGACGACGTCGTCGTCACCGCCGGCCACTGCCATACAATTCTCCCTCTAACAAATCAGTTAAAACTTGTTTTATACCCAATCAGCCCGCCCCCGAACACGACCCTCAAGTGGTTTATTAGTAACCCACTAACAATTCACATTAATCACAATCAAACGAAACGGAGAAAAATGTCAAGTTTTTTTCCAAAACACAAAAAAATAACTTTAATTTGCTACAATCTCGAAATGTTACAATATCCATACGACTCATTTATCCAGCTTTTGATCTAGTCGAACTTTTTCCATGATCAATTCCTGGAGCAACTGGTGATTATTATCCATCTGAGCCTGTTGAATTTGCCGCATTATCAGAGCACTCCCCCTTTTCAGCTGATCTGTTTTCAAAAAATCTACAAAAACAGACAACTCCAGTTCACTCTGCCCATCCTCAACATCAGTCTCCTCTCCAGCTGTAAGTAACAATTTAGACACAAATCGTCGTTCGGCCCCTTCAGGTAAAACGGTTAACAGTTCTTCCGGTTCCGCTTCTGCATCTTGTGCCACAATCTTACCGAGTTCTAAAAAGAGAATTTCTCCAATACTCCCTTCTAAACAGTCACGAATCTTATTTTCAGCAAGTACACTGTATGTTCCCGGATTAAGAATCATAAACTCAACAAGTTGCTTTTGCATACGCGACAGCGTTTCTATACCTGCATACTGCTTTTGTCTCGTGATTCTTGGTTCTACCGGTGGCGTTCTTATCATCTTTTGTTCAAGGTGTCGCTCGAGATCGTTTACCTGCATACCTAATTTTTCTGCGAAGTGTGATAAAAAGACGGCCCGTTGAAGTGGAGAGACTGCCGCTGCAAGCAGTGGTTTTAACTCTTCTACAATTTTCCGTTTGCCATCAAGACCAAGACCATATTCTTGCACCCAACGCCCCAAGACAAATTCCGGTAGATTTTCAGCATTGTCGAGCAACGCATTAAGGGCTGTTAAGCCTTTTTCACGAACAAAGGTATCCGGGTCATGATGTAGTGGCAAGACAGCAACCTTTCCAGTGATCTGCTCCGCTAGAAAAAAAGGAACAGACCTGGCCGCAGCCTTTCCGCCCGCCTCATCCCCATCGAAAAAAAGCGTAACCTCTTCCGTGAAACGCTTAACCATCCGCAACTGCTCTCTTGTGAGAGCCGTCCCTAGTGGGGCCACTACATTTTCGCATCCATTTGCAACAAGTGAGATAAGATCAAAATTACCTTCAACAAAGATCGCTCGGTTTAATTTTCTTATTTGTTCTTTTTGCTGATAAAGACCGAGCAAAGAATGGCTTTTATTAAAGACAGCACTTTCAGGCGAGTTGAGATATTTAGGCTGTCCTTCTCCAACAATTCTTCCGCCAAAACCGCAGACCTGCCCGCTGATGTTATATATTGGAAATACGATTCTGTCCCTAAAACGGTCATAACTGCCACCTGTTTCTTTGGCAACAAGTAGTCCTACTTCAATTGCAGCTTTATGATCGGAACCTTTAAACTTTGACCCTAGAAAATTCCACCCGACCTTGTCTACATCCGGAGCATAGCCAATACAAAATTTTTCTTGTATCTCGTGACTTACGCCTCTTTTGGCGAGATATTCCCGGGCAGGGGCAGCCCCATCAGCCTCTTTAAGATATTTACTAAAATATCCAGCTGCCATCTCATTGACCTTAAAGAGCTGCTCTCTTTTCTTAAGGCGCTCTTCATCTTCTTTTGATCGCCTGCGCTGGGGCAACTCAATATGGTATTTTTCTGCAAGAAGTCGTACTGATTCAGGGAAATCTAATCCCTGTTGTTTCATCACAAAGCTGAACACATCCCCTGACTCACCACAGCCAAAACAATGAAAAAACTGCTGCCCTCCATGGACTGAAAAGGACGGTGTTTTCTCTCCATGAAATGGGCAGAGACCTAAAAATCGTACACCACTGCGCTTTAAATCAACATGCTCTCCGATTATTTGCACAATATCCGCCTGCTCTTTGATTCGTGCAGTAATATCTTCCCATGTATCCTTTGAGCCCATCATTAATTCCTTCAAAAAGTACTTTTCTATCGCTTCAGTCGCAATTTTTGTGATATCTTTTGTATCTTCTCTACATCATATTTCGATCAAAATATGACAATATAGTCGAGAAACCTACTTCAGTCATTAGATTTGCCATTGTCAACTGAAAGTCACTTCCTTATTGTATTCACTTTCACAATAGATTCATACGACCAAAAGCCTTACCAATTGTTTTTGACACCATTTTCACAACAAGGTAGTGTCGTATTAACGAGGCAGAAGTAACATTCTTATTTTATAATTTATAAAGATAGCACCGTTGCTCTTAATAACTAATCCCGGTAAACTGGAAGTAAGCTAGGGTTCGTTTTTTGTTGGTAGCACTAGATTACTCGTTTCAACTCATTCTCCAGATTTCTTGTTTACCATGACAAGCTTACAGGAGTAAGACACTATGAAACAGCGCAACTCTCCTAGGAGCTTGTCTGATAATAGGCATTTTGTTCAAAATCGAGAAATTCCTAAAAAGTAAGCACAGCCATATATTTGATATTGCGAGCATTATTTTTTGGGAATTCCGAAGAATTTGGGCAGGTAAGCGTAAACTCCTAGAGGGGATTCTCGGACAGCCTCCTAGTATAATTCAGCCCTGATACAAACCCATGTCGCAATTACCAATCCAGGCAATACATGATCAAATAGACGCCCTTCCGGCATTACCTGCAACTGTCACTCGCGTTCTTGCAGCCACAGCTAGCCCAGAAAGCAGCGCCAACGACCTTATGCAGGTGATACTCCCGGACCAGACGATGTGTGCCACAATTCTCAAAATTGCGAACTCAGCCGCCTTTGGTATCCCAAAAGAAGTAAACACTATTGAACGTGCCCTTATGGTTCTTGGTTTTGATGAAATTAGAAACATCATCATTGGTAAGGCAATTTTTGCTTCTTTCCCAAAACTTAACAAAGAAACTCTCCAAGGTGTTGGTGTGTTCTGGGAACATGCTTTCACTTGTGGCCTTATGTCAAAAATTATTGGAGAACATTATAACTTTTCCCCAAGTGAACTCTTCATCAGCGGACTCATTCACGATATTGGCAAATTAGTGATGCTCATGGCATACCCCACAAGTTACCCTATTCTTGAGGAGCATTCACTTTCCAGTCATTTCCAGGCTATGGGCTCTGAATTTGAACAATATGGAACCAGACATGATGACGTTGGTCTGGAACTGGCTAAACGCTGGGCTCTTCCAGAACAACTCGCCTCGGCAATTGGATATCATCACAAACCGAATCAAGCACCGCACTTCAAGCAACATCCGATGATCGTCCAGGTAGCTGACATCCTTTCTTTGATGTATTGCTGCTCAGATATCACTGAAGCAAGTGATGTACAACATATTTTCGATGATTTTCTACCAGGCACCAGAGAACTCTGGAAAGAAAATGGGTTGGTGTTATTACCAGAGACCCTTGGCTTATGGTTTGAGACACTTCAGGAAATCAGGGAGAAAGATCAGGACATCCTCACGTTACTGAGCGCATAATGAAGATTACATCCATCAAAAAAACCATTCGGAACACCAAACGATTTACTGAAATCGTTAAAGTTTTGACTAAATTTGGATTCCGGCAGATTGTACTGGACACTGGTCTGAACCGATTACTCGGACATACAAAAAATGACGTAGAAATTGATATAACAGAAAATTCCAAAAGCCTACCGGCCCAAGTACGGCTGCGAATGGTCCTCGAAGAACTTGGGCCTACCTTCATCAAACTTGGTCAGCTTCTTTCAACTCGTCCGGATTTAATTCCTCCAGAATGGGCAGAAGAATTTAAAAAACTTCAGGATAATTGCAAACAAGTCCCTTTTTCTGAAATCCATGACGTACTTAATCTCGAGTTTCCCGGCCGGCTGGGCCTCATCTTCTCCTCCATAGAAGAAACGCCTCTTGCAGCGGCATCAATAGCACAAGTACACAAAGCAACTCTCACCGACGGCACCCATGTTGTCATCAAGGTACTTCGCCCCGGCGCGCGAGCCCTCATTGAAGAAGATATGGATCTTGTAGAAATGCTGGCCCAACTTCTCCAGCAGTACTTCTCTGATCTCGGCTACAGTCCAACAGCCGTGGCAAAAGAGTTCTCAAGAGAGTTACATAAAGAGATTAATTTTATCATTGAAGGGCAATCAACAGATAGACTACGTCGATATTTTGAAGACGATGCCAATATCAGGTTTCCAACTATTCACTGGGCAGCAAGTACCCGAAACGTCCTCACGATGGAAGAAATAAACGGGCGTCTCCTCTCCTCCATAAATCCAGACGATCTTAGCCCTATCGAGAGGAGATCAATTGTTGCAAATGGCACAGATGCTGTTTTCAAACAGTGCCTTCGTTTTGGTTTCTTTCACGCAGACCCGCACCCGGGAAACATTTTTTTACTTGAAGATAATAAAATTTGTTTTATCGACTGTGGAATGACAGGTAGACTCGATCGTAAAACAACAGATCAACTTATCAATCTTGTCGCTGCCACAATCAAAGGTGATATTGACAGATTGTGCAGGGTTGTCCTTGAGCTCACCAATGTTGATCCAGCAGTAATAGAGAGTAGAGAGTTTCGCCTAGAACTCCGACACCTCAGTGGCCAATTTCAAAATACCGATCTACAACACTTAAACATCACCGGCCTTCTTTCAGACTTTTTTGCAATGCTGCAACGTTTCCATATCCAATGTCCGAGTGACCTGATGTTGCTCACTAAAGCGCTCACCACCATCGAAGGCGTCGCCGAACAATTTGATCCAAGTTTTGATGTCCTTGCCCACGTGGAGCCGCAGATCCAGGAAATTGTTACAAGAAGATACAGTATGGGGGCCATCAGGGCTCGCATAGGAAAAACACTGACGAACTCACTTGAACTATTAGAAGACTTACCGGGAGAGCTTCAGCGCTTTCTCGATCATGCTAAACATAGTCGATTCACGCTCAACCTTGAGCTCAAACGCATTGAGCACCTATCAGAGACAATAGATACATCGAGTAGAATCATGGGGATCGCTATGATTATTGCAGCCCTGATCGTGGGCTCATCAATACTCATCTTAGCCGACAATATGTCCGACAAACCAGGGATTATAGGAACCTTAGGCATGGTAGGCCTGATCTTGGCTGGTATAAACACCACAGGATTTATCATCTCCTTTCTTTTACCCCGCAAAAAAAAGTAGAGCCTTCACTTCCAAAACCGAGGTGACGAAACGCTCATCGCCTTTTGCACCGCAAACAACTATCGTTCGGCTGCTTCCTGCATGTACCCACAAACCTTTTCAAACTTGTCTGCCGTTAAACTTGTAGAACCAAGAAAAAGACCGTTGAGTCCTGGAATATCCAGATAATCTTTAACATTTTCCGTGGTAAGCGCTCCACCGTACACAATTGGCCAAGCAGGGAAAAAATTGCGAATCCGTGTTATCGATTCTGCTATTTTCCCTGCAGATTCTGGGATATTAAAATTTAGAACATCAACCGGTGTATAGGCAACAATCAGCTCTTTGCAATCAATATCGACTAGCGGCCTCAGCTGGGCAAGCATGTCAGAATCCTCAACACAAACGATGGGTATCAAACCGCAATCAGCAGCTTCTGTCACCTTATTGATTACGTCCTGAGCTGTTTCATGAAAGTAACGTCGTCGTTCTGAATGTCCGACAATAACATAGGACGCCACTCGTTTTATCATATCGGCTGCGACCGCACCTGTATAGCTTCCTCTGGGAAAAGGAGATACATCCTGGGCCGCAAGTGAAACTCCAGAAAGCTTAAGATCTGCAAGTTCACGAGAAATATTTTCAAGACTAAGAAAGGGAGGCGCCACCACAACGTCAACTTTTTCACTTGCTCGGTACAACTCTGAGAACTGCCTGAACCACGCAAGACCATCATCTGTCGTTTTGTAACATTTCCAGTTGCCGATCACATATTTTTTCATGGAAGTTTCCTGCTCAGAATATAATTTACAAAAACGCCTGGACAATGTCCCGGATAGCGGATGCAGAAATTGAAGAAACGAGTACCGTCTTTTTTCTCGACTGCAACCCCACCTTTAACATAATGTCTTTTTTATGCACCCCAAAGACTGCGGCAAGAAATCGTAGCACCTCTTTATTTGCCTTACCGTCGACAGGCGGGGAGGACACGGCGATCTTTAGTCGTCCATCATGGAGACCAACGACTCTGCTTTTGGAACCTTTTGGCTGGACATGCAGATAAAGTTTCTGCCGCCCATCAGATGCATCGGTGAGATATGGCATAAAATGATTTATACGGTACTTAAGAGAAGATCGTAAAACCCACCAATAAAGCTAGGCTTCCTCTGTCTCAGGAATTTCTATACTTTCAAAAAGATCAGAGAGATCATCACCTCTAGAACCACCAACCTCACCGGGAAAGGTATCAAGGGCACTGAGATAGGCAAGTAAAGTGTTCTTCAACTCTTCTTTAACCTTGCCTTTTTTCCCCTTAAGTTCTTCTATTTCTTTAGGGAGATGAGCAAGTTCTGCTTCTGACTCTGCCTTGAAACGTTCCACTTCCAGACGGGCATTTTCCATAAGTTGTGCAGCTTCAGCTTCACTGGTCTCTTTCAGATTATCAGAAAATTTTTGAGCTGCAATAATAGTAGTTTTAAAATCCACCCCTTCCTTTTTAAACTCACTATTCCGCTCCTCAACAACAGCAACACGCGCACGTAACCTTTCAAGCTCTGACTGATCTAACTCACTCAACCCGACATCACCGGTTAACTGTTCTTCAAGCTCTTCTATTTTCTCACGGTCAGCAGTCCTCTCTTCCTCCAGCTCCTCTACCTTCTTTTTAGTAGCGTCAAGCTTTTCTTTGAGCTCTTCAATTTCAAGGTCTTTATGCTTATAGCCGTCCTCAATATCAGACTGAATTCCATCAGCATTATCCTGGCTTTCCTTCACCTCTACTGCAAGTGTCTCTTTATCTCTTACCAGAGATTCCTGCTCTGCCTGAAGTGCTTCAATATCTTCAACCTGAACACGGTTTTGCTCAGTTAATTCGAAAAAATCTTCAGCCAAAAGTTCCAGATAGGCTTTAACTTCTATGGCATCGTAGCCTCTGAACTTAATCTGAAATTCCTGGTCTTTTATAGCTTGTGGTGTCAGCATAAGTCCCTCTTTACAGTTAATAACTCGCTATATTTGTATATATCGAGCTGTAAATCAGCCCATCCGCATGGCGATCTGTTTTAGTGTCTGAACAACAAAACTTTGTAAAAACATAATTCCTAAAATCAAAACCATTGGAGCAAAATCCATCCCTCCAAAACTGAGAGGCACATACCGCCTAATCCTACTCAAAACTGGCTCCGTTGCTTCATACAAGAACCTGACAATAGGATTATAAGGATCAGCATTTACCCAGGAGATAACCGCCCGACCAATGATAATCCACATATAGGCCGTTAATACAAAATCAATCAACTGAGCTACTGCCATCATTAAATTATTTACTACAAACATTTACAAATCTCCCTTTCTCTCAAGCAACCTTACTACCGGTTGGCACGGATCCACTTACCGTTGTAAGTATCAAACTCTCTTTCTCTCCACCTACATCTTTTGCCGCAAGTACCATGCCGTTGGATTCTATCCCCATAAGCTTTGCGGGTTTTAGATTGGCAACAATTATCACCTGACGACCTATAAGGTCTTCAGGACTATAATGTTCAGCAATGCCAGCAACTATCGTTCTTTCTTCGGGCGCTTTTACTGTAAGCTTGAGCAACCTGTCAGATTTTTTAATTGGTTCAGCCGCCACGATTTCTGCCACCCGAAGGTCCAGCTTTTTGAAATCATCAAAAGAAACCAGATTATCATCAGCCGCATCAGTGACATCAGCTTTTTTCTTTTTTCCTTTTTTAGTCTGCTTTACTGGTTGCTCTTTTTTCTCTTCCTTTTCCAATCGTGGAAAAAGTGTTTCAAGAGCCTGCAATTGAGTACCAGGTTCCAGGAGTCCCCACTGTCGTCCTGCCGAAAACAGACTAATCCGCGCGTCGTCTTTTGACATTGCCAACGCTTGCCCCATTTTCACAGTGGCCCCAATCATCACAGGCCGTAGTACAAGGGTGAGCAAACGGAGGCTTTCAAGAATTGTATAAAGTACTGTATCAAGGCGCTCTCTTAGGCCCTCATCTTTTGCAAGAGTCCAGGGCTCACTTGTTACGATATACCTATTCACAACTCCAACAAACTCCCAGATTGCCTGAAGACCAAGATGAAAATTAAACTGACCCATCACTTCTTCATATCGACCAAGCATTTTCTCCGCTGCCTGCCGCAGATCGCTATCGGAATCAGTATAGCTGCCCGGTGCAGGAATTACCCCAGCCCGGTACTTCTGTACCATAGCAATTGCCCTGCTAAACAGATTACCAAGGTCGTTTGCGAGATCTGCATTTTGTCTTGCAACAATAGCTTCAGAACTAAAAGATGAATCGAGGCCAAAAGACATTTCTCGTAGCGTAAAATACCTCAGAGTATCCACCCCATAGGCATCCACAAGTTCTTTTGGTCTAACCACATTACCGATACTCTTTGACATCTTCGTATCATCCACATTCCAGTAACCGTGCACATGGAGTTTCTGATACAGTGGCAGTCCCATTGAAAGCAGCATGGTCGGCCAGTAAATTGCATGGGGTTTAAGAATGTCTTTTGCTATAACATGTTCCGCCACCGCCCAGTTTATCTCAAACAATTCCCCTTCCGGGTATCCAATTCCTGTCAGGTAATTAATAAGGGCGTCAAACCAGACATAGGTGACAAACTTATCATCAAAGGGCAACTCAATCCCCCAAGTGAGCCTTGATTTAGGACGTGAAATACACAAGTCCTCCAAGGGTTCGCTCAAAAAAGCCAGGACCTCATTCTTATAACGTTCAGGGGTTATGAATTCAGGGTGTGCATGAATGTGGTCGATGAGCTGCTGCTGGTATTTTGACATCTTAAAGAAATAGTTTTTTTCAGCAATCTCCTCCGGTCGTTTCTGGTGATCGGGGCAATTCCCATCCACCAGTTCTTTTTCGGTCAAATACCGTTCGCACCCCTGGCAATAGAGGCCAGTATATTCACCAAAATAGATATCTCCGCTATCGTATACGTCCTGAAGTATCTTCTGAACAGTCTTTATATGGTCAGTATCAGTTGTACGAATAAAATTATCAGGTTCAACTTCGAGAACCGGCCAGGTACTGCTAAACATACCGCTAATGGCATCAACATACTCTTGCGGAGCCACCCCTTGCCTTTCTGCGGCCTCTACAATCTTATCACCATGTTCATCTGTTCCGGTCTGAAAGCGAACATCTTCTCCACAAAGGCGACGAAAACGGCTATAGGTGTCAGCTACAATAGTAGTGTAGGCATGCCCTAGATGAGGCTGGGCATTTACATAATAAATAGGGGTCGTTATGTAGGTTGTCATAATTTTATATGTGAAATTATAAATCGGAAATATTATTACTGAGATAGAGGGAGGTTAAGGGCGTACCCTTTACTCACCACTGCTTTTTCTTTCTTTTTTCTTTTCAGTATTTTGGCGTTTTACCGGCTGAAAAGAACGCCACTGCTCTTCTAAAAGAGTCACGTCTTCACCGGAACTGTTCTCAGCCAAAATGGCATTTTTGAGAATTATCTGACGTCTAACCAGATAGGTTTCCCCATCAATTTTGATTCGTTTTCCCGCCTTGGGCATAATCTTTCGTTGTTTTTTATACGTATCGTACTCATATGTCAAACAACAAAGCAGGCGATTGCATACCCCTGATATTTTAGTAGGATTCAGAGGCAGGTCCTGTTCCTTTGCCATCTTGATAGAAACAGAATCAAACTTTTTAATAAAGGAAGAGCAGCATAACTCCCGCCCACAGGTCCCCACACCACCTATCATTTTGGTTTCGTGACGAACCCCAACCTGACGCATTTCTACCCGAGTCCGGAATTCCTGCACCAAATCCTTTACAAGAGCTCGAAAATCTACCCTATTGTCGGCAGTAAAATAAAAGATCATTTTACTGCCATTAAAAAACCGCTCTACCCTCACAAGATGCATATTTAGCTTATGCCTTTTTATCAGAGTGGTACACGACTTAAAGGCTCGTTCTTCGCTCGCCGCTAGATTTCGATATTTTTCCAGTTCATTATCATGGGCAACCCGCTTTACAATATAGGTGGCCTTGCTTTTTGCTGATTTGCAACCGCACATTGGAGAATCACCCGCTATTTTGGCAGGCTCCAGCCCATGGTCAGTCTGTACCAGAACAACAGTACCCGCAATAAGTCGGTTTGCCATATAGGACGCGGTAAAATGCTGTCCATCATCCCGGAACCGAATACGATAAAAATGTTCTTCGTCCTGGGGTGCTTCTTTGCTCGACGTTTTTTTCTCAGTTTCTGACATCTACCTTCATCCTTATAAAACTACAATTGTTTGAAATCTCTACTGTAACTTAAAGAGAAGTACCTCACAAACAAGATTTTTATTACAGTTTCTCGCAAGCTCCTGCTCTGCACGATCAATCGCTTGTAACTTTTTATAGAGCTCTTTTGAACTCCAACTTTTCACACTATTGTTCAGACCTAAAAGGGCAAGTATCTCCGTTTCGTTGAAGAGAAGATCTCTAATCCACATACGAAGCAAGCCAAGAAAAGCAGGTAACATTTCCTTAAGGGTTGCCATTTTCTCAGCCAAACAAAGCAACTGCCCTACATCTCTATTCACATGTATAGCAGGATCACTCAAAAAGCCCACTACTTCTCCCCACATGGGAACCATTTCAGTCTTATGTAGCTTAATTGCCACCCCAGGGCTCCCTTCTGATAGCCTTGCAAGCAATCTAGCTTCCGTCTCTTCTATTTCATGCCCTTTCAAGATAGTACACGTTTGCTCAGTATCTAAAGGCATAAAAGGTATCACCTGACATCTCGATGTCAGTGTGGCCAGAACCTCCCTTGAGGAATCCGCCGTTAAAATCAGAAGATTTCCAACAGGTGGTTCTTCAAGTGTCTTCAATAAGCTGTTCGCAGCCTCTCGCCTCATGGTGTGCACATCTTCCAGAATCACTATACGCATGGACGATTCGTAGGGAGGATAGCTGATCGACTTTACAAGCTGGCGTATCTGGTCAATCTTAATAGCACCTTTATCCGGTCTAATTACAGAAAAATCCGGATGATTGCCTGAATAAAATTTCCGACACGACGAGCAACGACCACACGCTCCGATGCTCGTACCATCTTTACAGTTTATCGCAGCGGCCAGTCCTCGACCATAAAGACACTTGCCAACCCCGTCCGGCCCTTTAAAAAGAAAACCATGGGGCAACCGATTACTCGTCAGTGTTTTACTAAGTAGCCGTTTTGCTTTTTCCTGCCCGGTAAGCTGACTATAACAGAGGGGTAATGTAGACATGAGGCTCCAGAGCACCTTTGGGGTTTATCAACATTAAAACAGTGTTGTCTGTCTTAAAGAAGGGACATCAGGTTGCACTGAAACAGGACTCTCTTGCTCAAATCCACCAAGATATGGTTTTCCCGCTCTTGTTTCCCAAAGTTTTGCGGTTTTCACCAGGAAAAGATCATCGCCCTGATCACCTTTCATAAGCGTATTTACAAATATTCTTTTTACCATCAGTTTCTATCTGTTCCTGCGAACCATATTCAAAATAAACACCCACTCCTTTGAAAGAGGTGAGTAGTACATAGCTATATAAATGAGCAATACCTAGTCTAGTAGACAAGGTACCCTTAATTTAGCTCAGTATCTACAAAGACAAGCAATATACAAAAATTCGAGATAAAACACCCATACTTTCAAAATTTGACCAAAGAACGCTGAGCTCAACACTACACAAGCCACTGGCTTTTCATTTTTCTTTCCTTGCTCATTTTACCAATCAATGGAATAGTGGCGAGTTCTGCCAATGTTTAGCGCCTTACTAATGCAAGGCTGTTAAAAAGACGAAAAAAGGGGATGCACTTTCGAAGCTAATAACTTGAACATGCGACTCAGAGAGACCTTCGAGGCACTTATGCCGGCTTACTTCCCATTTACCGGGTAAGATGAATGAGCCCGTTGATTTACTGCATTTTGGCCCGATATCTTCGTTATACGAAAAAAACAATCCTCGGAGATAAGCGCAGACTCCGATATCCACTATATGCCTGTGGTTATTTTTTTAGTATGCCTTGATCTCAAACAAAAGTCCTAGTAAATCAACAGACTCATGAATCACATGCAATAGATGCAAAAAACACCATATCGACAATGTCGCACAGGAGCACAACAACGATGAGAAAACAGATGATCATTTCAGTTATGTCAAAAGATAGACCTGGAATTATAGCAAATATCACAGGATCAATTTACAAACTTGGTGGAGATGTCGCCGACCTCAACCAAACTGTTCTCTGTGGCTACCTGACTATGATACTTAATGCTTCTTTTGAAGAGGAAGTAACAAAAGAAGATCTTCACGCCGCAATCTCCCATGTTAAAACAGAATGTAAATTTGAAGTTTCTATTAAAGAACTTCTCCCAGGAGAAGAGGTAGAAGCCGATCACCCACCAGAAGAAACCTACATATTAACGGTCCAAGGTCCTAACAAGACTGGGATCGTACACGGGATCAGTCAATTCTGTTTTGAGCACAATGTGAACATATTTGATCTCGCAACAACACTCAAAGACGACCAATACACCATGGCACTGCAGTTAGATTTAAAAGATTGCAGCTGTAAAATGGAAGAGTTACAGCAGAAGCTGGAAGTCTACTCAAAAGATAGTGCACTTACAGTCATGATCCAGCACAACGATATTTTCAAGGTAACAAACGAAATCACCTTGCACTAAAAGGTAACCCTTTTTACAGCACACCACTTCAGGAGACACCAAAACCATGTTACGCTCTGACCAGATCCTTTCCACCGTCGAGATGATTCAAAAAGAAAACCTTGATGTTCGAACGGTCACAATGGGAATAAACCTTCTCGATTGCAGATCAGGAAATTTAGAAGACACCTGCAAAAATATTGAAAACAAAATAGTCTCCTTCGCCGGCAACTTTGTTGCAACCTGCAACGAGATGTCCAACAAATATGGCATTCCGGTCGTTAACAAGCGCATTTCAGTTACACCGATTGCCCTCGTAGGTGCAGGCTTTAAAAAAGATGATTTTATTGAGATTGCTAAAACCCTTGACCGTGCAGCCACAACAGTAGGTGTCGACATCCTCGGTGGTTACTCCGCTCAGGTGGAAAAGGGCATGACCGACACTGATCGGGAATTTATTGCCTCTATCCCGGAAGCAATTTCACAAACCGAAAAAATCTGTTCATCCATCAACATTGCCACCACCCATAAGGGTATCAACATGGATGCTCTGGCCATCATGGGACAAACGGTGAAAGATCTTGCCGAAATGACCGCAGACACTGGCGGCTTTGGTGCCGCAAAATTTGTCGTCTTCTGTAACCAGCCAGGTGATAACCCGTTTATGGCCGGCGCCATCCATGGTGTTGAAGAAGCTGAAGCTGTCCTCAATGTTGGAGTTAGTGGCCCTGGGGTTATTGCCCGTGCTCTTGAAAGACTCATCGCCTCACACAAGGAATCTGGTGACCTTACATTTGACGAATTAGCTGAAGAAATAAAGCAAACCACATTTCGGGTCACCAGATGCGGTGAGCTCATTGGCCGGGCTGTTTCCAAGTCTCTGGGTGTAGAGTTTGGTGTCGTTGACCTCTCCCTTGCCCCAACTCCGAAGATTGGAGACAGTGTAGGTGAGATTTTTAAAATTTTGGGAGTAGACTCGGTTGGCGCCCCAGGTTCTACTGCAATCCTCGCAATGCTCAACGATGCCGTCAAAAAAGGCGGGATCTTTGCGAGTAAAACAGTGGGTGGACTGAGTGGAGCTTTCATTCCAGTCATGGAAGATGCTGTTCTTGCTGAGGCTGTGGGAGATGGCTCTCTTACCCTTGAAAAACTTGAAGCAATGACCTGTGTCTGTTCTGTGGGACTTGACATGATAGCCATACCAGGATCTGTAGATGCGGACACAATTGCTGCAATCATTGCCGATGAAATGGCCCTTGGAGTAATTAACTCCAAAACCACAGCAGCAAGACTCATCCCTGTACCTGGCAAAGAAGTCGGAGATCACGTCAGTTTTGGTGGTCTCTTTGGAGCAAGCCCCATTATGCCTGTAAATAATGTCGGGAAATCCAGTAGATTTATTGCCTGGGGCGGAAGAATGCCTGCACCTATTCACAGCTTTAAGAACTGATCTCAACACACCATCCTTAGTAGCCGTATAACAAAGGGGAATAGAGCGATGCTCTTTTCCCCTTTGTTTTGTTGTCTCACCACCAAGCAATCAAAGAATGCAAACTTGGTTTCGTCCTGCAAGTTTTGCCTCAGCGAGAGCACTCTCAGCCTGATCTATGAAGTCCTGAAGTTTCATCCCTGAAGATGGACGTATCATAGTCCCACCAATACTGATTGTGACAAAGGCAGAGACGAGAGATACCACATTTTCTCTTTCAAGAGATACAACACTTCCCATCATCCTCTTTGCGACAAGGGCTGCACCAGCAACGTCTGTTCCGGGAAGAATAACGGCAAATTGATCTCCACCGTAGCGAGCGATAATATCCACAGGTCGTAAAAGTGTACGATATAAAACGCCAGCCATTTCACGTAAACAGTCATCTCCGTCGGCGTGCCCATATTGGGCGTTGTAAACTTTCAAATAATCTACATCGACAAAGAGTAGAACGAGCGGATCATTCTCACGTACGGCTTGGCGCCACTCTTTTTGTAGATTCTCATCAAAATAGTACCTGTTAAAAAGACCTGTAAGTGAATCAAGAGAAGACAGTTGTTCCGACCGATACTTTTTCTCTTCAAGTTCCTGATGCAGAACTTCAATTTCAAGTATCTTCGCCGCACATTCTACGACCTGCTGTTCCACTCTGGCCCTCAGGCGATACAGCTCAAAATACAGTAGTGCTTTTATTTTTAATATATTTGTCGAGATGGGCACCGGTAAACAATCAACAACACCTGGGCCAAAAGCGCTATAGAGTTGATCCGCCTCACTCATCTCGCCTATAATAAAAAGTAGCGGAACGCTACCTCCCTTATCTGAACCACGTATACATTCAGCAATTGTGTTGTCTACTTGACTTTGTGTTGTTTTATCCACGACAACAAAGGCTACGTCTTGCCTTTGTTGCAGGTGCCACTCCAAACCAGGCAAATCATTTGCCCACAGTAACTGTACTTCGGGCAAGATGCCCAGAACATCTTGTACCTTTTCCCCCAGATCACTTTCCGGGTTACATACGATGAGAACAGGTGTTTTACTCATTGTTTCCCCCATCACATCATTTCCAGGTTATACAGATATCTAAATCTTACATACGCAAGATTTAGGAGATAAGCTTCTCAGTCCTATTATTTTGATGCTGAAGCTGCAGCCTCACTTATTCGGGCAAGAAGATACTGAGCAAGAACTTCATCATTATCAAACATATCAAAACAATACCCATCACTTCCCGAAAGCCCCTCAGGAATGACTTCACCCCGCTCTTCAGGGTCAGTAATCATATCTTCATAAAAACAGACAGAAAGCCAACGTTCGGCGGGGTCGTCGTCGATAACATCGACAATTGCAAAGAGATCTCGTCCCTGCTGTTTCACATGTTTGGGTCGCATAGAATAGCTAACACCAGGTCGTCCTGCAAATTGTAGTTCAACATCCGGAAGGCTCTTTAATTCCTGGTAAATGCGCTGGAACCAATCACGCATAGGCTGATCATCACCCGCCCAACTCTCAATAAATGATTCAATTTCAGTAGCTGCTTCATTTCCTGACATACTTTCCTCCATTTAAAGAACCGATTGACGACGTTGTATTCCATCTACACTTACACTTACACCCAAATCGTGCATATGCAAAACAAGAAAACAATTAACTTTGTAAAACAGTATATTACTGCTCTAGGAGCCTGTCGGATTATAGACATTTTTTCTCAGATCAAGGCATTTTGAGGAAATCAAGCACAGCCATATAGTTGATATTGCGAGCATTGATTTTCTGAAAATAACACAGAGCTGGGGGAAAAGGGTATTGTCCAACAGACTCCTAGATACTTATTTAAAAAATCACAATCTATGAGTATAATTTTCTCATATTTGTTACCCTTCGGAACTTACAATCCCACTAAACTTGCCAGTTGCAAGATTTAGGTTACAACACAAATTATACTGTTATTATAGGTTATTAACTCATCAAATCAATTCTTGAAACAATTTTATGCAACTCATAACAGCTCCATCAAAAACACAAAACTTCAACGGCCGGCCATACAATATATTCACAATTCCAGCCTGCATGAGCACAAGCAAAAAAGTCAACACGACTCTAAAGGCAATGTCGAGTGACGCGATTGCCACACTCATGAAAACCAGCCCCAAACTCACCGAGTCAACTCACCGTCGTATCCATAGCTTTGAGACGCCTTTTTCCTTAAACAACGCAAAACAAGCTCTCTTCACCTTTCAAGGCGATGCATATGCTGCAATTACCGCCGAAATATACACAGAAGATGAGCTACAGTATGCCCAAGATCATCTCAACATCCTTTCAGGACTCTACGGCCTGCTCCGTCCTTTAGACCTCATGCAACCCTACCGCCTTGAGATGGGAGCCAAATTACCTGTTGGTGATTGCAAAAACTTGTACCAACTTTGGAAAAACGAAATTACAGAAACACTCAATACAAGGCTTGCGTTATCCCAAGATAAAACGGTAGTGAATCTCGCGTCCACCGAGTACTCAAAGGTCATCGACAGAAAACAGCTGAATGGAAAAATAGTTGAGGTGATATTCCAACAGGAACACAATGCCAAAATAAAGACCATTCCAATCCACTCCAAAAGAGCCCGAGGGTTGATGATCCACTTTGCCATTATTAATAAGGCTGAGCAGGCTAATGATTTAAAAAGATTTAATTTGGGCGGCTACAGTTTGGCTGAAGGGAATACAACTGAAGATCGTTGGACGTTTTTCAAGAAATCTTAGGAAGAAATACCTGTCATCAAGGTTCTCAGAGACGAAATAGCTTTAGAACATTAGTTTTGTTGATAATGGTGGGATTTTCCCATTTCAGGATCATCAAGATATACTGATACCACAACAAAAAATATACTCCGAAAAACGGCAGTCGTTTGTTAAATCTGTGCTTTTAAAGAGCGATTAAAAGAATCAATGTCCACGAAATATCTTAGACTATCTATAGCAATTTTATCATTTATATTGGCTCCATTTGCATTTGATGAAAATGCTATTCGACATAGAGGGTATGAGATTTCGCCATTTTGGTCTGGAGTGGTATGTCTCGGCCTGGGTATTTACTTTATTACAGGCTTCATTAAAGAAAAATAATTAGCACAAACAGGCGTTCAATAACTACAGAACAAGCCTAATAAGTAAAAATCCAGCAGCCAGAAGCACAACAAAGGCAATGGAAAGGATGTTGAAATATCGGTCTATAAACTTTTTGATCTGAGGACCAAATTTCCAGATAAGTCCAGCTACAAGAAAGAACCTTGCAGATCTCGCTACAAAGGACACAATCATAAAGGTGACAAAGTTAGAGTGTACAAAACCAGCAGTAATGGTGAATAGTTTATATGGAATCGGTGTAAAACCTGCTGTACCTACAATCCAAACATCATAATCTTTAAAATACTGCTGAACCATCCCGTACTTGTCGCTTAGTCCATACCAGTCGATGATGGTCATTCCAACCCCATCCATGAACCAGAAACCAAGACCGTACCCTAGGGCACCACCGAGCACTGAGCCAACTGAACAGATAGCAGCATACCGAAAAGACATTGCCGGAAGAGCAACGCACATGGCAATGAGAAAAACATCCGGTGGCAGGGGGAAAAAGGACGACTCTATAAAGGCGATAAAAAACAGAGCCCACACACCATACTTACCACTAATCCACTCCATACAGACGTCGTACAGCCTACGAACCACACCCTTTGAAGCTTCTTTTTCACTTACCCCAACCATGCTCACCTACCAAGTCTACAAATCGGACACTGGCAAGACAAGACATCTCCACCTGGCCTTCATTTTTTTGTACAAGCTGTAATTCCTGAACATGCTGGTCACCCACAGGGATAATCAGCCGCCCATTGTCACTCAATTGATCAACTAGAGGTTCTGGAACCTCCGGACCACCCGCTGTGACAATAATGGCATCATAAGGGCCGTTATCTGGCCAGCCCATTGTCCCGTCATCAAGCTTTGATCTTATATTATAGTATCGTAATTTATCAAAAATCTTGCGAGCTCTCGCCAGCAGAGAGTTTATCCTCTCCACGGTATACACCTGGTCACAAATCCTGGAAAGTACCGCAGCCTGGTATCCTGAGCCTGTTCCAATCTCCAGAACCTTTTCTGTGCCGGTAAGTCCTAAGGCTTGCGTCATTGTGGCAACAATATAGGGCTGGGAAATTGTTTGCCCCGCACCAATAGGCAATGGATGATCACCATATGCACGTCCCTGCATTGCATCATCGACAAAAAGATGCCTTGGCACCTCAGACATTGCTTTAATCGTTGCTGGATCAACAATATCTCTATTGATCAGCTGTTCCTGAACCATTCGGTTGCGGCTTGTTGCGAATTGAACCATCAGTTTTTCTTCTGCCAAGAATAGTCATCAGCCCAATCGAGGTCATCTTCATCATTAGAGGAAAAGACGCTGTCCGTCACAATACCATTTGTAAAGGTAACGAGTACTCTGTTTACCTCGGGAGTACCAAAATACTTACCCAGAAAAGGTGTCTTTTCAGCAGTGCTTGTCTTTGTTTGAATATAGAGCCATTTTTCAACACCATTTCCCAACACCTGTTGATCATCCGGGTCGCCCAGAAAAATAAGAACGTCTTCTCTGGTTGATTGCCCCACCTGAACAAGTGCAATATCCGCTGCAAGATGACGCACAGGCGTTATATAACACCCTGATAGGAAACAAGCGGCCAGAAGCATTGTAAAAAAATATTTTTTAAAGGGGTTCATCAAATCCTCCGAAACAGCAATTGTTGTTATTTTCTCAACACGTCTATAGTCTGTGACATAGCATTTTTCAATGCATAACAAGAAAACATCCTCACGTTCGTCCGAATAATATCGAAATAACATGAATTGTCCACCGTAATGAACAATTGCCAAGATACACTGAGGTGGGACCTCATGAAACAAAAAAACTCCACCTCCGAATAATTTCGAAGGCGGAGTTTTGTATAAGACACCGGCAAGGCTTTTTTCCTGCGTAGTCAACCTTTATAAGGGTTAGTTCTTCACTACTCTACTCAGAATTTTGTAATTCCTTTCAACCATCTGAAGAGGATCAACAAGAAGTCCTGCCTGAATCATAGCATTATCATGGATCTGGTGAGCTACCTGAGCCGCAAAGTCAGCATCACTTTTCTGAAGTTCAGACAGTCTCACAATAAGATCATTCTTTGGATTGATCTCAAGTTTTTTCTTGCTCTTTTCCATTCCTGGAATGCCCTGTTCCTTCCTGTTTGCTGCCATAATTCGTTCCATGGATGAGGTCATGTAACTATCAGGGTTCACAATCATAGCCGGAGCATCAACAAGACGTTTGGAAACAGCAACCTCTGAAACATTATCGGCAAGTACTTCCTGCATCCATTTAGTGAGAACGTCCATCTCCTCACCCGCCTGCTTCTCTTCATCTGTTGTGGTTTCGTTGTCTTTTTCCTCTTCACCATTTTTAGACAAAGAAAGATCAGCACGGTCAGCAGAGACAAGCTTCTTGCCATCAAACTCACCCAGATGGTTAAGAACAAAGTCATCGATGGGCTCAAGAGTGTAAAGGATCTCAATATCCTTTTCCTTGAACATCTCAACATAGGGACCAGCTTCAATGGCTCCTCTATTGGGACCATTAATAAAATAGATCTCTTCCTGATCCGGATTCATTCTCAAAACATAGTCAGCAAGAGAGACAGGCTTATCAGCTTCAGATTTTGAAGATTCAAAGCGAAGAAGTTTACCGATCTCTTTCTGGTATTCATAGTCAGAGGTCGCACCTTCTTTGAGATACATGCCAAAGGTCGACCAGAATTCAAGATATTTCTCTGGATCTTTTTTAGCCTGCTCATCTAGGTGTTTTAGAAAACGCTTGGTGATAACTTTGCGAATTTTAGCAACCAGTGCATTATCTTGTAGCGCCTGACGGGAAATATTAAGAGGCAGATCTTCACTATCCACCACACCTTTTAAGAACCGCAACCATTCAGGAAGGATGGTTTTAGAATGTTGATCAATAAGAATTCTCTGGCAATAAAGATTAACACCGGGTTCAACCTTACCAAAACCAAAACCCTCAAAGTTCTCTGTAGGCGCAAAAAGAAGTGCATTAATAGCAAGTGGAGCATCTGCAGAGAAATGCAGTTTGTACATTGGATCAGTCGTGGCATTTGCCACAAACTTATAAAATTCTGTGTACTCTTCTTCGGTAATTTCACTTTTGCTCTTTGTCCAAAGAGCCTGTACGGTGTTTACAGTTTCGCCACCGAGCTTAATTGGAAAAGAGACAAACGAAGAGTATTGCTTTACGATTGCGCTGACTTTCCAATCCTGAGCATAATCTTTGGCATCATCTTTTAGCTCAACAATGATCTTTGTACCTCTATGGAGTCCTTCCATTTCAGAGATAGTAAAAGATCCGGTACCATCCGATACCCACTCATTCCCTTCGCTCTTATCCCAGGATCTCGTCTGTACCCGAACTGTAGAGCCTGCCATAAAAGCAGCATAAAAACCAACACCAAACTGACCGATAAGACTTACATCTTTTTGCGCTGCCTCTACGAGTTCTGTAAGGTAGGTGTTAGATCCGGAATGGGCGATGGTTCCAAGATTGTTCTCTAACTCTTCTCTTGTCATACCAATACCGGAGTCGGTAATGGTCATGGTATTTTTTTCTTCATCAAGTTCGATGGTTATCTCAAGTGGGAGATGATCATCAAATACATCTGTTGCGGTTAAGCTCTCATGCCTGAATTTTTCAAGTGCATCGGCTGCGTTTGAGATAAGCTCACGAACAAACACGTCTTTTTCGGTATAGAGTGAGTTAATTACTATATCGAGAAGTTTTTTAGTCTCCGCCTTAAATTCAAAAGTTGTTTTCTCAGCTGTCATCGAGTACCCCATTTATTTCAATTGATTAAGGAAAAGAAAAAGACCTTTCCTTTCCATTGATTTTTTAGATAAAGTCGGCCAAAATGTTAAGCATCGATATTTTACTGTCAAGAGCCGTACTTCACCTCTGACTCAGACCCGAAGATCCTAAAAAAAATCATGAAAATTATAGTCGCAGGTGATATACATATGGCCCCAGAATATTTGGATAAAATTCCAGATACTGAAAAAGCCGACCTTATCCTGCTTAATGGCGACCTCACCAACTATGGCGGAATAAAAGAAGTTCGCCAGGTACTTAACCATGCACTGAAGCTCAATCCGAATATACTGGCTCATTTTGGCAATCTCGATAAACCTGAAATTAACACCTATCTCGAAGATCTTGGTATCAACCTCCACGGCCAGGCCAGATTAGTTGGAAACAGTATATGTATAGTTGGAGTTGGTGGATCTAATGACACCCCTTTTTTAACACCTTCTGAATTTTCAGAATCCGAAATTTTAGCAACAGCTGAGACCGCCTATCTCCAGGGGCTTGAATATGTTGCCCTTGCTGAACCTCTACACAAAAAAAAGATCCCGATCCTCTTTATCTCACACACGCCCCCTCTCAACACAAAACTTGACAGGATACATAGTGGTAAACATGTTGGCTCTACTGCCATACGCACCATTATAGAAAGATACCAACCCGCCCTCTCTATAGTAGGTCATATCCATGAGGCAAAAGGAGAGGACACCATAATAAACAGCCCTATCATCAATCCCGGAATGTTACGTGATGGTGGTTGGGTCTCAATTGAAGTAAAAAATTCTGAATTCTACACACACTTACAATGAACGATACTTATCAGACATTAATATTAGGCGGTGGCCTTTCAGGACTCACCGTAGCTCACAAGCTCAAACTCCACGCCCCAAATCATACCTTTTGTATACTTGAAAAAAGTGATCGTACAGGCGGCGTTATAAAAACCCACCGGGAAAATGGATTTATTACCGAAATAGGGCCCCACGGATTTCTTGATAACTGCGAAGAATCTCAACGCATTTTACAAGAAACGGGACTGGATCAGGAAGCTGTCAAAGCGCCACTTATTGACTTTGTTCGGTATGTTTACTTAAACGGTAAACTCAATCTCATCCCTCAGACACCCCGTAAAATCCTGATGGCACCACTTATTCCCTGGACCGCAAAACTGCGGGTACTCGCAGACCTATGGAAGCCAGTGCTCGAAGGCGAACCCACCGTTGCCAAATGGATTAACCATAGATTTGGTGCAGCACTTCTTCCTTACGTTGATGCTGTCTTCACAGGGACCTATGCCGGGGATTTCGATAGACTCACCATAGACAGCGTGATGCCTGGCGTTCGAGCACTGGAAAAGGAACACGGCTCTGTTCTTCGCGGATTGATAGCAAAAATGCGAACGAAGAAAAAAGAGGGTGGACCAAAACTTGCTATGCCTGCAATGACCAGCTTTCCAAAAGGTATGGTACGTCTTGTAGAACGTCTTGCCGAAACCCTTGACCTGAGCAATGAACTTAGACTAAATTGTGGCGTTACCTCAGTTACAAAAACAGACAATGGTTGGGAGGTTGTAGCCGGGGACTCACTGTTCAAAGCCAAAAATGTTGTTTTTTGTCTTCCCGCTAATGCAGCGCTGAAACTTCTGTCTGCGATAGATCCTCAAATTCCAGAAAAATCAATCCCAGAAGCCTGGATGTCAACGGTTGTTTTTGGATTTACCGACGATGTCACAATTCCTCCGGGCTTTGGCTTTCTCACACCCGAAAAAGAGCAACGCTTCACCCTTGGCTCACTTTTCTCATCAAACATGTTTCCAGGCAGGGCCCCAGAAGGCCATGTGGTCTTTGAGACACTTGTTGGGGGCAGAAGACATCCTGAACGAGTAGGACTTGATGGGGAAACGTTGACCCGAGAAGCCCTAAAGGATGTTCAGCATATCCTGGGGATAAAAAAAGAGCCTGTCTACACCACCATACTCCGTTCGGGTGGGGGAATTCCTCAGCTTGAGCGCAACTACCCAGAGCTCTTGAACTGGAAAAAGAATATTCAGGAAAAAGAAAAGAGCCTGTTCATATGCGGCTTTGGCTGGGATGGTATTGGGCTAAACGATATGATGAAAAGTGGAACAAGAGTGGCGGAATCACTACTCACCTCTTCAAATAAGAAATATGCGGCAGAACTCAAAGGCGTGTATTTTTAGCCTGCACCAACGAAAACAGCCACAGTTCTCTGATGAGAACTGTGGCTGCTTACTGATCATGATCTAGCAGGAGTTTCCCCCTATAGAGTAGCACCAGAGCTTAAAGCTGGTTCACCTTATCACTTAATATTTCAAGTTGCGCATTAACCGAGGTATCACTAACCAATTTATTCGACACCACTTTTATTGAGTGTAGGACGGTTGAATGGTCACGGTTAAAGGCCTTTCCGATATCCGCAAGCGAGTCTTCTGTGAACTTTCTTGAAAGATACATTGCTATCTGCCTTGGTACGGTAACAATTCTTTTCCGCGACTTTGACTGCAGATCCTTTACACTCACATTAAACTGTGTACTCACCAGATCACAGATCATCGAAGCGCTCAAGGTCTGACCCATTCCGACGACATTACTCACAACCTCGCGGACAAGATCCATATCAATATGACCACCGGTAAGCTGCGCTTTTGCCCGTAAAGCAACAAGTGCGGATTCAATCTTGCGCACGTCACCTTTTATATGATTGGCAAGAAAGTCAACGATGTCTTCATTAAGTCCAAGCTGTTTTTGTATAGCCTTTTGTTCAATAATTCTAGAGCGCGTTTTTACATCAGGCGCTTTAATAGAGGTGACCAGGCCTGAGGTCATACGGGAGCGAAATTCATTGTCGATACCAACGAGATCCCTTGGAGCACTATTGGCCGTCAGAATAACACGTTTTCCGGAGTTGATGAGCATATCCAGCACATCATTGAGTTCTTCCTGAGTTTTCTTTTTACCCGTCAGAGCATGTATATCTTCGACCAGGAGAATATCGCAATTTTCCTGATATTTGCGTTTAAAATCATCCATGGTCTTCGTCTGAATTCCACGAATCATCTCTGAGGCAAACTGCTTGGCTGTAAGATAGTGCAATCTCGTCATAGGAGACTCAGAGAACACCTTATGTGCAACAGCATGGGTGAGGTGACTTTTACCCAGCCCAGTACCACTATTTATATAAAGACATGGACCAACAAGACCATCTTCAGCCACAACTGACCTGCAAGCAGATTCTGCCAAAATATTGGAATCCCCAACCATAAACTGGTCAAAGGTGTAACGAGGATGGAGATTTCTGGACTTTGAGTTGTTTAGCGGAACATTGGGGAGCCTCATCTGTCTGCTTACTGCTGGCTTCTTTCTCTTTGCAACAGGAGGCTTCGCTTTTGGTTTTCGTTTTGGAGCAATTGCTTCACCAATAACGACTTGAGTCTGCTCCAAACCATTTTCTGCGAGTTGTTTTTCTATAGACGCCGAGAAATTCTGTTTCACATATGCACTAAAATATCTATCCGGACTTCTTAGGACAAACTTTTCACCTTTAAGCTGTTCAAACTCCAAAGGTTCAATCCATAACTGGAAGATGTTATCCGCCATTGTTGTTTTAAGATTCTCTTTAATTGTGTCCCAAACCATACCTAAAAACGTCCCCTTAGTCGTAAAATTAGACCAAATACATACAAATTAACAAAACTCAGGTATACCTGAACAAAGCCAAATAAAAAAATGATACAGTTTATAACCGACAACAATTGTAGATACTCAGGTGGAATCACCCGATGTAAAACGATGGTGTGAACTAACCCCAATATCTGTTTTTGGTCAAAGACGATATCGAGAAGTTTTTCCATGAAAGCCAACTCTTTCAGACACCTCGCTACAGCCCCCGAAAAGATTGGACCAAAAAAACAAACACCGTCTTAACCCTTATTCTAAGGGCCTTAAAAACAAATCTGTTTTTCTTACGACATATGGCATGCTTAGGTGCCTTTCCACAAAGTTATCAACAATTCATGTTTTTCCCAAAACTCTACATTTCTCTATTTTAATGTATATTTCTCAATATTACTTAACATCCCGCCCCCACAACATCTGTAATAGCGTTATTCCGCGGGCTTCAGAGAATTAACAAAAAAATAATATTATTGTAAAATATTCTTCATATCAAACTTCTACCGCGATGTGGCACATCAACTCTTGCCAAGGTGAGAACAAGGATCCTCTTGGCACCACGAGACAACAACCCCCTACTACACTCAGACACCGTCGTACCTGTTGTATACACGTCATCGACCAGACAAATCGTAGCCCCTGACAGAGTGACACCGGGTCTCACTGTAAAGGCATTTTTTAGACTCCTCCTTCGCTCTTTACCATCCAGTGAAACTTGCGGAACCGTATTACGGGTACGCTGTAAAATTGTAGACCTGATACGCGTGTCACTGCGACCAAAACATATCTTTGCAAGCAGCAACGCCTGATTAAATCCCCTCTGCTGTAATCTTTTCTTATGTAACGGTACCGGAACGATATAATCACAGGCGTTATAGGCACTCAGGTCGCATTCTCTCACCAATTCATCAATGGCTGGTAAAACAGAGGTATCTCTTTTATATTTTAGACTTGAGACAAGAGTTCGTATTTCATCACTATAATAAAAAAGAGATCTGGCATATTCAAACGGCGGAGTTTTTTTCAAACACTCACCGCAGATCGGATTTGCAGTACTTTGTGCATACAGTTCCATCCCACAAATAAAACATACCGGTTCCTCTACCCATCGCACACGTTCCCTGCACCCCAGACAGATAGCATTTCCACCACACCTCAACTGGTGGCCATTACACACAGCACAACGTGGTGGAAAAAGAACATCAAGACAACTATGCAGCAACATTTTACCCCACATATATGATTAATCTCCTTTCCTCTACTATGATTATCAAGCGACGACACCCACTCCATCCGTAGGATTACAATATATAATTGCAACAAAATTCACCTCATGACTACTGCAAAGTTTGCAATTACCTTCAAACATGGCATAATACGACGGATTTTTATAGTTGAGAAAGGTGTAATTCTTCCTTAACTCTCTGTATGGTCTTCATTTTCATTCCAAACAGTTAAATGAAACAACCCTTGGGTTATTGATGTAAACTGTCTTTGATCTCACTTACAGGAAATTATTCATGACTTCACCAGCCACCCAGTGCACCCATCGTCATGTAAAAAGAACTCTATTTTACATTCCTTTACTCTTTGCCATTTTACTCGCAACTTCTCAAAGTTGGGCAAGTTCAGGAAAAACTATTTTTCTTCCACTTAACATCAAAAGTGCGGATGATGTTTCAAAGCTCACACTCCTTGCCGATGAGAAACTCAAAAAGAGCGTCAGCGAAAAGGAACTCTCTTTCATCCCCAGAAGTGAAGCGACGAGTCTTGTAAACTATAAAGAGAGCTGGCCGCCAGCAGCTGATATTTTGCAAAAAATAGCTGCACAAACCGAAGCCGACAACGTCGCAGCAGGAAACCTCACCGTAATTGGTACAGAGGTTGCCCTCGATGTTAAACTCTTTGACTTGCTCGCCCCACAAAGCCCTACATACTATTTCAAGACAGGTAATTCTTTAGACGACCTGCCAACAATGCTCAGCGAAATTGCAATCGAAATAGGAATCTACCTGGACAAAGATTTCCTTATTGGATCAATTGCCCCTGAAGGCAACAAGCGTATTGATTCGGGCGCCATTTTAAGAAAAATCGAGACCAAACCAGGAGATATTTACAGTCAGAAGACCCTGCGAGATGACCTCAAAGCCATCTATAAAATGGGGTATTTCAATGATGTACAGATTGATGTCTCTGACAGCGCAAAAGGAAAAAGAGTCATTTTCCGCGTTGTTGAAAAACCGGTCATCAAGTCTGTTCTCTTTATGGGAATAAGCGAGCTAAAAGAAGAAGACGTAAAAGAAGCTGCAAATATCAAGGAACACTTCATCCTTAACCCTGCAAAAATCGGCCTTGCTGAAGAGGCAATCAGGCAGCTCTACAAAACAAAAGGATTTTATAACAGTAAGGTATCTTCAAACATTACCTACCCAGATGAGAGTGGTGCTGTTGTAGAATTTGTCATCGAGGAAGGGGAAGAGGTTTTCATCAAAGAGATCTCTTTTGAAGGTAATGCGACCTTTGAAGATGATGATCTATTGGGTGAGATTGAAACAGGTAAGCGCTGGTTCATGTCCTGGCTCACCGAATCAGGCCTTCTTGATATGAATAAGATTGAACAAGATGGCCAAAGAATCGTTGCATTCTATAATAACAATGGATTTCTAGAAGCCAAGATAGGCGACCCGATTATTACCCAGAAAGATGAGTGGTTGTACATTAAATTCGTCATCGAAGAAGGTCCCCGTTTTCGTGTTGGGACTGTCGATTTCAAAGGTGACCTGCTCAATGGAAAAACCGAGCTCCTGAATCTGCTTTCTATTCGAAAAGAAAAGTACTTGAGCCGCCAAACCGTACGGGAAGATATTCTCAAGATGACCGACTATTATGCGGAATCAGGCTATGCTTTTGCCAGCATCAGACCCCGCATTACCAAGTCCACCATCGGTAACCGTATGGATATTGTATTTGAAATTGATAAAGCAGATCTTGTCTATATCAACAGAATTACAATCACAGGCAATACCAGAACCCGTGATAACGTTATCCGCCGTGAGCTACGAATTGCCGAAGGAGGAGTATTTGATTCCAAGGCTCTTCGAACAAGTACACAGGCACTGCAACGCCTCAGTTTTTTTGAAGAAGTTAATATCACTCCTGAGCCGTCCGTTGATCCTGACCGTATGAATATTATCGTCCAGGTCAAAGAAAAGAGCACAGGGACCTTTAGTATTGGAGCAGGTTACAGCTCAGCTGATAAGCTGATCCTGATGGGACAAATTTCTGAGAACAACTTTCTCGGTCGTGGTGACACACTTTCACTTTCTGCAAATGTCGGTTCGGTAAGCTCCAGGTACAACCTGGCCTACACCAATCCACACCTGAACGACTCAGCCCTTTCCTGGGGGATCGATCTTTTCAACACAGAACGTGAATATGACGATTACACCAAAGATTCAAAAGGTGGTGGTCTCCGCATAGGCTATCCTATCTTTGGTAATTGGAAGGCTTTTGGAAACTACAGCTATACTGACACTGATCTAACCGATGTTTCTGATGATGCGTCCTTTATCATCCGCAACTCAGTTGACATTCACATCACCAGTGCCCTTAAGTTCTCTCTTGTTCGTGACACCAGAAACCTTCGCTATAATGCAAGCAAGGGTTCACGAAATGTGCTCAGCGTAAAATATGCTGGTGGCCCTCTTGGTGGAGATTCCGAATTCACAAAGCTTGAAGGTTCTACCAGTTGGTACTTTCCCATGTTTCTTAAGACAGTCTTTCATATCAAAGGCGCTGCTGGCCAGGTCTTTGAAAACGAAACGGGTAAACTGCCTGTTTACGAACGCTTCTATCTTGGTGGACTTAACTCCGTTCGTGGTTTTGAGTATGCCACTATCAGCCCTACAGACCCTGAGACAGGAGAAGACATTGGTGGTGATAAGATGTGGTACACCAATACAGAATTCATCTTCCCTCTTCTTGAATCTCAAGGAATCAAAGGTGTCGTTTTCTACGATACCGGTCAGGTCCTCAACGACGATGAAGAGTTTTTTGATTCAGACACCTCTATCAAACAGGCTGCCGGCCTAGGCTTTCGCTGGCTGTCTCCCATGGGCCCTCTCCGAATCGTCTGGGGTTACAATCTTGATCCTGACGAAGATGAAGAAGAATCGGTCTGGGACTTCAGTGTAGGTGGATCTTTCTAACACCAACTCCTCATTACTTTTACACCATGCCGGTTATGTATTTCACATGACCGGCAATTTTTGTTTATGATATACGATAAAATTTCATCCACACTACAAGATGTAACCAAAACGACTGTACAAGGGTTACGAGGAAGTAGTCCAGCCCATCTCGCAGCAGCCATAGCTACAAATCAACCCTGCTGCTGTATTGTTCCGGACGAACATCTCATTCAGGGTTTTGAAAACGACCTGAGACTTTTCACAGACCGGGAAGTCCTGATATATCCAGGTCAGGAAATTCCGCCCTATACTCCGCTTTCTCCTGATCAGCTTATAACCGCACAAAGGCTGTCAGCTCTTTATAGAATGCGGCAAGGTGAAGCCCCAATCGTCCTCACCTCAATTGAGGCGCTTCTTAGGCGAATCATGCCAAGCCAGGTTCTGGCAGATACAGCAGAGTATATTGAGGCGGGTGAAGGCTGTGATCAGGACGATCTGATAGAAAAGCTTGATCTTCTGGGATACGAAAAAGTTTCCCTTGTCCAGTCCATCGGAGACTTCTCTCTACGCGGTGGTATCTTTGACATCTTCCCTCCTCCTTTTGTCATGGAAAATGGGGATGTCCATGAAGGTCCTGTCCGACTTGATTATTTTGGCGACACCATTGACTCGTTGAGGTCTTTTGACCCATTTAATCAACGCTCCACAGGTGAGATCCTACAGGCTACGTTTCTACCGGTTACAGATATCCTCCTTAGCAGGAGCAGGCCACAGCAGAGAAAAATTGCCCGAACCTTTGAAGAGCTTGGTGAAAATCTGGGCTGGCGCAGTGAAGAAACTGCACGCCTTATGGAAAGAAGTAACAGTGGTATGCGCTTTGCCGGTATGGAGTTTTTTCTCCCTCTCTACTATCAGGATGAGAAAACCAGCAGTTCAACAGCCCTTGACTTTCTTCCCCAAAAAAGTGTGCTCTTTCTATTGGACCCCGAAGGGATTCGTCAGAGTATGCATCTCACTTTTGAGAGAATTGAGACAAATTATGAGACTGCCTGCGCAAATGGAACACCAGCTCTAAAACCTCTAGAGCTCTTCTTAGACAAAGATGAAATAGAAAAGTCCATTGCTACTTTCTCCCAAATTTTGGTAAGCGACTTCCCAGGGGCAAACGAATCCGTTTCAACAGTATCGACCAGTAATCATCAACTGTTAAAGCAGGAAATTTCACTTAAACGAGCCAAACTTGGCCTTCTCGCCCCACTGACCGAGCATATTCAGACCTGGCAAAAACAAGACGAACAGGTGATTATCTGCTGCCGCTCGTCAAGGCACACAAAAAATTTAGCCGAGCTACTCAGTAAACACAGCCACCAAGTAGAGCTCCTCGACTACCCGCTACAGCTTGAACAACTCGCACGTTCAGGTAATCCTGAGACTTTGTATCTTTGTGATCACCCCCTTTCTGAAGGCTTTTCTTTTCCTGATCTCAAACTCCATCTCCTCTCAGAAAGTGAGCTCTTTGGAGAGATGCGGATCGGGGGTAAATCCAAAAAGAAGAACAAAGGAGAACCAGTCCGTTTTACCGAGCTCAATGAAGGAGATGTCATCGTCCACCGTGACCATGGACTCGGTATCTACCGCGGTCTTGACACCATAGACTTCCAGGCTGTCAAAAAAGACTTTATGCTGATTGAGTACCGCGAAGGCGACAAACTCTATCTACCTGTTGACAGACTCAACCTCATTTCGCGTTATCAGGGACTTTCAGACAAAGATCCCAAAATAGATAAGCTGGGTTCTCAATCCTGGAAAACAACCAAGTCTAAGGTAAAAGAAGAAGTATGGAAAGTTGCGCAAGAATTGCTCAACATCTACGCTAAAAGAGAAATCAAGGAAGGCAGACAATTTTCTCCTCCCGGCGCACTGTTCCATGAACTCGAGGAGTCATTTCCTTTTGACGAAACTCCTGGACAAGCCAAATCTATTGATGATGTACTTGAAGACCTCACCTCAGATAAACCAATGGATCGACTGATCTGCGGAGATGTTGGTTACGGTAAAACAGAGGTGGCCATCAGGGCCGCTTTTAAGGTCGTTGAAGATGGATATCAGGTTGCTATCCTTGTTCCCACGACGGTTCTAGCCGAACAGCATTCTAAAACCTTTACCGAGCGCCTCAAAGGTTTTCCTGTCAATATCGGTTGTCTCAACCGCTTTCGAACCGGGGCCGAACAACGACACATCTTAAAAGATATCACTGGAGGTAAAGTTGATATTGTCATAGGGACCCACCGGCTCCTGTCAAAAGATGTCCAGTTTAAAAATCTGGGACTTCTTATCATAGATGAGGAACACAGGTTTGGTGTCACCCACAAAGAAAAAATGAAAAAACTGCGGGCAGAAGTTGATATACTCACCCTTACAGCAACGCCAATCCCGCGTACCCTGCAGATGTCGCTTCTCTCCATCCGGGACCTTTCTGTCATTTCGACACCTCCCGAACACAGGCAGCCCGTTAAAACATTTGTTGCTCGCTTTGACGAGCTTGTAATCAAAGAAGCTATCACCAAAGAGCTCCGCCGAGGTGGCCAGGTGTTCTTTGTCCACAACCGGGTAAAATCAATCCAAAGAATGGCCTCAATGGTTCAAGAGCTCGTCCCGGATGCTAAAATTGCAGTGGCACACGGGCAGATGGCCGGCAAAGAGCTCGAAGAGATAATGGTCTCCTTTGTGAACAAAAAGATCAACGTTCTCGTGGCCACAACAATCATTGAATCGGGTCTTGATATCCCGTCCGCTAATACCATTATTATCAACAGGGCGGATATGTTGGGACTTGCTGAAATTTACCAGCTGAGAGGAAGGGTTGGTAGATCCACTACACAATCTTTTGCCTACCTGTTGGTACCTTCTCTTGATAGTCTGACAAAAGACTCAAAGGAGAGACTCAGGGCATTAATGGATTGCAATGAACTGGGCGGTGGATTTAAACTTGCGATGAGCGATTTACAGATTCGTGGGGGCGGTAACCTCCTTGGTGTCTCCCAAAGTGGTAATATTGCTGCCATCGGTTATGATCTCTACCTCGACCTTCTCCAGAGGACCGTAGCAGATCTTAAAGCCCAGGCACAGCATGGTGATGTAAACCAGATCAAAGAAGATATTGATCCAGAGGTAAACCTGCAGATTTCCGCCTACATTCCAGAAAGTTATATCCCCGATATCAGTCAGCGTTACATTACCTACAGACGTATAGCCGCCCTTACCAATTCCCCAATTGAGATACAAGAAGATCTGAAAGATGAGCTCATTGACAGGTATGGTCCAATTCCTGTAGAAACGGACAGTTTATTACGTGTGGTATCTCTGAAAAAGGATCTGGCAAAGCTTCGTATCAATAAACTGGAACAAGGTAGAGACTCAGTTGTCTTTAGTTTTCAAGACGACACTCCTCTTACCCCCGAACTATTGATGTCTTTTCTACAAAAACACACCAGTAAGAAGCGAAACATCATACCAAAGTTCACTCCTGATGGTCGTCTCGTATATCCTGGAAAACTCAGCTCCATCGAACATATATTTACAACAATATCAGAGGCACTTCGCTCTCTTCACCAGCTTGCTGGGACTACCTAGTTTATGAGTAAATACCACACACCGCTTTTTTCCTGGGATAGTATCGATAAAATTTTTCTCGATCTTGATGGCACCCTGCTCGACAAATATTATGACGATTACTTCTGGGAACATTACGTACCAAAAGCGTATGCCAAAAAACACAAGGTGAACCCTGAAGAATGCAGGGCGTTACTGCTTGCAACATATAAAAGTATTGAAAATACTCTCCAGTGGACCGACCTTGACTACTGGTCAGACCGACTGGATATGGATATTGTGGCACTCAAAAAAGAGATAGTTCACCTGGTAAACATCCATCCCCATGTAATGGAGTTTTTAAAGCACGCCTCTGACATGGGCAAACCTACTTATTTAGTCACCAATGCACACCCAAAAACACTTGCGGTGAAATTAGGTAAAATAAAAATACAAGACTCTTTCACCCAAATAATATGCTCCCAGGATGTGGGGATGGCAAAAGAGCAGGTTGAATTCTGGGAGATCTTACAGACGATCGAGACATTTGATAAAGACTCAACTCTTTTTGTAGATGACACTGAAAGAGTGCTGGATTCAGCACACTCATACGGTATTAAAAACCTTATACACATTGCCAAACCAAGCTCAAAACTACCCTCTACCTTTTCCACAAACTATCCATCCATAGAGAGTTTCCAGGCGCTTCTTTTTAATGGGTAGTAGGATAGTCAACTTGCAATTTACTCACTTTTCTTTATATTTAGCACACGCGATATATCAATGATTAACTCTAAAACAAACAACGCCATGAAGACTATTACAGGTGGTTTCTGTACAGTTCTCACCTTCTGTTTTGCCCTTTTGTTCAGCTGTGAACATGCCAGCGCTAATATCACAATACTAAAAAATAGTGGGGGGGCCAATCTTATCGAAAATACACTGGTTGCAACCACTGTCTCCGTATCACAAGGTGCTGACTATCTTGCCCTTCCGCTTAATATGAGTGCAGATGACCAATTGGTCGTCTTTAAGGACACTACTCTAAACAGACTGACAGACGTTGCAGATGTCTTTCCAACAAAGTACAGAGACGATGGAAATTACTACGTGGTCGATTTCAGCCTCGGTGAATTACGCCAACTCCGTCTCAGAAATGTATTTGAAGAAGAGAGCAGTTCTCTTTCTTTAGGGATCCCAACGCTGAAAGAAGAACTCACCCTTATTCGCTCACTCAATTCACTGTTAAATAAGGAGACAGGGGTTGTTCTCACCCTTCAAGATCCTACATTTTACAATAAAGAAGGTAAAGGTTTGAGCAGAGAACTTCAACAAACTCTTCAGCTGCTTTCTTACACTCCACAAGACAAACTTTTTATTGAGTGCTCTGACCCTGACGAACTACAAAAAATTTCCAGATGGCCACGGGCTGAAAATGGTGATAGATTTTCACTTATTCAACAGATCCAACTAAAACAGAGTCGCGGTGAAGAGCAGCCAGAAAAAGCCCCTATAAGGTACCAACACGATTGGTTGTTTACCAACAGCGGTCTACGCATTTTGGCATCGTATGCGACTGCAGTTGCATTGCCTAGTGAACTTGTAAAAGCAAGCAGCCCCACAATAGACAACCTCATGCTTTCACTTCGTAATTACGGTATCAATATTTTCCTCCAATCAGAGAACAACTCTTCTCAAAGAGAAGGCGATTTTGATGGAACATACTTTGATTCAATAGATGTAACTCCTGTCCAAGGCGGTAAAAAAAATTCTATATCAACTCTCAATCCAGATCCTCAGACAGAAAAATCTACTCTACCGCTATTTTTCTCAAACCTTGGACTTTCACAACCGAATAACACAGATAAACAGAATGATGGCGATTCCACAGAAGAGAGTTTTTCAGAAGAACCCCAGTAAAATAAGAAGCAATCCATTGCAGAAAAACAGGTGTTCAATTACAAGTCACTTACTCTGTTTGACAGATACATAACCACATATCCAATTAAGGAGATAGTACAATGAAAAAATTAATATTCTGTTTACTCCCCATACTTATTTTAAGCCTCAGCTCCTGCGCTAATCAGCAGTACTCTAAGGGAACACAGGGTGCAGGAATCGGCGCAGCAAGTGGAGCTATTATTGGCCAGGCAATTGGTAGAAACACAGAGGCGACACTCATTGGTGCCGCTGTTGGTACCATGTTGGGTTACATCGTTGGAAACGAAATGGACAAATTTGATAAGCAAGAGTTGAACCAAGCCTATGAATTTGGTCCGTCCGGCCAATCTACAGCATGGGTTAATCCCGATAGTGGCAATGCGTATCAGGTCACTCCACAACCAGCATACACCTCACCACAAAACCCACAATCTCATTGTCGACAAGCCGAAATCCTTGCCACAATTGATGGTCGAACTGAAAAAACATACACCACCGCTTGTAGAAACAGTGCAGGACAGTGGGAGCTAAAAAACTAAGCAGATGAAAAAGCCCGAATAGTAGAGACGTCTTAGGAAGTCTTAGCCATTTTGATTACGGGTACATAGCAATACCTTTAGTCACTTCAGGGAATCCAGTATCATCAGGGTTCACTGACAACCTTCTCGTTACGTACCCATCATGACGCCCTTCTCTCTAGGCAAGCAGCTTCCACTACCAGTCCTGGCCCTCATTATGGCGATGGTTCTCTGGTCCAGCTCTTTTATCGCCCTTAAAATTGCTTTTCGAGCCTACGATCCCATGTTTGTCATCTTTGGACGAATGCTTGTGGCATCCATCTGTTTTCTTCTCGTGGGAAAAAGGTTAGTCAGGTCCCTTAACTATCAAAAAGGTGACTATAAACTGATCCTGTTTATGGCCTTTTGTGAACCTTGCCTCTATTTTATTTTTGAGGCAAAAGCTGTTGAAAACACAACAGCTTCCCAGGCCGGAATCATTACTGCTCTGCTGCCTATTTTGGTTATGATTGCAGCGGCATTTTTTCTTAAAGAAACCGTAACAAAAAAATCCTGGGCGGGAGCTCTTATGGCCGTCGGAGGAGTCCTTTGGCTCACAGCTGAGAGTAGCCCCAGTAGCGACGCCCCCAATCCTGTCCTGGGCAATTTTCTGGAATTTCTTGCCATGGTGTGTGCAACCGGTTACACAATATCCCTCAAAGCGTTAACAGATCGATATTCTCCCTTTTTTCTAACAGCGATCCAGGCTCTCATTGGTAGTTTGTTCTATTTTCCTCTTCTTTTTCTCCCGTCAACAGAGCTACCACACCAATGGCATCCTACCTCAGGAATGGCTATAATTTATCTCGGTGCTGTAATCACACTTGGTGCGTATGGACTCTATAACTACGGCATAAAGTTTCTTCCTGCAAATAAGGGCGCCATATACGTCAACCTGATCCCTATTTTCTCTGTGATCCTTGGTTGGCTTGTTCTTGGAGAAACCTTTACCGTGTATCAATTTTTTGCAGGATTTCTCATTCTTGGCGGAGTATATCTCTCTCAAAAATAATGAAAAAGAGTGAATTTAAAAATGATTGTTCTAGATAAGAGCTTGCTCATTAATCAGGGCACAGTGCGGGCCTGTTATCATCATCCCGATGACCGTAGCTTAGTAGTAAAAGTCCCAACAGGGTCCAAAAATGATCGAGACCAAGCAAACGCTATCGAGTTGAAGGGATATCAAGATCTCATGCAAAAGCATAAAGCTCTCATGTGCATTAGCCATTGCCATGGTTTTGAACCGACAAATATGGGTGAGGGACTTTTATGTGATTGCATTTACGACGCTAACGGTTCTGTGTCAAAATCTATACTTGATCTCATCAACTCCAAGAACCCTCCAGAATTTTCGTACCTTAAAAAGGTGGTAGAACAATTCACACAATATCTTCTAGATGAAAAAATTTATATATTTGACCTCAATGTGAAAAACATCGTTATGCAGCAACAATCCGATGCTTCATATAAGCCAATAATTATAGATTTAAAGGGCCATTGCGAACTAAAAGAATTTATCCCACTTTCAAGATACATCCCTTATTTTCGTAGGAAAAAATTAGAAAGGCGGTGTCGTCAACTGCTCGAACGAACAGAAATGTATTGGGAGAAAAGAACGATTGTAAAAGAGGAGTAATCTGAATTGACTACTCCTCACTCAAGGTCATCTTCCACCTATTATCTCACCTAAACTATTGATAAACTCCTAAAAAGGTCTTCCGAAACGCCGGATGGCTAAGTCCGATAAGCGTAGACTTCGAGAAGTTCGATATACAGGTAAGCGACAGACTCCGAGGCGTAGTGTTTTTTACGGGGACTTGGTCATACATATAGTATGCCAAGTGTCTGTCAAAAACCTACAACGAAGTAGATCGGACTTTTTACGACGCCATCAACTATTACTCTGAGTCATTTTTACTTATGGCTCTCACTGCTTTTTTGTATAATGTTTCTGCTCTATATGAAGAACGAACAAAAGGTCCAGAGGCAACTCCGGAAAAGCCATCTTCTGTTGCCTTTTCTGCATACGTGTCAAACTCCTCAGGAGGAACAAAACGCAGAACCTCATGATGCTCTGCACTCGGTTGAAGATATTGACCGATGGTCAGGATATCAGTCTGGAACCCACGAATATCCCGCCAGGTACCCATCAACTCATCCATGCTTTCCCCAAGACCTACCATCAGTCCAGATTTTGTCACCATCTTTGGATTGAACTCTTTGACTTTTCCGAGAAGCTCAAGTGAGCGGCCATAGATAGCTTGAGGCCTTACCTCTGGATAGAGGCGGGCAATTGTCTCCACATTGTGATTTAAAACATCAGGTCTTGCTTCAATGATTGTTTCAAGCGCATCCCAGTTACCCTGCAAATCGGGTATGAGAACCTCAATTAAGGTGTCAGGGCTTGCTTTTCTGATGGCTTCAATGGTTTTCACAAAGAGTGACGCACCACCATCCGGTAAATCATCACGGGTAACAGAAGTTATAACAGCATAACGTAGCTTCAGGATGACCACCGCCTCCGCAACTCGTGCTGGCTCTTCCGGGTCAGGAAGTGAGTCGGGTGGATGGCCAACGGCGCAAAACCTGCAGTTTCTTGTACATTTTTCACCAAGAATCATAAAGGTTGCAGTACCTTCCCCATAACACTCAAATTGGTTAGGGCACTTTGCTTCCTGACATACCGTGGTAAGCGAATGGTCCTTTAACAGTTTTCGGATGTTTTCATACTCGGGTCCTGTAGGCAGGCTGCGACGTAACCACTTAGGCTTGCCAACACGGATTTTATTGTTGCACTGTGTCATGTAAAGGTACCTCCGAAACAACTGATATTGAACGTTTGAAAACTGACCCCAGAGTAACGGCAAGGTCTTTTTTTACGGATTCAAGCAAAACATTCTCATCCAACTCTCTTGCAAGAGTTGTCATAGATACTCCAGTAAGACCGCAGGGATTAACCCATGAAAATGGCTCAAGAGAGACATTCACATTAATGGCAAGACCATGAAACGATATACCATGGCGAATAGCAATCCCAACACTACCCAATTTTTTACCGCCTACCCAGATGCCATTATTACGCGGGTCCCGACATGCTGTAACACCTTGATTTTGTGCAAGTTGCAGCATAACGTCTTCTAGCAAGGCGACATAGTCAGCAACTTTCACCCCACCTTTTCGTAAATCATAGATTGGATAAATAACAAGCTGGCCTTCTCCATGGAAGGTGATATCACCACCACGCTCTATATGAACAAGAGGAATGTTTTTATCCTTTAGAAAATCCTCGGAGACCATGAGGTTTTCACGACCTCCGCGCCTGCCAAGGGTAAAGGTGGCCGGATGCTCTGTTATCAAAAAAAGATCAGAGTTAAGCTCGCCGCTTTTGCGTTTGGCGGCAAGCTCCTGCTGCAGCTCATAGGTCTCAGCATAATCACTGAGACCTAAATCGAGCAATAAGGCCTCTGGCAGCTTATCAGCCACAGAGACAAGGTCTCCTTGCCGCCTGGGTTTCATCAAGCCTACGTAGTTTTGCATTAACCGGTGCCTGCCTGAGACTTTCAGGATCAGTTTTAGCTTCTGCAACCACAGTTTTCATTGCTTCAATAAACTGATCTATGTCTACCTTACACTCGGTTTCGGTGGGTTCGATCATAATTGCACCGTGGACCACAAGTGGGAAATAGATCGTCGGCGGATGATAACCATGATCAATGAGACGCTTTGCAACATCAAGAGTGGAGATTTTATATTCCTCCAACCACTCGTCGGAGAAAACAACCTCGTGCATACACGGTCTATTATAGGCAAGCTTGAGGGTTCCCTTTAGCTCTTCTTTGATATAGGCCGCATTAAGTACCGCAAGGTGACTTGCTTGTTTGAGGTTCTTAGCACCCATTGTTCTGATATAGGCGTACGCACGCATAAGTACAGAAAAATTACCATGAAATCCATGTATCTTACCAATAGAATCCGGGCAGTCATAGTCTAACTTATAACTCTCTCCTACTTTTACTGCCCGTGGTACCGGTAGAAATTTTTCCAGTTCTGCAGTCACACAGATAGGGCCAGCGCCTGGGCCACCACCACCATGGGGAGTTGAAAATGTCTTATGCAGATTAAAGTGCATGACATCAACACCACAGTCCTTTAAATTAATTACTCCAAGCACCGCATTCATGTTGGCGCCGTCACCATAGACAAGTCCACCTTTGGCATGAACGGCATCGGCTATCTCGCGAATATTCGTTTCGAAAAGTCCGAGGGTATTGGGGTTGGTAATCATGATACCCGCAGTCTCTTCGTCCATTGCATCAATAACCGACTGAGTCTGAAGGATGCCATTGGGACCGGATGCTATTGGAACCGGTTTATACCCACAAAGTGCTGCACTGGCCGGATTTGTTCCATGTGCTGTATCTGGTATAAGAATCTTAGTACGCTTCGAATTCCTGCTCGCATGATACGCTGCAAAAACAAACATCCCGGTCAATTCACCATGGGCACCAGCTGCTGGCTGCAATGTGCAACCTGGCAGACCTGTGATTGTAGCCAGATAGTTTTGCAGTTCGTATATCACCTTCAGGTTACCCTGGACATACTCATCTGCAAGCATCGGGTGCGCTGCTGCCAACTCAGGTGTTGCTGCAAACTTCTCATTAATCTTTGGGTTGTACTTCATGGTGCAGGAGCCCAAAGGATACATTCCTGTATCGACCCCAAAATTCCACTGGGAAAGTCGTGTGTAATGACGAACCACATCAACTTCGCTCAAATCAGGGAAATCTGGGGCTGTACCTGTAAGGCTCGCATCAACCGTTGCGCTGGGGACATCTGAGTCCGGAACACACATCCCTGAGCGCCCCTTCTGCCCCTTTTCCCACAACAGAGGTTCTTCAATTATCAGTCCGGTAATACCTGGATTTTTGGCCATTATTTCACCTCCGCAACAACTGCATCTATCACATCTTTAGATATCGTCTCGGTCACACAGAAAAGATATTTTCCGGCAAGTTCCGGGTAGTATTTTCCAAGCTCAAGACCAGCTACAATTCCCTTTTCAACGAGTGAATCGAAAACTGGTTTAAAATCGCTCTCAAATTCAACAACGACTTCATTAAAGCCTGGAGAGTCAAAGACAAGCTTTGCCCCTTTAGCAACTATCGCACTCTTGAAATACTCCATCTTATCAAAATTGAGCTTTGCCAACCTACCGAGTCCGGTACCACCAAGAGAAGACATATACATGGTAGCAATAATAGTACAAATACCTTGGTTCGAACAAATATTCGATGTCGCTTTTTCCCGCCGTATGTGTTGCTCACGAGTTGAAAGAGTGAGGACAAAGCCTCTATTACCGTCGACATCTACGGTCTGCCCAACGAGTCTGCCAGGCATGTTTCTGGTAAACTTATCCCTGCAGGCAAACATCCCTAAGGCAGCACCGCCAAAGGACCTTGGCAGACCAAAACTCTGGCCTTCACCGCAGACAATGTCTGCACCGCATTCACCCGGATTTTTGTAGAGTCCGTACGCCAGAGGTTCTGTAAAGGTAGAGATAAAAAGAGCCCCTACATCGTGGATTTGTTTCCCAAGTTTTTCCTGATCTTCCACCACACCAAAAAAGTTTGGTGACTGGATAGCAACTGCGGCCAACCCTTCAATATCCGCGAGCGCACTTAAATCAGTTCTACCATCTTCACCATATGGCAATTCAATCAGTTCATACTCTGTTGGATGTAGATAGGTTTTTACAACCTCACGATAATGCGGATGCACTGCTTTTGATATCGCCACCTTTTTCTTTTTCTTACCAATGCGAATTCCCATAAGAAGGGCTTCAGCAAGAGCGGAGGCTCCGTCATAGATTGAAGCATTAGCGACATCCATACCTAAGAGTCTTGCGTTGAGAGTCTGATATTCAAATACTCCCTGCAGAGTCCCTTGAGCAATCTCCGGTTGATACGGAGTATAAGCAGTCAAAAACTCTTGTCTGCTAATAAGTGCTGGTATGGTCTCAGGAATAAAGTGATGGTAACTTCCTGCGCCTATCAAGACCTTGTGTTTATGCGTAATTGTCATTGCCTCTGCTAACTCACTTGCGTGATCGGTCAGCGCCCACTCACTCATGGGTTGTGGCAAGTCCATCTCTCCATCGTACCTACATTCATCGGGCACGGAGCAGAAAAGTTCGTCCAGGCGTTTACGCCCGACAACCTTCAACATCGCATCTATTTCTTCGTTAGTATGAGGCAAGTATCGCATGATATTATCCTTTAAGTAGCACCTTGTAAGCGTCCAAAGTCAAAAGTCCCTCTAGTTCGCTTGGATCAGATGGTTTGATCTCAATGAGCCAATGCTTATAAGGGTCCTCGTTAACGAGTTCCGGAGCGTCATCAAGGTCTTCGTTTACAGCAACAACTTCTCCACTGATTGGGAGATACAGTTCAGAAACCGCTTTTACCGACTCAATGGTTCCAAACTCGTCGCCTTTACTTATCTCATCACCAACTTCAGGGGCCTCAACAAAAACGATATCGCCCATTTGGTCTTGTGCATAATCGGTGATCCCGACCTTTAAGGTATCGCCTTCTGCGATTACCCACTCATGATTATCTGTGTAACGCAGCCCTTCAACAAAAATCAGTTCACTGAGTTCCTTCACAATCCACCTCTTTTTTAAAGTTAGTGTCTGAACGAAAACCTGCAAATTCTGTCGAGTTCAAGGCGGGCGATAATTTTAACCGGAGGAATACATTGAGTATTTTAAGGATTAAAATTTGAGCCCAACGAAGAAATCGGCATAATTGGTGGTTTTCGGTCGCACACTAGTTAGCCCACCATGGTGCTCATAGCACATCTGGCGGTTCTTTGTGGACGTATATCCGTCCTTATTTCAACTTTTATTTTTCTTTTTCCGTCGGTCAGCAGTACAACATCTCCCTGCTCTACCTTTTTATCTAAAAGAACAAATCCACAACAGAGCCCTTTTATTTTTAATTCCTTATTCTCGGCGATAGACTTTATCTCACCGTCAATGCGACCGATGGCCATGTCTGTCGTACAGGTGAGAATCTTACCGATTTTATTACCATCGAGATCAGTTACATAGTTTGCTTCCTCGGCACCGATCTTTCTCGGATCAAATCCAGCAAAAGCCAGGGTATATTTGTCCCAGCCACTTTCAAGAAGTGCTTTCGCTCCATGAAATTCCTTGGTGAACTCACCTTTTTCATTTTTTTCTGCTATTGCAAAAGACCATGGTGTATGAGCAAACGGCCAAGCGCCTATATCCTGATGAGAAAGAGGAAGTACTGCTCCGGCTCTGAGGGAATCCCTTGCAGCAAGGCCGCAGGGAATAACTGAATACTCTTTTCCAGCATCTAGGATTTGATTCCATAAAGAGACCAAATGCTCGACATCACAAAAGAGTTCAAATCCAAACTCCCCGGTGTATCCGGTACGTGAGACCATTACATCCGTACCATCTACGAGCTGAACAGTGGTTGAACCCTTGCAACTGCTAAAACCGCCTTTGAATGAAAAATACATCATTTTCTCAAAGAGCTGATCCGGATTTTTGATGATTTTTTTGAGTACCCTTGCTGAATCAGGGCCTTGAATATCCATCTTACCGACTTTATCGGTTAAATCTTCTATTTGTATAGATGCGTCCTTGGCCTGGCTTTCGAGGTGCTTTGCAATCGGCCCACCCATTCCTGCATTGACGACAACCATATAGGAATCTTCTGAAAGGTTGTAAACAATAGCATCATCAATAACAAGTCCTTCAGAATCAAGAAAAAGCCCATAGACACAACGCCCCTCAGTAAGCGGTGTTTTTTTCATTCCGATACAAGAGTCTATGTCCTTTGTAAGGCAAGACTGTAACAGAGCTCGCGCTCCAGCGCCTTTTACGGTGAGTACTGCCATGTGACTGGTATCAAAAATCCCGGCATTATGTATAACTCTGAGATGCTCTGTCTTAGTACCAGAGGAGTACCAGAGAGGCATATCGTAATTACCAAAAAGCGCCATATTAGCGCCTTGCTGGCTGTGAAAATCATGCAATACTGTTTTTTTTGCTTCCATCATTTACTCCGTTATCAGGGGAATTTCAAAATACATCCAGAGGTTCAAATACGGCATCAAGGGGTTGGCAATGGAACTTTCAGGTTAAAACTCTTGTAGACGACGAAGGTTTCCACCCCGCGAACATTATCAAGCTGAGCCACTTCTTCCGTATAAAATTTGACCATATTAAAATCTTTTGTAAGAAGAACGGTAAGAATCAGATCAAATCTACCCGTCACAACACAGACCGAAATGACACCGCGAAGCTTGCTGAATTCCTCGCCTTTCTTCACAAGATCCATATCTTTCAAATTGACACCAACCATAACAATGGATTGGCTAGGCATTGCATCGGGGTCGATGAGAGCCGTAATATCAAGCACACCTTCTTCTTTTAATCGCTTCACTCGAGCCCTGATTGTCCCTTCAGATAGGGAGAGTGCGTCCGCAATTTTTTTATAGGGCATCCGCCCGTCACGAAGATGGTGAATTATAGCTAAGTTAATTTCATCAAGCTCCACAACAACTCCCGTTAAAAGTTAACAGATACCTAATAGACTTACAGACAAGCCCCTCATCAATTAAAGTGATAATATATTCGAATAACAATATTATCAAGTACTTTTTTTACGTTATCCGTATATCATTATCATCTTTATTTATGTATTGAATCATTTATTTATTCACAAAAGTCGTAATTAAATGAAATAATTACACATTCTTCATTAGCTCAAATAAACAGCCCAACAACAGAGAGTTAAACCATTACTCTAACAAAACTATGACCCAGGCATAACTTTTCTATAATTACATGCATCTTACAGCGAAGTGAGAGCAATAATCCAAGATACGAGCTTTAGGTGTGAGAACTACTGAGAAGAGGAGGGGGGCAGATTACGAGGCACAACAATGTTAGGTTTCAACAGATAGAACTCATTTAGGTAACAGACTATTTCCACCCATTTCATTGGCTTTCTGCAATGCATCATCCATCATGATGTTTATTGCAGCAATGGAACCCTTACTGTGAACATGGATTTCCTTAATAGTCTCATTTGGCAGAAGTGCCATTGCAGTCGCCTCATCACCACTTGAGGCAACCTGTAAACCGAGACGTAGATAATCGGCTGTGTCTTTCATGGTCAAGGGATCCAATGTAAGCTGACAATTAGTTTCATCTTCAAAATACTCAAGTATGGTTGCAACCATATTTGACTTCATTTCACCTGTACCAAAAAGGATTATCGACAAACACTCATCAGGATCGACCTCTTCCTCACCATATGCTCCAGACAATAAACGTATGACACCTTCCATAGTAGCCTGAAACATCTCTTGTGCATCGTCAACCAAAAGAACAACTCTCTGACCAGCCTTGTTGCGTTTCGCAAGTTCCAAACGAATTTCGACAAGAAGTTGAACCTGCCCGGTATACTTTGCACAACCAGAAAGACCAAGACAAACAGCGACCTCTTTTATCAGTGTGGTGACAGAACCAACTTTTTCCTGAAGATGTAGTAACTCATGTTTATCGATTGAGTCCTTGAGCAGTTTGTTAACCAATGCTGTTTTCCCACTACCGCTCTCCCCTACAATTTTTATGAGTTGCTTCTTCTTTTTCAATAAATCAAGAATATGATCATACAACTCCCATCTTTTCGACCAGGGAACCTCAAAACAGCATGGCCGTTCATCTTCTTTAAAGGCATTTAGATAGGTGTTAAGATCAACTCGATTTATCTTTTTCTCTGGAGTCTTATCTGGTTGAATAAAGGTCTTTCCTGTGGAACTGCTATGCAAAACACAGTCAATAATGGCCCCTGACTCCACCTCAAGTTCCTCTGTTACAACAACACCTACCTGTCGACCACCTTTTACCACCTTGAGGGATTTCGCTTCAACACGTCCTTCCAAATGCCCTGCACAATGAATAGCTGCACCTTCGACCTCACCCACAATACGACCTGATGCCGCTATAGTGAGATCTTGCCCCACAAAAGAGCCATGTATCTCCCCTTCAAGCACAAGGTCACCACCCGTTACAATATGCCCCTTAACCTTCATAGACCCATCGATTTTACTGCAGTTCTCTTTCATGATTTACAACTTTTCAATTCGTTATAGTTTTTCACCAACCTACCCATCTCTACACCTTCTAACTTACTTAAATTATGTTACTTCAAACTATAGTAGCCACCAACAACTCTGGTTGCAGTGGTAACAAGGCATAAAACAGCAAACCCTGTGGCGATAACAGGAAAGTACCAAGGGAAGAGGCAAAAAAGAACAAAACAGGTAATAGTCTCCGTTGCCTCCGTTAATCCTTCTAAATAATAAATACCCTTATGAGCATAGGTGATACTCTCAATTCCTCTTCTTTCAGCCATGATCGCAAAAGCGAGAAAACTCGACCCCGTTCCCACAAAAGTGAAAAGAAGCAGTACGGCAGCAAGACCATTTTGTTGTGGATTGGCAAGGGCAAAACCAAGAACCACACTTGCATAAAAGATGAAATCAAGCACGATGTCGAGAAAACCACCGCCGTCGCTCACCTGTGTCATCCTGGCCAACGCACCATCAATGCCATCACCAATTCGATTAACTACGATGCAAAAAAGTGCGCAACCATAACTCTGAAAAAAGAGTGCTGGCAACACTCCCAGTCCAACAACAAAAGAGATAACTGTAACTTGATCTGCTGTTACACCTTTGGAGCGCAAAAACGAAGCAGAATGAAACAAAGGTTGTTTCAATATTCTTATGGCATATTTGTCAAGCACAGCGCTACTCACTCAAATTGTAAAGACTACCCGCGGCAAGTGGGAAGTAAGAGTTTAATAAAGCTCAAGAAACTTTTGCTCGGATTCGGTTGAGCCAATAAGAATAATCTCATCTTCTGTTCGAAGCGGAATAGATGGATCCGGACCGACCATCAACCCTTTGATAGATTTAAGTGCAATAACCGAACAACCTGTCGCCTGACGGATGTTACTTTCAATCAGGTTTTTTCCTGCGAGGCCTCGTGGCATTGGACGACTAAAGATATTAAGCCCTTCGGTAAACATGGAGATTTCATCAGTCTTTAGAATATTAACAATGCTATTTGCCCCCATGGAAGCGTAGGACATTACAAGGTCTGCTCCTGCCATATGGAGTTTTGAGACACTCCGCTCATTCGTTGCACGGCTGATGATCTGAATATCCGGGCGAAGCTGACGGCAATAAAAAGCCAAATAAATATTCATTGCGTCATTGTGCGTGGTTATCAATACCGTTCTGGCCTCCATTACACCGGCTTTTTCTAAAACCTTAATATCCGCTGCATCACCCTGGATAAACTTTTCCCCCTTTCCCACCGTCAAGTTGGGCCTTTTCTCGACAATATGATGGCTGATCCCGTTTTTATCAAGAATTTCAGCTGCAGCGAGACCAACCCGACCGCCGCCGAGGATCAACACAGGTACATCCTGGGAGAGAGGCTGTTCTAACAAAGCATAATGTTCTTCAAACCGATCAAGCTGCTTTTCTGTCCCGGCAAGTAACAACAGGGCCCTCGAAGAAATAACAGTATCACGTGTAGGGATCTGAAAACGACCCTTTTCCCAAATACCGACTACTGTAGCACCGGTCTTTGCACGCATTTCAAGATCGAGCAGGCTTTGGCCAGAAAGTGTCGTCTGAGTCGCTGAAATCTCGGCTATATTAAGCTTTTCAAAACGACTAACAATATTTACAGGCCGCCCAATCCCCAGAGTTCGCTTCCCTAGTTCCTGGCCTAATACTTTTGCAAACTGAAATACATGTGTATTGCCAGGATACTGCAGAATGTCCATAGAGTTTTCATGATTTGCACTGGTTACAATCGGTACAGTGTCTGTTATCTCCCTCACGGTAAAAGCAACAGAGGTATTTATAAGATCATCACTTGTGGCAACAACAAGTGCTGCATTTTTTATTTGCAACCTGTGATATGTTTCGGGATCATCAGGTTCTCCTACCACGACCTTATATCCAGCATCATATAGCTCAGAGGCCTTTTGGAGTTCATCAACGACAAGGACGTAATGAATGTTTCTTCTCTTTAATTTTGCGACAAGTTTTTCAGTTATCGGATCAAAGTTTGTGATAATCACATGCCCCGATGTGCCCTTGGCCAATTCTCTCGGAGTACGGATCTTTGACTGCGCCTCTAACCAGGGCGCGTAAAAAAACTGGATAAAGGTAAACGGCAGCATGATAAGCAGCAGAACAATACCTGATAACAGTACAGCGAGGGTAAAAAGCAGACCAAGATCCGTATGGAAAGTTATATCGCCAAATCCGAGTGTAGACATAACAGTGAGTGTCCAATAAAGGCCAGTTACCCAGCTGAATTGACGTCCTTCATAGAGCATCAAAGCATGAAACAATACGGAATAAACACTTATAATAAGTAAGATGAAGCAAAGAAATTTTGCAAGTAAAACAAGATTTTTACGAGTCGTCTTGTTTTGAAAGAAAAAAAGTAATTGTGAGGGGAGAAACTTCATATTTTTATGAAAAACTTGATAAAATGAGTAAGGTTTTATGGTGTTTGTGTAACGTACAGATGTCCATTACACACATAGCAGTCTAATATTATCATAAAATCTGGTGAGATTGTCAACACATGCAACAAGCGTTATGACTTCACCTCAAAAAGTCCACTGAAAATTACGTATGTATCTCGCTAAACGACAACATGGCTTAACCATTCACTATCAGTTACGACAGTCCTTCGTTGCCAAAAAGGAACTCTATGACTATAGAGTCATATTTGATCTTGGAGCACAACCTTCTGATTACTTTACTATTATAGAAGATCATATAGTTATTTTTACAGATATTTTACTTGAAACACTCACAACAACTCTTGGAAAAGATCCAGAGACACTACTTGAGAAACTACTTTTTGAATTCTTTCCACCATCAGTACAACAAAAACTGAGCACCTTTAAAGATAGAGCAGCAAAGTATAAAGGCCCACTTACCGTCGATGAGAAAAAAGCAATTCATACCCAAGTCCACATCTTTGACCGGAGAAGGCTCTATTACCTACGTTATGGTGCAGTCGACCAGAGTCGCCTCACCAAATTGCATGAAAAATGTTGTCGCCCACTTCTTAGCCAAAGCCGAGACGAGCGAGAGTACTATTTTATGGCAGAAGAAAAAGTGCTCGAACCAGGGGCATATTTCCAATATATTTTCGCAATTTTCAACCTTCAAAAACATTTCAAGCAATCCTTTGCTCCCTGGCTCCCAGAGGCCCTTGCAATGGATGAAGTGGCTGACCTACTCACCAACGTCATCTGCACCTTGCAAAAAGACAGAACATTCTGGCAGGCACAAACAGGTGGCGACTTTTTACACACTCACTTAACCCGCTACCTCTGGATGTTTTTTGATTTTGCTCCACACCAACCTTCTTTTCAAAGAGATTTCGCAAGAGCATTCATGGGAAACCATCGTGCGTTCAAATGGCCTGAGAAAAAGGTTGAAGTGCCTCCAGAAAAGATAGAAGAGATATTTGGACTACCCTATTCGCATCTGACAACTTTAAAAAAAGAAGAACTTACTCGCCTCTATCGCAAAAAAGCTATGGAACTCCACCCAGACAAGGGAGGCGATGCTGAGCACTTCATCATCCTAACGGAGGTCTACACAACTCTTCTGGGCAAAAAGTAGATAGAAATAAGCGGGTAAGTAAAATTCAGGTTGATTCCTCGCACGCCAATTCATACTTTCTATACTCGCTGGCAGAAGACAGCAGCGCTACCGATCCCATTACTTGCGAGGTATTTAAATGAACACCACCGACGACTTCAAACCAGATGACACAGTACTAGAAGATGACGAGAAGATAGAACTTGGTTTTACCCAAATGGAATTACTGTACAGATCCCGTTGCGTACAGCCACCGCTCGGCACAAATGTTGTTGTGAGAGAGATTGAAAAAGACGATTAAAATCGTTGAAGCTCTTGTAAAAAGATGTATAACAAAAGTCATTTATATACATTTCTGACCTCACTTAAGTAAAGTGGGGTAATGAATAATCTGTCGTAAATCTGATTAAATAGAGTTCAGAATTTTATAAAAATGACTTTTGATATGGAAGATACACGTAAAAGATATGTAGCATCCGTATCCACCATTTTTCATCTACTCTGTATCCTCGTACTTATTTCTGGATGCGCTTCTATCCCGAAGCGATCTGTTGCCCCTATCACAATTCCTGACACTTTTTCAAGTAACGGTGAGATACCTGCCGAGATAAAATGGTGGTACACATTTAATGACCAGCAGCTGAACCACTTTATAGACACAGCGCTGACAAGTAACTTCTCTCTACTGGCAACACGCGAACGCATAGTACAGGCGCAAGCGCTTGCCAAGCAGGCAGGTGCTGCCAGAATTCCTTCCCTTAACGGAGAAGGGGCCGCCTCGACCAACAGAAATTACCAAACCAACAAAAACAGTGATGCATTCTCTCTAGGACTTGCGGCCTCCTACGAAGTCGATCTTTGGGGACGTCTGAAAAACAAAAAAGACGCGGCCCTATTTGAACTCGAAGCCACAAAAGCGGATTTTCAGACGGCGCAGATATCCCTTTCAGCCGAAGTGGCTCTTGTCTGGTTTAAAATTACGGAAGCAGAACAGCAACTTGAGCTCCTCAGACAACAAAAAGCTACCAACGAAAAAGTTTTAAAAGTCATTACAGCTCAGTTCAAATCAGGAAAAACCGATATCTCAGATGTGCTGCAACAACGCCAACTGGTGGAAAGCAACGCTGGATCGCTTGCAACCCTACGTTCGGACAAACGTGTGTTGGAGCATCAATTTTCAATTCTTATCGGCCAGCCACCTGGCAATACTGCTGAACGATTTCTAGACCAGTTGCCAGAACTTCCTCTTCTCCCAATAACTGGGCTCCCCCTGAGCTTACTTACCCGTAGGCCTGATATTAAAAGTAGTTTTCTCTCATTACAGGCAGCAGACCAAACTGCGGCCGCAGCAATTGCTAGCCGGTTTCCTCGCCTGAGCTTAACGGCAAACCTTACAACTTCTGGCAATCGGGCAAAAGATCTTTTTTCTGACTGGCTCACAACTCTTGCGGCAAACCTTGTCGGCCCCATCATTGATGGAGGTTATCTTAAAGCAGAAGTTGTACGAACTGAGTCGGTGACAAGGCAACAGTTAAACAACTACAGTCAAACAGTACTTGAGGCAATTGGAGAAATTGAGAACGGACTCGTTCGTGAAAAAGAGTTATTACAGTTACTTGAAAGTCAAAAAATCCAGCTCAAACTAGCAGCTGATACCGTTCTCCACGTAGGTAACCGGTATAGACAAGGTGTGGAAGACTATCAAAGAGTCCTACTCGCACTCATCTCCCAGCAAAATCTGCAACGATCAATCCTTTCCAGCAGACTCACACTACTGAATAATCGCATAAGCCTATACCGCGCACTCAGCGGACCAATTGAATAAGTAACACGTACCAATACATCAAAAGGCACAATTACATGAGCTCTGAACAACAACTAGCAGCCCAGACCACCAAACAGAAGGGTGGAGCAAAAAAAGCCATCCTACAGATTCTTGGCTCTCTTATCGTCCTCGGATGTGCTGTAACTCTCGCCTCCTACTACATCAAAACGCCACCCAAAGCTAAACCACGTGTCCGGACCTCTGTGGCGCCACTGGTAACTGTTACTCCCATACACCCTCAAGATATTATGTATGAATTCACAGCAATGGGGACAGTCACAAGTGCGCAGGAAATTAGTCTCAGCTCACGGGTCAGCGGAGAAGTCATCGACGTAAGTTCCGAAATGGTGCCTGGCGGTTATGTCAAAACTGGTGACCATCTCGCTTCCATTGATCCAACCGATTATGAAATTGCCATATTACAGATGCAGAGTGACCTGGCAAAAGTTACAAGCGATCTCAACCTCGAAATGGGAAGTCAGCGTATTGCTACAAAAGAGCTTGAAATTCTTGGCCAGGAAGTGAGTCCTACTGAAAAAAAGCTTATGCTTCGTGAACCGCAACTGGGTATTGCCAAGGCCGCTGTTGCAAACGCTGAGGCAAAACTGAAACGGGCGAGAATTGATCTTGCCAGAACAAAAATAATAGCACCATTTAATGGCGTCATCCTGTCAAAAAAAATTGATCTTGGATCATATGTGAGTTCTACCACACCAATTGCCCAACTGGCCGGCACTGATCAATTCTGGGTGAAGGTACGTCTTCCAATTGAACAGTTGCAATGGCTCAATATTCCAACGACAACATCACGCAGCGGTTCTTCTGCCCGTATCTTTTCACAAGAGAGAGAAAGTGAAGCAAGGTACAGAGATGGCCGAGTGATACGCCTTGCAGCGAGCCTTGAAGCCGAGGGACGAATGGCCGAACTCTACGTTTCAGTAGACGACCCGCTCTGCCTCACTCCAGAAAACGATAATACGCCTCAATTGCTTCTCGGCGCCTTTGTCAGGGTCTCATTTAATGGAAGAAAGCTTAAGAATGTTTTTGCTATAGACCGAAACCATCTTCACGAAAACGACACCATCTGGCTCTTGTCAGGCGACAACACTCTTGAAGTCAAAACAGTCGATATTATTGCCAGAACAAAAGAGTATATTTACACCCCGACAACACTGGGCACTTCCCCTCGCCTGATCACCTCTCAAGTCCCAAGCCCAACCGACGGCACACCGTTAAAACTCTTAGAAAAGAGTAAAAAGAAAAATGTGGATGGAGAAAAACGGTGAGCAATCTGTCGATTGATCAAAAAAGGGGGCCCATTGGTTGGATGGTCAACAACCGGGTCACACCCAATCTGTTGATGATCATTCTCATGATTGGTGGAATATTCATGAGTTCAAAAATTACAAGAGAAGTGTTTCCCGCCTTTGAGCTTGATAACATTTCCATATCAGTTGCATACCCCGGCGCCAGCCCCGAGGAAGTTGAACAGGGAATAGTCCTGGCAATTGAAGACTCAATCCAGGCAATCGAAGGGATTAAGGAGATTACAGCAACAGCCAATGAAGGTTCCGCCAATGTAAGGGCGGAGCTGCGAGATGATGCTCAATCCCAGAAGGTTCTTCAGGATATTCAACAAGAAATTGATCGCATATCCACTTTCCCCGAAGATGCAGAAGATCCTGTCATTTCAGTTTCATCGATCAAGCGACAGGTACTACGAGTCAACATCTTTGGTAACGTTTCAGAGAAAACACTCCGCGCAACTGTGGAAGATGTACGTGATCAGCTCCTTCAGAATAAAGGTATTACTCAGATTGATCTTCGAGGCGCGCGAGATTATGAGGTGGACATCACAATCTCAAAAGAGACACTGAGAAAATACAACCTGTCTATAACTTCTGTTGCCAGGAGTATTGCAAACAGCTCTGTGGAAATCCCTGGAGGCAAGCTCGAAACCACGGGAGGAGAGATTCTTCTTCGTGTCAAAAACAAGAGTGAATGGGCAAAAGATTTTGCAAGAATCCCCATCATCAGTAGTAGCGAGGGAACAATAGTCTATCTTGAAGACATAGCAACAGTCCGCGATGGCTTTGAAGATACAACAAAGTTTGGAACCTACAATAATCAGCCATCCATCCAGCTCTATGTATACAGGGTAGGCAAAGAAACACCTATAGGGGTTTCTGATGCGACAAAAGAGACAATGCAGGAGATTCAAGACTCTCTTCCCGCCGATATTAACTGGGCTATCAGCAGTGACAGATCCAACATCTACAAGCAGCGGTTGCAACTCCTTCTTAAAAATGCCTTCGTTGGCCTTGCTCTGGTACTGATTTTACTCGGCTTGTTTCTTGAAATGCGCCTTGCATTCTGGGTAACCATGGGCATTCCCATCTCTTTTCTTGGAGGTCTTCTTTTCCTGCCATTTTTTGATGTATCGATCAACATGATCTCCATGTTCGCCTTCATCATCTCACTTGGAATTGTCGTAGATGATGCTATTATTGCAGGTGAAAACATCTACGAATACCGGCAAAGAGGACTGAGCTATTTTGATGCTGCAATTGCCGGAGCAAAAGATGTCGCTATACCGATCACCTTCAGTATTCTTACAAACATTGTTGCTTTTCTTCCAATGGCATTCATTCCCGGAGTCATGGGTAAGGTGTGGAGAGTCATTCCCTCCGTTGTCATTGTAGTTTTTCTCATCTCATGGTTTGAATCTCTGTTTATTCTTCCAGCCCACCTTGCCCATAGCAAAGAGAACGGCAAGGGCACCATTGCAGCCTCCCTCTATAATTTTCAGCAGAAATTTGCAAACCTCCTCCTTAAATTCATCCACAACGTATATGGACCTATTTTAGATCGTATACTTAATGTCAGATATTTTGTTGTAGCTTTTCTCGTAGCCATTCTTGTTGTCACTGCATCTTATGTGAAAAGTGGAAGAATCCGCATGATTCTCTCACCACGGGTTGAATCTGACCGAGCTGTGGTCACTGCAATTCTGCCATATGGTAGCCCCGCTTCCGAAATGATACGAGTCCGCGATAAACTTATTACAGGGCTCAACAAAGTTGCCGAAAATAATGGGGGTAAAACCCTACTTGATGGAACATTTGCATTAATCAACAGCAATAAAGTAGAGATAAACGCATATCTCGCACCTCCAGATGAACGCCCCTTAACTACGGGGCAAATGACCAAGGAGTGGAGGAAAGCCACCGGCCCCATCGTGGGTATCAACTCGATCCGCTTTGAATCAGACAGAGGAGGCCCTGGTGGAGGAGCGTCCATAGCAGTTGAATTGCGTCACAGGGATAGCAATGTTTTAGATCAGGCAAGTGTTAGGTTTGCAGAAAAACTCTCAGAGTTTTCCTCTGTTAAAGATGTGGACAGCGGATACTCTGTTGGTAAAATTCAATACAACTATCAGGTCAACGCATGGGGAGAAAGCCTCGGCCTGACATCCAACGAGATTGGACGTCAGATACGAAATGGATTTCAAGGAGCTATTGCCCTCCGGCAGCAGCGTGGTAATAACGAGGTCACCGTGAGGATTCGTCTCCCCGAGAACGAACGAAGCAATGTCTTTGCCATGGAGAATTTTCTTATTCGTACTCCAGCATCGACCTATGTCCCCCTTTCTGAGATCACAACAATTGAAAAAAACCGTGCATATACATCAATCTCAAGAAAAGATGGCAGGCGAACAACCACAGTATCCGCAAACGTCGACCCCATTGGAGATTCACCCGTTGTTATAGCATCACTCAACGAGACGATCCTTCCGGAACTGGCTTCACAATTTCCAGGCCTTTCTTATGATTACAGTGGTCGCCAGGCCGACAGAAAAGAGAGTATTGGCAATCTCCTCATCGGCTTTCTCTTTGCTTTGGGCGGTATCTATTTTCTTTTGGCCATCCCCTTTAGAAGCTATATCCAGCCGATGATTGTCATGGTAGCCATCCCTTTTGGCATGATCGGTGCTGTCTTTGGGCATATGTTAATGGACTATCACCTGAGCCTCATGAGTATGATGGGTATTGTCGCCCTATCAGGGGTCGTGGTAAACGACTCACTGGTATTTGTTGATTATGCAAATAAACAGAAACGCAAAGGGAAGCACTCTCTTGATGCAATAAAACTGGCGGGTCTCAGACGTTTCAGACCCGTACTACTCACCACCTTAACAACCTTTGGTGGATTGGCACCAATGATTTTTGAGACCTCAAGACAGGCAAGATTCATGATCCCCATGGCAATTTCTTTAGGCTTTGGAATCCTCTTTGCGACCATCATTACCCTCGCTCTGGTTCCGTGTCTTTACCTCATCATTGACGACTGTAAAAAAGGATTCTTCAAAATGCCTTGATACGCGAGAATCCTTCCGGAGGCTACCGTTCTAACTCCTCTGATTCCCCAAATTTCCATACGAATAAAGTTCCTATGACATAGTTATCACTTGTTTCAACTAAGGGACTGTCCTCAAAAGCTGCACCTGAAGAATTTATATATCGTCCATATAGACTTATCCAGAATTTTGGTGTGAGTTCTTTTAGTATGCTACCTGATACCTGCCAACCTGCATAACCAGCTTCTCCACTATATTGGGAGCGTGTCTCGGTAACATATTGAGGCGCGACCTCATAAAAATAACTATGAAGTTCACTGTCACCAAACTGTGGACCAGTTTTGAGATGAAACCTGATATTATCATCCCTTAAAAATGAAGCATTTCGGTATACAAGAGCCCAATCTGAGACAAGCCCCTGGTATGAGACATCCATCCCACCGCCAAACCCAAAAGAAAATCCGGCACGGATATTCCACTGTAAAAAGAACGATTCCCGCTCACCATATTCATAAAAATAATATCTTAGAGCAGGGCCTATTTCGATGAGCCCATCAAGTTCCCCCATACCGGATCTCGCTTCATTATCATCTGAAACCGGTGGATTGCCCGAAAGGGATAAATCCGTTTCAAAATGTTTATTACGCCAAAATATGCCCCTTACACCATCCCGGTTTGCCTTTATTCTTTTCCCTCTATAGATAAAGTAAGGAAGCGGGAAAGCATAATTTGAGTATTCATCAGAACCTCTATAGTGCGGAAGACGTGCTGCAAGACCAACCACGCCATACTCATACAAGGGGAGTTTTTCTTCTACTGGAGTTGCTTCAGAAGCAATACAGGCAGAAGTGAGGAAGAAGAATGAGAGAAGAACTGTGAAACAAAAAGAATAAGGGGACATTACCATCCTTAATAAAATCAGGTGATCACATGAATTTTAGGATAATTGCGGTATAGTATGTCCCCATTTATACCACAAAGCAGTTCGAGTTGTATGCTCAATTTTCAAGCATAGGAAAACTGAGAGATAATCCTTTTCCCCAGCACTCCGCTCAAAACTTCCTACAACCTGTTCAGGCACAGGAAAAGGCGATTACCCAAGGCCAAACTTGTAAATATCCCTGCCTTATTTTACGAGTCTCTTGCTCGTATCGTTAATCTCTACTCTCCAGTTTTCTTCTTGCTGCAATTCATTACAAACACACACTTGTACATTGTCGACATTCTAGACATAGAAAACATATACAGATCACAAATCACAGTTATTATGAAGATTTCTTAGGCCTTTAGGATTTTACTAATTGAAGACGCTTTGCTTGCCAATACTTCGCTTGCCAATAAACGTTATTAAGATTTGACTGAATTACACCTTTAGAGCGCGATGCATGAATAAAATTATTCTCACCCACATAAATCCCTACATGACGTGAATAGCGACCTGTCTTAAAAAATATGAGATCTCCGGGCCGTAAATATTTTTTCTGTATTCGAGTCCCTTTTCGAGCTTGTTCAGCAACTGTTCGTGGTAAATCAACATCATAAAGATCTTTATAGGCACGAAGGATTAATCCTGAGCAGTCAACCCCTTTCGTTGTAACCCCACCATATCTGTACCGAACTCCCCGCCAATTTTTAAAATAGTTTTGTAAGTCCTCAATTTCAGGTGGAGTTGACACATCTTCGCAGGGAATAGCATCTCTATTTGTGGCAGACACTGTACCCTCATTTGCAACAGACTTTATCTGTCGCGAATCATAGGTAACTTTAACCTTTTGCATGCACCCAGACATAAAAAGCAGTAATATCAACAACGAGGCGATAAAGAAAAAACGTCGCCAAGAAACTTTTGCAGCCGAGATATTTAAATATACAATCATATATTTCATATAAATTTCAGAAAATATTACCTACTCACCTCAACCAAAACGCGCTTGCCGTAAACGGTACAAGAGTTCTCAATCTTGATGAACTCGTAAAAAGGTCATTCAAAGCTTCAGATGGCTAAGGCAAAAAGTTTGATATACAGGTAAGCGATAGACTCCGAGGCGTAGTGTTTTTTGCGGAGACAGGACTATACATATGGTATGTCTTGTCTTCGTAAAAAACCTACAACGCAGTAGATCGGACTTTTTACGACGCCATCAATCTTAAACCAAATATATTCGTATATAAATGATAGAATGCCTTGATGTTACCAATGTTTTTTAAACATTTCCAGAGCTGATACGAATTTAGATATCGAGCTGCTGAAAAGCACAGCTTTCAATATTAGTATTTAATTAAATTATTGTGCTTGTTTTCCCAAAGCTGGTGGTATAAAAATATTTTAGGAGTTATTCCAATTCCATAAACCTCCTGCTTACAAGCTTCTATTTTATAAACAAGTAGCTTAACCTGCCCCATCACTCTACTGGAGAGATAGAAGCGATATGACTGATCGATATTCCGGAAATCAATTTAGAGGCGATGTTTTTGGCGGTCTCACCGCAGGTGTGGTTGCGCTTCCTCTGGCCCTCGCCTTTGGTGTAGCAAGTGGTTTTGGTGCAGTAGCCGGTCTCTATGGCGCCATTGCTGTTGGATTACTCGCTGCTGTATTTGGTGGTACCGCCACACAAATATCAGGACCTACCGGCCCAATGACTGTCGTATTTGCAAGTGCAGTTATCGCATTTCCTGGAGATACCTCAGCAATTCTCGCGGTCGTCTTCCTTGCAGGCTTTTTCCAGATAGGCTTTGGTTTACTTAAAGTAGGCATCTTTGTTCGCTATATCCCCTACCCTGTAATCTCAGGTTTTATGAGTGGAATCGGAGTTATTATCATTTTAATACAGCTTCATCCATTACTAGGGGCCCCCAGCGTAGGTTCCCCAATGGAGGCAGTAGTTAAACTCCCTGGTGCATTTTTAACACTTGATAGCTACAGCCTCATTCTTGCTTTTGCCACTATGGCAATTGTGTTCTTTACTCCAGCCAGGATTTCGGCTATTTTTCCATCACCTCTTATTGCCTTGCTTGCTGGGACGCTCATATCAATTACCTTTAAATTTCCCGTTGAAGTCATTGGTGCCATTCCAGCAGCGTTGCCACAACTCAACCTACCTCTCGTTTCACCAACGTTACTTTCAAAGATTATCCCCATGGCACTCGCGCTATCAGTGCTTGGTGTGATGGATTCGTTACTTACATCTGTCGTTGCGGACTCAATGACTAAAACAAAGCACGACTCCAACCGGGAACTCATAGGTCAGGGCATTGGCAATATCGCTGCTTCACTCATTGGCGGGCTTCCTGGAGCCGGAGCTACAATGCGCACTGTCGTCAATGTAAAGGCAGGAGGCACAACACGTATATCAGGAATAACTCACTCACTCTTTTTGCTCACAATTCTTCTGGGTGCTGGTCAATACGCTGCACTTATTCCACTTCCGGTTCTTGCTGGAATTCTAATGAAAGTAGGTATTGATATCCTCGATTATCGCCTGCTGCGAATGATCAGAAGAGTACCAAAACCGGATCTGGCTGTAATGTTGATCGTCTTTATTATTACTGTTTTTGTCGACCTGATTGTGGCAGTAGGAGTTGGAGTTACCCTATCATCACTTATGATTACCTACCGAATATCTCGTCAACTTGAAGTGGACATCCGTGGGGTTCGTCACACAGAATGGCAAAGAGATCTTGAAAAAAGTCTTGAGGAAGAGACCGATTATGGTATCCGCACACTTTCCGTAATGGGAGCATTTTTTTTCGGAACGACTGCCAAAATGCAAGAACAAGTGAGTAAACTTATGGGCACTAAAGTTGTTATTATAAACTGCCTAAATGTTTCTTTTATGGACCTATCCGGCTATTTTGCGTTAAGTGAAATGATTGACCGTATAAAGAATGAGAACATCAAACCTATTGTCGTTGTCCGTGAGGGAGTTGGGATACGTAAACAGATGCTAGATATGGGTTACGGTGATCTTCTCGGTTTAGATGGAATCCAAGTCGATTATAACGCTGCACTCCACCTGGCCTGGGAATACCTTGATGACGACAACTCATAATCATATAAATACTTTAAAACACTAAATCATGTTAACAACACTTTTGACCTACGCTATAGCAGGAACCGTCGTTGGTATTCTTGCCGGACTATTCGGTATTGGTGGAGGACTCGTCATTGTGCCAATGCTGATTTACGTGTTCTCTTTACAAAACATTCCAAATGAACTGACCATGCATCTGGCACTTGGTACATCTCTTGCCAGTATCATTTTCACATCAATTTCTAGTTTTCTGGCCCACCATAAAAGAGGAGCCGTTCACTGGAACATTGTTAAAAAAATTGTAGTAGGAATATTCACAGGGACGTTTCTCGGTTCTTGTATTGCCTCTCGCTTGTCCACTGAATTTTTGAAAGTATTTTTTGTTATCTTTCTCTACTTTGTGGCCACCCAACTTCTTTTGAACAGAAAGCCAAAGCCAGGTCGTGAAATCCCAGGGCCCGTTGGTATGTTTGGTACAGGCAACATCATTGGAATGTTTTCCAGCTTGGTTGGTATCGGCGGTGGAACGCTCTCTGTACCTTTTATGCTCTGGTGTAACATAAACGCCCACCACGCCATAGGAACCTCTGCGGCCATTGGTCTCCCCATAGCTTTCGCTGGTGCCGTCGGGTATATCTTCAATGGCTGGAACATCCCTAATCTACCACCTTATTCTCTAGGGTATGTGTATCTCCCGGCCCTTTTTGGTATTGCAGCCACTAGTGTCTTAACAGCACCCCTTGGTGTCAAACTCGCCCATAGTCTTCCTGTAGGCCGCTTGAAGCAGATTTTTTCAATTCTCTTGTACGTTGTTGCCACCAAGATGCTTTTTAGTGCTCTGTAGAATTAAGAAAGCTAACCTCAGGTTATTCTCACCATCGTTGTGAAAACTATATTAACAGTGTAGCTTTAAGCATAACGCTTCATACAAGATCACTGTCATTTTACTTGAAATTACAAAGACCTACAAGTACACAGATTTTTCTACAATGGAGTTCTTTTTGCTAAGACTAGGAATAAATTGTTAAGACCAAAAAACCGCAATCTCACAACACAGCCCTCCGTACAGCCTTTTTGTTTCAACTGTCAGTTGTCTTTTCACTTTTTCAAATACACCCTGCATATCAGACGCAGGATTATATGTGGCTCGTCCTATCTGTCTGAATAGCATAGCGGAAAACAGCATTCATACGCTGTAATATTTTTCTGGAAATCTCCAGAGCTCCGCTATTCTCAATTTAACTGAGAATCATAAGAATTTCAGGTGGCGTTATTGAACCTACAGCGTTTTCACCAATCTTAACGAAAATATCAATTTTTAGCGTACCATGAACAGCAGTAGCATGGTCATGACTCCAATTGCCTTTTTGCTGCTCTATCCACTCTAAGGCCACATATTTAAAAGATTTCGTTCGATCATCTTTCTTCTTCTGTTCTTTAGATATGTTTTCTTGTTTAATTGCACGTGTTGTTTGAGAAAACTTAATTCCTGGTTTGACGAAAGATTTTGCAGCCTCGAGCCCAGCTCGAGCATCTTTTAAGGATAAGGCAAGATATTGACCAACAACATACATTCCACTCGTTCCATCGATCTTAAATCGATATAACCACCTCTTTACACCAGTGGATGTAATCTCAAAAAACAGACCTTCCCCATCTACTATCCACATGGACCCTTTGCATTACGAATGTCTAACAGTGTAAGTTTGGGCATAACGTTCTCCGCAAGAGTGTATTTTTACGATCAGTTCGAGATCACATTAAAATAAACCCCTGTGTACACCCTTTTTATAATGAACATCTTTGGACATCACGGGACGTTAACAGGAAAAGAAGACAAGAAAAAACCCGCAAACTGTTTCCAGTTGCGGGTTGAAAAGACTTTGGTGAAGTCTTTGTACAAAAAGATGGTGCCGAAGGCCGGAGTCGAACCGGCACGGGTTGCCCCACACGCCCCTCAAGCGTGCGCGTCTACCAATTTCACCACTTCGGCACACATTTCTATATATTTTATTCTACTACTTTTTCTTCGCTTGTCTCTTCTGCTACTGGCTCCATAACCATATCTTCTTTCGCTATTGGAGCAGCTACTTCTACCGCAGGCTGGCTGACACTCACCCCACTCATGACAGAGGACTTACTTGTCTGAGATGACATATACGCTAAGGTAACAGATGTCAACATAAAAATGACAGCAACTGCGGTTGTAATCTTATTTAATAACGGCAGGGGCCCTTCTGTTCCAAAAAGAGACTGACTGGATCCACCAAAAGTAGCACCAATATCTGCACCCTTACCATGTTGGAGCAATACAATGCCAACCAGGAAAAGGCAGACGATAACGTGTACAATTGTCAGTAAAGTATCCATACAGTATACAAAGTTAAATTATTTAAAATTAATAATACGTCCAAATGATTCAGCATCAAGTGACGCTCCACCAACCAACGCTCCATCTATATCAAGCTGAGCCATTAACTCATCAACATTAATTGGCAGGACGGAGCCACCATACAATATTCGGATTTTCTCGGCAACAGTTTTTTCATATTTTTTTTCAATAATACCTCTTACAAAAGCATGAACCTCCTGAGCCTGCTCTTTGGATGCAGTCTTTCCGGTACCAATAGCCCAAACAGGTTCGTAGGCTACAACAACATGAGCCATATCTTTTGCGCTGACATCAGCAAGGCCTTTTGTTACCTGTTCCTGTAGCACAGCTAAGGTTCTACCCTCTTCACGCTCTTCAAGAGTCTCTCCAATACAAAAAACCACCATGAGATCAAAAGCTAAACCGCCCTTCACTCTCTTGTTGACCATTTCATCGGTTTCTCCAAAGATCTGACGCCGCTCTGAGTGACCAACTATGACAGCTGTACCACCAACATCTTTAACCATGGCTGGTGAAATTTCTCCAGTGAAGGCTCCCTGCTCCTCCCAGCACACATTCTGAGAAGCAATAATTATTGAACTTTCTTTTAGCGCATAAGCAACATCACTCATAATTGTAAAAGGTGGAGCAATTAAAACCTCTCGGTCGTCATATCTTTCACACGTATTTGCAACATCAACAGCCAATTTACAGCCCTCAGCAGCATTAGTATGCATTTTCCAGTTCCCGGCCATCAGTGCCTTACGTATTGCCATCCTGTACTCCACGATATTTATTAATTTGAAAGGACTTCAACCCCAAAGAGTTTTTTCCCTCCATCAATTGTAAAAATTGCTCATCCACCAGTAGCCATACAGCAATATAGAAATACTTCGTGCCCCACCTGCTTTTACACAGCAGCATTAGAAGACACCCTTCAAAGAACTCTCGTTAAGTCAAACTGTATCTCCAGTATAGATTTCATTCTATTGGCTTTACTATTCCAGAGGTGATCGCCCAAAGGTTCTTACAATATTTTTTGATATATTAAAGCGCTGTCGCTCGGGTTTGAATAATACCCTGCCCTTACACCAATCTGTAAAAAACCACTCTTTATATAAAAACTCAATGCACTATGATTTTGTGAGCGAACTTCAAGAAAGAGCAATTCAATGCTTCTTTGGGAGAGAAACCGTGTGAGATGACTGAGAAGTGCTGTAGCTATACCGGCTCTACGTGAGTATTGATCCACCGCGATTTTAAGCAGTTCAGCTTCTGGGGCAATCAACCTAGTAGAACACCAACCTACTATCTCAGGGGTGAAATCAGATCCTACTTCTACCTCTGCTACAAACATCTCACCCAGTTTCTGGTTCAATTCTTCTCGAATCGAAAGCAGAGACCAGGGAGAGAGTGTCTGTTGCTCGAGACATTGTACAGCGGTAACATCTGCCTCGACCATATTTCTTATGTACATAACCTTACTATAACATTTCCTCGCTTACATGAACGACGAGGTCACCCAACATATTGGTATAGCTACCCAGCTCGTTATCGTACCAGCCATAGACAACTGCTTGAGTCACAGGAACGTTCAAAATAGGATCGGCACCTGCAGCAAGACTTTCAGCCTTTACTTTCGACAAATCAACTTGAATATTAG
>JBLHNU010000002.1:0-219131 GCA_047622095.1 Desulforhopalus sp.
GTCAACGATAGATGGGATTGTGAGAATAAAGTATTGTAGGGCCATTGAGAGTGGCTTTCCGGCATTACTAAAGTCATCAAATTTTTCGAAAAAATCTACAAGAAGGTAAATGGCGACGAAGCCGGCATTTACAGTAAAAAAGTAGAGGAAAAACTGTTTGAGAAGATATCGATTCAGCAGATTCACGTAGTACCCTTACGAACGAAAAAGACGATGGCAGATATAGAAGCCTAAAATGACCATAGACATACCTAAAATATTGCTCACCATCATATAGGATAAAGCCTGGAGCAGTTCTCCAGCTTTTAAAAATTGTACAGTTTCCCGGGCAAAAGTTGAAAATGTGGTGAAACCTCCTAAGAATCCGGTAAAAAGAAATAACCTGAATTCATGAGAAATCTGCACTTTATCAAAAATACACCAGAAAAATCCAATGAGAAGACAGCCTATTAGATTTGCTGTGAGGGTGCCCATGGGGAAATTAACGGTGAGCATTTTGTCTACACCGATACCGACTCCGTACCTCATAAGAGCACCGAGGCCACCACCTAACGCAATAGCTAAAATTATTTCCATGTTTTGTTACGTCAGAGCCGAAATTTGTGCCATTGTGGCATGATTTACGCATATCTCAGAGACACCGGCTATCACCTTTGACGTGAGTATTGCGCATTTTGATCTGGTCGGTTATTACAATTACTGTATTACCTGATTTTTGCAATTGCCAAGTTCGGAGTCTGCGCTACCTACCGAATTTGCGAGACGGCGTACACGCAGACGTACTGTAGTACTTCAAGTGTACGCAAACAAAGCAGATTCGGTGAAATCGGCAAGCCCGAAGGGTGGCCAGTATTGGAAAAATGTTCTTTAATGCTACCCATGAAAAAATATAACTGAAAACATTTTTTCGTGTTGGACATGCAAGATTTAGGTACCTGTTGAAAGTAGGTAACATGTATGGGTAATATGCGTCAAGAACACCTTGTCCTAAGGAGAGTGATTATTACAATCTCTTGCAATTTTTTTTTATGATATGGTATAGTGTAAACTTCGCTGTAGTATTGTCAGATTCTGAAAGTATAAGTTATTATAGGCGTTTGACGGTATTTAACTGTTCTGTTAGTGCTCGTAGTTAAGCGATAAAACAGAGCTTATCTTTACTGGAGGTGGCTGGCTTTTAGGTTGTGTTGGAACCACCCTTTCTTTTTTTACTATGAGTAAGAGAGATGGTGTGCTTGCGATTACAGCAATGGATGCAGCTGCTCGGCATGATGTTATGTCGGGGATTTTAACATGATATCCGTCTTTTTGTACTAAAGGTCACTGTTACCGTATATGGCACCAAAACGAAAAAAAAGTAATAATAATAATCTTTGTAATCAAACTTATAAAAATACCGCCAAGGATCGATTGAATGCTTTCTGGCAGGTTTTTGAAAAAGAAGATGAAGTTTTAGTCATCATTAATGCTGATCCGGATGCATTGGCTACTGCACTTGCTGTAAAGCGTCTTTTGAGGTATCGCGTAAAGAGTGTGACCATTACGCACCCCAATGAAATCAGACGTCTTAACAACCAGGAAATGGTCAAGAGAATACGAATTCCTCTTCAACGCCTCAAAGATGTCAAGGTTGGTGATTACAGTAAAAAAGTTATGGTTGATTCACAACCAGATCATCTCCCATCTTTTGAAAAAATAAAAATTGACGCCATTATTGACCATCACCCCATAAGTGGTGACTGGGATGCGGATTTTGTAGATATTCGACCAGATTATGGCGCGACTGCGACCATGGCTGTTGAATACTTACGTGCGGCTGGTATGAAACCTTCAGTAGCACTTGCAACAGCCCTTTTTTACGCGATAAAAGTCGATACACAGAATTTTGAACAAAAATCTGTTTTGGCCGATGGTATCTCGTTTCGCTATCTTTTTAATATTGCCAATCGCGATCTGGTTAGGAAATTCGAGCTGACAGATCTCCGTCGTTCAGAATTGAAATATTTTAATATTGCTCTTGCGGAACTCAAATATTCCAAAGGAAGGTATTATAGTCATGTTGGTCGGGTAAGAAGCCCTGACGTCTTGGTTATTGTTGCGGACTTTTTAAACCATGTAGGCGGCATTGACTGGGTCTTTGTCTCAGGCATTCATGGTGAAAAGCTCATCGTTATCTTCCGTAGTGACGGGTATCGCAAAAGTGCCGGAAAATTAGCAGATAAAATCTTTGGCTCCATTGGTTCTGCCGGTGGTCATAAAGGTGCTGCCAGAGCCGAGGTTCCTCTAAAGAACCTTAACCTTGGAGACAAGGAGTTCACTTCAGATACACTTAAACGTTTTATTAAGCGTCATATCTAGAAAATCGGCCTCTAAGCCAGGTCGAAAGGTTGCGAATACCTCATATTTCTTTTACCATGCAAGCATGAGAAATAATTGAGGTAAGAGTAGAGATGAATTGTTGAAATTCTCACTTTTTATTCGCAACGTTCCCTTTTAGGAGGTGGGTGTATGTTGAAGCCAACTACACTGGCCATGATTTTGGCTGGAAGTAGGGTCAATGAGCTTAATGTCCTGACGTCTAACCGCCCCAAGTCGGCGGTCCCGTTTGGTGGGCTCGGACGTGTTATAGATTTTCCTCTGAGCAATTTACTTAATTCTGGAATTGAGCAAATTGCTCTCCTCAGTCAGTATCGAAGTTACTCCCTCATTAATCATATTGGTACAGGTGCGGCCTGGGATATGATTGGTCGCTATCGAAAGTTATCAATCCTTCCTCCCTCTCAAGGGGCACAGGGAGGGGACTGGTATCGCGGTCCAGCGGACGCTATCCACCAAAATCTTGATTTTATACGTTACCACGCCCCAGAAGAGATCCTTATTCTATCAGGTGATCATGTCTATAATATGGATTATCAGGATATGATCGATTACCACACAGAAAAAGACGCAGATTTAACCATAGCTTTTACGCGCGTGCCACAGTCTGATGCGCACCGTTTTGGCCTTGCTGAAATTGAAGAAACAGTTGCTGATTCTCGTGGTGGAAGAATATTAAATTATTGGGAAAAACCTGCTGAACCACAGTCTAATTGGGCATCAATGACAATTCTTTGTTTTAAGCCGGAAGTTTTATACCAGGCTCTTGAGGAAAATCATAAAGGTGACTCGTATCATTTCGGACTTGATATAATCCCCTTACTTCTTAAGCAGAATCTTAAAATATATGGATATAAATTCCACGGTTACTGGGGCTACACCAGAACGATGGATGAATATTGGCACTCTAGTATGGATATGCTCGGTTCAGATCCGGCGATAGATCTTGAAAAATGGAATTTTCGCACCAATCTCGACCAACGAAATATAAGGGGCAATGAGCCAGCCCTGTTTGGTGAGAAGGCGACGGTTGCTAACTCTCTTATATATAACGGTTGTAAGATAGGCGGAACAGTGAGGAATTCAATTCTTTTTCCAGGAGTTCATGTAAAAAAAGGGGCTGTTGTTGAAAACTCCATACTCTTTTACAATAATATTGTAGGGAGAGAATGCCGGCTCAATAAGGTTGTCTCCGATGTGGATAATGTTTTTAAAAATAAGGTAAAAGTTGGTCCGGAAATTTGTGAACAACACACTCCGGTAACTGTTATTGGTTGGAAGAATACAATCCCTGAAAACACAGAGATAGGTGAGGGGGCTGTGATCCAGCCAAATCGACCTGATCGTGTCTGGCCTGATCATGTAAATTCAGGGGAGGATCTTCAATGAAAAGAGCAAAAGAAGCCCTGGTTCTTATCCTGGCAGGTGGCGTCGGTAGCAGGCTTAATATTCTTGTCGAAAAACGTGCTAAACCAGCTGTGCCCTTTGCAGGTATTTATCGAATCATCGATTTTAGTTTGAGTAACGTGATGAACTCAGGGCTGAAAAATGTCGGAGTTCTTACACAGTACAAACCTCTTTCGCTTATGGATCATCTCGGCATGGGGGATGCCTGGGATTTCTCAGGTAGAAACAGAGGTATTTCAATTTTGCCACCACGTACTGGTGAGAGTGAGTCAGACTGGTATAAGGGAACTGCTGATGCAGTACGGCGAAATATTGATTTTTTAGAAGCAAATCCTTCCGACGAAGTGGTTATTCTCTCCGGGGATCATATTTATAATATGGACTTTGATGCCATGATAGAGTTCCACCGCTCCAAAAGTGCTGATGTAACTGTTGCTATGATGGTTGTGCCACGGAGTGAAATATATCAGTTTGGTTCTGGAATTGTTGATAAGCACGATAGAATTATAGAGTGGGAAGAAAAACCAAAGGAACCACGAACTAATCTTGCTTCCATGGGAATCTATGTCTTTGACTATTCGTATCTTCTGGATAGTTTGAAACGTGATAAGTCTGAGGTCGATTTCGGCATGCATATTTTGCCGCGAGCTATTGAAGAGGATAATGTTTTTGCCTATCCATTTTATGGATATTGGCGGGATGTTGGAACAATACAGGCTTACTGGGAAGCCAATATGGATGTGTTGAGAAAAGATAGCGGGTTTTCACCACAAAAATGGGAAATTAGGACGAACCATGAGGGAGGTACTAGAGTTAATGATAGAGCACCTGCTCGTTTTGGTGAGAATTGTACTCTGGATACCTGCCTTGTGTCAGCCGGTAGTAAAATTGAGGGTACTGTGATTAATTCTGTACTTGCACAGGGAGTTATCGTGGAGGAAGGTGCCACTGTAAATAATTCTATTATTTTTGACGATTGTGTCATCAGAAAGGGTGCAACCGTTGACCTTGCAATACTCGATAAACGGGTAACCGTTGGTGAATATGCAGTGGTTGGCCATGGCGAGAATTTTAAGGAAGCGAACAGACTCAAGCCGAGCCACCTCTATACGGGGATTACCCTTGTAGGTAAAAGGGCTGAAGTGCCTGCAAATCAGAAGATCGGTAGAAATTGCGTAATTAGTGGAAGTGTGAAAGAAACAGCGTATCCGACTACTTCATTGAAGGATGGTGAAACTCTTTTTCCAAATGGTGAGGTGAGTTAATTGCTTAGCTCATCAACTCGGTTTTTAAAATTGACGACCTACCAAAAAGGCAGTATTGGAAAGTACTTAAGGTAAGTGATTGAGAAATGAATGGTGATCCCGGCTGGAATCGAACCAGCGACACCGAGATTAGGAATCTCGTGCTCTATCCCCTGAGCTACGGGACCAATCATTTTTGAATCCACTGTATACCAGCATCAGAACCGATTTTCAACACATCATTCGAACTATTTCAAATACCCAAGATTCGTCATTCTGCTCATTCTTATTCACATTAGCACTGTCAATCTCAATGAGAGGTGTATCTGGGAACTTGAGAAAAAGCATCAAAGATGCGGACATGGGGCGTGATATTCTAAAAAAGGCCAGTCACTAAATAAGTGACTGGCCTTTTTAGGACATATTTTAAGATAGACTATTCATGATGATTAAGAACAGTAAATCCCTCACGTTTGCAGAGTTCATCCTTCTGGGCGAGATCAAGATCACACCTCATCATTTCACAAACGAGCTCTTTGAATGTGGTTGTTGGAGTCCAGCCTAGTTTTTCTTTTGCCTTAGCGGGATTACCGAGCAGGGTTTCGACCTCGGTGGGACGAAAATATCGAGGATCAACTCGGACAACGACCTGACCCGGTTTAAACCAGGTCACTTTATTCTCTACAGCGATAGTGTCAATAATCCCAACCTCATCCATTGCAGTGCCTTCCCAGCGCATTGTAATGCCAAGTTCTTGGGCAGCAGCATCTACAAAATCTCTTACTGAATATTGTTCTCCAGTTGCAATCACAAAATCATCCGGCTCATCTTGCTGTAGCATAAGCCACTGCATCTGAACGTAGTCCTTTGCATGGCCCCAGTCTCGTTTGGCATCCATGTTACCTAAATAGAGACAATCTTGCAGGCCGAGATGAATCCTGGCAAGTGCCCTGGTTATTTTACGGGTAACAAATGTCTCTCCACGAAGTGGTGATTCATGATTAAAGAGAATGCCATTACACGCAAAAATCCCGTATGCTTCCCGGTAGTTTACTACAATCCAGTATGCGTACATTTTAGCAACGGCGTAGGGTGAACGGGGGTAGAAAGGGGTCTTTTCAGTCTGTGGCGTTTCTTGTACATCACCAAAAAGTTCAGACGTTGACGCTTGATAAAATTTAGTTTTCTTGGTCAGTCCCAGAATCCGTATGGCCTCTAAAACCCGCAGGGTGCCAAGGGCATCAGAGTTAGCTGTGTATTCAGGTTCTTCAAAAGAAACAGCAACATGTGACTGTGCGGCCAGGTTGTATATTTCATCTGGCTGAACCTTTCCTATAATATGGATAAGGCTGGAAGAGTCAGTCAAGTCTCCATGGTGCAAAACGAACTTTCGGTCTTTCTCATCAGGGCCCTGGTAAAGATGGTCAATACGGTCAGTGTTAAAAAGAGAGGCTCTTCTCTTAATGCCATGGACCTCATATCCTTTAGAAAGAAGTAATTCAGCAAGATATGCTCCGTCCTGTCCAGTGATTCCGGTTATAAGTGCTATTTTATTCAAGATAAATGTCCAAAGTAGTATGGGTTAATCAATTGTTACTGCTCTTAGTTAAGGTAAGAGTGTTACATAAACGTTCAAGGCCTCAAATGTTGATGAACTCGCAAAAAGGTCTAGCGAAACTCCCGATGGCTAAGTTCAAAAGTTTGATAGACGAGGCGTAGGTTTTTGACAGACACTTGGCATACCATATGTATAGCCAAGTTCCTGTCAAAAACCTACAACGAAGTAGATCGGACTTTTTACGACGCCATTTAGAGAAATCTTTCAATATACCACTGAGCAGCCTGATCTAATCCTGCAGAAATCGAGTATTCCGGAGAATACCCAATTAAATTGTTGGCCTTACTTATATCCGCCAGTGAATGACGAACATCACCTGCTCTGAAATCGCGATAGGTAGGTTTAGCTGTTGCAGCTTCTGCGTGGACGGGAGCGACGCGATCCTTTATAAGCATAAAGAGTTCGGTCAGGCTTGTACGCTCACCAAAGGCGACATTATAGACTTGATTGCTTGCCTCTTTGCTGTCAGACGTTGCGGCCATAATATTTGCCTGGACACAGTTATCAATAAAACAGAAATCCCGACTGGTTTCGCCATCCCCATTGATAAAGACGGTTTCATCTTTGAGTAAAGCTGCAAACCATTTGGGGATTACGGCTGCATACGCACCATCTGGGTCCTGACGCTGGCCAAAGATATTAAAATATCGTAGCCCAATCGGATTAAAACCATATGTCTTCGCAAAGACAGAACAATATAACTCATTGACGAGTTTGGTTACGGCGTAAGGAGAAAGTGGATTGCCGATTATATCTTCCTGTTTGGGTAAGTCGGGGTGATCACCATAGGTGGAACTTGATGCAGCATAGACAAATTGTTTAACATTCGCATCGCGACCAGCCACCAACATATTGAGAAAGCCGCTTATATTATTTGCATTCGTTGTAATAGGATCAACTATCGATCTAGGTACAGAGCCAAGGGCTGCCTGGTGTAATACATAGTCAGCTCCCTTGCAGGCTACGTTACAGTCATCAATTGAACAGATGTCACCATTAATAAATTTGAATCGTTTCCATTGCTCAGGGGTGACCAGTTGCTCAACTTCATCGAGATTATGTTGAAATCCTGTCGAAAAATTATCCAGACCAACCACATTTTGATTTAACTTGAGTAAGGTCTCTAAAAGATTAGAGCCAATAAAGCCGGCAACACCGGTAATAAGCCATTTTTCAGGGTTCTCTTTGAGGGCTAATTGTCGTTGTTTATAGTTAAGCATATTGTGTCCGGCTGATGAGGTTGGTTAATAGATACAAACCTTAGGATAGGGTCCATTTGACCTGTATATATGAAAATGTGAAATCGCATAAAATAACGTTTCGTCGGAAAAATTGCAACTATCATTGTACTCTGCTCTTTTGCTAGTGTGGATGGAGATAACAAGGTTGGAATGGCGGAATGTGTTGTATATCATTACGCATATCCAAAAATAACAACTGAAAAGCATCTTTGATGATCTGATCCGCTTGCATTTACACAAATATTTACGATATGCTGTAGTCGCACCTGTCTATAACTGATCAATTTTGTTATAAATCAAACAGAGATTGAAATAATGAGTTGGAACAAAGAAAGAGGGTGAAGTGATCAAGAGTTCGTGATTTTTTTACCACCTTTTTCAGATGCCATAACCTAAACTTGTCAAAAGCTAAATTTAATATGAAGTATATTATCACAATACTCGTCATTATCTGCGCAGCGGCGTCGGTTACACTCTATTTTATCTGGCCTGAAAAGGCTGCGGATATAACCAATGTAGCGGTGACTGTAAATGGGCACAACCTTGCTAAAAACAGGGTCGAGACGGCAGGCGAGAAGAATGGCTATCACAGTGAAGAGTACGCGGAGCTCCTTGACTCTGCGATAACTCGCGAGCTGCTCATTCAAGAAGCACAACAACAGGATCTTGATAAGGAAGAGAGCTTTCGTATATCTCTTAAAACCTTTTATGAAGAGTCACTTATCAAAACTCTCATGGATCGCGAGTATAGTAAACCAACCACCCAAATTACTGATGCTGAGGTTGACACATATCTTTCTTATTTTGGTAAGACAGTAACGTTTTTAAGATTGCCGTTTGTAGATAACAAAGTTCAGATACCTACAGATGTTCCAGCATCTGAAAATGAAGTCCTCTTTGACGATCTGGCAGAGCCTATGAAGATTCTCCTTTCAAGCCTCAAACCTGGAGAACACGTTGTTACGTTTGATACAGGTAACGAGCAGTATGCAATCAGGTTGGAAAAGGTGGGGGAGGTAAGTGACATTATCACGACACTACCAGCCAGAGAGCATGTAAAGGTAATGCTTGAGGAATATAAGCAACAGCAGCAGATCGATAACTGGCTCTACGAATTACGCAACAAGGCATCTATAACCATTCACAACGGATAAACAGGCCATGGGGAAAACGGTTAAACGCAGAAAGTATTTTATAAAAAGAGAATATCAGGGGAAGTTGATCCTCAGCTGTTTCTTATTTGTCGCAGTAATTGGTCTGTTATTTAATGTGATACTGGGAATGCTCTCTGCGGATTCGCTGACTATCTCATACTCTAATCAGGACTTGCAGCTAGGGCAGACCCCGATGATGTTGTTCAAGCAGTTACTGACCGCTAATTGGCTTATTATCATCATTGGTGGTGGGTTTATTATTTTTGCAGCCCTCTATCTCTCCCATAGAGTTGTTGGTCCTTTATACCGTTTTGAAGCCACTCTTGATAGCATGCAAAAGGGCAAACTAGACACCGTGATCAAGTTACGTGACAAAGATGAAGGAAAGGAGTTGGCACAAAAAATTAACGATTTTAACAGTCTGTTATTTCGATCGATGAACGATATTAGCCAACACTCAGAGGCTCTTCATATACTAATTAAACAGGTGTCCAAGTTGGACCTGCCGGATGAAGAGAAGCAACAGCTTTCGAGCCTATGTTGGTCAATGCAGGAACATAATCGTAAAGTCTCCACACGTTGCAACTATTTTACGACCAGGAATGAATAGAAGATTCCTTCGCATATTGATGTTTTTGATACTGGTTGTGCTGGTTCCCGTTGAATCATGGGCCCAGCTCCAGAGCAGATATGTCACCGTGCGCTACAGTAATAAGCAACTCTTGCACGACTTTAACGATGAACTCGTTTTAAACCGTAAGTTACGATACTACCTGCGTAAGAAAAACATCGTCACTGTTCAGGATGAGGTTATTGCAAAGCTTGATGTTCTGATTGAAAAAGCAGAAGTTGTGCTGGACATGTTTCCGTCTAATCTGCATATAACAGTCGTACTTTTGGGCAAACGTAAAGACGTGGCGAACATGTATAAGAGCAAGTACGGTAAAAAGGCCAACCATATTGCCTATTACTCTCTGAAAGAAAAGACAATCTATATATCTGTTAATGACACTAAGCTCAGAGTCATCGCCCACGAAATTGGCCACGCCATTGTCGACCACTACTTCAAGGTCCGCCCACCCTATAACATTCACGAACTTATGGCCCAGTTCACTGAGAAACATATTGGAGATTAGATCAATAGAAATTTTTCATGCTTCACATGAAAAAAAATTTGTTATTGGTCTTATCCCGCGCTAAGCAGGCAAGAAGCAAGAAGCAAGAAGCAAGTAGCGGAGTACAACGGAGTAGTGTTGAGCGCCTTTTGATATGTTTTTTATGCAGGTGTAGGACCAATTTGATTGTTGGGTGAGATGTATTTTTTTACCTCTTTTTCAATTTGTTTACCAGTTTTCTCCTGTACAATTTTCATGTTAAATCGCATTTGGAGATTCAACCAAAATTCAGGTTCTATTCCGAAGTACTGTCCTAATCTTAATGCCGTATCTGTGGTTATTTCACGTTTACCGTTTATTATTTGGTTTACCCGGTTGGGAGGCACGTTTATATCTCTAGCAAGCTTGGCTTGCGAAATTTCCATTGGATCAAGAAATTCTTCTAAAAGGATCTCACCTGGTGTTATTGGAGTTAGTTTTTTTGCCATATTGTTCACCTTAATGATAATCTACAATCTCAACTTCATATGTATTTCCATCTGCCCACTTGAAACAAATTCGCCATTGAGAACTGATTCTTATACTATACTGTCCTTTTCTTTTGCCTTTTAATGCTTCTAAGCGGTTTCCAGGTGGAATTTTCAAACTATCTAAAGAGATAGTTGCATTAAGAATTTCCAGTTTCATACGTGCTTTTTTTGAAATACTTCTGAATTGTTTAATATCTTTATCGTTAAAGAGATTTTCAGTTTCTTTGCATTTAAAGGATTTAATCATACATACATTCTATTACGTGTGACGTAATGCGTCAATGTTATTTGACTAGTTCATAGGGATAAGAGCCTTGGGGTTGGGGTGAAACCTTAGTATTTAATGAGATGTGGAGATACTTTGTGGTTAAAGAATCGTACTGTTGTAAGGCACTAATAAGAATCCGCCAGCCCCATTTGTCTCAACCTCTTCTCAGCAGTCCTATGCCCAGGTTGGAGCATCAAAACCCGTTCATACTCTTCTTTAGCCCGGAAACTAATACCTTCCTTACGGTAGTAATCACCCAACTGTAAATGAAATGGAATGTAATCAGGGAGAACCTCCATAGCCTGTCGTAAAATCAAGAGCGACAAATCTGGTTTCCCATTCTTCTGATAAAAACCTATCAATTGCTGGAACCATTGTGGCTTAATTGTATCTTCTGCAGCCAATCTCTCCAAGGCAGATCTATAGTAAAATTCTGCGTCTTCAAGATTGTTGGCTTTTTCTAGGAGTGAACCGTACTTTACCCAACTATCCGTCGAATCAGATAATACGAGAGCAATTTCCTCCCGTGTAAAAGAAAATGCTTCAAACTGATGTGCAAGTACAGAAATAAGTCCAGGATTCTTCTGTAAACGTTTGGCCATTATTGTAGCAGCATCATTGCGTTGATCTTTTGTGAGAAGATATTTTACAAAGTTCAACGCAAGTTCATCATCGTCGAGACCACGTTCATAGCCCTTTTTAAGTAATAGCTCTGTCTGTTTGGGATCATCAGTAAGTAAACCTATACTTTGTATAGTAGAGCCATACATAGGGTTTTGGCGAGCTGAGCGCAAGAAAAGCTCTAAAGCATCGTCTTTATTTTCAAATACGTTCTCAATCGCTCCTAGTTTATAAGTGTAGAAGTCATTAAGAGGAGCAAGTGCTATGGCATAGTTGAGACTATTTCTTAGTTTCTCGATAAGGTTTGCGTTAAGACGACTACTCACATAGATATTTGCTGTCTTCTTGTAGCTCGTCTGCGCAAGTAGTGATCTGAATTGCACAAGGCACGTCAGTGCTGTAAAGCAGACGGCAAAGATCAGATAGTACTTTGTTCTGTTTGTAGATTGTTTGTTTAATAGGGTTTGTGTCTCACAGTATACAAAACGAATATTTGTCACTGTTATAAGCAATCCGCAGCAGAAGAAGAAATACAGGCCGACAGCGCCATTGTGCATATTAAAATCTGTAACGCTGTGCATAAGCATGGTGAGTATTCCAGTAAGAGCACCAATACCGATCAGCACAGCGTATTGATCTCTTCTTGCTCGTATCATCCACCATCCATGCTCTATAACAGAGAGAACAAACCAAGCCGCAAGGCCAAAGGCAATGATCCCACCATCTGTGAGGAGTTCCAGATAGTCATTATGGGCGTGATCGATAACCCCAAAACTAGAAAAGCTCATATAAGAAGGAAAGATGTCAACAAAGGTGCCAAAGCCAGCACCAAAAAAGACAAACGATTGAAAGATACGAAGTGTGTCCTCCCAGATAAAAAATCTGCCGTCTCTCAGGTTGCCTTCAGAAGTTATACTTTTATTAAACTCAGCAATGACAGAATCCCAGCCAAACCAGGACACCGCTATTACAACACAACCAATAATGGCAAAAATTGCTGACTGTCCCTGTTTTGCCTTAATAATGCTATGGAGTAGCAGGAAGATAAAAACAGCGAAGGTAATTGTTAAAATCCCTCCGCGACAAAGACTGACAAAGACAGATAAAAACATAAGAGAAGCAGCAAAACCAAGAAACATATGGAGATTGCTACTGGGCATGGTAAAAAAGTTAACTATTTTATAGCGCAATGATTCATCTGGTGAGAACCTGGGCTTAAAAAACAAAAAGAGTCCAAGCGCAATAGGGCAGAGCATCTCCATAAATCCGGCAAATTGATTTGGATTGACCCAAGGACCAAAAGGTGATGCATTGTCGGGTACGTTTTTAAACCAGTAAATCTTGTCAGGAGATCCTACCCGCTGAATGATTGCTAGTAAGCCAATGGCTGCAGCCAGGAAAATTACGACATATACCGTCTTTTTCAAGTGATCTTGCACACTCAACAATTGCACTGTGAGGATATAAAAAAGACTGTAGCAACCAATCCGTAAAAATTCTTGTAGAGTAGCATCCTGATTAATAGTCAGGGGAATCCAGTTGCCACCACCAAGCGAGATTACTGGCTCATAGGCATCAAATGATGCCGGTGCAATGATCTTTACGATACCTGCTGGCAAAGGTGTTAACTGTAACAACATAAAAAGCAGCAATAGAAAAAGCGGTATTAACCCAGGAACTCGTACAGGGGGTTCTTTAGAAAATAATCGGGAACCAAAAAACAAAACAGCAGCAAAACCCGTCAGCACCTCAACAGTACTAATCGACCATAATTCAGCCGATGCAAACGCCAAAGGAGCGAAGATAAGAATGAAGAGATAGAGTACATGTGCAATGTTCATAGTCTAGTCGAAGCTATCTCAATTCGTGTTAGAGTAGGGATGTGAGGGGAAGGATTTTGTAAGCGCAGAAACAGTATATTCGCATGAAAAATAAAAAAAGGCAGAGTCATAAAAGCCCTCTGCCTTGATATTTCGAATAATAACTTATATTATTTTTTCTTTTTTCTGGAAAAAGCAGCGAGTCCAGTTAGGCCAGCTCCAAAAAGGAGTAAAGTCGCTGGTTCAGGTACGGGGGCAGCTGTCAAGGTCAATGTTGCTTGGGAAAGAATTGCATCATCTTCGTAGAGCATTCCAATTCCTCCCAGAGCACTAAGACTACCCATAATGTTGCCTGGTGAATAAAAATTCATTAAATCGATATTTATATATCCGAGCGATCCAACAGGTAAGGATTGAATACCTGCTGTAATACCTGTTAGTCCAGTGATACTAACTGAATCAGTTGAAATATAGGGGTCAGTAGGCGTTAAGTATAATTCTAACCAAGCTGAAGTTAATGTTTCCGAAGCAAAATCATCATAATAATTTGTGTCCGATGTGAAGTCAAATGTCCATGTAGTATATTCGTTGATTCCATCGCCAACGCTTGTACCCACAGATCCTGTGATGGTAAAATCATTGTTTAAAAGTGTGTCTGCGGTAGTGGTCGCAACTGGGGTTGAATTACCTAAAGCCGTTGCAGAGATCATTGTCGCGAAGAGGTTGTTAGCTGTGCTAAGTAATAAAAATAAACATACTAATAAAAATAAACTCTTTTTCATATTTCATATCCTTTATAAAATGGTCAGTAATCTGTAATCAATATGTACTCTTTTGTTATGTGTAAGTACAAATTAATTAATCGTTGAATTTCTAACTAAATATATGCAATATTAACACCACTAGTCAGGTAATGTAGTGCGAGTTCTTAAGTGCTTGAAATAAAGACGGAAAAAAATATTGATAAAAAAAACTGTTATTCTTACTTCCAAATATGTCCTTTTTGTCGGAATGTGATTCCTATTCTCCGAATAAGCGGAAGTGTGGTGGGGTAGACTTCAGTAGATGAGTTATTAAATTATCTGTTTTGCTTAGTAGAGTGTTTGTCAGTTTCCTGATAGCTACGTTTAATCCTCTATTGGCTGTGCATGGGAAATCAGTTAGTATTATTTCAGTATAAAGTATCTGAACATTATGAATTATCCTTTTTATAATAACTACTATACCCATAGTAGTATTTCCCCATATCCTGACTCTTCATCCCATTAAGAACAAAGCCGAGAAAGCGCGTCCGTACATCATGAAGCTTCTTCATTCCGCTTTCAAGATCTTCATTTGTTGTCTTACCAGCACGCACAACAACAATTGTTCCATCAACATACTGGCTCAGTGCTAAACTGTCTGTCACACTCTGAACAGGTGGCGAATCGAGCAGGATAAAATCGTATTTTGCCGACAAATCACTCAGTAGCTGTTTCATCTTAGCAGAATCAAGTAGCTCAGCAGGGGAAGGGGGGATGGGGCCGGAAGTAATAACGTAGATATGTTCCTCATCTATTTTATTAACAATATCTTCTTCGGTTGTACCCGAGAGAAAAGAGCTTAAGCCAATCTCATTGTTTATTCCCATCACCTCATGCATACGGGGCCTGCGAAGGTCACAGTCAATAATCAGAACACTGCTTCCACCCTGGGCGAGAATACGTGCAATATTTGCAGTGGTGGATGTTTTACCTTCATTTGCGTTCATACTGGTGACGAGCATGGTTTTTGGTGGCCGTTCCGCAGAAGAGAGTAGCAAGCCGGAACGGATAAGCCGGTAGCTCTCAGCTAGGGGAGAGAGCGGGTTTTTAACAATAAAGGACTCGATATGCTTGTCCTTGTCCCTCATCTCTTCAATGGAACCAAGTACAGTCAGACCAAATTTATCTTCCAGTTCCTGCGCATCTTTAACCGTGTTATCAAGATACTCAATAAAAAAGGCGAGCCCAACACTACCAAAGAGACCAAGTATAATTCCAAGGAGTAAATTCCGCTTTTTGTTTGGCTTGGCAGGGAACTCAGGGACTTCCGCCTTCTTCATCACCCAGATGTTAACACTTTGTGACTGACCGGTGACCCCCTTTTTCTTGATGCTGTCCTGAAGGGTCTCATACATGACGCGGTTACTGTCTACTTCCCGCTTCATTATCTTGTACTGCATATACTTTTCATTAGAGTTCAGCATTTCTCCTTTAGTCTGGGCAAGGAGTTCCTTCATGCTTTTCTCTTTTGAGGCAGCCAGATCGTAAGAATTGGTGATAGAGGAGAGGATACGATCAATTTCATGGCGCTTTTCATCATTTAAAATGCGCAGTTCATCATTTGCCTTGATCATTCTCGGGTGCTTTGGACCGTATTTTTGAGAAAGCTCCTGAATGGATTGATCGGTAGTGTAAATACGGTCTCTTACGGATTTAAGAACCGCATTTGAGGCAAGTATTGGGATACTTTCAAGTTTATTGAGATCTTTTCCAGCTGATTTAATCTGGATGAGCTGGTCTTGCAGTTCCTTCTTTTCTGCTTCTGCTTTTGAAATCTGACGACCAAACTCACTCAATTTCTGAGGAAGAATAGTGAGCTTGTCTTCAACTGTCACAAGGTCATTGTCCCGCATGTAGCGTTGCAACTCTCGCTCAGAATGCTCAAGCTTTTCACGCTCAACCTGGGCCTTGTCTGTCATCCACTTCACAGAATAGCTGGATGAGGCAAGCTTTATCTCAAGCATTTCATCCATGTAGGCCTTTACAATCGCTTCTGCAACAAGTCGCGCCATTGCTGGGTCTTTATGGCTATAGGATATACTTACTATTTTGGTATTCTTTAAAGGACTTATCGTCAAATTTTCACGAATAATATGACTGATAATTTCTTCATCGGTTTTAGGTTCACCACTCAGGATAGAATCATCAGTTGTTTGGCTGCTAACATCAGGACTATTTTTCAAAAACTCTAAAACCGGTTCTAATGGTTTTTTGATATAGCTTTTAAGAGTACTGATAAAAGAAGCTTCTGCACTATCATCAATAAAGTAGTGACGGTATCTGCTGGCAAGCTGCAGGTTGTCCACAACCTTTGTAGCAACATTCGCACTTCGTATAATCTCAGATTGAGTATCGATAAAGTCGGATTCATATCGGTTATATGGATCATCCAACCCCTTGCTGCCATAGTTCTTTTCAATCAACACCTGTGCAGCAGATGTATAACTAGGAGTGGTCGTAAACGTCTTTATAGCGGTGGCCAAAAAAACAATAACAAACACAGTCAGGATCAAATACTTGCGCTTACCTATAATGCGCAAATAATCCCGCAGATGAATCTCCTGTTCCTCAAACTCTTCCGGCCCGTGATCAGTATAAGTAGTTTGCATTGCGTTATTATATCTTTGGTTTTTGTAAGTAATTTAGTGCGTTATTTAGAAGTCATGGCAAAAAAAGCAAGAAAATGGAAAGTTGGGATTAACCAAGAGTTAGGAAAAAACTCCATAGTCGAGGCGTGCAAAATTCTATATTCTTTAGGCGTATGAGTTCATACGTCGTAAGGATATAGAATTTTGCAACAACGAAGAATATGGTGTCTTTTAACAACTCTTATTAGAAGAAGCTTTCGGGTACTACTACTACGTCGTTATCTAGGAGTGGTGTGTAGAGATCAACATCCTTAAAAACAGTCTTCTCATTATCAACAATCCGCACAATCCTAATCCCCGATTTCGAAGCCTTACCGGTAAACCCACCAGCAAGAGCAACAAGCCTCAGCACACTCGTTCCGTCGCCGCAAGAGTAGGTGCCAGCCTTTCTGACTTGTCCAGTTATAAAACACATTCCGGCCTTCGAGATGAAGACCGTATCTCCATCACGAATTGGGACATTCTGGGAAAGATCACCGTTTTCGATAAGTGCAAGCAGATCAACTACAATCACCTCGGCGGTATCACCATCAGTTTTTCTGTGCTGAATAGTTGCTGTATCACCCGCGTCCTTTTCAAGACCGCCAGCCCGGGAAACAAGCTCAAGGAAGTTGGTTGGGCCGCTCAGCTTAATGAGGCCTGGCGAGCGAACATTACCTAAAATGACAACTTTCTTGCTCCCGTATTCCTCAACAAATATATTTACTTGAGGATTCACGAGATATCCGTCAGCGAGCAAAGACGTTATTTTGTCGGTAATGGCATTAACTGTCACACCCTTCACCTCAATTTGGCCAAGTAAAGGCATAACAATAGTACCGGACGTTGACACCCGTACCTTTGTTGTGAGATCGTCATTGTCGTAGACGCTTATGGCAAGAACATCGCCAGGGCCCACAAGATAATCCTCAGCCCAGAGAGTAGAGCCGAGAAGACAAGCGAATAAGGTTACACTGAAAAATAGAAAAGCTTTCAAATCTAATCAACTCCATAAAAGTGAGGTTAAGGTTGAAACATAAAGAATAAAAACCCCTCAGAATATATAATAGAGTGTAGAGAGGAGCAACTCTTTCTTTACACGATTGATCTATTATCAAGGATGTCTTTGTATTCTGTTGGGATAGTCTTTTAAAACACTTTACCCCTCTGGAAAGATCAATTTCCAAGAGGGGTATTATTTGTAACCTACGCCACTTTATCTATAGTACTTAGAGTGCGAAGTTGATACTCAAAAATACACTGTTTGTGCTGTAGTCAAAAGTTTCATCTGTTGAATCATCCATCTCAAAGCTGTAACCAAGCTCGCTCATTAACCAGTCCTTGAACAGGTATTGGACTGAAGGACGCACCTCAAAGGTGTCGTCTGTTCTGTCTTCACCATCCAATTGGTTGTAATCTGCGTTTTCGTAAAACAGGCCAAGTTTTCCGGTAATCTTTTCTGTGAACTTCTGGGTGTAACCAAGTTCTACAGCGAACACTTCTTTTTCAGAAGCCGCTGCACTATCTGATTCTTCGTTAAGATGGTATAAATCAAGTGTTGCCTGGGTCTTTTCAGTGAAGCGATAGAGAATCTGTAAATCAAGTGCGAGATTGTCAGAATCTGAATAACTGGTCTCTTCTGTATCGTATTCTTTCTGTTGCAGACCGGCTTTAAAGAGCAGGGAAACCTTCTCAGTTGTTTTCCAGCTTACACCACCGTAGTAGAAATTCTGGTTGTTGTCCTTATCTGTGGCGGTATCGTATGCAACATCTGTATACTTATACTCAAGAAATAATGATGTTTTTGGGCTGTAGTTAAAAATTCCATACACGTCCACCGTATTATCCTGCCTGTCGAGGAAATCATTGATAGAGTCCTCATAGTCCAGATAAAAGTTAGATAGATCAGTTTTGAATCGTAGTTTTTCGGTGATATCCCAGTCAGCAGTACCCATTACGATATTGCTTTGAAATTCACGCAGGTTTTCGTCTGTCGCACCACCTGAACCAAAGTCATCGTGGTCGAGGGAATATCTGTCTAAAAGCTGTAGCGAGAGACCACTTGCCATATTGTAGCGTCCCATACCTTCAAGCCCAACATCTGCTGTGTTGAGATCTGAATCCTCAGAGTAGAAGAGTAAGTCAGTACCCGCCAAGGCATAGAGTTGATACCTATCAGTACCATCATAGTCACCAACCTGGAGTGATAATCCGCCTGGTGCGGTGTTATGTGGGGTTATCTCTATGGGAATGATTGTTTTACGTGGTAGAGTAAACCAGATGCCGGGGGAGACTGTGGTTAGGAAGTTGCTGGTCGTGTCATCATCTACATTGTACAGGTTGTCGGTAAATTCACCTTCAAGACTCACATACGGGTGGAAGTATCCGCCTTCAATGCCAAAAAGGTTATCGTCTGCCGCACTGGTCTCTTCTGGCAGCAGGGACACTTCTTTCGTGTCTCCCTGACCCATGGGCATATCCTGCATGGTATCAATGCCTTCAACGGGGAGGGGGCCAGCCACAATACGTATGTCGTTTATATCAATGACCCGATTGTCAGCGGCGTGCAGGTTCCCTGCAGTTGGCACAAGTAGACATAGTGTAATGAACGATGCTATACCTTTCATCATTGCTCCTAAAGGCGATAATATTTTTGGGGCTTGTTATATAGTAAAAAGCAGATCAGCCCTGAATTATAAGAATCAAGACTGATCTGAATACATAGTTGAATAGTGCTGTAACTATTAAGGTGTAGAAGGGGACACGTTAGGCTTACCACGTTGTCCACGGTTTGCTCCACCAAATCCACGCCCCTGCCGTCCGCCCGGGGTGTAAGCTTGGGTATCGGTGACCCTGTCACCACATTCTTCAATACTCTTATTAAAACCGGCTGACACTATCAGTTCGGAAACACCGTATGCTTGAGTAGCAGTGTAAATATCCTGACCACTGACACCAGAGCAGTAAAGGGCTTTCACAACGTTTTGTGGGTTGACAGTTTTAATGCCAAGGCAGTTCTCAACAATGGCATCAGGGGTTATACCTTGTTTTACGGCATTGTCGACAGCCACGTCGAGATTTTTGGTTTTAAACGTTTGGCTGAAGTCACTCAACCAATCGGCTTGAGCCACAGTTACCCATAGTGAAACGATGATAAGTGATGCTATAATTCTCTTCATTTTCTTGTCCTCTCCTGTCTTTACTACTCACTCATTAAAATATGTTGATGTAGTATCGTCTCTCTAATATATCAAAAAAGCTCTATATGCATAATTTCTCTTCATAATACTAAATATTGTTTTTTCTACAAGTACTACACTGTAGCATGTTTAGGGCTCCCCTCGTGGTGATGATGTGCTGGAATACTATTAAGATACAGGATAAGCGTTTTTTTCGTTTCAGCACTTAAATCAGCAAAGCGCAAACCATGATAGCAAAAGCCATCTTGGTCCGCAGCCCAGAGGTGTTCTGAATCCAATGTACAACTCATCAATTCTTCGCCAATGGGGAAACTACAAGCCAGCTTCACAGATACTGTTTCAGCATCAAACGCGGGCATCTTAATCATACATCCAGTTCGTGAGATGTTTAAGATCTGTCCCCGCACGGCAGGTTCATCGTCATGTATTGTACAATGCATTGGTAGATTGACATTGTATCTTTTCGCTTTCCTAAACATTTTGAAATGATCAAAACTGCCGTATAAAAGACGTGAAAACATATCAGAACGGGCAAGATGTTGTCGTTTCTTTCTTCGCCGTACGGTATAGCGAAAGACACCAACTATGTAAAATGATGCAGCAAGGTAGGTGATGAAGTAGATCCCGTAAAGAAGAAACAGCCAACTTTCACGCACTCCATAGATTGGGCCTAATAGGCTCAATCCGCCAATGAAGACGCTGATTGTAAGTATGGTTTGGACCGCTCTGGTCCTATTCATTCCATAACGCAGGAAAATATGATGCAGATGGGATTTGTCGGGCTTAAATGGACTTTTACCCTGCATTATCCGTTTAGTCATGACGATGATGGTATCAGTAATGGGAACGGCTAGAATAAGTAAGGCAATGACAGGGCTTGTTGCACTGTTTGGTCCTTGTGTTAATGCAAGGGCCGTAAAGGCAAGAGAAAAACCAAGGCAAAGACTGCCGGCATCTCCCATAAACAGTACAGAAGGATACCAGTTGAACTTGAGGAAACCGAGCACAGCTCCTGCCAGTGCCAAGTTGAGCAACATCAAGGTGTGATTATCAGCAAAAGATGCGTGTGCTGCAAAAAACATAAAGGCAATAAAAGATAAACCTCCAGCCAGACCATCAAGCCCGTCAATCAGGTTGACCGCATTAGTGACTCCAACAACACAAAAGATTGTTACAATCCAGATAACAGCATTGCCGCCAGGGATATTGATAGAACCGATTCCTAAAAGGTCTCCAAAGGTTACAAGGGCCACCTTACTGAAATAGATCATGGCTCCGGTGGCAATGATCTGGGCCATAAACTTCTGCTGATGTCCCATTTCTCGAAAATCATCAAAAAAGCCGACGAGTAGAAGAATAGTCAACCCAAGGAAATAACCACGTAAACCAACTATTGGAATAAGGGCAAGACTGGTAAAGGTAACGGCCATGACCATACCAATACCACCGACCAGTGGGCGGGGCATGGTGTGCACCTTTCGTCCGTTTGGCTGATCGAGCAGACCAATGCGCTGCGCGATACTCGAAATTTTGGGAAGTACCACTACCACCGAAAAAAATGAGACGAGAAAGACAAGAATGATGCGCATTTCGAAAGTAAGCATATGCAATTATACCCATGGTAAATTTATACAAGCGAGAATCTGTGGTCTAACACACTTCTGCCTTTATTGGAATGGGTATATGTACCTATTTATGTAAATCATTTTGGGTGAATTAAAAACCATATGTTTATGGCGAAAATGGAGATTGTCGTTCATCAAAATTGTACAGAATGTTGCTACAATCTTAATGTGTGTTTTTGACAAAAACAGCGGCAATAGGTAGTTAGGGTGTGTCGGGGCTCTTAGTGTAAAGTTACTACTTGGGAATACCTGATGATAATGTCATACTGCGATGTAGTATGACAGTTGGAGTGCTAGGCGTTTTTGAGTGGACCAATGTTGTTTATAACCTTTAACGTGAGTAAATACACAACCGCCATCCCATCGATAAATGATTGTTATAGGGATGGTGGTAAGTATAAGTTATAACTTGAATTACGGCATGAAGGTGTTAGCGGCTACTGTGTGCTCACCAGCCACTCAGTGATACGGGTTGCAGCTTTGCCATCCCATTTTTCTGGTATTTGCCCCTTGTGCCATTCATTATTAAGGACCTTATTTGCTGCCTGTAGTATCTTTTCGGGGTCATTTCCTACGATGACGTTGGTACCCATCTCACAGGTAATAGGCCTCTCAGTATTATTTCTCATTGTGATACAGGGTATTCCAAGTACAGTGGTTTCTTCCTGCAAACCACCACTATCGGTAAGGACCATCTTTGCGTTCATATTCAAGTTAAGGAACTCGAGGTATCCCAGAGGTTCAGTTATCCAAATGCCTTTCACAGTATCCCCGTCGTTTAGATAGTGCAGTAATCCAAACTCTTTGGCCATTTTTAGAGTTCTCGGGTGGATAGGAAAGACAATTGGGATTGAATTACTTATTTTTTGAAGTGCTTTTAAAATACCTTCGAAGATAATAGGATCGTCAACATTTGAAGGGCGGTGCATTGTTAGTGTTGCGTAGTTTCCTTTGGTTAGGTTCAATTTGTCTAATGTGTGGAGTTTCTCAGCTGCTTGTTTCTGCTTTACAAGTGTGTCGATCATCACATTGCCGACAAAGATGATTTTTTCGGGATCAACACCTTCAGATCGCAAGTTTGTGTTTGCTATTGGGTCAGTTATAAACAGGTAGTCACACAGTACATCCGTACAGAGCCTGTTAATCTCCTCAGGCATTTCCATATCTCTTGAACGTAATCCTGCTTCAACATGGGCGACCTTAATACCAAGTTTTTTGGCTGTAATTGTACATGCCATGGTTGAGTTAACATCACCAACTACAATCACCAAATCAGGTTTTTCAGTGAGACATACCTTCTCAAATGCGACCATGATTTTAGCTGTCTGTTCAGCATGGCTACCTGATCCAACTTCAAGATCAATATCTGGCTTAGGCATTCCCAGATCTTCAAAGAATGCTTTGCTCATCTTCTGATCATAGTGTTGACCTGTGTGAACGAGAATATGTTCAATTTGATCAGGATAACGATTCATTGCTTCGATAATCGGTGCCATTTTCATGAAATTTGGGCGTGCACCGACAATGTTTATGATTTTCATAGAATATATTTCCTTCTAAAAGCTTAAAATTAACAGAATTTGGAGCGATCAGCTATCTGGGACAGATAGTTGGTCGATTATGTAGAGAACATTGATTTTTTGATCTTTTCTAGAAGGACTTGCAAAACAAATATTGGCAACACACGCTGTCGTGTCAGTCTTTTTGGTTCAGCCAAAAGCCGATACAACCACTCCAACCCAAGATTGCAAAAGAGGGCAGGAGCACGCTTTACATTGCCTGAGATAACATCAAGTGTACCACCAATGCCCTGGCACACTTTCACATGTTCCAGCTTTTCTGCATACTGGGCAAACCACTTTTCCTGCCTGGGAGAGCCAAGTGCCAAAAAAAGAATCTCAGCTTTTGAGGCATTTATTTTATCAACAAGCTCATCCATTTTTTCTTCAGGCCAATAGCCGTTGCATCGCCCGGCAATTTGGAGGGCAGGAAGTCGATGTGTTAGTATTCTCGCAGCTTCACTACTTACTTCTTCTTTTGCGCCATAAATAAAAATCCGGTAGTTCTTCTCTGCAGCCAAAGCGCAAGTCTCCTGCATAAACTCGCACCCCGGCACCCTGGATATTTCCACTCCATGCAGCAGCCTTGCGGCCAGAACCATACCAATTCCATCAGGGAGCAAGAGATCTGCATTTTTAAAACAATCATACAAAAAAGGATCTTTGGGTACCGAGAAATTTTTTTCGGGGTTTGTTGCAAAGACAGTATGAGGACGTTGACCATTTACAACAAACTCGTCAACTCTCGTCAGAGCCTGGACCATTGTTACTGCATCAGTCCAGATATTTAAAATTGGATATCGCATGTGTGGATTACCTGTTCAATTAATTTTTCTGACACTTCGCCACCAATATGAAGAAGAGTACGGAACCGAACATCAGCTGCATTCCCCTCTTGCCTGAATTGAAGGGTGGTAGTCTTTTCGACAACGCCATAGGAAGGTGAATACCAACCACATAAAGGATCTTCCGCTCCTTGTACAACTTCAAATTGCTCATCGACAAGAGCAATTCCTAATGACTGAGCACCGTTTTGCAAGAGAAAGCCCTTCTGAGTTGTTTCTACTACAACATCCGGATGAAGATGAAAATTAAGTTCGAACGTGTGCTTGCCACCCCCCTCAAAAGAATCTTCAATCAAAAAGGCCTCATCGTCAAGCCAGAGAAATTTTCTAACATGCGTTACGGGATCACAGAGCCTGCAATACCCGTTATGGCTTGCAACCAGATATTCCTGATTGTCATTATTCTGCACTCCTGCCCACTTAAGAGTGTACGGCTTTCCCCATACAAAACTGGTCAGTTGCTCAGCTTGATCACAGCCATCGATTGCTACAGTATTGTGTGCTCTGGTACCTTTAAAATATCTTCGTAACTGCTGATCGCCATTATATTGATAGGTTCCAGGGTCTACGAGAAATTCCACATCACGTATAGAAAGCAAGACAGACAAGGCATCAGCATGGCCATGGTTATATAAGGGGGCCATTCCTAACTGTCCATGATCGATAACCAGCCGCACACCTTTAAGGGTTCGCATAACAGTGTACCCCGCATCAGGAAACGTAGTGACAGGTCGATCGTCTATGACGCCTGTAACATTGTCTCGAATTGCAGGGTATAAACCTGGTCCGACGGCATGGCCATCATCGCTATCACCTATTTGCAATGCAGGCTCATGTGTTTTTTGCATCACAGAGAGAAAGGCTTCACCCAATATAACCCGCCGTTTCAACTCTGTGCAGTTATGCAAAGCATTCTTTTCTAGAAAATCAATGGCTAACCAATAGAGATCCAACACTAAACGATGATACGAAAAAGATTGCTCTGCCGGGCCGCCATCAGGCAAGATCTGATGTGAACACTCCTGTTCCAGTAGCTCTATTCCCTTCTTGAGCCATTCCGCCCCTTCCTTCTTTTCCAGGAAGAGAAATCCCGCAAAAACCAGCCCTACACACTCTGCGATCGTATGATTACCAAGAGAGGAATAGAGTGACAGACGCTTGCGGATGAACCAGCCATGTTGATAAATAGCCTGAACAATCTGCTGTGCTTCTTCTGGTGACCAGCTATCAACAACCAGCAATGCTCTAAGAAACAATGGCATTCGCAAGCCACACTCCATCACCGAGATATAGTGAGGACCATAGCCAAATGGATTTCCTTTGAGCCACTGAAGCAATCCACTACGGACAAAATCAATTTCCTGAATTTTTCCGGCCTTACCACCAGCTTTTTCTACAACCTGCAGGAGCAAGGAAAGATTCTGCAAACGGCCTTTCTCCCAGACTGAACGGATATCAGGGTCGTCCGAACAGTATATAACGTCCGGATAAAAAATATCCCGCCACTTCTCTTCAAACCTATTTATTGATTGAGTCTCCTGATTGAAGCAAACTGCACCCTGAAGTAACAACTTAATAGCACCCTCATCCTTACCGCCGAGTATCACAGGAGTATAAATGGACTTCACAATATCAATATCAGGCAGGTGAGCACCAAATATGCTCATGCTTTGAAGCCTTAGATAATGGGTTAAAAAGAGTTCACTACATCGATGCCAAAGCTCTTGAGAAGAAGAGCGTTGTAAGCGAATAAAAAGAAATTTAACTCTATTTAAAATCAAAACGAAACCAACTCAAACACTTTCATTTCCACGAGTACCCAACTGTGATTATAGTGCATATTACAATTATGACATGTTTTGGTATATCCAAGGAGAGCCGACGTAACTCAAAAACACATTCTTTTAAAGAATGTGCCACTACCAAATTTTAATCCATAATATATGTTCCATAAATTATGGAAAGTCACACCTCTCTTTCAAATGCTTTATGACTTTTGCAGGATTACCAACAGCAACAACATTTGCAGGAATATCCTTTGAAACCACAGATCCAGCGCCAATAACACTATTGTCACCAATAGTTACATTGGGTAGTATTATTGATCCAACACCTACAAATACATTATCACCAATAACTACTTGACCTAATCCATCTGCACCTGGGATTCGTTGTTTGGCAGAACCATCATGAGAAAGAAGTATGCACCCATAAGTGATATGAGAATTCTTGCCAATTATGATTTTACCGCGTCGAGTATCAATTTTGGCCCGAAGACTAATCATCGTGCCTTTCCCAATTGTAACCCCAGCACTTCGCAGAAAAATATAATAGAAGGTTCTGCCCCCCCCCCCAATATAATGAATGAGTTTTTTAACGAACATATCTGTTTCCTATAATATGTTGATAAATATCAGCAATTCTTGCTGCCACTTTGGACGCCATAAAGTTCTCTTGAGCATAATGGTAATTATATTCAGATATTTGCTTCGATAATTTAGAATTCATGATAAGTTTTTCCAATTGCTCAGCTATGTGATTAGGCGCAATGCTTTCAGTGAAATAACCCATTTTCCCATCATGGAAGACATCCTTTAATCCACCAACAGTAGTAGTCACCACGGGCATCCCAAAAGCCATTGCCTCTAAAACGGATATAGGAAGTCCTTCTCCATAAGAAGTAGGAAAACAATAGATAATATTATGTCTAAATGTATCAATTTTGTTTTGGCCACTCACATGACCAATAAAAGTGACTTGGTCTGAAAGCCCAAGCTTAGTGGTGAGATCTTCAGCTTCTTTTCTGACAATTCCATCTCCGGCGATTGTAAGTTTAATTTTATAATCTCTATCAATCAATATTTTTATTGCGTTGATGGTTTCCAGAATTCCCTTCTCTTTATCCAGCCGAGAAAGAAATAGGATATTGATATTAACATGGCTTAAAAGTTCTGAATGTTTCTTTGCTAGACTGAAAGATTGCAGTAACTGTTCATCTACAGTGGTCGTTTCTACAAAGATTGGTGCTTTTACTCCCCATTGTCTTAATTTTTCTTTAAACTCAGAGGCCAATACAATAAACCCATCGGCTTTTGCATAGGTATTTTTGAAAAATCGCAAATACCTTTTTTCAATTGTTTGTGCAAAATCATGGTCCCAGCCATGAAAAAAGACAAGTAATGGGTGTTTGTTTTTTTTTGCTTGAAATGCGAAAATTCCATCGCGCCAGAAACTCTTATTACCGAGCGAAGGGTTAATATGGACCATATTCAAGTCACCGTTACACGCATTTCTGAAATTCATTTGGTCATGAAGAGGCTTGAATATGTTCTTTTTCCTTCCCCAGCTACCTATCTCCAACAAGTCTATTTGAAAACCTGCGTATCCTAAATAAGGGATGACTGAGTTGTAGTAACTTGCAACGCCACCTTGGCCTTGCAAGTTGGGAACTGTGAGGAGTATCTTTTTACTTTCTATTGCCATTAGGAAACCTTTAAGCCTGACTTAGTTATAATTAGCGCTGCTAGGAATCTCAATTTCACAGATTCTACGGGTATTTCAGCGAAACCTGTTTGATAGAAGACCAGTTTGGGAAACAATAAAACCTCCTAAAGAACCACAACATACTGTTTCTCCACAGCTTTTATTGTGGAATTAACTATGGGGCAGCAATGATCGTTAAAAGTTTCTCAGACTTTTTTATCAAACTTCTCCAAGACAGTATCGCTAATGCAATGATTTATAGATTTTCAAGAACTTATCTCCCATCTTTTCAATAGCAAATTGGGATTCGATGATTTCTCTGCCCCTCATCCCCATAGTGTTACACAAATCACCATCGTCTAAAAAAGCAGTTATCTTTTCAACAATGAGATTTAGATCCTTATTCAAGATATATCCAGATACCCCATCTTCAATAATTTCACGACTACCTCCTCTTACATCAGTAGTAATAACCGGTTTCCTCAACGCCATATATTCAATAATCGAGTTAGAGATTCCTTCACAAGGAGTGAACAAAACACCAATGTCGGAAATTGTTATAAGATCCTCAATATCTTTTCTTCTTCCTAGGAGTTTGACATTGTTAATCTTTTCACTAGTAATCCTGGATTTAATTGAGCTGAAAAATTCTCCATCACCAACACCTACAAAAGTCACATCTTTACGTAAGCATCCAATTTCTTTTGCTGTATCAAGAAATAAATCATAATCTTTATTTTTCGAAAAAGATGCAACCATGATGACTATATATTTGGTATGCAACTCTTTCATTCCGGGGACTTCCTCTCTTCTTTTTTGTATATTAAATCTTTCTAATCGAACACCATTGTAGATTACTCCTGATTTACCACCAACCATCCCATAAGCGCTTAGGCCCGCTTTTGAATTTGCAAGAATAATGTTTGAAAAATAGCAAGCGGATTCAAAAAATAAGTTTGCTAGTGAGAACCTCCCCAAATCCATTTTTGCATCGGCAATTAGATTCGCAATTATAGGGCGTTTTAAGAAAATTCTAGCAGGAATAGCGTAAAAAGTGCTCATAATACCCCAAGTGTGAATAATATCTGGTTCAAAATGTTTTGTGATTTTTAAAAAATGGAAGAAGATTGCCGGATCTTTTTTGAACCATCTACGCTTTATGATGACTATGGGTATATCGAGATTATAAATATACGTGTAGTGTATTTGGTCGTCGGTTAATACAACCTGCATTTCGATATTTGTGTTTTCTTTCAAATATGTAAGCAATTCGACAAATCGCCTTTCTTTGCCTCCAGAACCAAGTCTATCAATAAAAAATAATATTTTATTAGGCATGTTCCTTCTCCCTGTAAATTGTGTTTTTTAGAAAAACAGGGATTAACCAAAGTGTTACGATAATAGGCGATTCGATGATTCCAAAAGAGAATGAAATCGTCAAAATTAGTGCAGGGAAAATCAGATAACCAGAAACCCGAAAATAGCGAGTCATCCATTTTCCTGACGTAAAAATCAGATAAAGAAACAAGGAGACACCAATGAAACCATAGCGAGTCATTATATTGGCAAAGCCATTAATGGTTGCAACTTCAGCACCCCGCCGAGTAGCATATCGTAAACTGGTATTACCGCCAATACCTGCTATAGGATAGTTTTTTAAATCTATCAAACCTAATTGCAAAGATGCAAAGCGCCCCGGAGCGTAGCTTCTTTTATAACGAATAGAATTAAGAATCACTTTTTCAACATTCTGCTCTGATTCACTAATAATTTTTTCTTGTAAATAAGGGACGTTGGTAAACAGCAAAAAAGATAATCCAAAGACAATTGACATAGAACAAATAAGAAGATAGCTATTCTTAAAATGCACCCACACATACCATAATACAAGTGGGAAAATCGCTAAAACTCCTGTTGTTGACTGGGTAGTGATAATGGCCAACAGAAAAACACTCATTCGTTTTGTATCGCGTATTTGTACTTTGTTTCGAGCCAAATTGAAAAACATGGCAAGTACAATGTAACAGGAAAAAGGTCCGGGCTCCCAAGAAAACCCAGCATTCCGAGGAAAAAAATCAAACCAATAACCTTGATGAAATGTGTATATTCCAATACTTGCATATTCCCTGTGTGGAAATAAATCCTGTGACAGATCTAGAGTATCCAGTAGGATAAATAGGCTACCAGGATTTATCACTTGCCAGGCATAAAAAACCAAACTGATGATAGCCAAGTAATATATGACATCTTCATACTTGATAAAGATGCGTTCACGATAATATGACAACAACCACCAGGCTATCATGATTTTTGCGATATAGGTGGCCATGAAAAATGGGTGGAAACTGCCAATGAGAACTGTACTTAAGCCAAAATAGCTCATCCACACTGCCAGGGCGATAAACAATGGCATACTCAAGGGGCGCAATAAAGATTTCCAGAAGATCAACAGCCCAAGTGCCCAAAGTGCAATTAAACCTTCAGCGCTACGAAAAAAAGTTATCGAAAAGCCAGAGAATAAGAGAACAAATAGGAAGTATGCGTCTTTAATATACTTATTCATCTGGTTTTCAAATTGAAAAAATCAACTAAATCTGATAGATATTTTTCCACGTTAAAGCAACTCAAGGCCAAAGCCTTTCCGTTTGCCCCAATCGCCAACGCCCGTTCCTTATTGGTGATAATCCATTTCATGGCCTCATATATTCCAACAACATTTTGGGGGTCAACAGTAAAAGAATTGCTATCATTAAGAAACAATGGGATATCACTAACTTTTGTTGTAATAACAGGTGTACCTGATGCGAGGAATTCACCTAATTTTGTCGGAAACCCACCACTTGAGAAATTTTTAGGCGGTGCCATCACAACACCCAGCGCATTTTGCAAAAAGATAGGTATTTCATTTGAGGGTTTACTTCCCATAAACACCACATTGTTTTCCAAATTATGTTTTCTTAAATAGTTTTGAATTTCAACAAACACTTTTCCCTTTTTTCCTATAGGACCAACAATAACCAGCTTTATGTTTGGAAATCCGTCTGTCAAATACTTATAGGCTTTTACAATATCCAAAACACCATCCCTCACAAAGCCACCATTGCCACCAACATATATGAAATATTCGAAACTGAAACCAATCTCAGATTTATTTGTAAATCTGGTGCTATCAACAGTCATTGGTAAAATAAAAATATTATTTACATTAATTTTTCTGTAATAATCTAAAAGCTCCTTAGTCATGACAACCATACCATCAGCATGTTTGTATACAGAAAGGTGGATCCTGATTAGAAATTTATTAGTGGATCGTAATATTTTGGGATATTCATTCTCTTCAATTATGAGACGAAAACATATAAATTGTCGAAGCATAATTATAAGCAATCTAAGCGTGAAACTACTACTATATAATAAAATTGTTTTTGGTTTATCTCTGAAGAGACATTTTATTAGCTTGAAATATCCATTTAATATAATGCCTATTTTTTTTAATTTTGATTTTTCATAAGGCCAAATGGTATCACCATAAACATATTCGTATTCGATATTATCAATAGCACCTTTTATATTTAAATTTAATGGCTTTTCTATATCTTCAGTAGGCTTAGGAATGTATATCTTAACTTTATAACTTTTTGCCAAGGCCTTAGAGTATGATAAAATCCTGTTTGTTGCAGCCATCCCTACAGGAATTGACTCATTTGTAACAATGGCTAGATCAAGCCTGCATTTTTTATTCATTATGGCTAATCGTTGTATAAAGTTTCAGATTGCAATTCTTTCAAGAGAACTGTGCTCTATACTTTTTCAAAAAAAGTATCTTGATCATCCTGATTGAAATGTTCACTTATCCAAAAGATAGTGTAAAGTTCTTCATCACCAATATTAGTGATGTTGTGGGTATGCCAAACCGGCATATCGACAAAAGAAGGCGTCCTGCCATCCAGCTCAAAAGATAAGGTATTATCAGTATCTATTTGTCGAATGTCGATCCGGGCTTTTCCTTTAATCACTGCAAACCGCTCTGACTTGCGAGTGTGGTAGTGGTCCCCCCTAGTGATACCAGGAACAGTGGTGGAAAAAGATACTTGTCCTCCGCTGTTGAGTTTTATGACTTCTACAAATGAACCTCGTTCGTCCGTGTTCAGTTTAAGCTTGTATGGAAAAAACGATTTATGATCGATGTAGCACAAAAAGGTATTAAACAGGTTTCTTTCAAATGAACTATTGAGGTCAGGAATTATCCCCCTCTTGAAATAATTCTCTTTAAAAGCTGAGAGCACATCAAGTAGCTGCGATACTTTTATTGTTTCAGAATGTGGTACAAAGAAAAGATCACCATATTTCTCAGCGGATTTATTTAGTGTTGACGCCTTAATGTATAATTTGTCAATCAGGAAGTCCACCAATTCCCCCACGTAAATAAGCTTTATTTCACTGTCACCTTTAATTTCAGGAGTCTCGTTGTGGGTTAGCTGGTGGCAAAAGGTAGCCACAACAGAGTTATAATAAGGACGCCCAAATGGTCCGTAAAGATTTGGGATAACCAGTCCACTAAACTGCGCCCCTTCTTTGTCCGCCCAGCGTTCAAAAAGACGGCGGCCATCTTTTTTTGATTTGCCGTAGGGGTTGTCACAATCTTCCTGTGTAGAGGAGGCAAACAGTACATGTGGTGTTGAGTTGGTTCGCTCCATAGTGGCGATTATTTGTTCAACAAGCAACATGTTGGTACTGTAGATGACATCGGGGTCTTTGTGTCGGTTTAAGGCCGCCAAATGGAAGATAACATCACACTGAGATACAAATGCTTCGAGTTTTTGGGAATTTTGAAAATAAGAATTCTCAAAGTTAATTCGACTAAAGTGATTTGAATATAGCCCAAGAGTGTTGAATAAGTGTTTGCCGACAAAGCCCGACTGACCTGTGATCCCAACTTTAATCATCCCTTTCTTCTCCTTTCAAAGATCTAAACAGTTAAACAATACTTAAAACCTACTCCAGTCTATCCATTTGTTAGGTGGGAATCTAATTCTTTCCTGCTTCGATTGCTCAAGATCCATGTCGGATAAAATCATGATCTCTGAATTAGATTCGAGGGCCTTCAAGCCATTAGCGAAACCCTTCGGGATTGATATAAGTTCGTTGTCAGTTGCTGAGAGAATATGGTGTCCAGGGATTAAATTATCAGATGGGCTTTCGAAGTTGTCAATTTTTACCCAGGCCACCACAAAGCTACCTGTTATTGGGTAAAAGTATTTTTTTTCGAACTGGTGGCCTTGCCAGCCCCGAATAATATTTATGTCGGGGTGTTTGATAAAGTAAAATCTTTTGACAGCATCGAAAGAAAAGTCGTTGACGAAACGCATAGAACCGCGCTCGTCATGAAAATCTCCACCTTTAATTATTATTGGTTCTTCCATACTAAGTATACCTAATTACGTGAGTTTCCATTTTAAATAGCAGGTTAAAAGAATGTAGTTAAATCGGAATAACCTTCTATTTTTTCTCCAAGAATATCATGCTTGATGAATTGTAATTTCAGCAATAATTCTTTCATTTCTTCAATATTTAAACGTTTTGTATTATGAGAGTGATAATCTTCGACCTTTGAAATGTCTTCAAGTCCTTCAGTAAAGAAGCTATTGTAATTTAAATCTCGGTTATCAGCAGTTATACGGTAAAACTCTCCCAAATCTTCGGCTTTAGTCATGTCCTCACGGTTCACCAAGACTTCATATAACTTTTCCCCATGACGTGTGCCGATAATTTTAATATCATTTTTGCTTTCATATAATTCTAGCAACGCATTGGCAAGAGTTTCAACCGTCGCAGCGGGTGCTTTCTGGACAAAGATATCCCCGTTATTTCCTTTATCAAAGGCAAAGAGAACCAAGTCGACAGCATCTTCCAAGGTCATCATGAATCGCGTCATATTGGGATCAGTGATTGTTAGCTGTTTTCCCTCATTAATTTGTTTTACAAAAAGAGGAATGACCGAACCGCGGGAAGCCATGACATTACCATAACGTGTACCACAAATTATCGTAGAAGAATTCCCGCCAAGATTACGAGATCGGGCAACCATTACTTTCTCCATCATTGCTTTGGATATACCCATAGCGTTGATGGGATACACCGCCTTGTCAGTGCTTAAAACAACCACACGTCTTACCCCATGCTGGATTGCTGATTCAAGGACATTATCGGTACCCAAAATATTTGTTTTTACTGCTTCAAGGGGAAAAAATTCACACGAGGGCACTTGTTTTAATGCAGCGGCATGAAAAATATAATCAACACCTGACATCACTTCATCAACACTGCGTTTATCTCGCACATCGCCAATAAAAAATTTAACTCTGGGATCTCCAAGTCGATTACGCATATCGTCCTGTTTTTTTTCATCCCGGCTAAATATCCTTATTTCATCAAACTCTTCTAGGTTTGCCATCCGCGTTAATAGTGCGTTGCCAAAGGAACCTGTCCCACCAGTGATCAATAAAGATTTACCCATTTCTTTTACCTTAATCTTTGAGTTTTATAATCGCATTTAAGTATTTATATTCTTGTGAGATCATCTCTCTAAAAAAGGAGCTGTCTTAGACAGCTCCTGTCGTTGATATAATTATTTTGTTTCATTTATCGTAAACACTCGATAATACAGAACCATAGCAAACAAATAAACAGATCCTGATATAATCCTGGTGTAAGCTGCACCATATTCACCCCACTTTGGTATGAGAAGCAAGTTGAAAACAAGTACGCTGGCTCCCACGTAAAATGAACTGTTTCTTAAAGATTTACCTTGGCCGTTCGCACCCAGATAACGGTTAAAAAAATCGGCCATGCCATGTAAAATGACACCTATGCTAACTATAAAGCTCAGCTTAATTACGCCTATGAATTCTTTCCCGTAAAAATAATGAACAAAAGGTCCTACAATTATCCATAAGCCGGCGAGTGCCGAAAAACTCATCGCTAGAGTTATCCAAAGTAGCTTCGGTGGTATACATTTTTGGTTAGAAAAGTCTTTATAATGTGTTGTTGCAATTGTGTTCGGAATGAATGCTAGTGGTGCTGAAAAGGCTAACGCTAAGGAGTAAAAGCCAACACCGCTGTTGTCCACTCCAAAATAGCTAATTAGGACCCCTGATAAGGAAGAAAAGCCTACTGCGAATAGACTCCCCAGATAAACATTAAAGCCAAACGATCTATTGTGATTCCATATTTCAAATAATCTAAGCCTGGTATTACTGAACGAAATACCAAGTTTACATAGGATATAACAATAGACAGTGATTTGTGTAATCAGAAAACAAATCCAAATAATTGCAAGCCTGTTATATTCTAAATTTATTAATAATAAATAAACAAAAACCGTTGTTATCAAAAATCCAATCTTTGAAAAAAGGCGCATAATTGCTAACAGTCTTATACGATTATCTGCCTGAAAAAGTGTTTCAAAATATTTCATTAAAAGAAACACCCAGCCAAAGGGCGTTGCATATAATAAAAAATGTCTTAGGTTTTTCTCTTGGACATTTGGGTCGTTAAGTGCGTATAGCACTATTGATATCGACATTATGATAAACAGGCCACCTGCAATAATTAGTACGGCACCATAATATTCTTTTGCTTTCTGGCGGTCGTTGTTTAGCACTAAAGCACGATTACCGGCCTGGAAGAACCCCATAGTAAAGATTATAATAGCAAAGTTGAATATACTGTGTACAAATTGAAAATCTCCATATCCTTTTGGTCCCAAATAGCGTGTTACAACAATACTTGTTATTACTCCAAGAGGTAGCCCAATTAAGTTTACGCTAAACAACCCTAAAACTTGTTTGAAACGTTTGTTTTTCTTGTATTGTTGTATGAATTGTTTAATCATTCAGGCTTGCCGCATAATATAGATCAGTTTAGCTTTGCAGATGGGTTGAAGTCTGTTATCAACTTGTCTTCTAATTTCATAACACCATCAGTACCAATTCTTGAATAATCACATCCCAATATTTTTTAATCGATATTGAAAAAAGTCGACCATATTCTCATTTTTAATCATCATTTATTCAGTCAATTACCGTACTGGTGGAGTAGATCATTATTCTCCTAAACGTGCCATGTCTATTAAGATGCTCAGCTCAAACGTTTTTTTGCAGAAAATTGAGGATTAGAACCAATAATATTAGTTGCCTTTGAGGTATCAGCCTGGGAATGATGTATATCTTCAGCTCTGAAGCCACGGGAACTTGGTTGTGCCTCTTTAGCAGCAATATTGCATTTAACTACGCATTTCTTTATCTGCTTACCATTAATGTTCAGCTAGAGAGTGGTGAAGTCTGCTGTTGGCTCTTCTCGATAACCTCTTGGAAAAAAGGGGACTTTTTTCTCAATCATGAGGAAATCTGCTGAATGCTGTTTATCGGCGTCCGTAGTGAAGTGCAGATGCTTGGCCGCAGGCAACCGCCACAGGGAGGCCGACATAGCCTAGTCAAATAACACCAATGTTTTTATCTAACATTTCGTTGTAATGATATGTTGCGATCAAAAAGGATTATAGGCGAGATAGATTTAGGTATATCAGAAAAAATATACTGCTATATTCTAACTCATTACTGCCACGAAAAGTTTCTTAACACGAAGGCGATTAAACACTCTTTTTATGATAGAGTAAATAGGTATATGTACCTATTCTATAACTTATGATTTTAATCAAAAAGATATAGTGAGTGCGGGGTATGACAGGAGGACCACTTGAGGGGGATTGTAGGTAAATTAAAAAGGATAAAATTACTATGAGGAAATGGTAAGTATTACTCAGTTGATACCTAAATCTTGCATACACAAAGTACAGAAAAATGCTTTATCATTGCAAAACAACATGTTGCATTCATCATAATCACTTTAGAAATCCATCATTTGCATGAGTACAATTTTTCTGTTATTTGCTACCCTTCGGGATTGACAATTCCACCAATTCTGCTTTGTTATCGGATATTTGAAGTATATTTATACGTCTTCAGCTTCGCTGCCTTGCATTTCCGGCAGGTAAGCGTAGACTCCGGACTAGTCAATTGCATAATTTAGGTGATACATGATACGAGCTGAGCTATGTCTGGTGGTAAACCTGTGTGTTTGTTACAGGAGAAAGGTTTCTTTTAAGAGTAACTGCATCTTTCTAACCGGTGCATAGTTAAGTACTAATGTACCTGTAAAAAAATGTGCTGCCATTTCTACAATACTACCCCAAAATTTGATCACTTCGTTATTGTATTGCTTTAATTTGTTAGCGTACTGCTGTGGTTCTTTGGCAGGAAACCCTTGGATGTGGATGTCATGCCCTGAAGTTGTCATGTATGCTTTTAGGAGAAACAAGGCTCGCGGAAGATGATAGCCTGAGGATACAACGATGATAGAACTGAGTTGGTTTTCCTTGATCGTTTTGGCGGTTTGGTAAACATCTTCAAAGGTGGATCTGCTTTTACCACCAGGCAAGGCAGTTACCGTTTCAGGGACACTGTTTCTTTTTAATAATTGTATGAGGCTTTCCTGGGTTTCACCTATCACCATGAAATGCTTGTGAGAGCCTTTTTTTATCATTACAAGGCCTGGTTTAATACGTTGTTTTTCTCCTGGAAAGACAACGACAAGGGCCGCCGGTTCGAGCTTTACTTCATTTTCGGAAAAATAGATGGCGGTGCCTATCTGTACGGTTGCCACAAGACAGAGTAGGCAAAAGAGTATGAACATATATTTAAAGAATTGTTTGTTCAGCTTCACGAAAAACCTCGGCGTTATTTGTGAAATGGAAATGTTGTTCTTTTCGAGATAAGTATACTGGATGTCATCCAGGCGGCTTGCTTTCTATACATTTCAGCATACATGCCTTCACGCTCCATGAGTTCCTCGTGGGCATAAGGCTCAGAAGTTGTTCCATCATCCTAAAAATAGATTTTGTCCGCCATTCTTGCTGCGGAAAAGCGGTGGCTGATTATGAGGGCAGAAAGGCCAGCAATGAGTTCTCTGAATTTTGTATAGAGGTTATATTCTGTATGCACATCCATTGAGCTGGTTGGCTCATCGAGGATGATGAACTGTGCTTCTCGTAAGAAAGCCCTGGTGGACACGATTTTCTACCATTCTCCTAAACTTAACTCTTCACCATTTTGGAACCACCGGCAAAGAGTTGTGTCGTAACCTTGGGGCAGCTTTTGGATGAATGAATCCGCGTCGGCTTTTGAGGCTGCATTTTGTATTTCGGTTGTATCTTTAGCCAGACTGATGTCTCCCAGCCAGATATTGTCTCTTACCGTGACAAAATACTTTGCAAAATCCTGAAATACAACGCTTATTTGACTACGTAGATCTTTCTGGCGAAGTGACCTGGGTGAACTACATCAAGCTTAAGGCTTCTCTGTTGTTGGCCGTAGAGACGATAGAGAAGTTTTACTAAGGTACTTTTGCCGGTTTATTCCTATTTAGGACCCGTTACGAAATAACCTGGTCATTTCCATCCATTTCGTTACGGACCCTTATGCCGTTCCGAGCACAATTGCGGCTATGTTATTTTTTGACAACGGCTTAGATTCTGCTGATATCAAACTCGATTACACATTGGCATAACCTGCAAAAACGGGAGTATGCTTGTGGCTCATGCATTGCTAACTCTTAATGGTAGTGTTATTGTGGGAGATAGATCGGATTTAGGGCGATATCGAGTATTGCCATTTGTCTTCGACTATGAGAAGGACAAAGGCGGACAGTAATTGTAGTTACTACATCGACTCCTTCCCGGAAAGTTTTCCTCATCTCTTGTTATTCTGTTGCTTATGAAAAAAATATTTTCAATACTTTTCGTGTGTTATTGTATTGGGCTGAGTTGCACTGTAAGTGCTGCTCCGCCTGAAGATGAGAATGGTGCGAGCGTTACTGCAACAGCACAAGAAATAGACGAAATGGCCTTACTCTCGCTTTTAGATCTTCAAATCAGTATAAAAAATCGGATTAAGGATAGAGAAAAACAGCTGAAGCAAGAAAAATCCCCCTTAGCACAGGAAAGGATCAAGGAAGAGATTGCAAATCTGGACAAAAATCTCTCCGAGACTACTGCGGACTTTGAAAGGTTGGCGACAGGTATTGATCCTGCCACATTTTCAGAAAAGCGGAAAGATACTTTTTCATGGCAGGAGGAGTTAACGTCTCTTCTTAAACCTGCAATCAGGGAGCTGAAAAATCTTACCATTAACGCACGAGCAAGAACAACCCTGCAAGCGGACATTGCACGTTTAAAAGAACTGGAGCCGATTGCGGAAGTTGCTCTGCAGAAGCTTGAGTTACAGGTTGCCAGTACAGGCAATAGTACTTTGAAAAAAGATCTTAAACGTCTGCTGCCGGAATGGAAAAACCTCAATGACGAGTTGCGATCCAAGCTCAGTGTGCTTGAGTCACAACTGAGTAGTCTTGAGGCGGAAGATCAACCGTTTATTGATGACTTTCAGAAGTCCACAGGACACTTCTTTAAAAACCGGGGGCTCTATCTGGCCCAGGCTCTCATCGTCTTTTTTCTTACCTTGCTCTGCTTTTCCCTTGTATATCGGCTTGTTCAAAAATTCATTCCCGCTTTTCGAAAACAACACAGATCCTTTATCATTCGACTTTTCGATATCTTCTATCGCATTGTTAGTGTGGTGGCGGCCTGCCTATCTCTTTTTGTTGTGTTTTATCTGGTGAAAGACTGGACTTTACTGAGTCTTCTGGTGGTGTTCTTTATCGCTGTTCTCTGGACCTTTCGGATTGTGTTACCTAAATTCTATATCCAGGTGAAGCTGCTGCTCAACATTGGCTCAGTACGAGAGGGCGAGCGGATTATGCTCTATGGTGTTCCCTGGAGAATTAATAATATTAATATCTTTACCACTCTTGAAAACCCTGATCTCAATATTCAACTTCGTCTACCCATTGAAAAGCTCACCGACCATTGTTCCCGTCCACCGGCAGCGGAAGAAAACTGGTTTCCCTGTAGAAAAGACGACTGGGTACTCTTATCAGATGCAAGCTTTGGCAAGGCCATCAGCATCTCCCATGAAGCTGTGACCCTTTTAGAAAGAGGTGGCGCACGTAAGACCTACCAGACAGCGGATTTTTTAGGACTTGCTCCCAAAAACCTCTCCATGAATTTTAGAATTAAAGAGTTCTTTGGGCTGAGTTACGATGTGCAGGGGCAACTGGGAGAGGTGGTCAGGATCCTTTATGGATATATTGAGAAGCGAGTTGAAGGTGAGGAATTCTCTGACAAGGTTCTGGATATACAAGTCGTGTTGAACCAGGCTGGAGGGTCTTCTCTTGATCTTGCGGTTATTGTAGATTTTAAGGGAAGTGCTGCGCCGCTTTATAACAGGCTAAGGCGGACTATTCAGGGATATTGTGTAGACGCTTGTAGTGAATATGGTTGGGAGATTCCTTTCCCGCAGCTTGTTGTACACAAAAACCAGATTTCCTCATAAGCTTTTTGATTGCAAACTGAACTTTATGGTTACATGAAAAAGTGACTATTGAAAGTGACAGTGTGTTTTCGTTTGAAATCAAAAAGCTTACCCTTCGGGTCATAGATTTTTCCGCAGGTGCATCGTTACAATCCACTTGCAGTAATTTACTACAGCTGCGTGGTTTGTGCCTCGACCTGCGAAAAACTTTATTGATGGGGAAATCGGGTTACCAGAATTCCTCATAAGCTTTTTGATTGCAAACTGAACTTTATGGTTACATGAAAAAGTGATTATTGAAAGTGACAGTGTGTTTTCGTTTGAAATCAAAAAGCTTACCCTTCGGGTCATAGATTTTCCCGCAGGTGCATCGTTACAATCCACTTGCAGTAATTTACTACAGCTGCGTGGTTTGTGCCTCGACCTGCGAAAAATTTTATTGATGAGGAAATCGGGTTACCAGAATTCCTCATAAGCTTTTTGATTGCAAACTGCACTTTATGGTTACATGAAATAAAACTATTGAGTTACTGGTGGATTGTCGAAAATGAATACGTTTCAACATACAACAGGTATTACTATGGTTTATCTTTCTTGTTTGGCTGCTGTTCTTCTTTTCTGTTTAAGTGGATGTGCTACGAACAAACCATTTCCGCTCATGCAGGCACCTGTCATTTATCATAACACCCTGGTTGTTCCTTATGCTCATCTAGCCCGAACTTCTCACGAGCATTCTGTCGACACAGATAAAAACGTTGTGAAAACAGGTTACTACTTATAGCGAACTATTGTTGTGATTTCGACAGAATGCTCACCAAAGGTCAGTCCATGTGACGCCATCTTCTTCAGTATTTCACCTGTAAATATAGAACACTATGATCTACAGGTAAAAACTTCGAAGCTAACGCCACCTGAACTGATGAGAAATTCGTGCTAGAGCAGGAGGAGAAAATCACATCCGTATCTGTTTTTTATGCTACAAACCGTGAAGCAAAAGAATCGGATTACGGGATTCAGTACGGAAACGGGGTGAGTGACTTTTTGCATCTTGGTAAAAGTCATGTCCGTTTTGGTGACCATCTCACAACCTGGGATGATTTATATTTGGCATCGACTAAGGCGGACCATTCCGATCCCATTAATATACGTCTTGTGGGTACTGATGAAAGAGTAAGGATCAAATCCGATGATCTGTTTTCTGCACAATTGAATGGTGCTCCTTCTCTTGAGGCTTATGCAGCTCTTATAAATAAAGTACTGGAAAAAGCTATAGATAAGGAAATTATTATCTATGTACATGGTGCCAAGGGCAGCTTTGTTAAATCCGTTGCTATGACTGCAGAGCTTGATCATTTTTCTGGGCGGGATTTTATTGGTTTTGCCTACTCCTGGCCATCGCACCAGAATATACTGAGCTACATCACCGGTAGCGTTAGGTCAATAATGAAGTATGGTGTCCCCGGACTGTTATGTGTCTGAAAACTTGATAAATAATGTACAACTAATAGACCTTTTATTGGAGGGAATTGGTCTTGATTTATCCTGGTATTATCTATTGATTTCTACCTACTTCTGTCATATTCTGACGTTTTTTACAGATTAGTGGAGAAGATACGGTCCAGCGTTCGTCTTTACGGAAAGTATGATGTTAGAATATGTTCTTTGATGAACCCAAGTTTTAACCGAATGAAATGACTTTTTAAATGGTCAATAACGGGTATTATGACCATCATAATAGTCTCTAAGGTGTTAGGAATGTGATTATTGATCAAGTTTTGGACCTATTCTTCATTAGGTAATGGTGCTGGCCTGGAACTACATTCTTCCAGCCACTGGCTGACTGTGAGTTCCGTTACCGGGTGGTGCCATTTTTTTTGCATAAAGGTGATGATGTGGCTCATCTGGGTAGGTTTCAATGTCTGGATTGCAGGCATGATCTGGTTAAAGGTGATTTCTCCTATGGTAATTTTACCTTTAAGGCCGTTTCTGATAATACAGGGAAGTTTGGAAAGATTTTCTTTTAGGTATCTAGAATCGTGAACAGGAGGGTAGAGCCGTAAAAAGCCTTATCCTTCTTTACCATGGCATTTGGTACAGTTGGCTGAGACGCCTGTAGAGAAAACCACTAGAAAATCCCATTTCAGCAGCTCACTATGTATTCCAATTCGAGTGAACAGGTTGTTGATATACTACCTGATTCGTTTGCGCACACATGCAGTACCACAGGGATTGAGTTCCATTAATGTCACACCCTTTCAGGGCTAATGATTGGGGGTAAACCCCAGGGCGTTGCCCTGGGCTGGTATGTGATGCCCTTTCAGGGCAAGTGGTTTGAAAGAAATCGTATGGTATTAAAGTAGAAAAAACGCATAACAATTGCATTCAGATCGACCACTTACCCAACTTTTTTCAATCAAAGTTCAGTGATAGTTTGTACCGGGTGGATACAAAAACAAGCAAAATGCACTTAGAAATTGGACACGAAATCATGTTTAGTGGTTCAAATTTGATGTTTTTACTACGAATAACCTGGGACATTATTGTCAAATTTTATATTTATGTCCAAAATACACCGTTGGCTTCAAATCATTTTTAACGAGGTCTGTAGTAAGCAAAACGTGATGTGAGAAATCAAGACAAAATTTCAGCTGACTAAGATTGTATTTCTCCGAAATTCTCATAGCTTGTGATGCTTCATTTCCAGCTCGTCCTTGAGGGCAGATATCATATGCAGGGGTAAGTGTCAGTTTTTTACCATCCCAGAACGCTGCATGATTTCTAGCGTGATCGTCTGTATTCTTTCCTTTGGCTTTGTGTTTATCTATCCATTTGAAGAAACTGGTCTACTCAATATTACCATACTAACTATGAATACTTGAACGTGGACACTCTGTACGGTATTCTTAAAATAGAATACTTTTATGGAGAATATAATGAATACTCAAAAAATTGCCATTAGCATGCCCTCTGATCTTCTCACTTCTATAGATAACATTCGAAAAAAGAAAAAATTATCGAGGAGCAAATACATATCCTCTCTCTTGCGTGAAAAAATTTCGGCAGAGAAAAATATAGAAATCAAAAAAGTATACGATACGGTTTTTTCTGATGATGAAATCAAGAAAGAACAATTGGAAACATCACGATTTTATGAAGGGGCGGGCAGGGAAGAGGGTGAAGAATGGTAATCCGAAATGGTACAATTTACTGGGTTGATTTTTCACCTGGGAAAGGTTCTGAGCCCAAGCGAAGAAGGCCGGGATTGGTTATTCAGAACAATGTTCTTAACGACAGCAGGCTAAACACGGTTGTAATGGTTGCAATTACAACGACAATGAAATTTGGTGACTTGCCGGGGAACGTGATATTAAAAAAAGGCGAGGCTAACCTCCCCAAAAAATGTGTTGTTAATGTCACGCAAATTAAGTCCGTTGATAAAATGAGCATAAAAGAAGAGATCGGTACATTATCGTTAGAAAGAATCAAGGAGGTGCAAGCAGGTCTTCAATTAATATTGGAATTTTCGTAACTATTTAGTGCCTGAACGAAATAACCTGGCCATTTCCAACCGTTTCGTTACGGAGCCTTATGCCGTTCCGAGAGAGACCTCGGCCATGTTATTTTATGACAACGGCTTAGGTCTGTTTTTTGCTCTATTGTTGTTGTTGTTGTTCAAAAATAACAATATTAATATTAAAAAAATCCTGTTTATCGCCAAGAAAAACGGGTCAAAACATTTTACATTTGCCCCTTCAAACGGATTAGGCAGGGCGAAATTGCGAAAAAGATTATACAGAGAAGCGATCCATGGATGAACAGAAATTAATAGAAAAGTTGCGCTTAATCGAAGCGGTGTTCTCGGGGGCAACCACAAAAGGTGAACAAATCGCTGCGGAACTGGCCAGAGAACGGATACTCGAACGACTGCGGCTTATGGAAAAGGAAGAACCGCTCATTGAATATCGATTTTCGATGGCGGACATGTGGGCTCGTAAGGTGTTCGTGGCTTTACTCAGACGCTACGGGATTAAACCATACCGATACAGTAGACAACGATACACCACGGTAATGGCTCAAGTATCAAAAAGGTTTGTCGATGAGACCTTGTGGCCGGAATTTCAGGAGATCTCTAAAACTCTCAGGGCCTATATCTCCGAAATAACTGACAGGGTGGTCTCGCAAGTCATTCACCAGGATAGTTCCGAGGCAGAGGTCGTCAAAGAACAAGCACAGATTGTGTCCGGTGAAACCGAGGCAGTAACCAGGGCTGATGTGTCACCGTCAACCGCCGAACAGTCCAGTGAAAACACCAGCTCTGAAGACAACAGAACATCGACAAGACCGCAAGGTAGTAGACGGAAAAAGAAGAAACAAAATAAAGGTAAAAAAAAGCGTTGATTCGAACGTGTACGCTCCACGGGGATGGGTATTCGGAAATCGTTGCCGCCAGCGGTAGATGTCTTGCGGAATGTTGGTTAACTGTTTTTTGATTTCAAATCACCTTCAACATAGCGGTAAATGATCCCTGAGATCAAAGTTTGATAGGCATTGGTGTTTACCTGGAACTACATTCTTCCAGCCACTTGCTGACTGTGAGGTCCGTTACCGGGTGGTTCCATTTTTGTTGCATAAAGGTGATGGTGTGGCTCATCTGGGTTGGTTTCAATGTCTGGATTGCGGGCATGATCTGGTTGAATGTGATTTCCCCTATGGTGATTTCGCCTTTGAGGCCGTTTCTGATAATGCAGGGGAGTTTGGAAACGTTTTGCCTTAGGTATTTAGAATCGTGAATAGGAGGGTAGAGCCGTAAAAAACCTTCTCCTTCTCTCCCATGGCATTTGGCGCAGTTGGCTGTGTAGAGTTGTTCTCCCTTAACCGGCTCTGCCGACGAGTATACTGACGAGCTTGAGAGTAGCATAAAAATACTGACAACGGTGAGAATGCACAATCTGAGGATATTACTTTTCACTAATAAATTCCTTTAGATCAAGTATAAGCTGGTCCACTTCTTTTGCGTCCGTACCATCATAGTAGCCCCTGATTTTTTTATCTTTATCAATAAGTACAAATGAGCCACTGTGGATGTATCCGCCTGGGCTGTTTTCATCCTTTAAGGCGCCGAGCATATAGTTGTTTTTGGCTATCTCAAAAATTTCTTCCTGCGGTCCGGTTACCAACTGCCATTTTTCTGTTTTGATCCCTAACCCTTCTGAGTAGTTTTTGAGTATTTCGACGGTGTCATGATCCGGGTCGATTGTATGGGAAAAGAGGAGAAGATCTGGTTGGTCTGGATATGCCTCGTAAATCCGAAACATCTGTCGTTTCATTATTGGGCAGATGGCAGGGCAGGTGGTGAAAAAGAAATCAGTAATAACAACCTTGTCATTGAAGAGATCTTTAGTGACAATCTGATTATCCTGATTGTGGAAACTGAAATCCTGGGTCACTTCTCCATATACTCTAAATTTTGCGTCACTTTTTTTCTCACAGCCAGTGACAAAACCTGTAAGGATAAGAAGGAGTATTGTGATGGGAACGAGTTTTTTTACTCGTGCTTTGGGGCTTTGAAATCGTGCTATGTTAATCATATGGTGTCTATAATTGATGAGAAGGTAAGCAGTGCCATTATGCTAAACATAAATCCATTAAGAGAAACGAATAACAGTTTATAGCGGGGAGCCCTACATAAAAAGAGATGCAGGAGAAAAAGTGCCACAAAAAGGGGACCACCTGTTGCCAGCGCAAAGCGTACGGACTGTGAGAGATAGCCTGGCAATATTGTAAGGGAGAGTACGATGGTTAAAAAAGCGAGTAGCCAGATAGCGATGATTTTTTTAACTCTGGCAACGCTAAAGCGGGTGATGAGGTTGGTGAACTGTCTTTTTTTTCTATAGTCTTCTGCGTATTCGAGGAGGATCAGACAGAAGTGAGGCGGCTGCCAGAGGAAAAAGAGCGCCATAACCGCCCAGATGAGTGGATCGAAGATGTTGCCACCACCACTGGTCCAGCCTATTGCTGGTGGTAGGGCTCCTGAAATACCTCCTGCAAGGAGTGAGATCTCTGTGAATTGTTTGAGTGGGGTGTAGACGAAGTTATAGATTATGAGTGCTGCAAGGCCAAGGAAAAAGGGCAGTAGGTCGTTGCCACAGAGTGCAAGTAACATAAGGCCCAATACGCAGTTTACAGCCGTAAAATAGGAAGCATTGTGTTTGGAAACCTGTCCTGTGGCTACTGGCCTGCGGCAGGTTCTTTTGTATGCAGCATCTGATACTTTTTCCTGAATCGAGTTAAGTGATGCTGCCCCGCAGGCGAGGAGAAAGACTCCTGAAAAAGATTTTAATAGTTGAAGATCGACAGTAGGTTGTATAAGGAAATAGCCAAAGAGAGTAGAAAAAGCAACCATGAGGCAAAGTGGCATTTTCGCCACTTTAGAATAAAGCAACATTGTTTCGAGAACATTATATTGCTGAGGTAATGGCTCTTGGTTATTCTTCTTCAAGCTCAAGCCATTCATCATATTCTTCCTGCGAGACGACGTTGAGTTTTGCTGTCATGTAGGAGTGCTCTGTGCCACAGTATTCTGCGCATAAGATGTCGAATTCTCCTTCCTCCTTTGGTAGAAACCAGAGGTAGGTCGGCAGTCCTTTTACCGCATCCACCTTTACCCGAAAGGCGGGTATAAAGAAGCTGTGGATCACATCAAGGGACTCTATGTTGAGTTTAATAGGGGTATCAACCGGTACCACCAGCTCGTTTTCCGTTTCTTTGTCATTGTCGTAGATAAAGATCCAGGAAAACATCTGGCCTAGTACTTCTACTTCAATGGCATCGTCCGGGACGTTGCGCAGACCGGTATAAGACGTCCAGCCAATCCAAAACATTGAAAGGGCAATGATTGTCGGGATGACGGTCCAGACTACTTCAAGCTTCCAATTGCCCCGTATGTTGGCGGGAACCGGGTTTTTGCTCCGCCTGTACCTGATTACAAAATAGATCATCACGGCTGTTATTCCAAAGAGCAGAACAACAGATACTAAAAAGATGTACCAAAAGGCACGGTCTACACCCATTACCGGGTCCATATATTATCCCCTTTGATAACTTTGTAAAATGTTCAATCTACTTCGTTATAGATTTTGTACGGAGGGACGACATATCTTCTGTATAGTCCCCCCTCCGTAAAAAATACTATGCCTCGAATATCGAACCTTTTCCATAGCTATCTGAGTTTTGAACAGAAAGAATTAAGTTAGATTTGATTATATCGTTATCTATATGCAATATCTAAAAACGTTAAACTAATCATAATAGCCAGAAAACCGACAGTACTGAGAAATGATACTTTTATGGCTATGCTTTCATATTTTAAATGCATGAAAAATAACAGGACAAGGCTGACCTTAAAGCAGGCGATGCCAAGGGCAATGGGGACGTTATAAACACCCATGTCAAAATAACTGACCCCGACGGTTACTCCTGTGAAGATGAGGAGGATAATAAGGACAGCTGCAAGCTTGCCGTAACTCATCATGTGTTGGCTGTTTGTATTTGTACTCATAGCAATTTCTCCCTACTACAGGACAAGATAGAATAACGGAAAGACAAAGATCCAGATTAAATCCACCAGATGCCAGTAGAGGCCTGAGTTTTCCAGCATTGCAAAGCGGTCTGCATTTATTTTATTGGCAGCGACCAGTACAAAGCTGATGGCAAGAAGGGTCATACCAATGATAACGTGGAGGCCATGCAGTCCGGTGATCACATAGTAGAGACCAAAGAAAATATTCTGCCCTGGATCGCCATTTACGAGAGTCTCTGAATTAGGGTAGATATCATGGTGGATCTTAGTACCCCATTCAAAATACTTATTGATGAGAAAGACAATTCCGCAGAAAAAAGAAAACCCGATTAAGCCAAGAGCCAGTTTCTTTGATTTCTGTCTTACCGCTGTGATGGACGCCGCCACAGTAAAACTACTCAGGAGTAGAATGATTGTGTTAATTGCACCAATCACCCTGTTAAGCTGTTTGCCGCCCTCGGCAAAATCTGTGGGGTAGGCATGGAAGTAAGCGGCATAAAGGACAAACATTCCCCCGAAGAGTATTATCTCAGAATAGAGAAAGAGCCACATGCCCATCCGGATGCCTAGAAAATCAATGGAACTTTTCATACATATTCCTTCATGGTTTAGAAGCCGAACTACTCGTTTATCCGCCTCATGTCTTTGCTGCCGCCTTTTTCAAGATATCAGAAAAATCATAGGGGTAGTCTTTGACTGTAGGGGGCGTCACAAAGTTGTGTACTGGTGGAGGAGAGGGAACAGTCCATTCAAGGGTAACTCCACCCCAGGGATTAGCGGGGGCAACCACCTTTTCTCTCAGACTCATGACCAGGTTGTATAGCATGATGAGGATGCCGATAACCATAATGGTCCCGCCTATACCCGCAAGGGCATTCCCCTGGGCGAACTGTGGTAGATAATCAAAGTAACGGCGTGGCATACCCATCATTCCGAGGACAAACATCGGTACATAATGGAACATGAAACCCACAGTAGTAAGGGTTGCGGCAATGTAGGCTTTTCTCTCATTGTACATAACTCCAAACATCTTTGGCCACCAGAAGTGCAGGCCGGCAAAAAAAGCGAAGCCGGCACCACCAAACATGGTGAAGTGGAAGTGGGCGACGATAAATTGGGTGTCATGCACATGGATATTGGTTCCCGCCGCGCCAATAACGAGACCGGTCAAGCCGCCTACGGTGAACAGGTAGATGAAAATCAGGGCGTAGAGCAGAGGTGGTGTCATCTCAATTGATGCTTTGTACAAGGTGGCAACCCAGGAGAAGACTTTTACAGCGGTTGGGATGGCCACAAGATAGGTGAGCAGAGAGAAGACAAAAACTGCTGTATCGCTTATTCCACTGGTATACATGTGGTGGGCCCAGACGAGGGATCCGGCGACTGCGATTCCCATAGAGGACCAGACAATGGCCTTGTAACCGAAAATTGCCTTTCTGCTGAAGGTCGGAATCACCTCGGAGATGATACCCATACCTGGTAGAATCATCACGTAGACGACAGGGTGGGAATACATCCAGAACAGGTGTTGGTAAAGGATCGGGTCGCCACCCTTGTCGGGATCAAAGAGACCGATGCCAAAGAGCCGTTCAAAGATAACGAGTACCAGGGTGATAGAAATCACAGGGGTGGCAAGTAGCTGTACCCATCCGGTTGCGTAGAGGGACCATGTGAAAAGTGGGATCTGCATCCAGCCCATCTCTTTCATCCTCATCCTGTGTACGGTGGTAATAAAGTTGAGCCCCGTGAGCATGGAAGACATACCAAGGGTAAATGCCGCCAGCAACGTAAGTGGGACGTTATGGTTGGTGGTCACACTAAAGGGTACATAAAAGGTCCAGCCCGTATCCGGAAAACCGCCACCAGTAAAGAGAGAGACGATGGCCATCAGACCGCCCAGCATATACAGGTACCAGGACAGGAGGTTGAGCCGTGGGAAGAAAACATCATCAGCCCCGAGTTGAATCGGTAACATAAAGTTACCGAAAATAGCGGGAATCGCCGGGATGATAAAGAGGAAGATCATGATCACCCCGTGCAGGGTAAAAGCTGAGTTATACAGCTTAGCCCCCATGATCGTAGGTCCCATGGCCATCAGTTCGACTCGAAGGAGAAGCCCGAGGAGGACGGCCAGGGTAAACCAGAATAGGACCGCCCAGAGGTACATGATGGCGAGTCTTTTGTGGTCGTGGGTGAGTAGCCACGCTTTGATTCCGGTAAGGTGAGCCGGTGCCGGTTCATCAAAAAAAGTTTTTACATCAGACATGGTGAGTGGTTTCCATTATTCTGAAAGGTTTATGGGCATTTTGAAAATAATTTCTAAGGTACTAAAAGCTGCAACGCTGGAGATCGGACTTTTTACGACACCATCAAGATTTAGGAGTCACGCTCTTTTCGCAGTAACCGTACAAGGTAAAAACCTCCAAGACCAATGATCAGGAGTATGGCGCCTTTCAAAATTAAAAAAAATTTGCGGTTTCTGTCCGGGCTACTGGTGAGGCAATAGGCCAGGAAACGTTTGATTGATGTTGTCGGAGTTCCTTTTTCAGCCTCTGATAGAGCAAGATCAACGTCGCCTGACAGAAATGCGCCGTACACATATTTAATGATTTTACCATCACTGCCTGCAGCCACCATGGCCGATGGGTGGAGAAATAGACCACCACCAACATCTTTATAGCTGTAACCTATACTCTCAGTGACCTGCTGAATGCTTTTTTTGTCACCAGTGAGAAAAGACCACGAATCTGTTGTGAAATCATCTCGCAGCATATTGGTATAATTTCTCTTTGCATTCGCCGCGTCTTCTGGTGTCTCCTGATCGTTAAAACTAAATGTGACAATGTTAAAAGAATCGGGGTCTATTTTTGTTTGCTGAAGTGCAAGTGCAAGGTTGGCCATATCAAAAGAACAGATACGGGGACAATTAAAATACACCGGCAATAGCAGTGTTGGTTTATCTATGAGTTGTCCAAGGCTAACCTTATCGCCTAGCTCATTTGTGAAAATAGCATCAAGAGGGAGGAACTGTCCCCCTTTTTCAACGACTCCTGTTGGCTCTTCTGGAACTGGTGTCTCTGAAGAGCCGACAGCCCAATCTCCTGAACATAACACGATGCATACAAGCAAAAGAGAGATGAGCCGCCCGCAAGGCGCACGTTGTAACATAGTTATTTAGTAGCACCGGTGCTCAGCTTAATAACAGCTGTATGGTGAAATTTATGCTTTACTCTAAAAGAGTCTCTTCCTTCGCCGTATGCAAGGATCACTGTAGTGTCCGCAGCCGGATTAATAACACCGTCTTTTTCATCGCCTGAGTTGAGTGGAATGGAAAATTCTATAGTTGTTACCCCATCTTCTTCTGTGCCACCAACTACGGTTAGATTGCTAGAACCGCCAATTTTTTTATCACTTTTATGTTGGGTGGCCGCTGTTCCAAAATCGTCAACAATCTTTACCTTTCCCTTTTTCACATAACCAATGATGATGTTGGCGTCTTTCATCTTGTTTGATGGGTTAAACCCCACAGCGACCCAACTCGTAGTTGGTGCGGAAAGTTTTACTGCCAGTTGATCACCTGCAACACTCCAGTCAAAGGTCATTTTATCAGCGGTGAGTGAGTGTTGATATTCTGTACTTTGGGCCACAGTGACCATAAAAAAGAGTGCAAAAATTACGGATGCAGTGGTAGCAAAGGTCCTCTTGTGCATAAGTATTCTCCTAAATTTTTTATTGAAAGAGGGGGAATCATCCACCATAAATGAGTTCTCCGCCCGAAAAGCCGAGACCACCGGCACATGCGAGACAGAGGGTGTAGAGCAAAAACATTTTACCGGTACTGGCGCCTTTAAGGCTGGCGCGAATAGAAAAAGCCAATAGGAAGGTTAGAACCCCGGCCAAGACAAATTTAACGATAATGAACGTACTCATTGTTGCGCCAAAGAATTGCTGCCAGTCGAGGTAGCCGGCTACGATAGTAGGAACAATAAATAAGAGACCAAGCACAGAGCAGTGAAAGGCAGTTTTGAGAAAGACAGGTTTTCTGGTGATAAATGCCACCAGGCTGAAAAAGAAACAGCCGATGACCATACCCATAGGAATATGAGTAATAGCAGGGTGGAGAGGGTGTGCGAAGCCAATAGCTTCGAGGGTACTGAAGATAAGTTCCGTCATATTTCACCTCGGTGTAATATAGCAAAAATCTGTGAATTGCTCGGTTAACCAATCTGGTAGAGGATGGAACGTCCAACTGTATCGATCTAATTCTATTGCACTTATGCGGAAGAATCAAGTACGTGTATAGAGAAGATGTCGAATTATTAAGAGAAAATAAAACAGGGTATACGCAAAGCTCAGGAATACGGGGTAATACAGAAGGAGTTTGGAAATTTATGTGCAATTTTCTCATTTCCCAAAGATCCCATAAATGTGGTCGGAAGAATACATCGGTTTCTCTCTGTGCTCCTGTATTAATCTGTCGTCATTTAGTCAGGATTTAGGGGTAATTATTTATTGATATTACTGCGCAGAGTTGTATCTTCGCCGAAATTAATAAAGCTTCTTAAATTTTAAGAGGACATAATTTATAGTATATCAATATTAAATTACGGTGGAGTAATGAAGAAAATAGCAACTGCCCTCGTTTTGTTGTGTTTTTTTGCAGGGCAAAATGTACAGGCTAATGAGATAAAAACAGAAGAACCAGTTGAGCTTGTTGCTCAAAGCAAAAGAGCACCTCAAACCAATTCCAAAGAACTTGTAGTCAAAGAAGCTACTTTAATAGGCGGCAAAGATTATGCATTTGTTGATAAATATATCACTGGTAGATTACTGATAGGAACCAGGATGAGTTCAAGAAGTCTCACTGATTCTGACTCCGGTCATGTGGGTGGTCGCTATGGATCGGGTACATATCTTGGAACTATTTATTCGATAGACGAAGTACAGGATTATGTGCCATATCTTTTCTTTTTAAAGTATTTTTTCTCTGAGTACATAGCAGCAGAACTTGCTTATGATAGTGTCACGGGAGAAACTGTAGCAACTTCAATTGGCTATTCAGGTGTCAAGAGCGATGGGGATATCACCATATCCGGACCGACTCTGAGCCTTGTTGCTCATTATCCTAATTCCACAAAATTTAGTCCTTATGTCTCTTTAGGACTTGGGTTTTACTCTGCCGATTTTGATGAAGCAGCTCCTTGGGCGCTGGGCTATAAAGACCCATCTCAGTATGAAGCATTGGGGAGTCCTTCGACAACTTATGGCGGTAGGACCAGAGAAATGGTTGTTGATAGTGACGTCGGTATTCTTTTTGGACTTGGCTGTACCTACGCATTTACTGACAACTGGTTACTCGACCTTTCTATGCAATACACCCAGGTGGATGTTGATGCGACCTTTAATGGATACACCAATGGTGTGCTTGACACCGAGCAGGATGGTCTCTTCCCAATGGACAATGTCGCATTACGCTTAGGTCTTGCATATCAGTTTTAAATGAGATTCTTTTGATTGATTGAAAGGTGAGCATTTAAAAAGAGCTATTGGATATAAATCCAATAGCTCTTTTCTGTTTTGAGCCCAACTTTACAGCAATTGTTATTGTCACAAAAGATTGCAAAGGCGGGTTAGCTGGGGAAGATGGTGTTCGAGTCGGTTTTATGAGCCCGTTGATTTACTGTCTTTTGGCCCGATATCTTCGTTATACGAAAAAAATAATCCTGGGAATATCAACTATATGCCTGTGGTTATTTTTTTTGTATGCCTTGATCTCGAACAAAAAACCTAGTAAATCAACAGACTCTTTTATGTCTGATCTTTTTTTCTGGAGTCTATTATCTTAGCAGGGCTACCCACAACAATTGCATAGTCGGGAACATCCTTAGTAACAACTGATCCCGCGCCAATGACACACCCCTTACCAATTATTACACCATCAAGGATCGTGGCGGATGCTCCAATCCAGGTATTGGCTCCGATGGTGATGGGGCCCCGGGAATAGATTCCCTGGTACATGATTGGTGCTTCGAGATCGTCCAGGTTGTAGCGGGCTCCGCCTATGTAGCAGTTACCGGCGATGAGTACGTTGTTTTCCAGGGTAATGCTACTGATACTGGTTATGATAACGTGGGCACCGATATCACAATCTTCGCCAATGTGGAGAGCTCCATTTTTTGCCTGGATAACAGATCCTTTGCTGATGAGTGATCCCTTGCCGATGGTAATAGCACAATCTGGTCCGGTACCTCCATCGAGCAGGGTGTGGTCGTCAATGGCAATATTGTCCCCTAATGCAATATGCCCTGGGGTGCGAAGAATAATACTTTTGCCAAGAATAAGGTTTTTGCCGCAACGTTTAAACAGGGAGGATAGAGATACTTTTCGCAGGAGATAGCCTAGTCCTCCTCCAAGGTTGGCAACGAGGGTTTGAGCTGCCTCAAATTGTACGAGTTGAAGTAAACTCGAGCCTCGGCCAAGCACCTTTTCCCTGTATCTTGAAAGAGCATTTCCTCCCTGATGCAATTGTTTTGAGAGGGCTTCTTTTTCTATCTTTTGTTCTGTATGGCCTGTGGGTTTTGTCATGGTCTGTCTTTATTTGGTGCCTGAACGAAAACCTGCAAATTCTGTCGAGTTCAAGGCGGACGATAATTTTAACCGGAGGAATACGTTGAGTATCTCTGAGTCTCGTACCTCGCTTACCGGAGGATTAAAATTTGAGTCCAACGAAGAAATCGGCATAATTGGTGGTTTTCGGTCGAGCACTATTTGAGTTGTAGCCAGTTTTGGTCGCGGTACCAGCGAGCGGATTCGATGATTCCTTCTTCATTGCTCCAAATAGGTGTGTATCCAAGAACGTCCTGCATTTTTTTTGTGGAAAAATTGCGATCTTTTGAATAGAAGGCCACCCTACGACGATAAATAGGAGGTTCAATCTTAAATGGACGGCAGAGTATCTCACAGATATCTCCCATAAGAAAGAACGGGCCAATTGGCAGCCGCAGAACCCTCAGCTTTGTATTATATTCTTTTGCAATGATGGCGGCCATGTCCTCTAAACGGATAGGATCTGTTGCGCCAATAATAAAGGCCTCACCTAGTGCCTTAGGTTCAGTGGCTGCAAGGATGATGGCGTTTGAAAGGTCTTCTACATGAATCATATGATACCAGCACTTGCCTTTGCCGAGGATCGGGAAGACTTTGCCGGTGGCCATCTTAAACAATTTTAACAGGCGCTTCTCGCCTGGTCCGTAGATTGCTGCAGGACGAATAATACTGTAGGGAAAATCCTGCTTGGAAGTAAATTCTTTGAGCCAGTTCTCCGCCTCGACTTTGGTGAGTTGGTAATCATCTCCTGGGCTAAACGGAGAATTTTCATTGCCTGGAGGGTTTGGAATGTGTCCATGGACTCCAATGGTTGAGACGTGTACCAGCCGTTTGAAATTTGGGTTTTTTAGAGCTTCCTGAACAATGAGCTGGGTGGAAACAAGGTGTACGTTACGATAATCCTGCTTAGTACTCTTGGGTTCCCTGAAGGCGGCTGATAAATGAAACACATACTCCACATCTTGCATCGCCGATTTGACTGTTGCCTCATCGTACACCTCACCACGAAACCAGGTGATGGGCATTCCCTCAAACGGTTTTATATTAGATGAGTTACGTGCAATGGCATTAACGGCAAGGCCCTGTTCTATCAGTTTTCTTACAAGTACTTTGCCGGTAAAACCGGTAGCACCGGTAACCATGACTTTTGTGCCCTGTGGTATTGTGTTGTTCATTTTTTATCTCTGTATCTTATGCAAGGAGGTCAAGCTTAGCAAAGTGAAAGTTATGAGGAGTCTAGAAGTGCTGACACTATTTCTCTTCGCGACAACAAGTCCTCTTCTACCGGATATGTATTAAGCTCGTTAAGGGGCCAGCTCTCGGGAGATGGACGTCTTTTCAATGCCAGGGGAGGGGGCAGAAGTGTGAGCCTAAAAAACTGCTTTGTCGGTGATGAGAGTTCTTTTTTGTTTTGTTTTTATAAAAACGATCTAATATTCGGTAATATTTGTCTTAAACGGAGTAATAGCAGAATATATCTAACAAAGGTCTATACTACACTACGTAGACCTTTCCCATTAAAAGTAAGAATTAAATGAGAAATATTCTTGTCTTTGTCAATTTTGACCCAAATTCCTATTCTCGGAGAAGCTCCTAGAGGTTATTGCGATTGACATGGATTTGATGAAACTGAGGAAAATATGAACATACTACAATCCGAGAAAGTTGCGGCATATTCACATGGGGCAACGATCCCTTTTTTTGTGCTTGGTACAATTCTACTTGTTGTCTTAGGGGCAGGAGATATTGGGATGCAGCTCGCAGTATTGATGTACGGTTTGTCCGGTATCTTTCTCTTTAGCGCCAGTTTCTTATATCACGCTCATAAGCGGCAAGAAAATACGGAAACATTGTGGCGAAAATTAGACCATACTGCGATATTTTTTCTGATCGCCGGTACGTATACACCTCTTTGTTATCTCTACCTTGATGGAGCGATGAAATGGTCCATACTTGGCGCGCAGTGGGGGCTCGTTTTGGCCGGTACGGTTTTTAAGTTCTTTTTTATTAACGCCCCCCGTTATATTGGAACACTTATCTATCTTATAATGGGCTGGATAGTGCTCGTTCCGATTACCACTCTTGCTGGAACTATGTCAGCTCTTTCACTTTCACTTCTCATTGCCGGCGGCATAATGTACACCATTGGGGCGATTATTTATGGATTCAAGTGGCCGAATCCTAACCCAGGTTTTTTCGGATTTCACGAAATATTTCATATCTTTGTATCTGCCGGTGCCTTATTGCATTTCTGCACGGTTCTCGTTGGGGTGTTAGGTGCTGTTCCAAGTTGGCTTTAGATGTTTGAGGTACCTTGAAAAGGAAAAAGAGTGTTGAAAAATTGATTTGAAATGATATCATATCACCTGATGTGCTATATGTGATATCATTGCATATGAGTATATATGAAATTATATTAAAAAAATATGTTATGGGAAAAATATGTCTATAGTTCTTATTGGCGGTGAAAAGGGCGGTACAGGTAAAACAACTCTGGCTACAAATTTGGCAGCTATATTGGCATTGGAAGGAAAAGATGTCCTTCTGATGGATACAGACAGGCAGGGAACGGCTTCGTTTTGGGCCGCAGTCAGGGAGGAAGCTGAAGTAGAGCCCCGAATAGCCAGTGTGCAGAAGTTTGGTAAAGGTTTACCTGGTCAGGTTCAAGATCTTGCCGCTCGGTATGATGAAGTGATCATTGATGCTGGTGGTCGGGATTCTGTGGAATTGCGTTATGCGCTCGGTGTGTGTGATACAGCTTATGTTCCGGTCCAACCTTTTCAATTTGATATCTGGACACTCAGGCAGATGGATGAGCTTGTCTCAATGGCCAAAGGCTTTAACCCTGAGTTACGAGCACACATTGTACTTAACCGCGTTTCGACTAATCCTGCGGTTCGTGAGGATAGTGAGACCAGAGAATTTTTTAGTGGAGAGGGCTTTGAACATTTGTCGATACTGGAACCAATTCTCCATGAACGAATAGCGTTTAGAAAGTCAGCAAGAGATGGTTTGTCTGTTGCAGAGTGGAATGCGGACAAGAAAGCAAGTAGCGAAATGAAGCAACTTTTTGAGGAGATATATCGTGGCTGAAAAAAAGAAACCGGCTCTACGTTCCACTCCATCGATCAAGAAAGCACCGAGCCTGGATCAGTTTGCAGCGGCTGCGGGGACAAGAAAAAACGACACAGACGAAGTGTACCCCTGGGAGGACCCACGTGTCCGCGAAGATGTGAAAAAGAACCTGCCCCTCAGGTTACCAGAGGCCCTATACATGAAGCTTAAGTATATAGCTGATCATACGCCATACAGCATGAATTCATTTATTTTAGAAAAACTTACAGAAGAAATAGAAGGGGAGATTACTTCTCTTCTCAGCTGATTTTTTATTGATTTTACCGTAAAGTCCCCAGCCTGTCCCGTTACTAGCGAGACAGGTTGGGGCACTTTCTATTTACGGCTTCATCTCGTATTGATCCTTCATGCTATATACGTAAGTGTCCCAAACATACGATAAACTGGAATTGTTTTTTGCAGGACGCTTCATCATGCGGCGACAGAGATTTTGCTGAATAATGGTGGTTGATTCCTTTGTGTAAAGTTGTAGAGAAAATTTTGAGAAATCACGGATCATAACAGCAAAAATCTGATCGAGAAGTTGATCATCAATTCCAACGAGCTGTGCATTCTCAAGGATTAATTGACCGTAGACAACGAGGGTGAAGAGTTCTCCGAGATTGAGGAGGAAATCAAAGTCTTTGATCTGTTCTTTGCCAGGCTTTGCAATGACGAGGAAAAGTTTGAGCAGTCTGATCTGCTTTTTGAATATCTTGATATTGGGTTGGTTGAACTGACTGTATATTTTTTTGTAGTCATGAAATCTGGTTTTTCCCAGGCCCTTCGTCGCACCTTGGTTGAAGAGAAAATCATCGTTTTTGCTGTGAATCTGTCGATCGAGATCAGGGTACGAACCGGGTTTGAAAAAATAGTTGGCCATGAATTTGACGATGAGAGCCATATTGACGTGCACGGTTCCTTCAAGTTTTGGTAATGCCCTGATGTCTCTTGCGGCCATCTCAAAATACATATCTTTTTCAAAGCCTTTTGCGGCAATAACATCCCATAGGGCGTTAATGACCTCTTCCCCTTGAGTAGTGACCTTCATTTTTACCATGGGTGTAAAGAGAAGGTAGCGTCTATCTTCAGGCGATGCTGCACGCATGTAATCAACTGCTCTCATGGCAAAAAGTTTCATTGCAGCAAGGCGAACGTACGCATCAACAAAGAGCTCCTGCACATGGACGAAATCTGTGACATAGTGGTCAAAAAGATGGCGATGCGTTGCATGGTTGAGTGCCTCGTAGAAGGCGTGGGTGCAAATACCAATGGAGGCCCATCCAAGGTTGAATTTACCAACATTGACAGTGTTTAACGCCATGTCCCAGGCATCGCGATCCTTGGCAAGTATCTGTTCTTCCCCAATTGGATAGTCGTTGAGCTTGTACTCTGCCACATAGTTTTGGGAATTGAGAACATTTTTTACAAGCTCATATTTTTCATGCTGTGACTCTGCAACAAAGAAGACGTATTCTCCAGAGTCGGTAAATTTGCCAAAGGTGGAAACTAAAGCAGCTTCATTTGCGTTGCCTATATAATATTTGGAGCCATTGGCAAGATATCCACTCTCCTTTTGAGGGGTCAGACCCATATCGCTTGTGTAGATATCAGCTCCATGCTCTTTTTCAGAGAGACCAAAGGCAAAGATTGCTCCATCGTCCAAGAGTTGCGCTGTTTTTTCTTTTATTGCTTCATTATTACTCATCCAGATGGGGCCAAGTCCAAGAATAGTAACCTGCCAGGTGTACCAGTAACTTAAACCATAAAAACCGAGAACCTCATTGATGGCACAGTTTCTAGAGGTATCCCAACGTTTATTCCCTTCACTGGACTTGTCTGGAGTAAGAAAGGTGGCAAACAGTTTTTCTTTTTTGGAAAACTCGAGAAAGTCTGCGTACCAGACCCGTTCATGGTCATCATTTTTCAGCTTTTCTTTTCCCTTATTTTCAAAAAAGGCGATGGTCTTTTTTACAAGTTGTTGAGACTGCTCATCAAGGTGTTCGTAAGATTCCTTGTTGGGATTAAGTAGCAAACCTTTGGTTGTTGAGATTTTATTCTGCACTGTTTGAACACCATCTTGAACTGAGTTGAGTAACATAGCTGCAGTCTCCTTTTTTATGGCCTAATGAGAAAAATAAGTTAACTACTGTTAACTTTTTGGGTAAAAAAAATCTAACCAGCAAGTCCAGTGAGTACACGGTTGAACATCCTGTGGTATTTATTCTGCATCTCATCTAAAGAATCAAATATTTTTTTTGAAATATACAACCCAAAAAAGCCGTTGCAGGTGGAGAGCAATAATAGGGCAACTTCTTCCGGGTTATCTTTTTTCAAGCTGCCCTCTAGCATACAATCCTTAACGCGTTCCACCATAAAGTGACGGCTTATAGTTGCATCTTGAGTAAGGGCTCCTTTTACCTTGTGTTCCACAGTGTGGTCCATGGTGAGGAAAAGAATTTCATAGTATTTCCGCTGTTCGATGGCAAAATCAAAGAAGCCCTGGGCAGCGAGTGTAAGCTTATCAAGTGCTGTAGTACCTGTAAGGGATGTCTGGAGATACGAGTCAAAGGTACGAAAACCCTCTCGCAGTACCTGATGGTGTAGAGCCTCCTTGTTTTCAAAATGGCGATAAATGGCGGTCGCTGAAATGTGAGCGCGTTTGGCGACCTGGCGCATACTCATCCCCTTATAGCCTTCCTGAAGGTAGATGTCGCATGCGGCTGAAAGAATAATGTCTTTTGTGTTTTTCATGTTAACAACTGTTAACATGGGGGGTTGGTTCTTACAATCATTTTTTGATACGAGATAATAATCGTAGTTCTTTAACATCAAAATAATTGAGAAAAATGATGAAACTAAGGGGTACACGATGACCATTTTTTATCCTCAACCTACATCTCGATAACAAGTGGGTTATTGAGGCAGCCTGTGAACAGAGTCGTAAATGGCAGGATCAGGGACTGGCCAATGTACGGATTGCAGTAAACCTGTCTGGATACCGATTAGCTGATCAGAATATTGTTGAAACCTTGCAAAAGAACCTTGAGTACTACCGCCTTGAAGGTGATGCCATTGAGGTGGAAGTGACTGAAAACGTGATCATGCAAGATACTGTGAGTATTGCTGAAACCTTGAGTGGTATTAAACAGCTTGGGCTTGGGGTCTCTTTGGATGATTTTGGGACCGGTTATTCTTCTTTGAGCTATCTTACAACGTTTCAGGTGGATGCGATTAAAATTGATCGGTCCTTTGTTATGGGTTGTACAGATAATGAAAAAAACCGAGTTATTATAAAGGCCATTATTGCAATGGGCCATAGTCTAGGGATGAAAATTGTTGCCGAAGGAGTGGAAACTGCGGAGTATTTTCAGTTTTTAAAGAAGTGTGGCTGTGATGAGTGTCAAGGATTCTATTTTTCCTGGCCGGTTCCGGCAAGTGAGTATGAACAACTTTTACGGAGCCGATGAGTTGTGGCGTGAAACCCGACATTGGAAAATATAGCCAATGTCAGGGGAGCAGGTCTAGGAGCCTGTCGGATTATAGACATTTTTTCTCAGATCAAGGCATTTTGAGGAAATCAAGCACAGCCATATAGTTGATATCGGAATCTTCGCTTACCTGCGAGCATTGATTTTCTGAAAATAACACAGAGCTGGGGGAAAAGGGCATTCTCGGACAGCCTCCTAGAGATTGATATAAGGGATCCATCTCTTTATTGTGTTCTGTCGTGTCTGATTACCATTTATTTCCATAAGAAATCCGTTAACTTCCTGCAGTAATTTCTGATCCATCTTGTTAACTGCCCATCCAAGTTGCTCTTCATTTGAAAGTTTTAATATCGGGGTGAGTTTGGACTTTTCATTCAGGGCAGCAAAATGACACACTATCGGAGCATCGTGAACAAAGACATCTATTTTCTTTTTTGTAAGGGCTTGAACCGCTTTTTCAGATGTCTTGAAGCGTGTGATGTTTGCTCGGTTGATTGTTTTGGTAATGAAGTAGTCACCTGTTGTGTTCTCGATTGTACCGATTTTCGGTTTATTCCCCATGAGACTGTAGATTCCAGACGAGTAGAGCTGGGCCTGTTCCATTCTAACCAGAAGCATCTGCCCTGAACGCAGATACGGCTTCGCAAAACCTACTCTGTAGGCGCGTTTGGGGGTGATGGTCATGCCGGACATTATGATATCAATTTTTCCAGCTTCAAGTGAGGGGATTTGCTTGTCCCAGGCAAGCTCTACAAATTTGACTTTCCTGTTGAGGTACTGGCCAAGTTGGTTAGCAAAATCTACTTCCAGACCCTGAAGCCGTCCACCAGCCTTATATACCAGTGGTGGCATATTGGTTGATATGCCAACCCGAAGGGGAGCGGAGCCATTTGAAGCGCTGTTTGAATTCTGGCCGTTTTGTACAGTAGGGGTACAGCCTAGAGCGAAGAAAAGAAAGAGGAGACTCATGGTACGGTATATTACTGGCTGAAATAGTGAGCGTTTCATCATACATTCCTTAAGTTATATGTGGTAAATTTAGGTGTTTCTATAAGTAGTACCTTGAAATTAGGGCAGATGCAAGCAAAGGGCTGCAGGAGCCTTGTAGACTTTGAAAAGGAAATTCAATGCTTCGAATTATTCTCATATCTTTATGTAACCTTTTTTTTGCAGGATGCGCTGCGGTACCTTATGGAAATTTTGCGGATCGGGATATTGAAGAAGGCACCGGTAAAGATATGGTGGTGTGGATGCTTTCTGATATTCATCCGAAAACAGAAGGTGACCGGAAGACCTTTGAAGCGGCTGTTGCTGATATTAATGAAAACGTAGGGTCGGTTAATATGGCGGTTATAGCTGGTGACTTACTGAAGTCGAGGAGCTCTGCTTCAGCCTTTAACTGGTTTATAGAAACGAGAAATAGGTCTAAGGTTATTGACTGGTTTCAGATTGCAGGTAATCATGATGTTCGTTCCGGGCCAATTTTCAACGACTATTTTCCTTTGCCTCCCTATTATGCAGTAAAGAATGGTAACCTTTTATTTTTATGTTTATCAGATATCTCTGTTTCTTCTCGTACCGATATTTCAGATGAAGCGTTTATCTGGTGGGAGACAATGGTGAAAATGAACAAAGACAAAATAATTGTTACGGTCACCCATGCGCCGCTTGAGGGCAGTGGACTTTTGGGGTCGATTTTAAACAGTAGAATTATTGCGGAGTCAGATCGGTTTGAAGAAGTCCTAAAACATGAACGGGTTGCTTTATGGGTTTCCGGGCATACTCACTTACCTCAGCGCTTGTCTGGGGCGGTGAATATCAGCAAGAAGTTAGGTGGAACCTGTTTTCTGAATGTGAGTTCAATAAGCGATGAGTCTTTTCTGGACAGTGAATCGAGGATGCTCTATTTTAAAGATGGGTCTGATGTCGTCTGGATACGGTCACGAAATCACGGTGAAAAAGAGTTTAATACTGCTCTTGATCTTCCCTTACCGCTTGGAAAAAAGTTTCTTTGGTTAGGTGAGAGGCCACGATTATTATAAAAGCCACCTTGAATAATTGCTTTTTAATCCAACCTCTTCGTTGAGTGAAAAAATTTATCCTCAGAGGTAGCGTAGACTCCGATATCAATTATATGCTTGCGGTAAAATTGTTAACACGCCTCGATTTTGGACGAAAAATCTAATTTTTTAAGGTACCTAAGGTGTAACAGTACTACACATAAAATAAAAATCTCCATTGAAAATAATAGTGGAGTGAAGGAATATAATGATGCGATTTTTTAAGAAAAAAACACTAACAAGTCTTGCTAGAACCTGTGGTTGAGCGGCGAAAATTGGTCCGGCGGATCTGTCGGACGCACTAGCTGGTTTAGAGTTTAACAGCGATGAAAATCTTCTGGTTGGCATAGAGACTTCTGATGATGCGGCGGTCTATAAGATGTCTGCTGATATCGCGATGATTAATACGGTGGATTTTATCACTCCCCCGGTGGATGATCCCTACTGGTTTGGCCAGATATCCGCTGCGAATTCGATTTCTGATGTGTACTCCATGGGAGGAAAGCCTCTCACAGCATTAAACGTCGTTATGTATCCTGCAGGGCATTTGGATATGGGGATATTAAAAGAGATATTGAGGGGTGGTAATGACAAAGTCGTGGAAGCGGGTGCCTGTCTTGTTGGTGGGCATACTGTAGATGACAACGAGCCCAAGTATGGACTGTGTGTGAATGGCGTGGTTCATCCTGATCGGATCATTACTAACGCTGGAGCACGACCTGGCGACGGTTTGGTGTTGACAAAACCACTTGGATCCGGCGTACTTTTCAATGCCACAAGAGCCCGGAAATTTCCCCTTGCTGAGCTTGAAAGAGATGTGCTGCCCGTTATAGCCTCTCTGAATGATATTGCTATGGAAAAAGCGCTTAAATACAATCTCAATGCCTGTACAGATGTGACAGGGTTTGGAATCTTAGGGCACTTGCTTGAAATGGCTGCCGGGAGTGGTGTTCATGCCGTGCTTAATTATGACGCGTTACCTTTTTATTCCGGCGCACTAGAGATGTATAGAAAAGGGCAGACCACTGGAAGTAATAAGGCAAATAGAGACTTGGTCTCCAGGTTTTTCCTGGGGCTTGAGCGGAACCTGTCTTCTGAGGAAGAGGAACTCCTGTATGATCCTCAAACCTCAGGTGGCTTGTTGCTGGCTCTACCAATGACACAAGCCAGAGAGCTGGTGGTTGATCTGAATAAAGCTGGAGTGAAAGAAGTGGCTCTCATAGGCGAGGTCACTGACGCTCAGGTAGGAGTGACTATTCAATAGAAAATACTTAGGAAATGACTGCTAAGGACGCCTGGGCCTTTTGAATATTCTCTAAGTTTTTACTTTGCCACAGTTTTTAGCTTTGTAAGTGCTTGATTGATTGAGTTATGGATTGTAATAAACGTGTCAAACCCTGAGATTTCAAACACCTCAAGAACATGGTCTTGCATGGCGCATGTGCTGAAATGAAAAGGTCCACCCTTGTATGCTTTGGCAGTATTAAGGATGACTCGAAGACCAGCGCTGGAAATGTAGTCGAGGTCATTGAAATCAAAGACGAGGTGGCAGCCTGGGCACGCGAGAAATGATTGTAGCTCAATTTCAAAAAGTGGAGCCGAGTTTGAGTCAAGACGGCCTGACAGGCTAAAAATTGTTGCGTCGTTTTCTTTTTTAATATTTGTTTTCATAGCTTATTGGCAGATTAGTCGCAATCTGTGCTCCCATTATAGTTTTTTGTAAATTGAAAAATATTTTTTCCTTTTACTCGTTTATAACTGCAGCAGTCACTAAATTTGCGAACAAAGAGGATACCTAAACCTCCACAATCTCTCTTGCCAATCGGAAGAGTTATATCCACTGGTTTGCATTGGGTAGGGTCAAAAGGAGGGCCACCATCAGATAATTGTATTTTAAACTGACTATTGCTCTTTTCTATCCGGATTTCAATAGGACATTTGGCGCAGCCGCCTCCGTGGTCGATGATATTTGTTATCAGTTCATCAAGAACGAGGTTAAGCTGGATGGTGTCTTTCTGGAGTATATTCCATTTTTTACTAACAATACTTAACTCATTGTTTAGTGTTGTCAGCCCATCCTGATCTTTGAGAATTTGAAATAAATGGATCATCTTACAATATGGTTGCTCCTGCCTGGTTAAGGCAACAAATTTCCGCCTGAGTCAGATTTTTACGTTCCCATTGGTACACTTCTCGAAGCAGTGCATTAAGGGACAAGGCCATTGTTTCAGGGAACTGTTCTTGAATCTTCGTAAAATGTTCACGAGCTATGGTAAGGACAGTGGTGTCACAGCTGGCCTTCAACAAAAAGAGTGAAGGCATTACGCCAAGAAGAGAGAATGTTCCGAGAAGGTCTCCTTCGTGGAAGTCCTGCACAACCTGCTTTTTGTCATGACTTTGTTTCATAAGAGTCAGTTTCCCCGATAAGATGATGTAAGCCCTGCCGTAGTCGTCCCCTTCTTCAAAAATAGTTTCTTCTTCACTAAAATGCTGACGCTCGGCCACAAAAGCAAGCAATTTTATTGCCTTTGCAGGTAATGCCGAGAAAAAGGCCCATTCCTGAAGTAGTTCCAGGTTTTGTTGCATTTCTGAAATTTGCTTACTGTCGTCCATAGATGAGCTCATGAAGTGCTCCTTTTTTTGCTATAAGATCCTGGTAGCTACCAAATTCTATAATTTTACCAGCTTTTGTAACCGCAATTTTATCAAAATCAGATACAATATCAAGTCGATGTACAACTGCAATTACAGTACGTTTCCCTTTCCATCTTGTGGTCATTAACCTTTGGATTCGTGTCTGAGACTTATTGTCGAGAGCCGATGTTGCCTCATCCATCAATATTATTTTTGGTTGCTTTAAAAGGACTCGAGCGATGGCGAGCTTTTGCCGTTGACCACCGGAAAGCTTATCTCCCATGTTGCCCACGTGGAATTCCATTCCAATTTTAGCAATTGTTTCCAGGTAATCCTCTTCTATGAGGAGGTGTGTTATTGAACGGTTGATTAAATCCTGTGCTCCGGGGAGACCAGGCCGAATTTTACCAAAGAATATATTGTGAAGAATTGATTGATTTGGCAGATAACTGGTTTCATCATAAAAATTGAAAAGGCCAGGGGCGACTTTATCGCACCAATCGGGGAACTGCTGTCTTGCATGAAGGATCTGTTTTTGCAACTCATCAGGAAGACTCGTCATGGTGTGTAGGCTAGGAGTGAATAAAAGTGCGATGGAAAGAATAAGGGTCTTGTCAGGTTGATTTAGGTGATCGATATCCTTGTTCTTTAGGATGCTCGTAATCCTCTCACATTCTTTGAGGTCGTCAGAAGTGACAGGGCTTTTTTTGAAAAACAGATCAAGGCTATCCAGGCCTGAAAAGAGGTCAACCGCCTCACGGGCAAGAACAGCACCAAGTTGCAGCAGTGGTTGTAGCAATTCTTCCTGCTTTAAAAAAATGAGGAAGTTTTTGTTTTTCGGCAGAAGTTGAGGACCAAACTGTGGATTATTACTTGATCCGAAAATGATGTTTTCACCTACACTGGAATTGTAGTGATATGATTCCTGTGAGTAAAATTCTACGGATTTTTTCAGTTTAGTCCCAAAATTATCTCTTAATTTGTTCCTTATTCGGATAATTGTATCCATTGATTTCGTATCAGTGGTGTCGATGATAGTATCGAGTCCAAAACGCATAACATCGACAAAGAGACCGACTTGTTGAAGAACCAGGATCATTCTATCAAGGTCGACGGTTTCAGATTCATCTTGCTGTTTATCTTTTTGAGCTGTTGCTTTTCTAGCGTAGAGCAGGTTCTCATTGATGGTGCTGGTAAAAATAAATGGGCTTTGGCTGACATAGCCAATATCCTGAATCACTTGACTTTTACTTAGAGAGGATAGCTCAACTCCATCGATTTTTATCGATCCTCCACTATAGGTGTACATTTTCCCAATACATTGAATCAGAGTACTTTTACCGCTACCGGAAAAACCTACAACTGCAAGGTGTTCGCCCGGGTTAAGGGAAAAGCTCATTCCGCTTAGGATACGGTGCCCATCTGAAGTCTGGAAAAAGAGATCTTTGATGTCCACAGCACCTTTCGTCTTCTGTGTTGAGGGAGAGGTTATGTCATCTGAAAACTCTGGAAGACCGTCAAAATAGCTCATGGTTCGTTTATAGCGGATAGATGCATCTTGGTATGTCTGATAAAAATCGATAAGCTCCTTCCACGGATCAAACAGCTTTTCCTGGGCAGATAGAAACGCGACCATTGCTCCGAGTTCGAGCTGGCCGTTCATGATGAGATAGCCACCAAACATAAAGACAATAAAAGGGCCGAGGCCGACGAAATAGTTGTTTGCTGTTTTTATGGCAAAACGAAAGAGTGACCAGCGTATCCTAATCAGTTTAAGTTGATCTACCAGGGATCCGAATTTTCTGTTTTCTTCCTGAAAAGCGCCATGGACCTGAACTTCCTGGATTCCAGAGATGGTTTCGGCTATTTGGCTTGAGGTAGACCGTGAGAGATCCACACGTGTTTTATTTGCTTTGTTGGCTCGTTTTTGCAAAATGGGAACGACAAAAACCACAATTGGATAAATGAGTAGAGTCGCAATAGCAAGTTTTGTGTTGAGCCACAGGAGGTATCCGGCAAATGCGAGAAGGGTTAGGATGTTGGTGAGAGGTACAGCAAATGCCATGCCGGCAAAGGTGCCGGCTGTACTGAGTTCAGTCATCAGTGAAGCGACCACCATACCCGGTTGGGTTCTGCGAAAAAATCCAAGTGGTAAGGTAAGGATATGCTCATATAAGTCTTTGCGCATCTGGTTCATTGCCCGTTCGCCAATGAGGGCTTGCAGGTAATTAATGGCAAGTTTCAATCCACCAGCTGCAGTGATTGCCACCAGATATATTCCACTATATATAAGGAGACCATCAAAATTTTTAAGCGCAATGGAGTCATTGATTATCCGTTTTTGCATCTCAAGTGGTAAAACTCGAGCAAAAACGATGAGGATGATCACGACGAGTAAAACGAATTGCAGTTTTACATTTCCTGAAAAAACCCAGTGGAAAAGTGACTTTTGAGTAACTCTCTGTGTCGGTTTAATTTCTTTCATTTTTCAAACCCCGATAAACGGGAGATAAGGTACTAAATTATCGAATTTTTGCGATGACAGCGGTAATGTCGTCATCTGGTCGTCTTTGATCTGAAAAACGGTCAATCTCACAACTGATTTCTCTGAGAATATTATCAGGTGATAGTGTCGCTGTCTTTTTTATAAGATGTTGTAGACGTGATCTGCCAAAACGTTCTCCGTTATTATTTTCAATATCTGTAAGACCATCGCTGCCGATTAGAATGAGATGGCTTGCTGATGGGAGTTCCAATTCCTGTTCCTGGTATTTTACTGTTGAATCAATGCCTAGAGCTACTCCTTGTCCTTTTAATTCAGTAAATGTTCCACTGTCTAAATTGTAAAGCATGGCTGGTTCATGTCCAGCACGGATCCACCTGACAGATCTGTTTGAATGGTCAAGAGAAAGGAGAAAGAGGGTGGCGAAGTCACCTGAACTCTCGGTGTCACGTGACAGGAGACGGTTGACTTGACCAACACAGGAAGACAGGTCTTTTGCGTGTTCGATTTCACTTCTGATAAGAGCTCTGGTCGTTGCCATAAGTAAAGCTGCACCAACCCCATGACCTACAACATCTCCAACAAGAAGAAAAAGTTTTCCTTTATTACTAGGGATGATGTCGAAAAAATCCCCTCCCGTTTCATCACAGGGAAGTGAAAGGCCAAACGCCTCAAATTGAAGATCTTTGTATTCTGATTGTGGCAACAACCTTTGTTGAATCTCACCTGCAAGGGTCATAGATTTTTGGAGCTGAGCTCCTTTTTGCAATTGCTGGCTCATGGCATTAAAGCTTTCGACTAGCCTGCCTATCTCATCATTTCGTTCAAGCTTGAGTGGTTCGTCAAAGTGCCCATTTGCCAGCCGTCCTGCTGCATTAGAGAGTCGTTTTGCAGTACGAATGATACGGCTTACCAGGAGATTGAGTAAAAAAAGTATTATAGCAGTTATGCAAAGAGATGAGATGAGGTAGGCCCAGCGAAAGGTATGAAGAGGTTTTAAGAGAGACGAACCATCAGAAAGCACGACCATTGTCCAGGGCGCTTGTTTTAAGGTGTGATAGCCGTAAATTATTTCTGGTGTAGAACTGCTGTCAACAGGCATAAAACCAGTTGCTTTTTGGACAACTTGTTGCCTGATCTTGAGTTTGTTTTGCGCAGAAATATACATATTTTCCAGGGCTGGATCTTGGTCCTTATGAGATTGTGAAGGATAACCGGGGCTCAGAATATTACCACCTGCATCAAGTAAAAAAAGATTAAGGCCACTCGACCATGAAGATGGCGGTATATTTCCTATCAGATCGTAAAATGATATTGTGAGTTGAGCGCTATAGCCGGGATGATCTTCTTTTTGTGTTGTTTCAGCGTGGAGGAGTACAGTGTTGTTTTTGAAAATAGGGTCGTAATATACTCTGGTTGAGTTGTCATTGGTTGACATCACATCAGGAGAAAATGATGTGTGCTGAGTTACATTGAGTTCAACTATTCCTTCGAGGGAACGGGTTGTCTCAGCGAGAAAAGATCGTATCTCTTCCGAGGGTTCTTCGGTAAGCTTTGTTAGTAAGGTTTTTGGAAGTCGAAGTTGTGTGTCAATATGGTTTGCAGTACGCTGCAGATGACTTATTCCGGTGGTCTGCATCTGGTTGAGAAGGAGATTCTTTATGTATCGGAAACTGATCAGTTCAATAGTGATAAGCAGGACAAAAACAGGCGCTAAAATATAGAGTGCCGTACGTTGGCGCAGGCTGGTAGTTCTACCAAACATTTGGATTTATATTGATTTTGAGTTGAAGGAAAAAAAGCTTTAATCGCTTCTTAAGGTATAGCACGTTACATGAGCAAACAACAATTGATTTCTAACCCAACTTTGTGAGACCATGCCGTGAATATTTAGAATTACTGTGTTTTACGTCGTCACTATTTACTCTTATGCTACTACTTCTTTTATCCTGTTGGAAATAAATAACTGGCAGCGAAAAGGACGTGGGGCTTCCAGATGTAAAGACTTGACAACGAGCTTTTGGCCATGTAAAAAAACGTATTAAAGAATAACGTGAAATACTTATAGACATATGCTAAAAAGTGACATTTGTAGTACATACGGGCGATTAAAAGCTTTTTATGGGCGTTATGTTTGCCAGGAATGTGTTTTTTTGTTGTATTTTGTGTCTGTTTATTTCATTAATTGGTGCGTTTGATTGAAATACCTTAATTTGTTGATGATGACAGGTTGTTGTCATTACTTCAGAAGATTGTTTGAGAACAGGCATTCTTTTTCCAAAACAAAGACGAATTTTGGAAGAGGATATTCTCGTATGGTTTTCTATTATCATTCTTAAGCAGATTGTAAAATTGTACTGCTCAATGAAAATATGGCCCTGGATGCGAAAATATGGTCGAGGTTTGTTGATAACTAAGAGGTTCCAGTATGAAAATCGATGATTTAGAACAGATGGAAAGTGAAGATCTGAATAGTATCTCTTTAGCTGAGCGGCGCAATTTTTTAAAGCTTGGGCTCGCTGTTACCGGCTTGTATTTGGGGGGAAGCGTCTTGTCCCTGACGTCCGCCCAAAACGCCAGTGCTGCCGATGTTGTTCCCGAGTTCGGAAAGTATCCATACACTCCTCATTACAGTATGGTCCTGAGAGAGAAACTTTGCATCGACTGTGAGCGTTGTAAAGAGGCCTGTAGCACGACAAATCACGTACCTTCGTATGGCTTCAGGACGACTATTCTTGAAAAACGTCGATCGCTTGGCGGAGAGAAGTTTGAGACGATTTTTGTGCCTGTTCTCTGTAATCACTGTAATCGGCCACCATGTGTAAGAGTGTGTCCGACAACAGCAACTTGGAAGGATGAGAAAACAGGTATCGTCGTTATGGATCCGAGCCGCTGTATCGGTTGTAAAACCTGCATGGCAGCCTGCCCCTATAATGCTCGGTATTTCAAAGAAGAAACAAGAACTGTGGATAAATGTGATTTCTGTTTGCAATATAGGTTATCCAAGGGAGAGACGACCACTGCTTGTGTCGAGGCCTGTCCAGCGGATGTACGCGTTTTCGGAAATTTAGCTGATCCCGAAAGCAGAGTTTCTCAGCTTGTTCACTCACCGGAAACTATGGTTTGGGTGTTGCGTCCGGAAACAGGGGCTATACCAAATGTATTTTACATAAATTCCTGAGACTGATTGTAACCTAAATTTTGCAATCGCCAAATCTACCGGAGATGAAAGGCAACAGACACGTAGACGTACCTGTGTACCTCAAGTGGCTGTTAACGAGGCAGCTTCGGTGTTATGTGTTCTTCTCCATGTAAGAACATGTGGAGTGAAGGTGATACGTAGGAGAAAAAAATGAAGAAACTTTTGATGTTGATGGTACTCGGTATTTTTCTGCTTTCCGGCGCATTACTCTGGGCCAGTAGTGATGGTCAGGAGCAGGATGAATATGACGAAGATATTTATGGTCCACAAGATCCCATTGTCTGGGTGAAACCAGTTAAATCGGTTGTCTTTGAACATAAGGTTCATACCATGCAAGGAGGTCTTGAGTGCGACTCCTGTCATGATGATCTCTTTGAGATGGAAGCAGGGGTAGCTGAAGAAAATGAAGATTTTACCATGGAAACACTTTACGAAGGTGGTTATTGCGGAGCTTGTCATGAGGGTTCCACAGCCTTTGCCTCAAATACACGTTGCACAACCTGCCATATCGGGGTTCGGGGACAGGCCCGGATGCTCGGAGCGGTTGGGGTGACGGAGAAAACGCACTAACCCGCATTTCTCATCAGTTCAGGTGGCGTTAGCTTCTAAGTTTTTACCTGTAGATCATAGTAGTCTATATTTACAGGTAAAATACTGAAGAAGATGGCGGCAGATGGACTGACCTTTGGTGAACATTTTGTCGGAATCACAACAATGGTTCGTAATAAGTATTAACTTGCTTTCACGACGTTTTTATCCGAGTTGGCAAAATGCTCATGAGAAAACGCACTAATTTGAACACCAAATAGAACGCCGTTTAAGTTGAAGGAGAAGGGTAATGAAGGGAAATAATACGACCACAATGCCGTCATCATCAATAACAGTACCAGGAAATAAATTGATGTGGCTGAGTCTATTTTTGATTTTTATCGGTGTCGCCGGGGCCGTGTATGCTCAATTGATTGGTCATCACCATGCATTTGCGAACACCCGCGAGATGCCCTGGGGAATGCTTATCGGCGTATATGCCTATTTTGCGGTAATTTCTACCGGCCTTTGTGTTCTCGCTGCGTTTAGTCATGCCTTCGGGGGCAATAAAATGGCACCGTTGGCCAACAGGATGGTGTGGCTATCCATAATCACCCTGCTCGGAGCTTTTACCGTTATTGGTCTTGAAATCGAAAATCCCTGGCGGATGCCGCTGGGGGTGATCTTACATCCCAATGTGACCTCGAATATCTGGTGGATGGGAACATTGTATGGCATTGCCGTAGGCGTTATGTTTCTTGAGCTCATGCTGATATTAACCAAACGCTATTCGGCCGCTATTTTCCTGGGAGTTGCCGCGGCAATTACTGAGGCCCTTGCTAACAGTAATCTTGGTTCAGTGTTTGCGTCCCTTCAAGCTAAACCTTTCTGGTACGGTTCTCAGCTTCCCATCTTTTTTCTTGCATGTGCGGTCTTATCTGGTGCAGCAGCTATTGTGATGTTTACACATTTCAGTCATCTTCTTCAAAAACGTCAGCTGGATACGGATACTTTTCAGGGTTTGCAGACTGCCGGCAAGATCATGGTTCTTATGACCTTCCTGGTGACTCTGGCCACTGTATGGAAATTTATCAATGCGTATGCGAGTAACGATGAAATGATAATGGCAGCTGATTCTCTTTTTAAAGGTCCGTTGGCTATAAATTTCTGGGTTTTTGAAATTGGTATAGGTCTGGTTCTGCCGGGTTTACTCTTGGTAATTACTCGTTTAAAGTCTATTTATGTCATGTCTGCAGCCGCTATTATGGTTCTTGTTGGACAGTTCTTCTCACGTTTCAACTTAGTGGTCTCCGGACAGATTATTCCCAGTGATCACGGATTCGTTGGTGTCCCACAATATCTATCCTATACACCCACGGTTGCTGAATATCTTTTAGTCGTTGCAGGGCTAGGAGTCGTCGGGTTTGGTTTCTTAATCGGAGAGCGTTTTTTTGATGAAACTTTTCGGACGAGTGCGCACTGAGGAATCTTCCCTGTAGTAGCTTGGGCTTTAAGAAAAACAAAAAAAAATGGTCTGTCCAATTGTATTGGATAGACCATTTTTTTTTGGAAAAGATATTGCTGCTAACCCGGATTTCTCATCAGCCAAGCCCCTGTTAAAAATACTACGCTACGGAGTCTATCGCTTCCCTCAAACTTCTCGAAGTCTACGCTTATCGGACTGAGCCATCTTGAGCTTCCAATGACCATATTACGAGTTCATCAACTTTGGTTTGGGTCGAAAGATTTGAATTTCTGCTCATTGAGTATATTGTCTACAGAGCGCATATTGCCTTTCATATAGAAAATGTTGGGTTTTGTGTCATCTGCAGGACGAATAACCCAGACTTGTTCTTCAAGTTGGTGGACAAGCTTATAGACAATGTTATCAGGGTCTGTGAGGTTACCGAAGGTTCTTGAGCCAGTCGGGCAAGCCGCAGAACAACCCGTCTCTTTTTCACCTTGAGAGAGTCTTTTGTCCCAGCAAAAATCACACTTGTCAACTGCACGTTTTTCAACATTAAAATATCGTGCATCATATGGACAGGCGAGAATGCATGTTTTGCAACCAATACATTTCTTACTTACCATACGGACAATGCCTGTAACCGGATCTTTATAGGTTGCCCTTGTAGGACACGCTCTTACACATGCGGGTTTGTTACATTGGTTGCAGAGCACAGGAATAAACTCAACTTGTTTGTCAATTTTACCTGTGTATTTTTTTGTCAGTATCCGAGTTCTGTACCCATATTCTGGTACATGATTTGTCGCATTACAGGCATCGACACATAATTCACAGTCAATACAGAGAGACTGGCGAATAACCATACTATAGTGTGGATTATAGGGGTATTTCTCAACAAAATCTGCTCCACCTGATGCCTGAGCTTTGCCAATTACCGAGGTGAGTGACAGTATTGTTCCACCGGCGTATACGCCGGCAACAGAAAGGCCGAGTTTGAGGAATTTTCTTCGTTCCTGAGTGGTGACTGACTCCGTGCCTTCATTTATTAGTTTATCCAAGCTTAATTTGGGAAACTTCATGATATATTATCCTTTTACCTATTCGTTCAGTTTGGTGATTATAATCTCTCTGTTCCTGGCTCTTAGGCAGTATGACAAGAGAGTTACTCAGTTTAATTAGTCTCGACCGAAAACCACCTATTCTGCCGATTTCTTCGTTGGTCTCAAATTTTAATCCTCAAAATACTCTATGTATTCCTCCGGTTAAAATTATCGCCCGCCTTGAACTCGACAGAATTTGCAGGTTTTCGTTCAGACACTAATCACCAAATTTTATGGTGACGTTTCATGGCATCTTCTTCTGTTTCACCTTCTTCCATAAAGTGGATAGCACCACAACCAGGGCAGATATAACCGCCCTCGGGAACAATTTCATGTTTTTCGAGTTGATGACCGTTGAGCATTTTTTCACCAGCAAAGTAGGCAAGAGCAATAAAGCCAATGCCAAAGAGTGAAGCCATGATTTCATGCAAGCTCGGGGTGTAGCTCAGAAGGTCAGTAGCTTCAACAACACCGAGTGAGTGGTAAACCGATTCCATCTGACCCGGAATGACGATATCATAGCGCATGAAAAAGATACCGATCATCATTAACCCTGTTGCCGTTAAGATCAAATTGAAATTATTTCCCTTAGAGCGGATCAGTAGAAAAAGAGGTAAAAACATGCCGAGAAAAACTTCAAATACCCAAAAATTAACCGCATAATCACCGGTTAAGAGGGACATGATGATCAGTTCTTTACCTTCTGAGACCATCCCGGTTAAAATTTTCCAGATAGTGAAGAAGATAATTACAGAAATAAGGAAAATTGTGACTTGAGTAACTGCTTTTACGGCGCGCTCCATACGTTGGTTCATAATTTCGGGATTAATTTTCCAACCCAGCGTTGTGAAAAAAAGAATAGTGCAGCCACCTGACATTGCAGCAGAAAAAATAAAATAAATGGGGAGGTAAGGGCCATACCAGAATGGACGACCATGAAGCATTCCAAAGACAGCTCCAAGATTACTATGTGCTGCAACTCCGACAACTAAACCAAAGAAGCCCATCAACCTTGAGAGTGTATGGTTTTGCTCAAGTAAAAAGTAGTACTCAATGATCATGAAGACCAGATATGCACCATAAAGAGTTCCCATCCACCACATGTTGGACAATAAATTTGGAGAGATAACATTCCAGATAGCCATTCTGAATGGGTTTTCAATGTCAAAGAAAATGATACAAAACCCACCTAACATAAAGACGATCGACATGAAGACCGCACGTTTGGCAATGGGCATAAATGCTTCCCCGCCAAAAACGTGGCCTATGGAAGAAATAATACAGAGGCCTGTTGAGGTAACGACACAAAATATATACACCGCAATGAGAAGTCCCCAGGTAATTTCTCTGGTTACACCATAGACATGGTGATATCCCACGTATAATGCATGCAACCCAAATGCTAATCCGGCCATGGTCATAAGGAGAAAAAAGGCCATTACGATTTTGTATCCGGGGCTTGCATCTTTCAAGGCTGCAATCCCATGAAATCCCCATCTTTTTGAAATATTTACAATTCTGGCGGTCATTTATTCCTCTCTTGATTATATTTATCACTCGATAAAATGGAAATAAGATAGATCCTGTTAATCCCGCTCAACGGGGATACACAGATATGCGACTTAGTGATTTCTTTTTTAATGGTCATCTTTTTTTGTCTCTTCCCCTGTCAGTTCCCTTAATCCTTTCACTCCAATATGGCAAACAGTACACCGTGTAAGGTAACCGAAGGCTTGTGATGAATCATGGCAGGTACCACAGTATCTTTTATGAAGAGCTACGAGGTATTGTCTTTTTTCAGCAGGATTGTCAGAAATAACGGGTTTCTGATCTTCAACGTCACCTTGTTTCATAGAGAAAACTTCTTTATGGCAAGATTCACAGGAAAGTTCAGGTTTAGTCATATGAATCGTGTGATCAAAAACAACGGATTTCACTGGTTGCGTAAAGATGATTTTCTCAGTGGGTGGAAAGTGACACGAACCACATTGGCTTGCAGAGTCAAACGCATCATCTCCATTATGACATGCACCGCAGGATTGCCCCTCAGCCATTGCTTTCATGGTAAAGGTTTCTCGTTCTGATTCTGCTTTTGATTCCATAGCAAAAATATCATCATGGCAGTCAGAACACTCCAAACCTACGTCCATAGTATGAATTTTATGGTCAAAGGTGGCCCTGGATGGCTCTTCCCAGACAATTGGTGCTTCGGGACCATATGTGTCAGCATCGTAACTTTCATCGGCCAACCCATTACCAACAAGAAGGAGATATGCCGAAAAGATCAAGAAACATTTTTTCAATAAAGTGCTTGGGGTCATTGTGGTGCTCCGGTAGAAATTAATCAGAATAAGACAAAGTATTTGTATCGCTTCTCGTTTCTGGATGAACACCAGGAGGCTGTCCGAGAATGCCCTTTCGCCCAAATTCTTCGGAATTCCCAAAAAATAATGCTCGCAATATCAAATATATGGCTGTGCTTATTTTTTAGGAATTTCTCGATTTTAAACAAAATGCCTATTCTCAGACAAGCTCCTAGTTAGCTGTTTTGGGTTTGTAATCGTTCTCATTCCTGTAAACTGTTAGAAAGCCGGGAGTGTTTTCAATGCCCTCTAAGTGGGCTAAGTGGGCTAAATTTCTTTATTGAGTTGAGCAACACGTTCAGCAGCGTGAATGATATTTTGAAGAATTTTTGTTTCTTCCTTACCGATTCCTACTTCCCGATATGAATCAGTCAATAATTGAGCATAGTTAATGATACCATTTGATAAATTATTGCTTTCATTGATAATGGTTGCAAGCTGCTCGCTACGAGGTTGTTGCTTGCCGTTCTCATTTGAATGACTGCTATTTTTTTTAAGGAGATCATTTACTGCGTCTATAAAAATGGCAATTTCGGAACAGGCTTCATTGTTATGACTGATCCCACTGGCGAATACAGCAGGGTCCTCAGTTTGTTTAATAATATGGAGCAGAGGAATCATCGTCTTTTTGTAGAGAAAGAGCAGCGAAAAGCTAATCAGACAAATTATTGTACCAAGGGCACCTATCATTACTGTTTGAAATTGCACAACCTTTGCTCGCATTTGGCTGACAATGATTCTGTCAAATTGCATCAGGTACTCTGCAAGTCCGCGCATTTTATTTTGCAGATTGAGACTGTGGGCGGTTTTGTCTTTGCTGGATAGAATTTCTTTTGATGCGATGGCTAAACCAGAAAGGTCAATCTGTTTTGCCATGTCAAGTCGATACTCACCGGGAATAAGTGTGTTCTCCTGGAATCTCGCTAGTGTTGAATTCAGAATCTTAAGTTGGTCGGCCGTGCTAATAATTTGATCCCAGTCTTTTTTAATCAGAGAGGTGATGATTTGTTCGCGAATCGTTGAGAACTGAAAAATCATTTCCTCACTTTGAGTGCTGATTGTATTATATCTATCAGTGAGCTGGTATTGGCGTATACTAAAGATTATAACTAAAATAAGTAAGGACGCGAGCCCTACAAAAGATATGTAGCCCATTTTTTTTAAGGATCGCATGGACTATTCCTTTTTTTGTTTTGAGTGGATGCATTTGTCAGCGGCAGGACACGTTTTGCAATGATGTGTTTCTGCAGAGCCTGCTTGATCCTTGTTCGTACAATGACAGAACATTATAATCTCAAAATCTTCCTCGTCGAGAGTCTCAACCTCAAGAAGGATCGCAGCAAGTCGTTTGAGAAGGCAGTGTTTCTCCTGAAGGATTGAGGCAGCTTCCTGGCTACAGGTTTCAAGTAAGTCTTTTATTTCTTTATCGATGGTCTCCGAGGTTTTATCGCTCATTTCCATTCGTTTGGCTGCACCACCAAGGAAACCAGCGTTATCGATGACCATTGCTTGTGGTCCAACCACATCGCTCATCCCCCACTTGCAAATCATATTGGTTGCGAGTTCAGTTGCCTGAGCTATGTCGCCCTGGGCCCCTGTTGTTCGTTCTTGAAAAGCCAATTCTTCCGCGGCTCTTCCGCCCATGAGGATGGTAATTCTGCTCTTAAGATACTCATAAGAATAACAGTTTCTATCACTCACCGCGAGCTGCTGCGTCTGGCCAAGAGCCAGTCCACGAGGGATAATGGTTATTTTATGGATAGGATCAGAATTCGGTAATAATTTAGCCAGAATGGCATGTCCTGCTTCATGATAAGCAAGCAACTTTCGATCGCTTTCAGAGATGATCATTCCTTTTCGTTCAACTCCCATCAAGATACGATCACGGGCATGCTCAAAATCTATATAATCAACGATGTTTTTATTGTCTCTGGCTGCCATAAGAGCGGCCTCGTTAACAAGATTGGCAAGCTCTGCACCTGTAAAGCCAGGAACCATATGAGCGATTTTTTCCATGTCAAAATCCGGTGCAAGAGTCACTTTAGAACCATGGATTTTAAGAATTTTTTCTCTTCCCTTTGTGTCTGGTGGTAAAATATTAACTTGTCGATCAAACCGCCCCGGACGCCTCAAAGCTGGGTCAAGAATATCAGGTCTATTCGTTGCAGCTAAAACAATAATTGTATCAGAGGTGCTGAAACCATCCATCTCAACAAGCAGTGCATTAAGTGTCTGGCTTCTTTCGTCTTGTCCACTGGCAGTATCTCCTCCAGCTCTTCTTCCACCAACAGCGTCGATTTCATCAATAAAAATGATACAGGGCGCTTTGGCTTTGGCGTCTTTGAAAATATCTCTTACTCTTGAAGCGCCAACACCTACAAACATTTCTACAAAGTCAGAGCCACTAAAACTGTAAAACGGCACTTTTGCTTCGCCGGCAATTGCTCTTGCCAATAATGTTTTACCGGTGCCGGGTGGGCCTTGGAGCAGTACTCCCTTAGGACTAACTGCTCCTATCTGGCTATATTGATCAGGGTTTTTCAAAAAATTGACAATTTCTTGTAGTTCTTCGAGGGCTTCAGGTATCCCTGCGACATCATCAAATGTGATTGCTTTGTGGGGTTCATCCGGCAAAATGAGTTTGTCTGAAGCAAATTTATTGTCATCTTCTGTTTTCTTTTTCTTGAGTAGGGAAATAACAACTGTAAGGGAAAGTAAAATAATATAGAGAAGAGCGATGGCCTGAAAAATTTGATCAGATCTATCTTTTTTGAAAATGATCTGGATATCTTTTTCCTGAAGCTCGGAAATAAGTTTTTCAGGATCAGGTACAGTCGTTTCATAACTGTCTCCATCAACATGCTGCGCAATAACTTTATTGCCCCTAAAAGTTATAGTCGCAAGATTATGATGTGTAAGACAATAGCGAAATTCACTGTAGTTTACTGTTCGGAAGGTATGTTCTGCATTCCAAATTCCATAACAGAGAATGAGCAGTATGGTAAAAAGAAAAAACAGTATGAGATTTCGAAGTAAAATTGACATCTAATTATTAATTAATTCCATTAAGTTCCATTTATCAAATTACTTAAGTATTGACCATGGGGCGGATTTGGAACGGACTGCTTTTTAAAACAGCTCTTTATTGAACCATTTTTGGAATAAAAAAACTCACGGCAATATAAATTTGTCGTGAGTTTTATGATACTCTATAAATCGGAAAATTTACATAGCTCCAAACGTAGCCCCAAACATACTTTTGAGTAAAGCAATAGGGCCACCGGTGGAGATAAAAGCACTGGATAAACAGACTAGACCCCACACGCCAATCATTGCTGCACAAGCACCAGAAATATAGATCCCAACTTTGTATAGCTCGCTGCTGGTTTGCTCAATTTCATGGGCAGTGGTTGAGGATGCCGACATTTCTCTGGTAGTTGCTTTTTTTTTCACTTGAAATACCTCTTTTTGTGTCTTCCTCAGTAAATCTGAGTGAGTGTAGACTTGCCCCCGTGCTTTGTGGGAGTTAAAGGTCTAGGCTTTTTTAAACTGAAAGTTATCCGCTTATGGCGGTAATAAAATTCGAAACGAGGTTTGCTGGCCCACCACTGCTGATTAATCCTGCGGTGAGACATACAACAGACCAGCAACCAATGAGTATAGAAGCCACACCGATCACACCAACACCTACTTTACCATTTCCAACACTGACGGTATCGAGGGCGACACTTTTATCTCTGGTTAATGCGGTTGCATTTTTCATTGTTTCTCCTTTTTATGTCGCTGAAAGTGTGCGCTGTCTTTTTTATTTTCGGTGTAACTATCTTTAGTGTTGCATGTTTCGTGCCGTAATTGGAGTAATCGAGGACTGAACGTGGATGAGTACATAAATACTCAACATTACAACTTGTACATGGGGAAATAGGATGATTTGCAAGGAAATCTATTGCAAGAAAGTAAGACAGAAAAAAGAATATAGTGTTGTAAAAGTGTTGCGGACAGAGTGGCGCATGGTGCAATAGTGTTGCGTGCGACACTATTGCAACGTAAATATAGCGCTAGCTGTTGCTGTTTGTGGAAGATGGTGCCGCATTCTCATAGACAATACCAAGTCGCTGCATTTTACGATAAAGGGTAGAGCGATCAATCTCGAGCATACGGGATGCTTTAGCTTTATTACCACGTGCACGCTTGAGGATATCAATAATTTCATCTTTTTCACTCATATACGGGAGAAGAGTTGGTCTTTGGTTAGTCAGTGTTTGAGTCTCTGGGGCTGGATCAGTCTCTGGAACCGCATTTTGGATTTCTTCTGGGAAATGAACAAGAGAGATAGTCGTCCCCTCACATAATACACACGCTCTTTCGATAACATGGCGAAGCTCACGGACATTACCAGGCCATGAATATTGAACAAGCATCTCCATTGCCTGGTCGGAAATGCCATGGATATTTCGTTTCAGTTTCTCGCGAAAAAGAGAAAGGAAGTGATGAGCCAAGATAGGAACTGAGTCCTTTAAACGACGCAAAGGTGGTAATTTTATTTCGACGACCTTGAGTCGATAATAAAGATCTTCACGGAAACTGCCGTCTTTTATTTTCTGTGTAAAATCTACATTGGTTGCGGCAATAATTCTGACATCTACTTCAACTGAGGTATCCTGACCGACCGGTGTAAAGGTCTTTTCCTGAAGAAACCTGAGCAAACGCAATTGCATGCGAGGTGAAATGTCTCCGATCTCGTCAAGGAAGAGTGTCCCCTCGTCTGCAAGCATGAGTCTACCCTGGCGATCAGCATTTGCACCAGTGAACGCCCCTTTTTTGTGACCAAAAAGCTCACTTTCCAAGAGTTCTTCAGTAATCGCACCACAATCAACTTTGATGAGGGGCATATATCGCCGAGAGCTTTCAGCATGCAATGCCTCTGCTGCTAGCTCCTTACCGGTGCCAGATTCACCAGTCACCAGTACAGCCGCATCAACTTTACCTACATTTTCAATTAGTTTGTAGATAGCTCGTATTTCTGGACTAGACCCGACATAGCCATGGAAGGAGTTTCTGGAATTGGTGCCCACCTCTGGTGTAGGAAGGGTGATATCCCTTGCGACGATGACAACTCCGTCGAATTCATCAAATCCGTCTCTCAATGGTGCCGCATTAAGACTAATAATTCGAAGATTTCCGTCGGTTTTTTTGCATTCAATCTGATGTTCACTTACTTCTTTACCGGCTGACAATACCTGTTTTGAATCCTGCAAACAGGCTTTTCCCATTTCATTTTGGTAGGATTCAAGGTCTGTCTGTTTTGTAGATGAAGGATAGAGAAGCCATTGTTTGGCAGTTTCATTGAGCTGCACAATTTTCATTTCGTTATCTATTGTAACAATAGCATCCCGCACTGAACTAAAAATTGTTTCAAGATACCGTTTAAATTTTTCATTTTCCTGAAGGAGTCTTTTTTTCTCGTTTTCAAGTCGCCAGTGTTTCAGCGCCTGTCGAACAAACTTGAGCAGTGTTTCCTTGTTTACCGGCTTGGAAATGTAATCAAATGCGCCGTAGCGGACAGCATCAGCGGCGGTATCCAGATTTGGATACCCAGTAACCATGACTACTGGGCATTTGATACCAGATTCCTTGATTGTATGAAGAAGATCCGTCCCTTTTTTTTCTTCGAGGACGATGTCACTGATTATAAGATCAAACTTTTGTTCTTTGATAGCGACTAAAGCTTCATCAAAAGTAGAAGCTGTCGTTATAGGTCCATATCCTTCTCGGGCGAGAAACATCTCAAAAGTGAGACGAATACTCGCTTCATCGTCAACTATCAGGATTCGACTTTCTTCTTCCTGGTACGTTTGAATGTCCATTTTAGTGCCTTACTCCTGAAAACCTGACAGTCAGTTCAATACACCCTCGGAGTCTGTTGCTTACCTGAAGGGCAATGAACTGAGTCCTGGATTGTTTCCCGTTTATAGAGGTTTAGGTACCAAGCGCAGGAAGTTCTATTATCATTTTAGTATATTTATGCATGATTGAATCAACTTTTATTATGCCTCCATGATCCTGAATAATACCATAACTGATACTCAGACCCAGTCCGGTTCCCTTACCGGACGGTTTTGTGGTAAAAAATGGTTGAAATAATTTCTTCAAAATTCCTTGGGGAATGCCTGTGCCTGAATCTTTGATGAAAATCTTAATGATAGATTTGGACTCCTCATCTATGAATGTGCTAAAGCTAATTACAATTTCTTTATTTGGGGAAGTGTCGGGATACCTCTCATTTAAAGAATACCGTGCGTTACTTATTAAGTTAAGAATAACTTGCTGTAATTGGGTGAAATTGCCGAATACCTGATGCGGGGCATTCGGATAATCTACTTGTATTTTGATACCGTCTTTATTGCACTGATGCTTTACAAGAGAGAGGCTATCCTTGATGACTTGAAGAATGTCAATGGGTTCTTTGCCTTTGTCACCTTCATGAGCAAAAGAAAGCATGTTTTTAGTGATGAGGGCGATCCTTTCACCTTCGTCGACTATTCTCTTCGAGAGTTCAGCCTGCAGAGAATCTTTTTCGCTGTCGTCGAGCAGCAGCTGCGCAAAATTAATGATTCCGGTGATTGGATTGTTGATCTCATGTGCAACACCTGCAGCAAGTTCGCCGATCGCGGCCATTTGAGCTGTCCTCAGAGAGTCAGCTTTCCTCATCTCATCCCCGGTCAATTTCCTTGCTATAAGAAGAATTTTCCGTACAATTTCATTTTTATCTTTTACAGGTGATATTGTTAGTAAATATTCACCAGCCAGGCCTGGAAGTGTAGTCTCTTCAACGCGTGAAGAGCAGGTTAGCAAAAAAACTTCGAGGGGACATTTGAGATGTGGCGAGCTGCCACCATGAATGATTTTGCAAATGCCCTGTCCTAAAATTCCTGAGAGCTTTTTTTTAGCAGCGTGGAGTGCGGCATTGTTGGCATCAATAATTATGCCGTCAGGAGTAACGGCAAAAACCGGGTCTTGAATTGCATGAAAAAGTTCATTCTCTACATTGGTGAGACAAAGCATAGGTGTTTAAGAGAGTTCCTTCAGATTGTTAATTGTTATGGCTTGTTGAAAAGATCTCAACTGACCTTGTATCTACAAAAGTGGTATTTTTTCAACAACCCTTTTGACAAAGTAATTGGATCTACAAGGATTTGCAACTTTAACAGAAGAATAATCTGCGCTAAATTCACTTTGCTCCACTCTAGTGTTGTAGCGAAACTGCCTGGCGTGCACCCACGAACTTTGAGGATTTATGAGTCTGTTGATTTACCAGGGTTTCGAAGTCTACGCTTACCTCCGAGGATTATATTTTTTCGCATAACGAAGATATCGGACTGGAAAACAGTAAATCAACGGGCTCATTTATGAAGATGAGTAAGCACCAACGGCCCGACTCTGTAAAGAATCGGGCCGTTGGTGTATCCTAGTCTGTCTTTTCAAACTCTACTTAATGCTCGTCAGTTTCAGTACTGATCATTGATCGCTTAAACATGAATTTGGCCAGATAGAGAAATGGTGTGTCAATGGCTGCCACGATCCATTTGAGTAGGTAGGTGGTAATGAGTATCTGGATAAATTCTACCTGGGGAAGTAGGCCCCAAAATGCAATAAAGGTAAAAAGAATAGAGTCTATCAACTGGCTTACCATAGTGCTGGCATTATTTCTGAGCCAGAGAAACTTATCTTGTGGAAAGAGGTTCTTCCAAAAACTATACGCCCATATATCATGCAGTTGGGAGGTTCCATAAGCAATGAGGGATGCGAGGGCGATTCTTGGGAGAATTGCGAATATATTGTTCAGGCTTTTCTGGATGAAATCAAATTCGTTTGGCTTAAAGTTGAGCGCAATGTTCATGATGATGACGGTTGCAGCTAGAGAAAAAAAGCCGATAAACACAGCTTTTCTTGCAGCTTTCTTACCATAATTCTCAGAAAGGATGTCGGTTACCAGAAAAGATGAAGCGTAGGTAATATTTCCTAATGTGACCCCAATGGAAAAGAGATCGACCATCTTTAAGACCTGGATGTTGGCAAGAATGGTTGAAATTGGAATCCAGATATAGAGACCGGTCTTGCCAAAAAAACGATAAGACATGATAATTGCGACAAAATTGGCAAGAAGAAGTACGAGCCAAAGAGATTCATTAGAAAAATGAGATAAAGCCAGATTAAAGGTATCCATACATGCCTCAGCAAAAAAACAAAGAATTTTGGGAAAGGGGAGAAGGACAGAGAAGACGGCTGAGCCTTAATATGAACCAATAGCACTGCATACTCGGTTTTGATAAGGCGGGTAGCCGGGACCGCCGTCGGGTTCAACCCGAAAAACAGGGCATAAAAATAGCAGAACTTGCAAATTGGAGCAAGCAAAGATCCTTCTCAGAAGAATAAAAATGCATTAGGATACGAAGGTCTCAATGGTTTCTGTGATTATATGATGTGAAAATAACAAGATATAGATAGAGAATATATAAGTAATTTATGAAAAATAATGCCTACTTACCAGTAAAACAAAAACAAGTGTCAACTCTGGTATTTGAACAACTCCGTGATAGTATCTTCAGAGGACAACTTAAGCCCGGTGAACAACTCTTGCCCGAACGTAACCTTGCTGAGACCATTCAGGTGAGTCGTACTTCTGTTCGAAATGCTATCACCCAGCTCATTACTATGGGTTATCTTGAAACCAGGCAGGGTAAGGGTACTTTTGTAGTCGATAGAGATGTTTCTGATTCTAACAATCCTTTTGCATCAATAATTTCACCGGGTAGATCTACTGTCGATGAACTTTTAGAATTTAGGATAGGGTTAGGATTACATGGTTCAACTCTGGCCGCAGAGCGTGCGACAGAAAGCGATATTGTCTTTCTTGAGGAAACTTTGGCACGAGACGAGAGGGACGTAGTTACAGCGGAAAGTGAAACAGAGGCGGATATCGCCTTTCATATGGGAATAGCGTATGCCACGCACAATGCTGTTTACGTTGATCTGACAAAACGATTTTATGAATACATGTTTTATCGCCTCAAAGAGATGCATACATTTTTATATGAGGTTCAGGCAAATCTAGAAGAGGTGGAGCGCCAGCATTTAGTCATTTTAGATGGTATAAAAGCCCACGATCCAGAACTTGCACGAAAAGGAATGTATAATCATATTCAATTTTTAAGAGACTTACTTCTAAAACATTCCAAAGGTTGAATTTTTTTTCCCTGTAACAATAAAAAACCCCTGAAAACAAAAGATCGTTTTCAGGGGTTTTATTTTTCTAAACCAACTCTTTTTTAAGAATGCTTGTGATCGAAATAAAGCATTTTGAATTGTTCAGCCGAAGCACGTAACTTTTCAACATTACCAAGGTCTGTGGTTTGTTTACATTTCATGCTGAAAATAAGGAGCTCATGTAAGGACTTGATTTTCTTGTCATAGTCGGTAGCATCAAACTTAATTCTTTGGGTCATGAAATATTGAGTAACTATGTCCTGGAGAAGTTGAGCATGTTTTTCTTTATTTGTAACCCACCGCACGAGTTGATTTGCGTTTTTTCCACCTTCAAGCTCTGTGATTTTTTTCATAGATTTTTCTATGGTGCCAGCATGCTCGAAAATCATGTTCATTCTGGCTTCATCATCATAAATTCCGCAGGGAATTTCGCAGTGGGCCTGGGCATTAGAAATGAAAAAACCACATGAGACTAAAAGTACTGCAAGGGAAAGGGCAAATTTTTTCATACGGACCTCTCTTTTGATAAGATTTATGGACGGCCTGGCACCTGTAGATGGGGTGTTCAGGTTGCTAGGAATATACCCTGAATATAGTGAGGATGAGTAGATAGTCAATAGTAATGATTATTGTTTTTACTTTATGATGTGACTTTTATTATCACAAGAGTGATATCATCTTCCTGCTTCTGGCTTGCACAAAAGAGATCCAACTTTTTGAGGAGCTCAACTTGCATATCTTTCGCGGGTTTGTGTGCAAATTGTTTTAAGCACTCCTGAATACGTTCCCGACCAAAGAACTCATCATCTTTGTTGCGTGCCTCACTGATTCCATCAGTCCCGATGAGGATAATATCACCTGGCATCAGATTCTCTGTAACATATTCCTCATAGGTGTAACTGCTGTCAATGCCAAGAACAAGACCGGAACCATTGAGTTGCAAAAAGGTATCAGTTGTTGGACTATAGAGTAGGGGCGGTTCATGTCCGGCACGAACCCACTTGATTGTGTGGGTTGCAGGAGACAACTCAACAAAGAACATTGAGGTGAATCTTCCTGATTTGGAGCAATCTCCTGAAATATAATGATTCACTTCACTAATGAGAGAGGCCGGGGTTTCGTATCGTCGTATTGCTGAGGTAATAAAGGCTCGTACTGAGGTCATGAGAATGGCAGCACCGACACCGTGTCCTACTGCATCTGCGACAACAATCCCGAGTTTTTGATCTGGCAGGAGAAAGTAATCATAGTAGTCCCCCCCTGTCTGGTCGCAATACACAGATGTACCACTGATATCAAAGCCTTTCATGTATGGGCTTGCGTCAGGTAGGAGGTTTTGCTGTACCTCTTCTGCGAGTTTAAGAGAGTTAATAAGCTTGAACCTGTGTCGCAGACCGTCAATCATGTTATTGGTATGACTGGCGATAAATCCGAATTCATCTCGAGTCGCAATGGGTACTTTGGTTGAGAGGTCACCTTTGCTCACTTTCTCAAGAATATCTGTTTCATTCAGAAATAAAAGTTTAAGATTTCTGGAGTATGAGAAAATAAGGTTCATCACTATAATAATCAGCACGAGCATGATATAGAAAATCTCGACGATAATCGACATCGTCGCATCATGAATTGCTGTTGAGGTCTGGATGTTATTAGCAAGCCATTGAATGTCTCTTGTAAAAACAAGGATGATAACAATGGCAAGAAAGATGGAAGCTGTTACTGCAACTAGAGTAAACTTATGCGTGACTGAGATAAAATTTTTAGGCACTGTTACCGAGGTCTGTTCCTGCATGACTTGGAGTATGAGCTTGCGTTCCTGAGCTAAGGCAGAGTCTACACCAATAAAAAGTCCAGCAATAATGCAGCCAATCATAGGTGAAAGCAGGTAGGTGGGTGGAATACCGTAACGAATTAAATTGTGACTATTCATCAGAATTCCGGCAAAGATACAGATTGAGAATTCGAGAATAAATGCTCTCTGTGGTTGTTTTACACCTGCTGCACTCTGAACGAAGGAATTGCTAAAGTACGGTCGGAAGAGGAGGGGGATAAGAAAACTGAAGAATATAATTGCCCCCAACTTCACGGGGGGCATGGTTTCCAAGAAAGGTCAGACTTGGCCTCCATAGTAGGTAATGGAAAGTATTGCGAAAGTGTAGTGCAGAAATACTCTCATCTATTAGACCATTATGAAGGGTTCGTTGGAATAGTTACGCGTTGTATAAAAATATAACCGACTCCTTTTTTGTCAAGCAGGTCAAACTAACCGATTGATACTTGATATATCCTTTTGTTCTTACTTTGCGGGATCGAGCAGGTTATGGAGCTCGCACCTATCAATTTTCCTCCTGAGAGAGAGGCGTAAGTGTCTAAGAACTTGAATGAAAGGCCGCAGAAACATGTGGAGGCCTTTATTGATAAGATATGTAAAGGTAAACAACCAAATCAACCAAATCGACCAGTGATATAATCTTCTGTCAGTTGGTGAAGTGGGTTGGTAAAGACCTTTTCTGTTGCTCCAACTTCAATAAGATCACCTAAATGAAAATATGCAGTACGTTGAGAAACGCGGGCCGCCTGCTGCATAGCATGGGTAACAATGACGATTGAAAACTGGGTGCGTAATTCAGCAATCAATTCCTCTTCCTTGGCAGTTGCAATGGGGTCGAGTGCTGAGCAGGGTTCATCCATCAAGATGACCTCGGGACTCACTGCAATTGCCCTGGCAATGCAGAGTCTTTGTTGCTGCCCTCCTGACAATCCTGTACCGGGTTCCTGTAACCGGTCTTTGACTTCATCCCATAGACCTGCTTTTATAAGAGAAGTTTCGATAATCTCATCGAGTTCTACTTTATTCGATGTAAGCCCATGGATTTTTGGGCCATAGGCGATGTTATCGTAAATTGATTTTGGAAAAGGGTTTGGTTTCTGGAACACCATTCCTACCTTTGCTCTAAGTGGAACAACGTCTACGGACGAGTCATATATATCGATCTCGTCAAGTTGTATATCCCCTGTTACTCTACAAGATGCGACGGTATCATTCATTCTGTTGAGACATCTCAAAAATGTAGATTTCCCACAACCAGATGGGCCAATCATGGCTAAAACTTCGTTGCTGGCCACATCAATACTCAATGCATTGATAGCTCTCTTTTCCCCATAATATACTTCAACATCTCTACAGGTCATCCTGGGGTTATCTACAAATGGAGTGCCAACGGTTTTTCGAGCAGTCGCAAGGGTTTTGCTCTGTGCCTGTTCCACTACCATATCGCCGTTTAATAACGTGGGGAAGGCGGTATTGGCCTGGTTTGCTGTGAGTTCCATATTTGTATCTCTTTTGTGTGAATCAGTTTTTGAGTGGAGAATGGGAGGATCATCTCTCCCAAGCCCCTTGTAAAACAGGAAACGTTTAAACGTACCTAAATTGCAATTTGCAAGGTTTAGGACTTATTTCATTTCAAGGGTCTTGAGAGCTGCAACATTGTCATGAAAAAGTTGTCTTTCTTCCGCTGGCATTGGAATCATACCTTTATCAGCCAAGTATCCTTCCTCTCCCCAGGCCTTGTCACTGGTAAACTCAGCCAGGTATCCTTTCATGCCGGGGATAACGTCTACATGCGCTTTTTTCACATAAAAATAAAGCGGGCGAGATACTGGGTACGCGCCTTCTGCAATAGCATCGAAAGTCGGGGCCGTATCTTCAATGAATGAGCCTTGGATTACGTCACTATTCTGGTCAAGAAAAGAGAATCCAAAAATTCCTACAGCAGCAGGGTTCTTTTGCAGTTTTTGTACAATGAGATTGTCATTTTCTCCTGCTTCAACATATGCTCCATCTTCACGTACAGTATGACAAAGAGCCTTGTATGCTTTTTTATCCGTCTTCTTCATCGCCTTTATAAAATCAAACTTCTTAGCACCACCTTCCATGGCGAGCTCGACAAAGGCATCACGGGTTCCTGATGTTGGAGGAGGTCCAAGAACCTCTATTTTAGTAGCTGGAAGAGATGCATTCACGTCTTTCCATGTCATATATGGGTTGGTGATGAGTTTTCCTGGGTTCTTTGGATCGGGTACATTTTTGGCCAGAGCTAAAAAGATGTCTTTACGGCTGAGTTTAAGTGGGGCAACCGTTTTGGAGTTTGCGAGCACGATCCCGTCATAACCAATTTTTACTTCAACGATATCTTTTACACCGTTTGCTGCACACTTCGCGATCTCAGAGCTTTTGATCGCGCGGGAAGCGTTGGTGATGTCAGGATGATTAATTCCTACGCCGCCACAAAAAAGCTTAAAACCGCCACCTGAACCAGTTGATTCAATTTTTGGAGTCTTGGATCCAGAAGTTTTTCCAAATTGTTCGGCTACTACAGTTGCAAAAGGGTACACAGTGGACGAACCTACAATGGAAATGTAGTCTCGTGCCGCAAGAGCGGGGCCTGAAATTAGAAGTGTTAAGGCGCCTGCTGCTGCAATTGTTTTCATGTTTTTTTTCAATATCATTTTCTCTTTTCTCCAAAAAAATTAATGTATTTTAACGTTGTTTAGCTAGTCATTAGTGCCATGTGTGGCGAACTGGTGATAATAGAACAACTTAATATTAGGATTGTGTTACCATTTAATTTCAAATTTCTTACGAAGGAAAACTGCGAAGCTGTTCATCGCTATAAGAAAAGCCAAAAGGATCATAATTGCTGCGGAGGTCTTCTCTGAAAATGCACGTTCGGGGCTATCTGCCCAGAGATAAATCTGAACCGGAAGCACAGCAGAAGGATCCGTAATTGAGCCTGGAACATCGACGATAAATGCGACCATTCCGATCATAAGAAGAGGAGCAGTCTCACCTAATGCTTGTGCCATTCCGATGATCGTTCCTGTTAGCATTCCAGGGAGTGCAAGTGGGAGAACATGATGGGTGACAGTTTGCAGTTTTGAGGCGCCAATACCAAGGGCTGCCTCACGAATTGATGGTGGGACAGATTTAAGAGAGGCTCTACCAGCGATGATTATTGTCGGCAGCGTCATCAGGGTGAGAACCAGGCCGCCAACAATTGGTGTTGACCTTGGCAGACCCCAGAAATTGATAAAGATAGCAAGGCCCAAAAGACCAAATATAATGGAAGGGACCGCAGCGAGATTGTTAATATTAACTTCGATGATATCAGTCCAGTGGTTAGCGGGCGCAAATTCTTCCAAATAGACTGCTGCGGCAACTCCTATTGGAAATGAGAGTGAAAGGGTGATAAGCAGTGTGAGCAGTGAGCCTTTAGCTGCACCATAGACACCAGCAAGTTCTGGTTCTCTGGAATCTCCTGATGTGAAAAATGTTTTATTAAATCTCTTTTCTAATTTTCCGGCTTCTTGGAGTAGGTCCAGCCATACAAGTTGTTTATCTTTGAGACGCCTGTTCGTCTCAGCAACATTTGGATCTGTTTTGCCTTTTATAAACATATCCACATCATCATCTGCCAGAACCCAGATCTTTTGAGTTGTTCCTATAAGCTTAGGATTTTCTTCGACCATGTTTTGTAAAGTAAATGCTGCGGCGGGGCTGATGAGGCTGTAGAGGAGTTTTTTGTCCTTTCGCCCTTTCACCTCAGGAAACATTTCCCTCATGGAATTTTTTACAAGACCTGGAAAGTTAGCATTTGAGATATTTGCTCCAGTGAAGAAATCGTGATCAAAAGAAACTTCAATTTCTACAAAGGTTTGTGTAAAGGCAGAGTAACCATCTGAAATGATGGTGTAGAAAAGGAAAAATACAAAACTAAGAGAGAGCACAATTGCCGATAATCCCAATCGCTTAAATCTTGTCTCTGCTCGGTATCTTTTGCGAAGCTTGGGGGTTGGTTCCAGGAGATTATTCATTATAATTTTCTCTGTGTTCTGTTTATTGTTGGTTTTATGCTGAATGTCGTTTTACGAAAATGTCTAATTCCCTGACCATTATTCATATTGCTCCCGATATTTACGAACGACGCGCAGGGCGATTACATTGAGGATAAGAGTAAAGACAAAGAGCAGGAGTCCTAAGGCAAAAGCGACCAGGGTTTTTGGGCTGTCAAATTCCTGATCACCCACAAGCAGAGTGACTATCTGGACCGTAACCGTTGTAACGGCGGTAAGTGGATTAAATGAGAGGTTGGCTGAGAGTCCGGCGGCCATCACAACAATCATGGTTTCGCCGATTGCCCTCGATACGGCCAGAAGTATAGAGCCCACAATTCCTGGCAGTGCTGCCGGGATGACGACATAACGGATTGTTTCAAACCGAGTCGCTCCAAGAGCAAATGAACCGTCACGCATTGCCTGGGGTACGGCATGTATCACATCATCTGAAAGTGAAGAAACAAATGGGATGATCATGACCCCCATGACAAGGCCGGCTGCAAGTGCACTTTCTGAGGAGACCGTCAATCCAACAGATGTGCCAAGGTCTCTGATAAAAGGTGCGACTGTCAGGGCTGCGAAAAATCCATAGACAACTGTGGGAATGCCTGCCAGTATCTCAAGAATGGGTTTGGCCCAGGTGCGCAATGGTTTGCCGGCGTATTCTGAGAGATAGATAGCAGAAAGTAAGCCTATAGGTATTGCAACAGTCATGGCTATTATGGCAATCAGAATTGTGCCTGCAAATACGGGTATTGCTCCAAAAGCGCCCGATGAACCTGCTTGGTCGGCGCGCATTGCCGTTTGTGGGCTCCAGTCGAGGCCAAAAATAAAGTCAGTTATAGGCACCGCCTGAAAAAAGCGTATGGCTTCAAAAAGTACAGAAAGTACAATTCCAAGCGTTGTGATGATGGCGATACCTGAACAGCTCATAAGAAAAACCATCGCTACTGTTTCAACGATGTTTCTGGCCCGTAGCCCTTTTCTGATCTTTTTATAGGCAATGACACCAGGGATAAGAGTTACGATAATGATAATGCTTGCCACGACGTTTCTAGCAGTAGATGTTAGGGCCTTGTAATTGTCAGCTGCGGCCTGTATGGCTGTACTTGAGCTGTCAGCGCCAAAGCCTCCAAAAGCAATGTTTTTCACTTCATTGAGAACGAGGGTGAGTTCGTTTGTGGAGAGCTGTAATAATTCGAATGGCAGGGCACGTGTAACAAAAGTTGTGATGATTTTTTCTTCAAAACAACTCCACAGTGCAAAAACGGCGAGCGCAGGTATCGCACATGAAATTGCTGTAAGCACTCCATAATGAATGGGTAATGAGTGGAGTTCTTTTACACCACCGGCTGCTTTTGCAAGAGCTGTTGCCCGACGGGTACCGACAAGGTAGGCAATAATTGAACAAATCAGGATGCTTGGTAATAAATAGGGATACATTTTTTCATTTCACCTTAGGTGGAGACGTCATTTAAAATCAATTGAAACGAGTTATTGTCCCTTCAACCAGATAGATAACTTCTTCGGCGATGTTGACGGCTCTGTCACCTATCCGCTCAAGATGTCGTGCAAGCAGGTAGGTATTGATGTGGTAGCCGGGATGTTCGGGGTCTTCTTTTATTCTGACTTTGATGTCTTCGTAGCACCTATTTCTGTAGCTATCGACAAAGTCGTCGTCCAAAAAGATAGTTTTGGCCAGCACTGCATCTCTGTTCACGAGAGAGTCTATTGATTTCTTTAACATGGAGATGACTTTGTCAGACATTGGGGTAAACTCATATGAGGTTGCTGCGTCGTGATTAAATTTTGAGATGTTGTCAACGCGCATGGCTATGTTGACTGCCATATCTGCAATTCTTTCCATTTCATTATTTATTTTGATCACAGCGATGATAAAGCGGAGATCACTTGCAACGGGCTGGTGTAGTGCGAGGATCTTTAAACAGTCTTCTTCGATTTCGACTTCGAGTTCATCAACCTCATAATCTGAGTTGATAAGTGACTGGGCCATTTCGCGATCATGGTTCTCGATGAGTTTTGTTGCTTTTCGAATTTTCTCTTCAACTATCGCGCTGAGGTGGAGAAGCTTTTTGTTGAGCTTGGAAAGTTCGTGGGGGAAAGTAAAATGATGATCCATATGTATTACGTCCTGTTATAGTTTCTGCATTGTCGCATGGTACCTATGCTATCGTTGGTTCAATGATCGCTATAGTAGAAGCCGATTGTTTTTCAATGGTTAGAGAAATATTAGGATACGATTAGAACTGTTGAAGAGGGGTTGCGGTGGTTATAAAAATGATACACGATAGGGCAAGTCAAAGATGACTTTGCAAGCGGACTAATTGAAATCATAACCAATAGAAGACAAATGGGAAAAATGAACGTTCTGGTAGTAGAAGACGAGGCCGATATCCAACAACTTGTAAGCTATAACCTCATTAGGGCAGGCTTCCATGTCACCTGTGCAGACACGGGTGAGGAAGCGATGGAGAGACTGCGGGCTGAAGAGATTGATTGCGTTTTGTTGGACCTGATGCTTCCGGGGATGAGCGGGATCGACGTGTGTACTGCTATCAGAAAAGTTGAATCAAGCAGCGATAGGGCCTTGCCTATCATCATGTTGACAGCCAAAGGTGAGGAAGAAGATGTTGTTGCGGGACTTGAATGCGGAGCGGATGACTATATAACCAAGCCATTCAGTCCAAAGGTTCTCATTGCACGTATTAAAGCTGTTGTTAAACGGGCAATGGCAAGTCAGACTGAATCAAGCGAATTACGAGGTGGCGTAGTTGCTGTTGATGGCCTTGAAATTGACAAGCGGCGGCATGAAGTGAAACTCGACGGTGTTGAAATACTTCTCACAACCACCGAGTTCGGCATTCTTGTTCTAATTGCTGGAAAACCAGGATGGGTTTTTACCCGCCAGCAGATTATTGACTCCGTTCGCGGTTATGATTTTCTTATTACACCAAGGGCTATCGATGTACAGATTTTTGGCCTGAGGAAAAAAATGGGTAGCTATGGAATAAATATCGAGACGGTCCGTGGGATTGGATATCGATATAAATCATCAACACTTGATCAGTAAGATTATGATTAAACCAAAAAAACTCATTTGGCAAATTTTCCCAGCCAATGTGATTACCTTGATCGTCGCTATTGTTCTCGTCAGTTGGTATGGAGCGACAACGCTTCAGGAATTTTATTTAGATGAAACTGAGGCTGATCTAGAGGCAAGGGCGCATCTTTTGAGTTTTAAAATAATTGATTATCTTAAGGTTGAAGACGTGTCTGGCTTGGAGGAGTATTGCGTTGCAGCAGGAAGAGAGTCGGGCACTCGCATTACCGTTGTAAAGGGTGATGGGGGAGTACTTGCTGACTCCAATGAGAACCCAGAGGTTATGGACAATCACCGGAGCAGAGATGAAATAAAAACCGCTTTCTCAGGAGCCGTTGGAAGCTCTCGCAGGTTCAGTCGTACGCTGGATGAAAATAGAATGTACGTTGCCATTCCTTTGAATATGACAATTGAGGGCGGAAAAGAACAAGTGGTTGTACTGAGAACTTCTGTTTCTGTTTCATCACTTGAAAGAACACTTTCAAACATCAAAACACGGATTGTTTTTGGTTCATTTGTGGTTCTTTTGCTGGCGGGATTTGTAACACTACTGATCTCAAGAAATGTGAGTCGTCCTCTTGAGCAGATGAAAAAAAGTGCGGAGCAATTTGCTAGGGGGAATTTTAGTGAGCGGATGTTGCCTGTTGTCACGAAGACGGCCTCCCTTGAAATTGTGACCCTTGCCGCCTCCATGGATAGAATGGCGGAACTTCTCGATGAAAAAATTCAGGCAATAGTAACCCACAGGAATCAGTTGGAAACGGTTTTCTCAAGTATGGTTGAGGCTGTAATTGCAATCGATTTAGAAGAGAGGGTGATCAGTATTAACGAGTCTGCGGCACATCTTTTTGACGTGGAGAGGGGTACCGCTACCGGGAAAATTGTGCAACAAATTGTTCGTAACGTAAAAATACAGCAGGAGGTCAGCAATACTCTGCTAACGAAAGAGCCGGTGGAGGATGAAATTATTCTCCATGAAGGAGATGGGGATCGGTATTTACAAACACGTGTTGTGAATCTCAGCAATGGTCTAGGCGAATATGTGGGGGTGCTGGTCGTAATGAACGATGTGACTCGTCTGAGACGACTTGAAAATTTGAGAAGGGACTTTGTCGCGAACGTCTCCCATGAACTGCGAACTCCAATCACCTCAATTCAAGGATATGTGGAAACCTTACTTGATGGGGCTTTAGACAGTAGAGAAGATTCTGAAAAGTTTCTTGAAATAGTTTTAAGACAATCTCACCGACTCAACTCAATTATTAACGATCTACTCTGTCTCTCAAGAATTGAAGAAGAAGCAAGGCAGGGAGACATCGGTCGTGAGCAGGTGCAACTTCTACTTGTTCTCCAATCTGCACTGCAGACGTGTCAGATGAAAGCGGATAAGGCAGGCGTTCAGCTCGGGTGTACTTGTTCAGAAGATATAATTCTTGAGATGAACGGGCCGTTGATCGAGCAGGCGATTGTAAATCTCGTTGTTAATGCAATCGCATACAGTAAGGTTTCGGATTCTGTTATTATCAGTTGTGAAAAGTTGGAATCAGAAGAGAAAAACGCCATTAAAATAAGTGTGACGGATACGGGCTGTGGGATTCCAAAAGAGCACCTGCCAAGACTTTTTGAAAGATTTTATCGCAGCGATAAAGCAAGAAGCAGGGCTGTTGGTGGTACTGGACTGGGACTTGCCATTGTAAAACATATTGCCCAGTCCCATGGTGGAACTGTGGAGGTTGAGAGTATTGAAGGGGCTGGATCATCGTTTAGCCTTATTATCGATGCAGCCTATACAGTTTAAAATCATGTAACCAATTTCTTTCCCGTAGCGAGTAAGCCTGTCTACGGGAAAGAGCATAACCTGGTAGCACTTTTAGCCAGAAAGGTGGGTGTGATCAAAAAGGATCAGGCCAACCTCTTTTCTCCGCTGTCCTTGAAAGCATTCCACAAACCATGGCGAGTAGAAATGCATAAGCTGAGTCGGTTGTTATGCCACTGAAGAAAAAAGCAAAGCACGCGACAGCAAATAGATTTCGGTAAAATTTCATTTTCTACCTTACCAAGGTGTGCCCAGAATAAAATGGGGCAGTAGGAGTGAAATTTTTGGAAAGAAGACAACCAACGCAAGTACCGGTATCCAGCAAAGTACGATGAACCATAAACATGGTTTCATCATCTCATCAATTGGTGCAGAACCGAGTCGTCCCGATAGATAAAGAACAGGTGCTGCAGGTGGAGTAATGCAACCAAGCCCGGTATTAACACCAATTATTGCCGCAAAATGAATAGGGCTGAAGCCCAGGTGCATAACAATTGGCATCAGGATTGGTGTGGCGAGAACAACCACACTTATATCATCCATTAACATACCCATGATGACGAGAAAAATATTGATCATGAACATAATGACCATCGGATCACTGGAGACGGCTTGGAAAATTCCGAGCAACACTGCAGGAAGATCTTCTAAGAGATAGAGTCGGCTCAACATGGCAACAGAATAGAGCATAACCATGATAACGCCTGTGGTTATTGCCGATTCAACAAGTACTTGATAGGTGCCTTTTAGAGTAAGTGCTTTGTAGACAAACATTCCAATAGGGATGGCGTAAAGTACTGCCATTGCGGAGGCTTCTGTAGTGGTCATAAAACCACCATAGATACCACCAAGAACGATGAATGGAAGCATCAGAGACGGTATTGCTTGTTTTGTTCGTGTCCTGAGGAGCGCCAGTTTCTGAGCGCCAGTTCTTTTTTCTGCAACAACGACGGTTGTGTTATCTCTTAAAAGCCACCGGTTGACAACGCATAAGAGAACTATGACCATGAACCCGGGGATTACTGTTGCCAGAAAACACGCCAGTACTGGCTGGCCGGTTATCCAGGCAAAGATGATAAGCGTCGCATTTGGGGGTATCAGGAGGCCGAGGAGCGAGGCATTGGCTAAAAGTGCCGCGGCTAAACCTCTTGGGTATCCTTCAGCTTTAAACCTTGGAAATGTAATGGTGCCTACACATGACAACGTTGCACAGGCAGCGCCACAAATAGAGCCGACGATAGCACAAGAAATGGTGGCAACGATTCCAAGTCCACCTTTCATGTCGCCTACAAAAACATCAACAAAGTCAATGAGTTTTTCGCCAATCTTCCCCCGTTCCATGATACCGCCGGCGGCAATGAAAAGGGCAATGGCGATGAGGGGTACAGAGTCCATCTGTTTATACCCATAGGGTAAAAGCTGGCTTGCAGGGTATCCCGTTCCGTCGATTCCACCAAAAAACACGAGCCATGCACCAGATGCCATAAAACTAATTGGCACAGGAACACCAACAATCAGGCATAAAACGAGGATGAGTAGAGCTATGTAAATCATTTAATTCTCCTCCCAAACAAAAGCGTACGTGTGCTTATAATGAGATCTCTGGTGAAATAGTATGTCATGAATATAAAGCCTAGGAAAACTGGCAAATATCCAACCCATAAGCATATCCTCCAGACATTAGTTGTGGGGAGAGCGATTCCTGTTCCCAATGGTCCCATGAACCCGAACATGAAAAATTCGTATCCATAGTAGGTAAAAAGTGAACAAACACCGACAGTGATCAAATCTTTCAAAAAAACCAGGAAGTCTTTTAGTTTTCCGTCAGGGACATATGCCTGGACGAGATCTGCAGAGACGTGGGTACGATTATACGCGCCAATGGCAGCAGCAGAGAAGTAGAGCCAGAATGCAAAAATTTTCACCCATTCTTCATAGCCGGTAAGATCACCATCTAATATGTAACGAAAAAAAGCGGCGGCACAAATAATGATGGTCAGGAGGGCTGTGGTGGTGAAGGCGACAATGGAAAAGGTATTAATTACTATAGTGTCGAAAAAATTCTTCGGCGTATCTGCAGTGAGTACACCTGAGGGTGAATTGTTACACTTGATGGTAGGGGATTTTTTTTCTTTTTTGTTTCCAGGCACGAAGAAGCTCCTTGACAATCATGAGGTCCGGGCCAAAAATGCCTTACCCGGACCTCATTGTTTAAAGAAAATGAAACATCTAAAAAAAGTAGAGGATCACTTAGGACCCAATTCTTTTCTGAACTCATCCATGAGCTCTTTGGTCATGTTCTTTTCAAGTTTAGGCCAAGTGCTAGCAGCGGCTGCCATGATTGGTGCCAACTCTTCTTTGGTGTAGGTAACAACTTCAATGCCTTTCTCTCTCATGAGGTCCATATGATGGGCATCAAGCTCTTTAGCATTGTTGATACTGTCGATGGTTGCCTTTGCAAGGATGTCCTGAATGATCGTCTGATCTTTCGCGTCGATACTTTTCCAGGTTTTGCCACTGATCATAAAGTTGAGGACTTCAACAGAGTAGTTGGTCATGTACCAATACTTGAGAACATCACCAAGGGTAGTATATGCAGAGGCCACAGGATAACCGTTTACACCGTCAACAACTCCTGTCTGAATTGCCTGGTACACATCGGAATATGGGATGCCAACAGAGTTGTAACCCATTGCTTCTGCTGCAAGTTTGTATACGTCCATTCCAGGAACACGAATGAGAACACCCTTGTTTACATCTGGATTGAGAGGCTCTTTGGCTGGCTTGGTGGTACCGGTACCAATCATACCTTCAACGAAAAAGCCGAGGAGCTTAACACCAAGTCTCTCGTTAAACTCATCCATCTTTTTGAACATCCAGCCATCTTGGGCAAAGACAGTTTTCAAATCGTTATAGTCACTTGCAAAACCGTTGATGTAAATAAGTTCCATTCTAGGATCAAACTGACTAGGCACGGAAATACAGGACATATCAATGGTACCACGAATCTGCTCTTCATAAACCAGGCTGTAATCACCAAGCTGACTTGCAGGATAAACTTTGACCTCAATACGGCCGTCAGTTTTCTCACCAATTTCTGTTGCAATTTGGTTCATCAATTTGGTTGCTGGGTGATCAGCTGCACTTTGACCCGCAAACTTTAGAACGGTTTTTGAAGCTGCAAAAGATGTACTGCTGCCAAGGGCGACAAGCATACCAATTAAACTGACACCAACAATAGCTTTCAATTTATTGCTCATTCTAGACTCTCCATGAAATTTGATTTTAAGAGTAATAATAACTAGCAAGGAACGACATTTGTTACGGCTTTGCTTTCCTCCTTTGTAGATTGGTTTTGTGAAAAACGAACGGTTTTTACCTAAAAGACAATCTACTTCATTTTTTTAATTCAACCTACTTTTTATCTTTTTTTGGCGTATAGACTGCTACGTGTACGTCATATGATGTGTTGTATACAACTAATGAATACAATAGTTTTTTGTTCGCAGCAATATCTTAAATCAGTATGATCTGTGATTTTGTTGATTCCTAACAACCGGTATTAGGGTGATTATTTAGATATCAATGTGACTGGTGGAACAGTGTGTCGACATGTGTAGTTTGCGGGTATGAGAATATATGGGTTGATAAAATGAATATTTCCGTAATTAATTTCTGTTTAATTACAAAATCCAAAAGTAGGGGCGGTTGCAGTAATCATATTTGTGAAAGTAGAAATGAGATCTTAATTGAGAAATTAAGAGACCACAAAAGTACAAAAAATGGATCCAGTGTTGCCTATTGGTGGATAAAATATCATTTGCATAGAAAATAATTTTAATGGGCTGTTAATTAATTGACGTTATATTTTGAATGGTATATTCATATTGTGTAGACAATATGTCGACATGTGTTGTTGCTCGTATAACCTTGTTACAGTTTGGAGCTAATTGTCTGTGATTATGAATGATTATCAACAAGGTCTTTGTTTTAGACGTGTATAAAGAATATTTTTTAGGGAGAGAAAAGTATATGGCGAAGAAACAAATTAAAACCACGCATCGAAGGGTGAGGGGGGAGCGCCAAATTCTTGTGTATAAAAACCTCAGAAAAGAGATTCTGACATTACAACTCCGCCCAGGAGATCCACTGGATGAGACAGGCCTCGCAAAAAGATTTGAAATTTCAAGATCTCCTGTCAGAGAAGCGCTTATAAAGCTTGCTGGTGATGGTCTCGTGTTGATGTTACCAAATAGATCAACCTTGGTTGCTCCTTTTGATCTCCTGTTGATACCAAAATACCTGGATGCGTTAAGTCTTTTGCAACGTACCACTCACCATCTTGCCGCTCTTCAAAGAAGTGAGAAGCACCTTGCGACCATAAAAAAGGCTCATAAGTGTTTTATGGAGACGGTTGAAAAAAATGCCACATCTACGGCTATAGAGGCAAATCTTGAATTTCATCTCGCTATCAGTGAAGCCTCATGTAACCCATATTTTACTGCAGCATACAAAAAGTTGTTGAATGAGGGTGTTCGTATGCAGCATCTTCACATGGAGTATATGGGGTGGACACCGGAAGAACCTGGAATTAGCGCACATCAGGAAATGATAGAGGCAATTGAAAACAGAGACGCGCACAAGGCAGAGGAGCTTGCTCAAAGTCATGCTGAACAGTTTGACCATAAATTTATGCGGTTTTTGTCTCAAAAACTTTCAGAGCATATCACAATTAATCCAACATAAACCTATGACGAGTATCTCTTGATACCTCAAAAAGACAAGCAACGTGCATAAGTTTTGGCAGAATATCTGACAACTACTTATGTGATAACAGAGGAGGCACAATATGTTCTGTAGTATTTTAAATGATGTCCTCGGCCCGATAATGCGAGGCCCTTCCAGTTCACACACTGCAGGTTCTTATCATATAGCTCTCGTGGTGCGAGACCTGCTTGGAACGGAGCCGCGAAGTATCAAGATTTCATTTGATCCGGACGGCTCATATGGCAAGACCTACGTGCAACAAGGTGTTGATCAGGCCTTTGTCACCGGATTAATGGGCTGGAAACAGACTGATGAAATCTTTACCAGAGCTCTTGAGACTGCCAGAAGCCAGGGTGTAGAGGTGGCTTTTGAGGTAACGAAGCTTTCCCAGGCGGACCATCCCAATTATGTCGTTATTGAAGTGGTCGGAGATGAGAACAAGCATATCAGAGTTGAGGCTAAGTCAGTAGGCGGCGGGACCTTCAAGATTGTCAGAGTTGACGGGTGTGAGACTCTTCTTGATGGTAAGAGTTATATGACTTTAATAACTGTTGCCAAAGAGAATGAAAATAAGACTGCGGACCTTATAAAGAAAAAGTATCCAAAAGTTAAAATCACCAGTTATTCAATTGATGAACATAAACAACTTTTGCAACTCTCTACTCATTCGTCATTACTTATTGAAGAATTTTCAAACTTGCCTCTCGTTGACAATATAAGGCAGAGTAACCCCGTCTACTATACACAAAAAGGGGAGGCTCTTTTTCTCTCTGCAAAAGAGATGCTGCAATATTCTATTAACCAGAAGCTCAGTTTAGGCGAAGCCGTTTTAGAGTACGAGAAAAACATACTTGGCCTCACTGAAGAAGAAGCCATAGCAGAGATGTTAGCACGCTACGCAGTTATGGAACGCTCTGTGGCTGATGGTCTGGATAACAGTAAAGTGAATATGTTGCTCCTTGATCCCGTGGCAGGAAACGTGATGGACAAGGTCAGACAAAAAAAGGTTGCCATTGGTGGAATCCATTCGATAGCAGGGGCTGCTGCCATGGCTGCCATGCACACCTGTAATAGTCGTGGTGTGGTCTGCGCTGCTCCTACTGGTGGGGCTGCTGGAACTCTCCCTGGTGTTCTCACGGCCCTTGATGGCGAATTTGATATATCCAGACGACAGATGGCTCTTATGCTTTTTGCAGCGGGTGGTATTGGTCTTATCCTTGCTATCAGGGCGACCTTTGCAGCAGAAGTTGCTGGGTGCCAAGTAGAAATTGGAGCAGCTGGTGCGATGGGTGCGGCCGCAGTCGTCGAGTTTGCCGAGGGCGATGCAGGTAAGGCGTGTGATGCGGCTGCAATTTCTTTTCAAAACACTATGGGCTCAGTCTGTGATCTGGTGCAGGGGATGTGTGAATTACCTTGTCATACCCGCAATGCGGCTGCCGCCTCCAGTGCCTTCACCAATGCCGATATGGTCTTAGGGGGGTATCTCAATCATATCGATTTAGATGAGACTATTGATGCCGTGTATTCCAGCGGTTTGATGCTTCCAAGGGAGCTTCGTTGTACTGCTTTGGGCGGTTTGGCTCTCGCTCCCTCAGCACTCTCGTTAAACAAAGACAATAAGAAGCAAAACTAACCGCGTTACACGGGAAGTAAGGGGATAGATCTCGAACCAGATAGCGTAGACTTCGAAATCCTAGTAAATCAACAGACTCATTAAACAGTATTTAAGGAAGCTCAGATGACTCAAATCAGAATACTCTCAAGTAAACAGATTCGCTCGGCTATTGAAATGAAGGATATAATTGAGGCGATGGAGCTTGCCTTTGTAGAATTATCTACTGGTAATCCAGAGATGCCGATTCGTGCACATATTTCTATTAAGGAACCAGAGGGCACCGCTCTTTTTATGCCAAGCTATATGAAACCCTCTGCGATGATTGGTATTAAAACGGTTACTCTTTTTGAAGATAATAAAAAAAATGACCTTCCATATATTCAAGGAATGGTCAATCTCTTTGATGGCAACAACGGCACCCCAAGGGCTGTTCTGGATGGCATGACCATTACAGCTCTTCGTACGGGAGCCGCTTCAGGTTTGGCGACCAAATTGCTGTCGCGTAAGGATTCTACAATTTGCACAATCTTTGGTGGAGGAGTACAGGGTAGGACTCAGCTTGAAGCGGTTTGCGCAGTCCGTGACATAAAAAAAGCTGTTATCTTTGATGCACTACCAATCGCTGCAGAAAAATTTGCGAAAGAGATGGGTGAGCAACTTGGTCTTGAGATAGTGGTTGCAAAAACCTCAAAAGAAGCCGTTAAAGATGCTGATATTATCTGTTGTGCCAGCATTGCAGAGACACCCGTTTTTGATGATCAGGACCTACCTGCTGGAGTACATATAAACGCAGTAGGCTCCTACAAACCACATGTTCAGGAAGTTCCGGAAGAGATGGTTCTTCGTTCCCGTCTGTATGTTGACCACCGAGAATCTGCGCTGGAAGAAACTGGTGACTTGATTATTCCCATAGAAAAAGGACTGCTGACTGAGGAGCATATCGTAGCTGAAATCGGTGAGGTGGCAGCTGGAAAGGCTCCTGGGAGAATGTCCGATTCTGAGATAACATTTTTCAAAACTGTGGGGGTTGCGGTACAAGATTTGGCTGCGGCAACTGTTATTTTGAGAAAGGCTGAAGAGCTTGGAATTGGTACAGTGGTCGAACTATAGGTAACCCATGTCGCAACCTATGTAATGAGCCAGTTGATTTACTGCCTTTTGCCCCGATATCTTCGTTATACGAAAATAACAATCCTCGGAATATCAATTATATGCCTGTGTTTGTTTTTTTCGTATGCCTAGATTTCGAACCAAAATCCTAGTAAATCAACAGACTCATGTAATATGGATAGGCAAAAAAGACCGGGGCTTAGTTCCTGGTCTTATTCTGCTGTTAGATGACGTGAGATAGACGGCAAGATTCACAAAACAACGGGGCGTTACAGTCTCACGTTGTCATCGTGGCGAAGTGCTGTTTATCTTGACTTTTAGGACGATAGAGTTATACCTCTTCTTAAGGAGTATATAAGAATGAGTACCTATCTAAGCATATCAAATAATCGTAAGGGCTATCGCTGCCTGTACAACTGCAGGATGCTCTACCACTGACTTTCCCTCTGTTGTTTTCAATCCGAGTTACAGTTACGCTCATCGTACAAATAAGATAATATCTATATTATCAATTAATTACAGAGTAATCTTAATTTATTGAGGGATCCATGTTTGAACAAGTCGAAGCCACAAGTAGTACTCCTGAACGCTCCGCTTCCTCCCAAGGGAATTTTTATCAGCCTCTAAAAGACCAGGTTGGACCAGGCATGAATGGTCGTATTCAGCGCCTGCGTAAATTGAGTTTTGAGGCGGAACCAACTATCTCGATTGAAAGAGCCCTGCATGAGACTGCTTTCTATAAAGAGAATTACGGTAAACATCCTATCCCAGTTTTACGCGCCCTCAATTTTCTGGATCATTGTGAGAAGAAAACGCTCTATCATGGCAAAGATGAACTGATAGTTGGAGAACGTGGGCCAAAACCTAAGGCAGTACCTACATTTCCTGAATTGACCTGTCATAGTGTAGAGGATTTCAATGTACTCAACACTCGCGATATGCAGCCTTACCTGACGACACAGGATGACATTGACACGTATGAGCAGGAGGTTATCCCCTATTGGCAGGGGAAGACCCAGCGTGAACGTATCTTTAGCCATGTGCCTGACGAATGGAAAGCTGCGTATGAGGCAGGCTTATTCACTGAATTTATGGAACAGCGAGCTCCTGGGCACACCGCTCTTGATGGTAAAATATACCAGAGAGGAATGCTTGATTTTAAGAGGGAGATCGAAGGAAATATTGCAAAACTTGATTATCTCCATGACACCGAGGCAACTGATAAAGCAGAAGAACTCAAAGCCATGGCTATTTCTTGTGATGCTGTCATTTTGTTTGCTGAGCGGCATGCGGATCTTGCTGTAGAGTTAGCTGAAAAAGAAACGGATCCCAAAAGAATTGTAGAGCTTACGAAAATTGCAGAAGTTTGCCGTCGTGTTCCCGCCCATGCACCTCAAACATTATGGGAGGCAATCCAGATGTACTGGTTTGTCCATCTGGGAACCATCACCGAACTCAATGGCTGGGACGCAATGAATCCAGGCCATTTTGATCAGCATTTGACTCCCTTTTATGAAAAAGAACTGGCCGAGGGAACTCTTACCAGGGAAGAAGCTAAAGAGTTGATCTGTTGCTTCTGGGTTAAAGTAAATAACCACACGGCCCCACCTAAAGTTGGAATTACCGCACGGGAAAGTGGTACCTATAATGATTTTACGAACATTAATTTAGGTGGTGTTAAGCGAGATGGTTCCGACGGTAGTAGTGAAGTCTCTTTTATTATGCTGGAGGTTATCGAAGAACTACACATCCTTCAACCTGGGAGTTCTGTACATATTAGTTCCAAGACCCCCGATAGTTTTCTCCATGCAGCCACCCGCGTTATTCGTCAGGGACATGGGTATCCCTCAATTTTTAATCCTGACACCTATATTATGGAGATGATCCGGGCTGGAAAATCTCTTGAAGATGCGAGGGAGGGTGGATGTAGTGGCTGTATTGAGGTGGGTGCCTTTGGTAAAGAAGCGTATTTGCTCACCGGTTATCTCAATGTACCTAAGATTTTTGAGGTGACCATGAATAATGGAATTGATCCGTTGAGCGGTAAACTGGTCGGTATACAAACCGGAGATGCCAACCAGTTCACAAGTTATAGCGAGCTCTATGATGCTTTTATCAAGCAGGTCCAATACATCATCGATTTAAAGATGCGAGTCAGTAACTATATAGACCGTATGTTTGCAAAATATGCCCCCGCTCCATTTTTGTCTGTGGTGATTGATGACTGTATTAGCCGAGGAAAGGATTATTATGATGGAGGTCCTCGCTATAACACCAGCTATATTCAATGCTGTGGTCTCGGTACAGTAACCGACAGTCTTTCTGCTCTGAAAAAACACGTCTTTGAAAAGCAAACGTTTTCCTTGCAAGGTGTTTTGGCCGCTGTTTCTAGAAATTTTGAAGGTGAAGAATTCATGCGTCAGACTATCATGAATCGAACTCCGTTTTTTGGAAATGATGATGATGCCGCTGATGAGATTGCTGTTGGATTATATAACGATCTTGTGGACGCAATTGACAATAAACCAAACATTAAGGAGGGCGGGAAATATCATCTCAATATGCTCTCCACCACCTGTCATGTCTATTTTGGAAAAATGATGGGCGCAACACCCAATGGTCGTATGGCCGGGAAGTCGATTTCAGACGGGACCTCACCTTCCCATGGTGCTGATACCAATGGACCATCCGCGGTAATCAAGTCCTTGAGTAAGATCGACCATGTACGATCCGGTGGAACCTTGCTTAACTTACGTTTTCTTCCAAGTTTGCTCAATAGGGACCAAGATATCAAGAAGCTTGGTCAGCTTGTCCGCAGCTATTTTACATTGGGTGGGCATCATATCCAATTTAATGTTGTTGATACGGCTACCCTCTATGCCGCACAGCAGGCTCCTGACGATTACAAGGACCTGTTAGTACGTATGGCTGGCTACAGTGATTATTTCAATGATATGAATGGTGATCTGCAGCAGGAAGTGATCGAACGGACAGAAAACGAAAGGTTGTAGTCTGGTATTACAAACTTTTCACTCCCTCGTTATTTTAGGCAGTAGAGTGTTGTAAAGCACTCTACTGCCTGTCGATATAAATTCTCTTATTAAAAAAAAATGAAATCAGGACTTATTTTTGACGTTAAACGTTATGCAATAAATGATGGCCCAGGTATCCGTGTCGCCATTTTTCTTAAAGGCTGTCCTCTGCAATGTCACTGGTGCCATAACCCAGAGTCCATTTCTGGCAAAGTTCAGAAAATGTATAACAAGGCAAAGTGTATCGGTTGCAAAAGTTGTATTGAGGCGTGCCCTGAAGGTGCGTGTACCTTGTCTGCCGGAGGTATTGTCACCGATCTTAGTTTGTGTACTGGCTGTGGCGCCTGCGCAGATGTCTGCCCCACCAAAGCAACTGAGATGTCAGGTCGGCTAGCAACAGTTGAAGAAATAATCGACATTGTTGAAAAGGAGAGAATTTTTTTTGATCAGTCAGGCGGCGGGGTGACTTTCTCTGGTGGAGAGCCTCTCAGGCAGCATGAATTTCTAACGGATGCGTTGATTGCGTTAGGGGAGGAGTCATTTCACCGAGCAGTGGATACCAGTGGCTTTGCTCCTAAAGAAATTCTTCTGAAGGTTGCAAAGCATACAGATCTGTTTCTCTATGACCTCAAAATGATGGATTCCAGTCTTCACAAAAAATGGACCGGAGTGGACAACAAGATTATCCTCGAAAACCTACAACTGCTGGCAAAAACGGGTTCCTGTATCGATATCCGTATTCCTTTGATCAAAGGAGTGAACGCTGACCGTGAAAACCTGGAAAAAAGTGCTCTTTTTATCGCAAATTTGCCTGGTGAAAAAAAGAGTGTCAGCCTTCTTCCATATCACTATTCGATGGTGAGTAAACATGAAAAGCTTGGCCAGGTCTTTGATGGCTGTGCAATGTCAGAATTAACGGATAATGATAAGGCTGAGGCTATTAATCTATTTTCCTCATTTGATCTAAAGGTGACTGTCGGTGGTTAGTTTGAAGCTCTCTTTTATTCTATTATGAATAGTTTATTCATTTGTGTATAGTTCCGGGGTCTAGCGTTAATTCAACCGGCAGAAATAGGAACGCTATGTCTTTTACCTAAATCTTGCAACTGGTAAGTTCGGAGTCTGCGCTACCTACCGGATATGCGAGGCACCGGAGTTGCAGGCGTATAAATATACTTCAAGACTTCGGTAACAAAGCAGATTCGGTGAAATTATAAGTCCCGAAGGGTAGTAAATATAAGAAAATAATACTCATGGAATGTGATTTTTTAAACAAGTGCCATGGTGGTAACTTGTTGTTTTGCAATGATAAATTATTTTCTTATTTTGCGTATGCAACATTTTTTTTTATAAAAAGGTAACACAATGAATAATAGCAATGGCTTGCCCAAGAAAATAGAAGATGTAATGCACAATCCTCCACACGAATGGGGTGTGTTGAGTCAAGCCATTATCAATGTTTCCAGAAACTCGCTGGTAGCAGTAGATAAAAACGGAAGGGTTTTTCTGGCGAATACTATCGCTACTGAAAAATTCGGAGTCTCTCGAAAGACATTTCTAAAAGACAGAATCCCAGACCTTACCAGTATAGTTAAAAAAACCATCGCCCACAGCGAAGCTCAAATTGTAAACTCCATGCAGATTGCGGGGCAAGAATATCGAGTGAGCATCAATCCCATACAACTGGAAGATGAACAGGTTGGAGCAATTTGCCTGTTGCAACAGAGTACAGTTCTTGAAAAAGTGGCGAGACAAATGCACTTCTTCCAGCATTTGACCCGGGAGCTGGAAGCAATTATCGATTCATCTTCTGATGGTCTTTTTGTCTGTGACGCTAGCGCTAATGTTATCCGTGTAAATCCAGCTTCAGAGCGTATACACAAGATCAAAGCGGAACAATTGATCGGCAAAAACATGGTGGATCTCATTAAAGATGGATTCATCGATCAATCAGCTGCACTGCAGGCCATCCAAAAAAATAAGACTGTGAGTCTGCTTCAGGAAAAGGATAATCGCAAAATTATCTCGATTGGAACCCCTGTTCTTGACAGCGATGGAACCATTATTCGTGTTGTTGTAAGCGAGCGGGATATTACTGAAATAGATAATCTGCAGCGCGAACTTGAAGAACAGGGATCTTTGAAAGACCAATTGCAGTATCAGTTACTTGAGATGCAGTTAGCTGATTTGAAGACACATAAGATTATCGCCAGAAGTCCTTCCATGGTCAGAGTAGTGGAAAAGGCCCTTAAGGTAAGTCCCGTAAATTCAACAGTTTTGATAACCGGAGAGTCGGGGGTTGGGAAGGGACTTATTGCGAATCTAATCCATAAAAATTCGGGTAGGGCAGAAAAACCGCTCATCAGAATCAACTGTGGCGCTATACCTGAAACACTTATTGAGTCCGAGCTGTTTGGTTATGAAGCAGGAGCTTTTACCGGAGCCAGAACGGGTGGTAAGCCAGGATCTTTAGAGTTAGCCGATGGCGGTAGTCTGTTCCTTGATGAGATAGGTGAATTGCCATTGTCGGCCCAGGTGAAATTACTACGTTTTTTAGAAAAGGGACATCTTACAAGACTTGGGGGCACAAAGGTCCTTACCGTAAATGCTCGTATCCTCGTCGCAACCCACCGTAATTTACAAGATATGGTTGCTAAGGGTACGTTTAGACAAGATCTATATTATCGTCTCAACGTTATTCCTTTACATGTTCCTGCGCTCAGGGAACGAAAAGATTGCATTTCTCCTCTTGTACGATACTACGTCGACTATTTTGCAGATATTGCGGGAGTGAAGAAACGAATCAGCAGATCTACTCTCGATGCCCTGCTGTCCTACTCCTATCCAGGAAACGTCAGAGAACTCATGAATATCTGTGAGCATGCGATTGTTATGTCGGAAACCGAAGTGGTCGATCACCTCGATCTTCCAAGAGATGTTGTGGGGCGTGAGTCAGAGTCATCTCTTTTAGATACTGTGTGGCCCGCTGATATGACACTCAAAGAGATACTTGAAAGTGTAGAGAAACAAGTGATGCTACAGGCAATTCAAAAGTACAAAAATCAGTCAGCCGCCGCAGCAGTATTGGGGGTGAGTCAACCAACAATTGCCAGGCGCTTACAGAAATATAAAATAGAGTAAATTTAGTCTTATTCAGTTTTGAATATAAAAACATTCCTGTAAGGGAGTGTCACTTTAAGTTATATTTTTCATCATAGAGACTTTGGGCTGAGAATATGTTTTTGAATTTCGTTTCTCTTGACCTGTAGGTGGTAATAAAAATGTGATAACTATATAATATTTAATCTTATGTTATTTCCGATACGTTCTCCTTTATGCTGCTTTTCTCAAATGTATACCTCCGTTTGAACATCAAATACTCTGGGCTCTTTATAAGTATCTTCCTTGGCACCTTTATTGCTCTGTAAATATATAAGAGAATAAGAGGTGAAGCTACTTTATGAACGTTGCTTTTCCATTATGTCTCAAAAGGATTGGCAGAAGAGTAGAGCAACCTTGCAATATTCTGATCGCCAGAGGCAAAAACACTTTTTTGAAAAGGAGGCTCATTGTGTTGAATAAACTGATATCAAATATACTACCGTATATGCCAAAGAAACTAGTCTGGCAGTTTTCAAAAGACTATGTTGCAGGAGAAACAATTGAAGAGGCAGTGAAAGCAGCAAAAAAACTCAACGAGCAAGGTATCCTTACCACTATCGATGTCTTGGGCGAATTCATTACAAACCTTGATGAAGCCGAAGCGAATAAAAACGAATATCTTGAAGTAATTGAAAAAGCAGAGGCGGCCGGGGTTAACGGTAACTACAGTCTTAAACCAACAGCTTTCGGACTACTGATAGACAAAGAAGCGGCATACAAATATATTCGTGAAGTGGTCGAAAAAGCAGCCTCGTACGACAATTTTGTTCGAATTGATATGGAAGATTCTCCCTGTACAGACATGGAAATTGACATGTTCAGAAGGATTAAAGAGGAATTTCCAAACAATGTTGGGCTTGTACTACAGAGTTATATGAAACGAACACATCAAGATATAAAGGACATGAAGGATATACATAGTCCTGAGAGTCCTGTTAATTTTAGATTATGTAAAGGTATTTACGTAGAGCCTGAATCAGTGGCCTACAAGAATTATGATGAAATTAACGAACATTTTCTTGAAGATATAGAGCTTATGTTGCAAGAAAAGATGTATCCCGGAATTGCGACCCACGATAAACCTGTTGTGGAAGGAGCCAAAAAGCTTCTGGAAAAATACAATACTCCAAAAGACGCTTATGAGTTTCAGATGTTATATGGGGTGGCCCCAGCTCTTCGAAAGTCGATTGTTGAGGCGGGACATCCAATGCGTGTTTATGTTCCATTTGGGGAGCACTGGTTTGGATATTGTACGCGTCGGGTAAAAGAAAATCCAGCTATGGCCAGCGTAATTATAAAGGCTATATTTGTAAAAGGGTAGTGTTGTGTTGTATTCTATATGCCACCTAAATCTTGCATTCGCAAGATTTAGGTGGCAAGTAAGAATGAGAGAGTGAACAGTTCTTTTTATAACGAATATTTTGTCTGTAAGACCAAGGCATTTAACCCGGTTATCGGGAGTAACATCTTATCTATTTATTGTTTTAATTATACAATAGGTGAATAAGGTAATGAAGTAATGAGCATTTGAATTGAGGTGATGTGATGTTTACCCTTTTGAGGATAAATACGGTAACAGGTGAAGCAAAAAAAGAGAGTGTTAACTCCAAGCAATTCTTACTTGGTGGAAGAACTCTATCTTCATATCTCGTCAGTGAGGAAATCCCAGCCGCTTGTGATCCTTTTGGCAAAGATAATAAACTCTTTTTTTGTAATGGTTCCCTCAGTGGAACAACTGTTTCCAGCTCAGACAGATTGAGCATTGGTAGTAAAAGTCCACTTACTGGTGGTGCTAAAGAAAGTAATGCTGGAGGGATTGTTGGCCTTCGAATGGCTCAACAGGGACTTCGTACAATTATCTTAGAAGATGCGCCATCAAAAGACTCTGCCTGGAAAATAGTTGTTATTGGCAAAGATAAAACGGAACTTATAGACGGAAGTTTTCTTGCTGGAAAGGGTGTTTACGAAAAATCCGATTTATTAAGTGATAAATTTGGTAAAAAAGCCGGTTGTATGACTATCGGTCCTGCAGGTGAAAACCTACTCTTTGCCTCAGGGATAGCATGTTCAGATCCCCATGGTGTTTGTTCTCGATATGCAGGGCGTGGAGGCCTTGGCGCTGTGATGGCTTCCAAGCGCATTATTGCTATGGTCATTCTTGATGATGGCGAAGAAAAGCCGCAATACTCTGATAAAAAAGCCTTTATGGAGGCTTCAAAGAGAATTATTACCCTACTCAAAGAAAATCCTGTTTCAGGCCAGTTCACCAAGTATGGTACTGCCGCTATGGTAGATATTTGTCAGGCAGTTAAGGTTCTTCCAACACGAAATTTTACCAGTGGAACCATGGAAGGCGCCGAGAAGATCAACGCTCAAACCATGTACGATACAATCAAAGAAAGGGGCGGAGAGGGGCTTACTCAGCATGCCTGTATGAATCCCTGTGCAATACAGTGTTCAAATGTCTATCCGGACAAGGATGGGAAGCTGCTTTGCTCGCCTGTTGAATATGAGACCATGGCACTTATGGGATCAAATCTCTGCTTGAAAAACTTAGATACTATTGCTGAAATGAATCGCATTGCAAACGATGCAGGGGTCGACACCCTGGATTGTGGCGCTGCAATTGGCGTAGCAATGGAAGCAGGTCTTGCTGGATTTGGAGATGACAAGGCGGCTATTTCTATGATGAACGAGGTTTTGAATGTGACTCCTCTTGGTCGTATTATAGGTTCCGGTTGTAAGGTGGCGGCTCAAGTTCTGGGGGTACAACATGCTCCTCATGTGCTGGGGCAGGCGTTACCAGCATACGAACCTCGGGGAACCAAAGGAATGGCAATGACCTACCTTTCTTCACCTATGGGAGCCGATCATACCTTTGGCTTTACACTACGCGATGAAAAAGATCCTATTACTAAGGAAGGCAAAGTCGAATTGTCGAAAAAATTCCAGGTAATCGGTTCAAGGATGGATGCAATGGGCTTATGTAATTTTGTCCGTTACTCTGTTCGAAATGATATGACTCCTCTTCTCGATCTTATAAAAGCGCGGTTCGATGTTGAGATTAGTGCTACTGAATTTGATGATTTCGTGAAAGATACTTTGCGGCGTGAACATCAGTTCAATACAGATGCAGGCATTACACTTAAAGATCATCGGTTTAGCGATAGTTTTTATGAAGAGGCACAGCTCGATACCGGCGAGAAAATCGATATCACAGACGAAGAAACTGCCGAGGCCATGGCGTGGTAACGGTTCATTTCAAACTCAGTGATCTTGGTAGTGTGCAATTAGATATTGTCAAATCCACGACGTTTGAAAATCTTCTAGAGCAGTGCGCTTTAAAGAATGGTAGTACAATAGGATCCGTTATAGCGGTAAAAAATGGTAAGGTCTTTGGTCTTCAAGAAACTGTTGAGAATGGAGACGTTATTGATGTCTACCCTGCAATATCTGGAGGATAGTCGAGTCAGTTTTGCAGGGCGGTGGGGAAGATACCCGTAACCATGTAAACCATAACTACCTGAGACTACAATTTCAGGTGAATAGGAACAAAGGTATGGCCAAGAAAGTGCTCAGAGAGCTCAGCATAAATAGGGATTGGTGCAAAGGATGTGGAATATGCGTCAGTTTTTGTCCTAAACAAGTGTTGGAACTTGACTCGAAAGAAAAGGCGGTGGCGGTTCGCCCAGAGGATTGTATTTGCTGTATGTTATGTGAATTACGGTGTCCCGATTTGGCGATCGAGGTGCTAATAGACCAGGGAAGTGATAATGAGTGACAAAATACGATTTATTCAAGGAAATGAAGCTTGTGTAGAGGGTGCTCTTTACGCAGGGGTTGAATTTTTTGCAGGTTACCCGATCACACCATCTACTGAGATTGCAGAGTGCCTTTCTCAGAGGCTCCCAGAACGAGGGGGCAAGTTTATTCAGATGGAAGATGAAATTGCCTCCATGTGTGCCATTGTAGGGGCATCACTTACCGGAAGAAAGGTAATGACTGCCACAAGTGGACCTGGTTTCTCATTAAAGCAGGAAGCTATTGGTTACGCCTGCATGACTGAAATCCCTTGCGTGATTGCAAACGTTCAGCGTGGTGGCCCTTCTACAGGAAACCCAACTCACGTAAGTCAGGGCGATATTAATCAGGCTCGGTGGGGAACCCACGGGGATCACAATATCATTGCTCTTACCGCCTCAAATCATCAGGATATATTTGAGATCACTGTTGATGCTTTTAATATGGCAGAAACATACAGAACACCTGTTATCCTTCTACTTGATGAAGCGGTTGGCCATCTTCGGGAAAAATTGACGATTCCTGAGGAAGGGGCGCTTCCCATTGTGGATAGACTGAGAACAGCACTTGGTAAAAACGTCGATTATCATCCATATCTACCAAGAGAAGATGGACGATTGCCAATGTCCGATTTTGGTGCAGAGCATAGGTATAATGTTACAGGTCTTTTCCACGATATGTGGGGCTTTCCTTCAAATAACCCTAAGGTCGTTAACGAATTGTTACGGCATCTCATGGATAAGATTGACAATAACGTCCATGAAATAACCAGATATAAAGAATACTTCATGGATGATGCGGAATACATTTTCGTTTCTTACGGATCATCCGCCCGTTCTGCGATTCATCTTGCAAAAGCGAGAAGAGCAAGAGGTGAGAAGATTGGAGTACTTGAACTGCAATCAATCTGGCCTTTTCCAAAAGAGCTCGTCCGAGAAAAATGCGAGGGTGCAAAAGCCGTATTGGTTGTTGAGATGAATATGGGGCAGGTGCTCGCTCAGGTTAAAGCCGCTGTGAGAAAACCTGGTCGTGTATTTCTTGCTAATCGTATTGATGGAAAACTGATAACACCTGCAGATATAAAAAGACTTCTTCGGGTAATCCAGGGGAGGGGAGTGTGATATGGCTGTAAAAGACTATTTACGAGAAAGATTTTTCCCACATATGTGGTGTCCCGGTTGTGGACACGGTACGATTCTCAATTCACTTATTCGTGCGATTGAAGAATTGCAGCTCAATAAGAATGAGATCGTAATGACCTCTGGGATTGGCTGTTCTGCAAGAATTTCTGGATATGTTGATTTTCACTCACTTCACACATTGCATGGAAGGGCGCTTACCTTTGCCACCGGTGTAAAATTGAGTAGGCCTCACTTGAATGTGTTGGTTCCCATGGGGGATGGTGATGCTCTTGCGATTGGAGGTAATCACTTCATCCATGCTGCGAGAAGAAACATCGATATTACCGCAATAGTTATGAACAACCGCATTTACGGTATGACTGGAGGCCAATTTTCACCGCTATCTGGGCCTGGCGTAAAAGCGACTACCGCCCCTTATCTTACGATTGACAGTAGTTTTGATGTGGTTGAACTTGCAAAAGCTGCCGGTGCAACCTTTGTTGCCAGATCGACCGCCTACCATGCTAAAGAATCAACGAGCTATCTGAAAAAGGCAATCCAGCATAAAGGCTTTTCTGTGGTTGAAATCCTTTCTCAGTGCCCAACCCACTATGGTAGAAAAAATAAAGAAGGCGATGCGGTCAGTATGCTTGAGTTGCACAAGAGCAATACTGCACCACTTGGCTCCAAAACACTTGAGGAGAATCCTTCACTGACTCCGAGAGGTATCTTTGTTGACATTGATAGACCTGAGTATTGTGCGGAGTATGACAAAATTATCGATTACGCAATGAAGGAGAATAGCTGATGAACAGAGTACGACTAGTCTTCTCAGGCTCCGGTGGGCAAGGGGTAATCACCGCAGCTATTATTTTGGCCGAGGCAGCAGTAATTCATGAAGGTAAGAATGCGACCCAATCTCAGAGTTACGGGGCGGCAGCCCGGGGTGGTTCCACCAGAAGTGATATCATTATTTCTGAAACGGAAATCGATTTTCCCGAGGTAATGCAGCCAAATATCTTAGTTTGTCTCACTCAAGACTCCTATAACACCTATTCCTCGATCATTCGTCCAGGTGGAATTCTCCTCACCGACAGTCGCTATGTGGAGACAACCAGAAAGGTTGACGCAAAGCAGATTGAGTTACCAATGTATGATAGTGTTATGAAAAATATTGGTAAACCAGTGGTCTTCAATATCTGTGTTCTGGGTTCTCTTATCAGTATAACAGAAGTGATTAAACCTAAATCCGTTTTGGCAGCCGTTGTCTCTAAGGTTCCAAAGGATTTTATCGAGCTGAACACCCAAGCTTTTGAGTTAGGCCTGGAGCTTGGAGCTGATTTTAGCTGGCATAAAAAAGATTGAAAAAGTCACCTCTCTCGCAAGGGGGAGGTGTATTTGATACTTTGACAGATTTTAAAACGTGGTCTATATTGTCGAACCTATCAGAGTAAAAGCGGGATTGACTCAGTGGTAGAGTGTTAGCTTCCCAAGCTGAATGTCGCGCGTTCGAATCGCGTATCCCGCTCCAATATAATCAGGCACTTATCGAGTTTACTTGGTGAGTGCCTTTTTTGTTCCCCATACTATTCCCCACACCTGAGAGGGGAGTGGATTACTCCCCACAACGCTAAACATATTTGCGGATCACATAACGTCTTGACTATGGCTAGGGTGAAAAATGCCTCTGTGGTGCCTTACAAGGCCCCTGGCAGGACGCCAGTTGCTATCGTTGTGTTTGTGGTGCTTGAAACGAATCCCTGTTGTGATAATCAGTTATGGTCTTGCATGGAGCCTGACAACTTCTGCCGAAGTGACCAGCAAACATTATCTGGAAACATCACCGATGGGCATTAAGACGAGATGTGTTAGGCAATTGGTCTTCTGTAAATCAGAACTTAACAGGAATAAGGTGAATTTGCAGATTTTCTTAAATGGTTAACATTGCCAATGTTAGCCTCCAAATCCTTAAATATACTTACCTGTAACAGCATTTATTGTAGTGTTACCCAGAAGTATGACACTAACACTTGCATTGACTATCACAATCTACTTAGCTAATATGACAAAACATATTAAATATTTGAATGGAGCATCTCAGAGGATTGAGTGCATCTTATGGGTGACGTCTCAGTCTTCCGGATAATTACTGGTTATAAAGATTAACATGCGAGGATCGTATGGTAGACGATGTTACAAAATGTGTAGAAATTGCCTCGAATAGTTCAAATGATATTGGAGTTTATATAGCCGCTTTTGCGTTTCTTGTTTCAGTGATTTCTTTGTATGTATCTGTCCGCTCAATGAAGATACAAAGAAGGCACAATGTTCTTTCTGTTAGGCCGCTACCAGAAGTAACTGTTGCGAGTTACGAGAATAGCTTGAGAGTAAGGATAAGGAATAACGGGAATGGACCGTTAATTATAAAAAGTTTTATCGCTAAGAAAGGAGGTATAGAAAAGCCATCAGTGATTGAATGGATGGAAAAGCTACAAAATAATAGATTATGGACTCACTTCGCAACAGACATTAATAATCGATCTGTGCTTCCTGGAAAGCATATTCCACTATTGGAACTCACCGAACTTGATGGAGAAGTCGCCTTTGCAGAAAACCGAGATTTGTGTAGATCTTGGTTGGAAGATATAGAGTGTTTTGTTGAATATAGTGATGTTTACGAATCGAAGTTTCCATTATATAAAAAGAAGCTGGATTGGTTCAAGTCAAGAACACGGAAAAACTAAAGCTAAAATTCACTTGCAAACAGACAATAAAAAAGTGCCACTCATCGTTACTCGCAGCTCTGCTTTTTCCCATATCTTTATAACCAGCAGTTTAAGGGGTTGCGGAGAGGTTCTGCGCCCTGACTGATGCTCAGTGATGCACCCCTCAACAATGACGTTGGACACCTTAATAAAATGAGGAGATAGTTTTGGGACTTTATTCTACTCTCGCTCAACTGACGACAGCCGACAAAATCAACCTTTTCAATGCGTTTGGGGCTTGGTTTGCGGCTATAGGAACGATTTCTGCCGTTATCGTAGCTCTTTATCTAGCACGCCTGGATAGAATAGTTCGAGTTAGGCTCTCGGTTGGTCACAGGTTGGTCGGTACCGGGTCAGTTGTGGCAGAATATCAAGACCACTGCTCAATAAGAGCTGTAAATAAGGGCTCTCGTAAAGTAACAATTACAGGAGTTGGGTGGAGAGTGGGATTTTTTAAGAAAAGATTTTATGATCAGATACTTTCAATTCCTCCCTACCCAAGCACGATGCCGATAACGCTTGCAGATAGTGAGGAAGCTACTTGGCTCATACCATTCAATTCAATAGATGAACCCCGAAATTGGATAAACAACTTTCCTCGGGAAATACTTGGAAAACATCCGTATTGGGCTAGTAAATCCATAAGAATTTTAGTCTACACATCAGTAGGAAAAACGATTATCGCCCCCATTGAGAAACCACTACGCGACATGCTTATAAATAAACTATAGCAGAAACAGGGGCCAGCGCCACAGTTCCAGGTTTTTTCCAACAAAATAATACACCGGGTGAACCGGTGATCATCATGTTAGGCATCAGGAGGTAGAGTGCAGAAATCAGATCAGGTATCACTATACTTTTTGCATGCTTTAGAGAGATTTCGTATTTTTGTCGAATTATCAGAGCGACATTGGAAAGAGGAATCAATTAAGTACAATGAGTCGGATATAGAAACTGATGAAGCGACTTGTTGGGATAGATACCAATATCGTAGTGATCTTAGTGCTCATTTTCAGGAAATATTTCCTCAATATCAAAAACAATCATACTTGCTCATGCTGGTATCTTTATTTGAAGATTACCTCAATCAGCTATGCCACAGTCTGCATTTTGAAAGAGAATTTTGTTGTAGCTTGAAAGAGTATAATGGATCTGGGATTGAGCGGGCTAAAAAATACTTAGTGAAAGTTGCAAGAGTTAATGTCCCAACGGGAATAAAGATCTGGAATCAAATAATCGACGCTCGAGATATTAGAAATATCGTGGCTCATAACGCCGGGCATTTAGACAAAGAAGTTCACAAAAAACAACTCCAAATAGTTGCTAGAAGTTCGAATTTAGATTCTGAAGAATACGCAAGGGTTCACCTCAATATCAAACAGGTGTATTTGCTTGAGGTAATTGAAGCTATGGAAAAGGTTACTAAAGTACTTTGGCGTAATACTAAATAAAATGCCTAAACAAGCAAATTAACAAGGACTAAAAACAGCGGGCTATTTCGTTCCGCTCAAGTTTAGCTCACAATTTTTAGCCTGTTATTATGGGCGTTAACATTGCCAAATCGAAGGTAATGAATTTTATCACCGACTCAAATGAGAGGTGTTTCCTGTGCACCTATGATTTCTACCAAACTGATCGCACATTAACAGTCAAGCGGTAGGTGTACAGGAAGTCTAAAGTTTCGATTTTTCTTAAATGTTTATTATTGGCAGTGCAAATCTCTTATCCGAGATTGAACAATTGTCAGTTGCTATCGAACACAATGTCTGACACTGGTGTGGAATCTTTCATGTTGCTTGAAATGTTTCCTTTCTGTATAGATTTACTTTGTTAGTGTGATATCCTGTTACCCCTCTATCGTGAACCACGAATTGAAATAACTCTACTTTTAAAAAGGAGATATTGTGAAGGAATTAATTTTAGCTCTATCAATCGCGGCTGTATCTTTCAGCGTGATGGCGGGTGAAAACGCACAAGCTACATCAACAGCCCACCCTATCGACAAGTTCAATGACCCTGCTAACTACGCAGGTGCTACTTACAAGCACGAGACCCGTATCGGTACTCTTGAATATATTGGTGGTTACCCAACAGACGAGACAGTACAGAAAGCTAACGATCAGGTCGACCTTCAACGTGCAACACAGGTTTATCTGGAGTTCATGCCTATGATGTCAAACGTTGGTCTGTACGACATGCACGCTGGCGAAGGCGTTGAGAAAAACGGTGACGTTGCTATCTTCACCCATCCGGGGCATGGTAAATCTGGTACGGTTGGCCTGACCTACAACACTGAATCAGTGTACATGTCGACTACCATCGACCTGACAGACGGTCCGGTAATCTTGAACGTCCCGCCACGTGTACTGGGTGTCGTTAACGACACTTTCATGCGCTGGTCAGGCGACTTGGGTATGGCTGGTCAAGATCGTGGACAGGGTGGTAAATACGTAGTTGTGCCACCTCACTACGAAGGTAAGCTTTCAAAAGACCACTTCGTAATCCGCAACGCATCGAACCGCGCCTGGGTAATGACTCGCGTATTCATTGAAGATTCCGGTATCGGTCCAGAGAACGTACTGCCTTACTACCGTAAGCATCTACAGATCTACAATATGGGTGAAGAGCCTCGCAAAGATGCTAAGTACATCAACTCATCCAACCTAGGTCACAACTCACTACATGCCCGTGACATCACATACTTCAAGCGCCTACACGCAGAGTTACAGGTTGAAGCGGATGGCTTCCTGACTCCATATCAGCTAGGGCTGCTGCAGACGATCGGTATCGAGAAAGGTAAACCGTTCAATCCTGATGAGCGTATGACTGCTATCCTTGAAGAAGGTATCCAGATTGGTGATGCGTATGCTAACGCTAACGCATACGCGAGTCGTCTACCGGGCATTCGCCCATACGAGGGCAGCTCCTGGGAACAACTGTTCTACGGTGGTACTCACAACTTCACAATTGACGGTGTACTGAACCTGGACGCCCAAACACTGTTTCACTACGAAGCAATCGTAATCACTCCTGCGATGGCTCGTAAGATGCCGGGTATCGGCTCTCAGTATCTTGTGAACTATCGAGATAACAACGATAATTTCCTGATGGGTGAAAACACGTACAAAGTAACTCTGCCTGCAAATATCCCTGCTAAAGATTTCTGGTCATTCACTCTGTATCACCCGGATACACGTTCTCTTCTGCAGAACGGTGAAGACAAGCCATCTGTAAGTACACACGATAATCCAGTAATGAACGAAGATGGTACTTACACGCTATGGGTTGGTCCTGAGCTGCCAAAAGGTGCTCCGGAATCGAACTGGGTTAAGACTATCCCGAATCAGGGTTGGTCAACAATGTTCCGTCTATACGGTCCACTGGAAGCATACTTCGATGGAGAGTGGCAGCCGGGCGAGATTGAAATCGTCAAATAACCACATGCATGATTCTTACAAGAGTATTCGTAGAGGGTCAGCTAACCAATTGTTCCACTGGACCCGCAAACAGCGAGGTCCAGTGAACGCCACGTTAAGATTGCCATGACAAAGATCTGGATTTATTTTCAAGTCAACATCTTAGGGTGTTTCCTGTACACGTAATACGTGATCATACCCTGAAATACCACCAGAAATGGAGCATTCTGAAGGCAGAGATAATTCCAGAGAATCAAGCAAGGCAGTTGCTTCATTTAATCACACCTGGATGAACGGTACTATTGTCAAGGTAGTCGTGTGAAAAGGAGAAAAGGTTGCCTTACTGTCTAGTAATGGTCCCGCCACGGCTCGCAAGGTGGGCGGTCCACCCTGTGTTGGCTTCATTGTCAGATGTCGACACAGGAAGGTGCCTTCAGGGGTCGCATGAAAAAGGACAAAAAAAAGCGCCCCCACAATGGGAGCGCTAGGCAATATAACATCAGTATTTTGTTTAGAGCCCTTTCAACACATGCCCCAGGTGCTTAAAAATCGCTTACGCGCTGGCTTTCATTTTTAACAGGCGTAAAACGACTTCACAGACATTATGATTGAACAAGGCATCAAGATAGATAAAGAGATCCTCTAATCTATCCCTTGATGCCCTTGTCTGAGGTGATGACAACTCAATCTGGGGACTGAGCTTGTACCACACGTCTAAATTCAAGAGGATCAGCGACCCATTTAAATGGCTCCTTTGTTCCCCCGGTACCTACAACAGTGATAGTACCATAATTTAACATTCGACCGAAAATACTTTGATCGATGGCCACGTTCTCGATCTTAGAAAGATTCATCTCAATTGTTCTACGAGATATCAATCCTGTTTTGATTATTACACGTTTATTAGTTATCGCCATTTCAGTAGTGAACTTAGTAATAAACGCAGGGATGAGGAAAAATATTCCAATAACAAATAGTAACAATACGGTCCCCGGAATATAGATTGCCCAGTGTATTTCTCCTCTATGAATTATGTTTTCACCAGAACCTAGATTTGTTTCAACGTACCCCATAACACAACTCCCCTGTTTGTTTGACTTAAAGGTGGATAGACTTCTCAATCTTTTTGTTTTTTTTATCGCTTTGACGCAACCCGAACTTCTTGCTATGGAGAAAATTATTCGCCTTCGAAATCAGCAACATACGACCATAGTAAACAAACCGCAATACCACATAGTAGCAAGGCCGAAACTGGTTGAGTCATTATCTATGAAAAAGTTACCACATAACTAAAACGCCAAAAAAAAGTCACTCTCCTCTGGAACCGGCCTACAACGTTTCCTGATAAACAGTTCTGTGACTATTGGAAGCAAAAAAAAACAAGCTGTGAATCCAAAATTAAAGGAATAAATCACCATAAAAAAGGGTACGGCCAAATCTAAAATCCTTCAAATTCGTTCTTTCTCTCCTTAACAGGTGCAGAGACCTTGGTTCTCGATTGGGGAGTCATGCACAAGGCATTGCATCCGGCTATAATTGTTGATACCTGGCTAGCCGTTATTTCGTCCGTGGGTGTGGCTCTCAATTTTGACCAATAGCGGGCCAATACCTCTAAAAGCAACTCGTCGCTTCCTGTCACAACACCAGGAGGCACCATTGTTTTTATTTTCTCCCATAATTCCTGCTCTGTTTCTGAGAGCATGGAAGGTGCTGCGCCAATTATGCCAACCCCTTCAGCGTCATTTCTTTTTCGTGAAGGATTTTTCTTGAAAGCGCCCGTTGCATTGAGGACATTTGATGATTTACGCGGTCTTGCCATTTTTATTATTTCCGTTTTCGTAGTTTTGTGGACGTGTAGGATTCTCTGCAATCCGGTGGGGGAACTCTTGCCCTGTTATGATGAAAGGGGGGTATCCCCCTATTGAAAACCTTTTCACCCTGGACAACTAAAACCACCAACACACAGCCCTTTAAAGGCCCCCTGACACCCCGCGTCTACTTGTCGGAGTTGGTGTCGGTATTGATTGTCGAATAATTGCACAGGGTTAGCCTTTATTGTTCTTTTCCCCAGTACTCAGGCGTACACATGAAGTTGATCTCGGCCTCGGCCTGTTCCGCATATTCACCAACCGCCTGTATGTCATGGATAAACTCAGCTAATGAACAGAGCATATTGTCTTTCTCTTCTGCCGATACCTCACCGGCCAACATTGTACGCCTGATAGCCTGTAACTTGCGTCTCGATCCCATTGCTACGGTTGCTATACAATCCGGCCTTATCGTTCAGCCTGTCGATGGTTGGCTTCTGTGTAGCCGTGGTTCCTCTAGTCGCTGGTGTCTCACACATGTCTATTCCCTTCCTGGTTGTGGTTGGTTAGTTGGTTGTAAGCCTGGTATTCTGTAGCTGTATATCGTTCGACGCGTGGGCAGCATGTACACTTACCTTTGCCCGTTAGATAATTGCAATTAGGTGCATGAGTGAAAAGGACCACGGAACCGGTTGAAGGTTTGAAGGTCCCTTTCGTGCCATTGGCTACTGTCTGCATTTCTACTTGTTCCCTAATTGAATGGTCTTCAAGTACTCGGCCCTTCCAACGATTTTTATGATAGGAGTGCAATTACATTCCTTGCCTTTCAACTTCGGGCAGTCATCTCTATGTGTGTAGGTCATATACCCAACCCCACCCTTCTCTGTTTTCCCGTGAGAGCTTTTATCGTTTGCTGCTTTGTTGCTTGATTTGTTTTTCATCTCTGTTCCTGTTTTATTTTATTTTATTTTATTTTATTTTCAGTCCTACAATCCACGATAAGGAAATATGACGCTATGGGGCGTCAATCCTTCTCTTTAGAGACGGTTTTTCGTTAGCGTGGAAACCCTTGCTACCAGTGACTCTCCACAGTATGGAAAATGAATTCCATGGCGTGGTCTTTCCATGGTGTGGAAACCCTTGCTATCACAGGCTTTCCACACTAATGAGGTGTTTTTTCATAGCGTTCATTAGTGTGAATTTTCCATAGCAAAATCTCTCTATACCGTGAAAACCCATGCTACTAGTGACTCTCCACGGTGTGGAAAATGGATTCCATAGCGTTCTTTTTGGTGTTCACACTAATGAAAAACCATTTATTAGCGTGAAATGTTAAAGGCCATGTGGTCAATAAAACCCAGTAAAAACAGTATATTCACGCTATGGAAAATGTTTTCGTTAACGTTCATTAGCGTGAAATTACGCCGCTTCTAAAATTTCCCGTGGATTTTTGCTATTTCCGACGTCTTTCAGCATTAAAAGCCCTTCTTTAAGCAAATAATTGAGGGCCTTTTCCATGTCCTTTGACTGGGTGAATTTATCGAATTCCTTTTTCAATTCTTTGGCGATACCTTGCCCCTTGCTGGTGTTTTTCAATTCATTAAACGTGTACTGCTCAGGGTCAATTTTCAGCGTTTTAAGCAAGGCCATAGACTTTTCTTTAAGCAATTTTTCTTCGGGCTTTACGTATTCAAGCACGCCATATTCACAACGGCGGAACATCAATACATTTGCCATGTCAGGTCCATAATTATTCTTTGGTGCATCAAAAACGATGTAGCTTCTCGGATCATCAATCCCGTACCGATCAGCAAGCTTGTTTGACATCCTCACAATCCCTGCTTGCCATCTGCATCCATCTATTAAAGCCGACGCACCACGGGCCATATCCTGCGTTATTTCGTCTGATCTGGTTTTTCCGGTATGGTGTGAAAAAAGAATTGTGATCTGGTACTTTTTCGCCAATTGTTCAAGTGCCTGAATGAATACAGTCGCATGGCCGTTATTGTTCTCGTCAAGACCATATATACGGCTCATTGGGTCAAGTATTAAGAGTTCAAGGCCCTCATGCTTTCGGATCGTTTCTTCAAGCCAATCATACGATTCTGTTAATACTGGATTTCCGTTTTCAAGCTTTAATATTGGTGCAAGCTCGCCATAAACTGATAGCGCGTGGAATTTGTCAGGAAAGTTGCCTTTGCATATATCCCATGACCGCCGCCGCATTTCCTCTTCATCGTCCTCTGCAACGATCGCCAAAGTATTAAGGGGCCTTGAAGCCTTGATAGTTCCAAACGACCCACCACACGCGGCGGCAAGACCTAAATGAAGAAGGAAAAACGTTTTGCCGGTTCCGCCTGTAGCTGTGAAAGCGCCCACAATGCCTTTTGGTATTAGTCCGTTGCCATTTATTACAAAAATAAACTCACGAGCTGGTGGCCTGGAAAAAACCTTATTCTTAAGACACGTGCTCTCAGGGCCTTGTGGTGGAAGTTTCTTTTTTTCATGTACCAAAGGTGGCGAGAGTTGCATTGTTACCGCCTCTATACCTTCCAAGGCTGCAAGATCATTGAAATCTGTATCGCCATCTTTCCGGTTAGGGCCAAACTCAGGCTTAATCATGCGTACGCCTGCAATCTCCGCAGCTGCCCGCGCCTTCGTTAATCCTGGGTTTTTCTCTGTTTTCCAATCGTCATCAGCACAAACAATTATTTCATGGTCTGGACATACGATTTTTACGTTGCGTACTGCATCGGCCAAATTCCCTGCATTAAATGCTACCGCTACAAGGAAACCCCATGCTGAATTTTATAGGGCCTTCCTTGTTTGGTCTGCTGTCGTTTGCATTTCTATTGCAGACGTTTTGAAACATCTTTGTTACTCAACAAAGAAAATTGAGACTTTGATGGTTAGAGTACCTCCTCTTTTACTAGGACTGCCCATATTGAATATTTATATATCCAATAAAAGCAAATACTTAAGAGGTATTGCGGGTCCTTTGGGGGATTCTGTTTGATAGGGGTCGCGGCACCCCAACACAAAATTTGTTGTGGGTTTGAATCGGGATTGCAATCTTATATTGGTATTATGAGTGGTTAGGACGGCTCGGCAGCCAACCAGCTTCTTTCTGCCTGGCTACAGAAAAGGGGGTGGTTATCGGGGAGTGATGTGGATTATCTTGAATTGGTTAAAAAAGAAGGTTCTTCCGGATCCATCTTTTTCACATCTGGCTGCAAAGAGATATCCGCTCTTAGTGGTTCTGGTACCATGAACTTCAATCGATTTTAAAATAGATTCATCGCAGATTGTTTTGTATTTCAGGACCCGCTGAACACCCTGGAAGATCTCATCCCTGAAGGTTTCATTCTCTGGGGCCAGGACCAGATCAGCCCGGCTATACACAGGAGGCGAGGAGACCCGGGGGGGCGGGGTGCCAACCTCCATATAATCTAAGAACTGTCCAACCCCCCAGCCCAAGAACAGAACCAGAATACAAGCCAGGCCAAACGTATCATACTGCAGCTTTTCTCTAATCATCTCTATCATCAGTCTCCTCCTCGAAACCTAAAGCGTTAAGGTTGTTGATAATCTTGATTTTAGTTTTTCCATAACATAAATATACCTCATCACCATAGCTAAAGTCGAGTGGCCGAGGATATCTGCAATTATTCTGATGTCGACCCTTTTGGCAAGGAGATGACTGGCGGCGGTGTGGCGGATGTCATGAAGTCTAAAATATGGAAATTGAGGAAAGTTTTCACTGTCTGCTGCTTTTTTTCAAGCCGCTGCCACATGTACACCCAGCACCAACGAAAGATCTGCCCAGGGCGCAGCATCAATTGGTCATTGGCACGGAGGCTTGGTTGTAAAAAATAGTATCCATCCTGGAAAGGGCTCCAGCCTTTTCAAGGCAGCCACCGCCTGTGTTGTCAGCGGTATATGTCTTGGTTAACCAGGAGGCCCTACGGCATTTTACCCAACCCATCTGCAAATGTAGGTTAAAAAACAATCTATATTTCAACCCTATTTCTTCCACTCTCTTTCGCTTTATATAAAGCTTGATCACTATAATTGATAAATTCGGAGCGTGTCATAATACTGGTACTAAAATCGCAACTGCAAATTCCGCAGCTGATGGTAACTGGAATAGAGTGTTCTTCATGTTGGATATTTAACTGTTCAATACTACGTCGCATTCGCTGAGCTAAAACTTTAGCAGAAGAAGCAGCTGTTTCGGGCAGTATAATAGCAAATTCCTCGCCACCATAACGAGCAACTACATCACACTTTCTCATCACGTTAGTCATCGTTTGTGCAACTTCATGTAAAACATAGTCACCTGCAGGATGGCCGAATTTATCATTAACCTTTTTAAAAAAATCGATATCAATAAGTAGTAGAGAAAGAGGAAGCTTATAGCGTTTAGCTCGTTCAATTTCTGACTCCATAACCTCCTGAAAGTATCTATGATTAAATAAACCTGTCAGGGCATCAAGGTAAGCAAGCTCCCGCAGACTGTCATTGGCAAGTTTTAATTTTAATGCCAACTCATCAGCAGTTTGTTTTGATTCTTTTAATTCGAGTACCATCTGGGCATAGGAAAGATTTAACCGACCAAGTTCTTCATTCGCTTCCTGCATAATAAGAGAGAAAGGTTTCATGTCACCTGGATCTATTTCAAACAACACCAGAATTTCTTTGCTTTTGTTGCCTACCTTATCAATAAGTTGGTCTACCTGTTCAGTGGAGAACTGGAAAAAATCCTTTAGAATTCGATGGACCTCTAAGGATAAGGAATTGGTGTTCATGTCGTGGTAGATTCCCGAAATCTTGTCTGCCATTTGCAGAATCATAGATGCTTCTTCATGTTTACCACCCTTCATCTCAGAATGATGGAGACGAATCGATTCACACATTTTCTGTGGCAATCCCCATATCGAGAGTAAATGGTAGCTGACGTCAGTATGGTCAAAGCCAAAATGTTGTTGCTCAGCCTCACAAACAGTCTTGTCGTTTACTCGTTTATTATCTTGGATTGCATTGAATTTATCAGGGGCAACAAGATACAAAACAAGGCTCCCTATATCTTGCAACAGACCTGAAACAAAAATATCATCATCATTTAGATTTATATATTCAGCTAATGTTTCTACCGCCACAGCGACAGTAATTGATCTTTTCCAGAAAAAATTGAGGTCAAAACTTTGCTTGGGTCCTCCCTGGAAGTCCTGAACGATCACAAATGATAAAGCAATGTTTTTCAGAATGTTGGTACCGATTAGAGCTATGGCCTTGCTAAGTGATTTAACAGGGGTGGGCAATCCGAAAAGAGATGAGTTTGCAATCTTTAAGATACGTGCCGTAAGGGCAGGATCAGCCATAATAATTTTGGCTATGTCATCAAAAGAATTTTCCTTCTTTTGCACAGCCTCAAGAATTTTGAGTGCCACTTCTGGAGGTGATGGTAATCTAGTATTCTCATTAAAATATTCTTGTATTGCTGTGACTGTCACAAGCATTCCTATCTATAATTATCGAAATTGATGTAATTCTTGTTAACCCTGAAATGATATTTCGGTAATTCTATTCAAAATCCCTATTAAGAAAGATACTCCATTTCTGGCAAATTGGATGCAAGATAATACTTTCTACTTCGTTATCAAATTGCTCTCTAAACCTGAACTCATAATTTATAAAAAATAAACAATAGCTGCTAAAGTTGGAGGTATTAAAGTCAGGTAGCAATCAGAAGCTTTCATTTTCCATAGATTCGATTGTCTGATGATGATCCATGGTAGAACAATCATTATGATGATTGGGAGTGCTGGAACAAAGATATTTAATATATACGCAATGAAAATACTTGTTAAAAGAGCAATAGAAATGAGTGGGAAGTAGAATCGGTATCTGTCTGAGCCTACTTTTGTCGTAATGTCGCTTCCTACGACGCTATCTGAAACCCTGAACTTTAGCAGTGTTGCTGTAAAAAAAACTATAAAAATCCAGTCAGATACTCCAAAAATTGGAGTGAGGTAGTTCAATGTGAGGTGAGGTATCTTTATTAAAATTATATCTACATATGGGGCAGTGCCTTGTGCTCCGGAACTGTAAAATTCTCCAATCTGAAGAGCAATTGCCTTTGAAGGGCCTTTCAGAACACTATAAAGGTCTACTGTAAACGCAACGCTACATACTGGGATCAATTCAGGTAGCCTCTTAATGGCTTGTGAAAGATAGGAGCCAAGAAGAGAAGCAAAGATGATAAGAGTTGTTGTTCCAGCAATTCCAGCAAGAATTCCTACAAATGAATCTGTGTGTTCAATTTGGAAAAGTAACAATCTAAAGATGACCAGAAAGATGAGTAGATTTCTTCTGATGTTATTGTTTGTGCATAGATAGTTTCTGTCATATCTGAGGAATATGGCCATTGTGTTTGAAAGTAGACATATGAAAAACACAATAACGAGAATTGAAAATGTTTGTGATAAGAGCATGCTGCTAATATTTGTGTAGTTTAGTAGGTAAAATAATATTGATGGAACTATCCAGATGATACTTATCGAAGTAAGTGTGCTGATAAGAGATGTGTTATTTTTGGGAAAATTCATTTTATGATTGAATCTTGTGCTCGATGTCGTTTAAAGAAAAATTCTCAGTGAGATATGACTCTGGTTTATAGTGTATCCACGTATTTTCCTTCAACGTACCTTGCTACGATATTACGGTCATCACCGGTGTAGATAAATTTTTCAAGACGGTCCTCCAAGGAATATCTTTCAGCAATCATAGGTTCATCTTCAATAACGAGTGCGTCGAACATGTAGCCCTTTTCAAAACTTCCTATTTTGCCAAAAAAACTTCCTCCACCTTTGGTACCCATGTAAAAGGCTTCAGCCATGGTGAGAGGCGGTAATTCCGCGTTTTCCAAATTTATGAGTTTGGATAGTTGTATTGCACGAACCATTGCTTCATTGAGTCCAATTTTATGGCCTCCAGCAATATCACTTCCGAGTCCGATTTTGAGTCCCATGTTTAAATACTCTCTGACCGGCATAATTCCACTTCGGACATTAAGGTTTGAGTCGGGGCAGTGGACCAGGAAAGGGCGCATTTGTGAGGCAAGATTCTTTTCCTCTTCGCTCAAATAGATAGCATGGGCCATAAGTGTCTTTGTCTGTCCAAATAGGTTGTTTTTATAATAAATATCTGAATAATTTTCTGCGTCTTGAAAGAGACGTTGAACCCACTTGACCTCGTCAATATTTTCAGAAAGATGCGATTGAACCGGGATATTATACTTTTGTGCAAGCTCTCCTAATCCTTTTAATAATTCTTCGGTACATGTAGGAGCAAATCTGGGGGTAATAATTGGTTTTACTAATTGTTCATTTTGGTACTTATTGATTATATGTTCAGTTCCTTTCAAAGACTCCTCAGTGGTCTCTGTTATTGCTTCAGGAGCGTTCCTGTCCATATTGACTTTCCCAACATAGGCGCCAACACCTTTGTCTTTGAGGATTTCAAATAACACCTCCGTTCCTGTTGTTGACGACGATGCAAATATACATGATCTGAGAGTGCCGCAAGCCAAAAGTTTATCGGCAAAAGCGGTGTATGCTTTTTTCGCAAAATCTTCATTACGAAACTCTTTTTCAAGGTCAAACGTATAGTCTTCTAACCAGTCCAAAAGCTGATTTGTCATCCCTACTCCGCATTGAAGATATTGTGCTGCATGCAGGTGTAGATCGACAAATCCTGGGATAATGAGCTTGTTTCCATAATCTTGGAAACGGCAGGCTTTATACTGTTCAGGTATCGTTTGGTAAATTCCTTCAACTCTGCCATCAACAGATACGAGAAAACTATCTTTATATATTTCAAATTTTTCGGCATTTTTCGTGAAAATAAAATGACCTTTAATGACCAACACGTTTGACATTTCTAACCTTGTAAAATGATTGTTTAGGATGTGGCTGTGGATTATGAAATTGCAACATGAGTATATTTAGAAAGGAAAGCTAAAGATCAAAGCAACCTTTAGTATAAATAGTCAATTCTGTCGGGCATGTCGAGTACCTTGACCCAATTGTATTGAAACATATTTCAAGGTGTTGGGGTTCCATGTCGAGAAACCGTAAATAGTGATCGAGCGAAAATCACCAAATGCGCCTTGTCCTCATGTCTGCGTATGCTCAGTTACGTATACAGTACAGCTCTTTTTTGAACTTCAAGAGGTAAATATAATAATGAGTATTAGGTTATTAAAATCACACTGTAATTTAGAATCGAGAGGATCTTATTTCCAAGCCTCATACGGAAGCAGATGTGCTAACCCGGATTTCTCACCAGTTTAGACAGCGCCATGTTCAAAGTTTTTGGTAATAGACTATAGTTGTCTATGTTTACTACCAAAATACTCATGAGAAATGGGGGCTAAACACCGTAGTCTATCTGGTATAGAGGCAATAGTTGGAAATAGAGCGACAAATATAAGATATGCAAAAAATTTTACTTGATACCTTACACGAAGCCGGACAGCGTTTTATCCCCTTTCGCAGCTGGATTAGTGAGTTAAAAAATCCAGCTGTTCTTAAGGCGGATATTCTGGCCGGGATTACTGTGGCTCTGGTTCTCATACCTCAGTCGATGGCGTATGCACAGCTTGCCGGTTTACCCCCACATTATGGATTGTACGCATCATTTTTGGTGCCTATTGTTGCGGCTATTTTTGGTTCATCCAGGCAGTTGCAAAATGGACCTGTTGCTATTATTTCTCTGATGACGGCTGCAGCTCTAGCTCCGCTGGGATTAGATAGCCAGCAAACGATTATGTATGCAGGTCTACTGGCTCTACTTGCAGGAGGAATTCAGTTGATTCTTGGCTTTCTGCGTTTAGGGGTGATGGTAGATTTTCTTTCGCATCCAGTCGTTATAGGTTTTACCAATGCTGCTGCCCTTGTTATAGCCAGTATGCAATTTGGTAAACTATTTGGTATCACCGTAGAAACAGGGGAGCATTTGCATGAAACATTGTGGAACCTGGCGATTTCCATACCACATCACAGTCACATACCAACGATGCTGATGGCAGGGGGGGCTCTTGTTCTTTTAATTGGTTTCAAAAAGTTTACTCCCAAGTTACCGGGAATTCTTTTTACAGTGATTATCACAACGACTGTATCCTTGTTAATCGGCTACGAGAAAATAGGTGGTGCTGTTGTGGGTGACATACCTGCTGGGTTGCCTACATTTGTGTGGCCTGAATATAATTCCGCTCACATTAAAGATCTTATTCTGCCAGCTGGTATGATCGCCTTTTTGAGTTTTGTAGAAGCATTTTCCATAGCCAAGGCTGTTGCTTCGAAAACACGTCAACGACTGTCTGCTGATCAGGAAATGGTAGGTAAAGGGCTTGCTAATTTGGTGGCGGGCGTTATGCAGGGCTACCCTGTTTCCGGTTCTTTTTCACGGACTGCGGTAGCGTATGATGCCGGTGCAAAAACAGGTTTTGCCGCGGTTGTATCAGGGGTAATTGTTGGTATAACTCTGTTGTTCCTTACTCCACTAATGTACCACTTACCCATTGCGACTCTTGCGGCTGTTATTATCGTGGCGGTTGCAGGGTTATTTCAGATAGCTCCTTTGCTCCATTCATGGCGAGTTACTCCCCATGATACAATTGTTGCTTTTATTGTATTTAACTCCACAATATACTTTGCTCCTCATCTGGAAAAAGGTGTCTATATCGGAATTGCAATATCTTTGGCCTTTTATATCTATCGGACAATGCGTCCTCATTTTGCTGAAGTTGCTCTGTTTGAAGACGGGACTTTTCGAGATGCGGAGGTTTTCGGTTTGCAAACCAGTGAGACCTTGGCATTATTTAGATTTGATGGTGATCTGTACTTTGTTAACGCTGGTTATCTGGAGAAGAGATTGCTCAATGCTGTGGCCGATAAGCCGCTGATAAAAGTTGCTATCCTAGATATCGAAGCGGTTGAACAGATCGATACGACCGGCGAGGAGATGCTCACGCATATGTCGGAATGGTTTAAGGAAGCAGGTATTGAGTTTTATATCACGCGGCCCAAATTTAAAGTAACTGATGTACTTGAGCGAACAGGTCTGTACGACAAAATTGGCAGGGAACATATTTATAGTAAGCGGCAGGACGCGCTTATTGCCATTAGGGAAAAATATGGAGACCTTGTGGATATGGAACATTTACAACAACATATTCCTATCACAAATGCTGGGGATGAGTCCTGACGTATGGAAATGAGAGGAGCTTTTATTGGCGTAGCGAAGATTCTACGCAATTTAAAAGCTCCTTTATCTGAGGCTGTTTTGCATTTACAATCCCCAGTAGGATCGATACCAGTTATTTTTATAATTGGATCCAGTTTTCCCCCTACCAAAACCATAGGATCCGCGACCGTCCAGTTTGAATGTAACCTTGATGTCCGAATTTCCGAGTTTACCAAGTTCAAGAGTCGGGTCGCCTTGAAAACAAACGAAACCAGATCTTTGTCCCGTTACCTGTATATAATTTTCCCCCGGTATTGATGTAATTCTCGCTGATCCTTTTCCACCATATGCTGAAAGAGTGTAGCGGTGACAGTTGGGGGAACGCTTTGCAATTCTGGGATCCACATTCCAACCGGATTTTGCCATTTTCTTGTGTTGTTTTTTTTGTTTTTTTCGCTGGTTCTTTTGAGGCTTGTAATGTGGTTTTCTTCTATCATACCTATTATCATCGTCATAATAATCAGAGTAGGGTCCCTGTGTATTATTAACCGACCACCTTTGGTCATAATGTTGTGATCTGTCTCTGTGGTTATCGTGGGCCGAACAGAGTGCTGGTGATAACATAATTGCCATCAGTAGTATGCCTTGTATTATTTTCATGTTTTGTCTCCTTTTGGACAATCTTTGATTATCAACAACCGTTGTTATGCTATGACCAAAGATTAGAGCATGGAGTAGGCATTTACTACCGGATATGAGGTTATGTCTAAGTGAAATAGGGGGATGTCGTCTCCATGTCGGGTGCTGCTATGTCCTGGAAATGACGAGGTAAAGGCGTGTTCTTCTCTGCAGTAATTACGTCTGTGGATTATGCTCAATATGGCCTTGGTTTTGCCATTAAGCAATGTTACACAAAATTCATGCTCGTTTAAGTTAAGGAGGTAAAAGTGGCTAAAGTGCTCAGGCTAGAGCTTCGAAGCACATTCCACACAGAAGGGATTTGCAGGGTCAACTGCAAGTCTGCGTTTGTTTATCTCTTCTTCACATGAAGCGCAGTAACCGTATTCTTCCTCATCAATACGTTCAAGAGCTGCATCAATTCTCGTGAATTCTATTTCTCTACGGCGCTTTGTCTCAAGTGCCATGGCCTGGGATTGCATGGCATCCATTCGTGACAGCCTGCCAATACTGGACTGATCCAGGGTGACAGCTTTTGTTGAATCTCGAGCAAGCTGATCCGTACTCTTGAGTTCTTGTCGTTTTTCTAATAATAGCTGGTGGAAATAGTTTAGATCCTTTTTATTCATAGTGCCTCAAATTATAATTAACCGTTCATGGTTGCAATTAACTCAGCTATGCATGGCGGCTTGAATTGCTATACGACTCCGTTTTCCACCTGTTGTCTCAGGTGCCTCTTTTCCAAGAATTATCTCTACAATTATTGATGTGTCGTATTTGCTTTCAGGGAACAGAGGAAGCAGGCGTTCATCTTCTTCTGTACTGGTGATAATATTACTGTCTATGAGGGTTGTCGTAAGACTCGTTATTATCTCAGGTGTGTAGGATGAAAGTGTATGGGTAAGGTTTTTTAAGTTGAGTTGTTTTCCGTTGGTAAATGCCCGAAAAACTTCCTCCATTATGTCAAAGGCAGCGCTCAGTTGTACAGATGGTGAGGTCAGTTGTTTGTTGATGTTAAATTTTTTCTCACTTTGAATAGCGTAGGCAATTTGAGCTCCGACTAAAATAAAGATCCAGCTGAGATAGATCCAGATGAGAAAAAGAGGAACAGTTGCAAAAGAGCCATAAATTGCGTTGTATTTGGCAACCCCAATTTGCATGGTAATGTAAACATTCTGAATGAATACCCAGCAACAGGCCGCTATCGCCGCACCAATAAGAGCAGGCAGTGTCTTGACTTTGGTGTTGGGGAAAAAAATATACATCACATAAAAAGAAATGGTGATAAAGAAAATTGGCAGGGCCTGAAGGATGATTGCCTGAATCCAATCCAGTGGAATGTAGAAATCGATTTTTAGTGCAAGTTTCGGGTTTTTAAGAAATGCACTGGAAGCAAAAGCCAGGTTAATAGAGAGAGGTAAAAGAATAAGAAGCGTGAGGTAATCAGCAATTTTTCGCAGGATAGGTCTGCTTGCTGCGACCTGCCAGATGCTGTTCATTGCTGTTTCTATATTTCCTAAAACCATGAGAACACTGAGGAGAATACCTATGACACCAAATGTTCCCAGTGTTGCGAAATTAGTTCTATCCACGTAATCAAAAAGTTGATCGGCGGCAGATCGAAGATGTTCTGTCAGATTTGCCTCAGAAAGGTTTTCTTCTGCCTGGGGTACAACTCCTGCATGCTCCGCCGGTGTTTTTACCTTCTCCAGAGTATCAAGATAACTATAGGCCGCTTCTCTTAACTGATCACCACCTCCCAGCCCTTTTACGACTGCTGTACTCATCGCCAGCATAGGAACCATGGAGAGGAGAATTGCATAGGTGAGGGCGCTAGAGCGCAGTGATAAGTCGTTTTGTTTGAACTGGCGAGCCGTAATAAGTAACAGTCTGAGGAGATAACGAAGTAACGTAACGGGGTCCCGTTGCTTGTCCTGAGACTTGGCAAGCCAGTTTAAATACGTCGACCAGATATGACTGCTGTTGTTTTCTGTTTGTTCCATAGGTTTGATTGTGGCTTTAGCTTCTGATATGTAGCCATTTTTCCAGAATTTCGAAGACGACATCTCTTTTTATGGGCTTTGTAATGTAGTCGCTCATGCCAGCTTCAAGGCAAAGTTCTCTGTCACCCTTCATTGCATTGGCGGTCATTGCAATGATCGGGATTTCAGTAAAACCTTCTTTGCGGATGTTTCTGGTTGCTTCGTAGCCATCCATTATTGGCATTTGGATGTCCATCAGAATTGTATCAAAGTTTTCCGGGTCTTTTGTGAAAATGTCCAAAGCTTCCTTGCCATTTGGAGCAATAGTAACAAGATAACCCGCTTTTGTAAGCATCATATTGGCAAGTTTTTGGTTAACCAAATTGTCTTCAGCCAGTAGAATTCTGATGGACTGTTTTATCTCTTCCCTGACTGAATACTGAGTTACAAGAGGTTGTTTTGGCGCTCCTGAATGTTGATCTCCTGTACCGAGTATTTTGGCAATTGTTCTTAAAAAGGTCTGGCGTTTTGCGGGTTTTGCAAGAAATGCATTAAAACCAACCTCATTGCACTTTTGGGCCACTTTTTCGGAGGAAGAGGTATATGCTAATAACGGAAGATTGGCACTTGTAAGTGCGGATGCACGTATACGCTTGGCTAGTTCGTAACCAGAAAGATGAGGCATTATAAGATCAAGTATAGCAACATCAAATGGACTATTATTCTCCTCTGCTGTTTGTAATGTTTCAAGTGTTGCGGTTTCATCAAGCAGGGTGATAACTTCCATCTTTGAGTGGGTCAGGAGGTTGTAGATAATCTCATTGTTGGCTTTGTTATCATCGACCACCAGAACCTTTAAACCTTTTAAATCTTCTGATATAGGACGTTGTTTCTGCTTAATGTCAGATTTTTTTATCTTTGCCTGAAACAAAAAGGTGCTTCCCTCACCTATAACAGACTCCGCCCAGACACGCCCTTGCATAAGAGTCGCAATCTTTCTGCAGATAGAAAGGCCCAACCCCGTTCCCCCATATTTTCGAGTGGTACTGCCGTCGGCCTGTTTGAATGCTTCAAATATCGTTTCCAGTTTGTCTGTTGGAAGTCCAATGCCGGTGTCTCTGATTTTACTGAGAATGGTAATCTCGTTTTCTGTTTCCTCTATGACTTCAATACTAAGCTCGAGCTCTCCCTTTTCAGTGAATTTTGCGGCATTGGCAAGAAGATTGACCAGAACCTGGCGGAATTTGCCGGGATCGCCCTTGAGGTTTGCAGGCAGGTCGTCTCCAATTCGGCAGAGAATCTCAATAGGTTTTCCGGACACTCTTGGCATGATGAGCTCGCAAACATCATGGGCGGTGATTTCTGGGTCGAAATCGATTTCTTCCAAACTCATCTGGCCAGCTTCAATTTTAGAAAAATCGAGGATGTCATTAATGAGGATGAGAAGAGCTTCACCGCTTCTTTTGATGGTAAGTGCACTGTCGCGTTGATCGTCGTCAAGGGTGGTCGTTAGTAGCATCTCTGTAAAACCTATAACGCCGTTCATGGGCGTACGGATCTCATGGCTCATGGAGGCGAGAAACTGACTTTTTGCAATATTGGCTGACTCCGCTGCCGCTTTAGATTTTCGTAATTCCTGGGTCTGCTTTTCGATATCAGACTGTAACGTTTTTGAGTAATTCTCCTGATGCTCTTGAATGGCACGGTACCCACGTTGAGTCTCTTCCTGCATGTCCTGATGTTTTTGTTCGAGGACATGAAATTTACGATTAAACTGTTTCTTTTGGATAGACAGTTTTTTATCGAGTTCTGTTACGTCCTGTTTGGCCAGGTATCCGGTTACCGCCAGGGAGATCAGTAGGGCAATATCTGGCGCGGATGAATCTTGATTTATCTGTGTAAAGAAAAGATCAGCATCAAGGCTAGGAACGGGAAAGGCCCAATATTGATCGTTATAAGCGGTGGCCACTTCTGGAGAATCGTTTTGCGCGCTGAGTATGGTTTTGAGTTCGGTGATAGTGCTTTCGTCGATGAGTTTTTCTGTAGAACCTGCGAGAATTTTACCTGAATGCATTTTTGCAATGGATTGCAGCCGAGGAAGATTGTTGCTCAGGAAAACTAAAAGCTCACTTACCTTGATTTCTGGCGATTCGGTTTTGTTAAAAAGGTCAATCATCTGCGTCATTACCCGTAAATTGAGTTGGCTTTTTCCATTTCCTCAGGAAGATCTTCTGTGAGGACGTTATAGTCGTCAATATTATCTTTGAGATGTTGAAGGAGTGGGGCCGATATATCTACTTTAATGTCCGGGAGAGTGGTGTATTCGAGTTGGCCCGTAATATATTCAGAGATCTGAATTATTCCGACCAGGCTGTCTGGTTTAATGTTGTTTGAAATAAGGTGATGATCTCGTATTGCTTCCTGCACTGACACAGACATATTCCAATCTCGTGACATAATGTAGCCTAGCTCACAGTGGTTGGTGCCTAGCGTTTCATTTTCGAGTTTAATTAAATGAATACTGGAAGTACATGACTCGCAGATTTTCTCAAAATAGTCTGGCTGAATCTGTTCTTCTATGAGTAGTCCAAAGTCATGGAGTATTCCACAGAGAAGGGCATCATCGCCATTGACTCCAAAAATACGTTCAGCTACCATTTTACTACATATGGAGACTGCTGCAGAGTGGTGCCAAAGCTTTTTCTTGGAAAAAAGTGCACTCCGCTGCGGGGCAACGAACACGTTTTGTAATGCATCAATAACAACTAAATTGTGGAGGTTTTTCATGCCCAAAAAGGCCACTGCTCGACCGATGGAGTCAACGGTTTGTGTCAGCCCGTAAAACGGACTGTTGACAAGCCGCAAGAGCCTTGCAACCAATACAGGATCAACTTTGATAACGTCTTCAAAATCCTTCATGGTTGACTCGCGATCGTTGATCAGTTTATTAACAGTCATAACAACACTTGGGAGCGGATGTATATCTGCAAATTGGTCAAGAAACTGTTGAGCTGTAGACATGAAAAAACCTCTAGGCTTAGGGTTTAAAAAATTTCTTTTTTGGCAACAGCTTCCGCTTTTACCCGATCAAGGAGATCTGCAAGAACTGGTTTAATGTTTTCACGAATATCTCCGGCTACTATCATGTAGAGGAGATCGTCTCCTGGTTGGAACGTTCCTGAGTATGCTTCTATAATAATATCAAAAATCCCTTCGCATTGAAGAAATTCTTGTCGAAGAGCTTCTATCTTTTCAAAATCCGGCGTCACCTCAAGGGCGGTGACCTTACCCTTGTCTTTTCGTGACCAGTTACGAACAACACCGTTATGGATGAGTATCATTCCAACATTGTCGGTAAATTTGGGGTTCTGTTTGAGTTCTTTTATAGCTTTGTTAATATCCATTCTATTTTCCTTGTTTGTGAGTGTTGGTCATACACTGCTCTTATATTTGTTGAACTATTGGAATAATCAATTCCTGATTTCTGTTGAGGTGCAACAAGTTAATTGCTGAATTGTATCTTTCAAGAAGCCAGAGTGGGATTTCAAATTTATTGTAACAAAGGTCCCAGAGGGTGTCTCCTTCAATTACTTTGTATAACTTTTGGCCTACGACACTAAATCCGGCAAAAAAATCGTCTTCTGTTTCCTGGAGGAAATCAAGTCTCCTTTCTTCAAAAGAAGTAGGGCTGAGCTTGTCAAATCGTAAAAGTATTTTTTGGCCTGGGGTTACAGATGCATCGGATTTAAGCCTGTTGAGATGGAGCAATTCTGATCGGCTACTTTTAAGTAAGTCAGTGTAGAATCGTATTGATTCTTCTGGTTGGACGGTTATATAGCCGAGCATTTTGTTATTTTTCTTATGTATGTTGAACACATTGTAGACAGTCGCGTTCTTTGTTGGGAAAAGGTTGAACTTTTGCTTGGTCGGTTTCTTCTTTTTCTCTGCAAGAAGAAGAGGGATTTCTGAAGATCTGTTCTGGTGAGAAAAGCCTTTTTTTGATTTCGTACTTCGAATGGTCGGAGTTGTGGGGATACGAAGTTTTTGTTTGATGAAAATGGTCGCGAGTCCATCAAGGTTGTTCGATTTCATGAGATGCTTCAGTGAGATTCCATAGCGCTTAGCGATACTGCCTGCGGTTTCTCCTGCTTGTACTCGGTGAAACCGGGTAGCTTTTTGTTCATTTTTATAGAAAGAAGATGGTACTCTTGCCATCAGATTTTGTATTTTAGTCGTTTTGGGTAGTCGTATTCTATATCCTTTAGGGATTCGTTTTTGGCCTTTTACAATAGGTGGGCGCAGCGCAGGGTTGAGTGAATGTATTGTTTTAGCTGAAATTTGAAAATGACGACTGAGGGATTTGATGCTGATATAGCCTTTAAGTTTGAAATACGATACATTTTCAGGCGGTTCAATTTTAATCTTTTTTTCTAAATCCTTTGCAACTTTACGTGCTGCTAAAAATTCTGAATAGAAATTTTTAGACGCGAATTTAAAATGGCCTTTATTGTACTTTTGGAAGATCTTTACATAGCTGCCATGTTCTTCCTGAGCTCTTATCATTCCCGGCAACCCATAATTGTATGAGGTGAGTGCAAGAGGCCAGTTTGCCAGATTGCGATAACTATTTTTGAGATATTTTGCGGCGGCATGGCTTGCGAGTATTGGGTCTAATCTTTCATCTATACTGTAGTCTATCCGCAGGTATCTTTTCCCAGTGGATCTGGTAAACTGCCAAATACCAGCAGCCCCAAATTTAGAATAGGCTTTGGTGTTAAATGATGATTCAACATGGGGTAAGTAGGCAAGGTCTTCAGGTAAGTGATTGGCACGAAATACTCGTTTTATCTCAGATATATATTTACCGGACCGGATAACACCTCTCTTAAATCGTTCTTTTTGGCCTTTCTGGCTGCGTACACGCACTGCAGCGCGGCCCATATTTCTGCTTCTGTATTTTCCGGTATAAAGAGTCGCGATTCTTTTTTCTTCTTTGGTGACTGGGCGCTGCTTAGAAAGTTTGTTTAAAATTGCACTATATTTTTTTATCGCCCGTTTTTGGGCATTTGCATTACTCTTAGCCGCTTTTTTGGTGGGTAGACTAAGGAGTTCGATGACCTCGTAGATCTTTGATAAATCTTTGGAGTCATGTATAACGGCCTGGTTTAAAGAGTACGTTGAATAGACGTTTTCCCAAAAGTGAACATTTTTTTCTATGGCTTTGTAATGGGGGAAATCCTGCGCTGAAACATTATTGTGCTGAAGTGAAAATACGAGCACAGTGGCAAAGAGCACGAGGTCTGGGAAGAATCTGATTTTTCTGTTAAAACGCATATTATAAGAATTAAAGTCATTCCCAGAATATCAGGGAATGTAATGGTAGAAGATTAAACCGCGATAAATTATTTATATCACAAGAAAGGTCGCAGCGGAATATGTATCTGATTGCAATTGTAGAAAAAGGAAAAAGGTAATGTATACACCCATAATGGCAACCCTTGGTTATATCCTATCTCCGGATGGGGAAAAAACATTATTGGTTCATCGAAATAAACGACAAACTGATCAACACCTAGGTAAATTTAATGGACTTGGCGGGAAAATGGAGTCGGGTGAGGATATCTATACCTGTCTGGTTCGTGAAATCGAAGAAGAAGCAAATATTAAATGTGAAGATGTGATTTTACGAGGAACTATAAACTGGACAGGTTTTGGGCCTAACGGAGAAGACTGGTTCGGTTTTATTTATTTGATCAAAAGTTTCTCTGGTACTCCAAAGAGTACGAATGAAGAAGGTGATCTGATATGGGTGCGTGTAGAGGATATAATGGACTTGCCAATGTGGGAGGGAGATCGTTTTTTTCTTCCCCTTGTTTTTGACAGTGATCCTAGGGTTTTCCATGGTTACATGCCCTATAATAATGCTTCTCCTATTGATTGGAAGTACACAAGAATCTGATTGATGTTGCAGTGCTGAAAAGCCATGGTATATTCCCCTCTACAACAACAAAAAATTCCCAGCAGATCTTGTTTATCACTTTTGGAACTAAACATGGCTGGAAGAAGAATACTAAAGGAGCATATCATGGATAGAGATACCGAATTACAACGACTTGAAGAATTTGTAGAAAAACTATTGTTAAGCTTTGCTGAACTCAAAGAAGAAAAAAGGGCACTTTTAAACACGTTAAGCGATAGAGATGGTTCCATTGTAGATCTGAAAGGTACTATTTCAGAATTAGAAAGCAATATTTCAGAGCTGGAAGGAAATATCACCTCTAAAGACAGTGAACGAACCGAGATTAGTCTTCGCGTTGGTAAATTGGTCGAGCAGATTGAGGATTGGGAACTTGGTTTAGATGATGAAGAAGATGTGGCTGCAAGTGATGAAGATGATGGGCGTGTTTAGCATAATCTTTTTTCAACGCCTGGAACTGATGAATAAAAGTTTGTTTCTCAATTAAAAGGTAACGCTGGGTCAGAATTGATATGTCAAACAGTGAGCGTTTGGTCGAATTTGAACTTTTAGGCCAAGAATATAAGTTTTATACCGCGTCTTCTGAAGAAGAAATGCAGGCTATTCTCTCACTTGTTCGTCAATTGGTTGAGACAGAAACCAATGCCACTGTTGGAACGTTGGCATCGGGGAAAAAGGCGATACTAGCGTGTTTAACTATAGCTTCTCGTTACGTAAAGCTAGAGCAGGACTTTGCAGATTATCAAGATATTACAGAAAAACGAATTGCTCGGCTAAGTGATGATATCAAAGGATTGTTAACTTCTGATTAATAATTGCCGGTGGTTATTTTGTTTTCGTTTAGAGGAAAGTCTGCTATAGTTTTATTAGAGTAAAAAAGTGTAGTAAATATTGATTGTAAAAGTACAAAACAGTAATTTAGTACCTTATAAATTCATTTCTTGTTTATTTATGAATGAATTTGGTGAAGGTGCTTATCCCGGCTTATTTATCGTTTACCGGGGTTATTTATATAAAATTTTCCCTGCACTGTTGGTGATGATCAGTGTGTGTTGAGCCAACTCTCAAAAAAAGGGTACCTCCTCTTTCAGCGTAAGGAGGGTCATTTTATGACGCACCTGAAGTTGATATGAGGCTGCCCACCTATTATATAGGTTTAACTTTCCTGATGACACGGCAGTGTGGGGATTTTTGATTTATATGGCAACTTTGCCATAAACAAATTTACTCTCCGGCTAATCGGCTTCTTATTTATAAACAATAAGAGGCCTTAAACCGGTTAAACATATAATTGAAGATTGACATCAGCAATGTAGACTGATGGAACAGAATACGAATTAAGGGAAGCAGGATCACTCTTTGAAATATATAGTTTGGGAATATGATCAGCAATACGTGTGGTATAATGTGTTGTAGTACCAGAGGATCCTTCGTTTTTTCAGGAAGAAATAGTCTTTCTGGTATGGGTGCGTGAGCACTTCAAAGAGCTGTTCGATGTTGATTTTTCTGAATGAATTTTTGCGGTTATGTTGTTTGCAATGAAATTGTGATCAGAGATTTTTTAATGGTTTTAAATATTCCCGTTAAATCTTATACAAAATAGTATTGTGGAGTTTGTTGCCATTTTTATTCACTGAACATTTTGATTAAGTTTTTAGGGAAGAGTAATAAAGGCTCCAGAGTATGAACTGAGTATTATACTCCACTGGTTTTTATTGCTCTGTTTGAGATCTTCTTCCATCCTTATTTTGTTTTATCTCCTCTCTTGTTTTGTCAGTCGCTACCTATAGGACTGCTCCATGGATTTCACAAATCATCCATTTCTCATCGCAGGATTCGGGCTGCTGGCTGGTACTTTTCTTGGTCTGTTTTTACGAAAAGTCATTGTCGAGGGGAACGAAAAAAATATAAAAACCCAAAGTAAACAAATAATTGAAAATGCGATTGTTGAGGCTGATCAGGTCAAAAAAGAGGCTTTGATTCAGAGCAAAGAATCCGCATATCAAGTGAAGCAGGCTCTTAAAGAAGAGTTGAATGCTGAACGAGATGAGCTCAAAGATGAACAGCGCCAGTTAAAAAGAAAAAGAGACAGTCTAAAACGTGAATGGGATGGTTTTGATAGAAAGCAAACAGACCTGGTTTCAAAAGAACAAGGTGTGAAAAAGCTAGAAGTCGACTGGCAGGAAAAACATAAGGATGTTGATAGCCTTGTCTCTCAGAAGAGATATGAACTCGCAAAAATTGCCGGCATCGCACAAGACGAAGCTAAAAAACTTTTGATGGAATCTCTTGAAAGCGAAGCTCGTATGGATGCTGCCAAAAGTCTTGCCCGCATCGAAAATGAAATGAAGATGGAAGCGGACAGGAAGGGAAAGAATATTCTTGCTCTGGCTATCTCACGTTATGCAGGTGACTACGTCGCTGATAGAACAGTCTCAATGGTCCCTCTACCAAGTGATGAAATGAAAGGGCGGATTATTGGCCGGGAAGGTCGTAATATTCGTGCTATTGAAGCAGCAACCGGAATAGATATCATCATTGATGACACGCCGGAAGCTGTTATCTTATCTGGTTTTAATCCCGTACGAAGAGAAGTTGCACGTCAGGCATTACTGCAGTTGATTAGTGATGGTAGAATTCACCCCGGCCGTATTGAAGAGGTTGTCGAAAAGGTGACGAAAGAGCTTGAAGTTACCATGTGTGAAGCTGGAGAACAGGCAACTTTCGACGTCGGAGCCCACGGCGTGCATATGGAGATTATTAAACTGCTGGGCCGCTTGAAATACAGAACAAGTTACGGGCAAAACGTGTTGCAACATTCCCTCGAAGTTTCTTTTCTCTGCGGAATTATGGCCTCGGAACTCGGTGTCGATGTGAAACTGGCTAAAAGAGCAGGGCTTTTGCATGATATTGGAAAGGCTGTTGATCATGAAGTGGAAGGATCTCATGCCGTTATTGGGCGGGATCTTGCTAAAAAATATGGTGAATCTGAAGAAGTGGTTTACGCAATCGGGGCCCACCATGAAGATCAACCGCCGCTCAGTGTTATTGATGTTCTGGTACAAGCAGCTGACGCCTTGTCTGGGGCTCGACCTGGAGCAAGAAAGGAAATGCTCCAAAGCTATGTAAAACGACTTGAAGATTTGGAAGCGATTGCAAATGATTTTTCTGGAGTGGAGAAATCATACGCCATACAGGCAGGACGAGATTTACGTATTATAGTTGATTCCAACAAAATAAAAGATGAAGATGCAACTTTGCTCAGCCAGGATATAGCGCGATCGATAGAGTCCAAATTAACCTATCCTGGACAGATTAGAGTAACGGTTATACGAGAAACTCGGGTAGTAGAATACGCTAAATAGTATGAGTAAAGTGTGGTTGTAAGTTGGAATATTGATTTACGGTTCCAACCCTTTCGTATAAAGAAAAGAAAAAGGCCGCATAACGATCTTCGTTATGCGGCCTTTTTTTGTCCTCGAATGATATTGTTTAGTCTCTTACTTCCCGGTTAGCGGGTTAGTTGATAGATGTTTGCTGCTCAGGTTTGTTTTGGCAGTCGTGACAAATACCGGTGAACTCAATGTGGTGGCCAAGTATTTCATAGTCACTGACATTTTTTGCGAGTTGGTTGATTTGCTGTTGTACTTCTATGTGTACGTCATCAACTTTACCACATGAACTGCAACGTATGTGGTAATGGGGCTCAGTCGTCGCGTCAAATCGTTTTTGTGTTCCACCTACTTCAAGTTTGAGGATGACTCCTGTATCAGCCATGAGTTCAAGGTTTCTGTATACTGTGCCTAGTCCAATACGTGGTAATCTTTTTCGTACCATATCGTATACTTCATTTGCCGTCGGATGTGATGTAACCTTACCGAGTTCCTCTAAAATGATCTGACGTTGTGTTGTCAATCGCATATTTGGCAGTTGTTGCATGGGGATCCTCTGAAAATAATATTAATAAAGTTTATTAACTAACATTGTATCCTATGTTTGGAAAAATGCAATTAAAAACCATTCAGAAGATCTCTAGCGAATCAATGTAAAACATCGTTGTAATAGGAGCTTAATGTCAATCAGGATTGATCTGTGGATTAAAATAACCAAATTTCAAAGTCGGAAATCTTTCCTTTAATTTATCAACCCAATGTCTAATTCCATAACATGGCGTATCCTCGACGAGACCGAGAGTATTCAGGTAGAGTTCTGGATCCATATTGAAATTACGTAATTGAATAAAATCAGGACGGTGGTTTTCAATGAGATGGCACAGGGCAGCGTATTCGTCTTTGCTGTCTGTAAATCCGGGAAATACAAAATAGTTGAGTGAGACGAATCGTCCTTTTTCCTTCATGGTATCAATTGATTGTATAACATCGTTGAAGGTGTAGCCTTGTGGACGATAGTAGAGATTGTAATATTTTTCCTGTGCTGAATTGAGGCTGACGCGAATACTGTCAAGACCGGCATCTGCAAGTTTTGCTACTTTTAGTGGAAGACTGGAGTTTGAATTGAGATTAATGGTTCCTCTGGTGGTGTTTTTGCGTATCTCAATAATCGATTGTTCAAGAACATCAGCTTGCATGAGAGGTTCACCTTCACAACCTTGACCAAAGCTGACAATAGGATTGTCGGCAGTGCGAAGGTGGTGAATAGCAATTTCAGCTACTTCGCTGACCGAAGGAATAAATTTTATCCGGTCTTGCGTTGCTGGGCAACATCCCGATTCTTGCAAAGATATGCAACCAATGCATCTGGCGTTACAGGTAGGTGATGTGGGCAGAGGTGCTTCCCATCGTTCCATGAAATAATTTCTCGCAGCGGGGCACCCGTATGTAAGACAACATTTTCCAAGGTGTTGAATGAGCCTGTTGTCAGGGAATTGTTTGAGTTTAACATGAGTTTTCTCATTAACCTCTTCCTGGCTATACTGGTCGAAATCCTGACGAACATCATTGTCACTACGAAACGCTGTTACCCAGAACTGGTCGTTATACCAACCTACGGCTGTATAAGCAAAAAGAGGTAACGTTGGTGCGTTTTCAAGGGTTTGATATGCGCTTGAATAAATTGAAGTATGTGCTGGCGAAATAAATGCGGATACGGCTTGGGCTATATCTCCTTTACTAAAGGGGTCTTCGGTTAACAGAGCAGGCTCTTTGCCTTTTGAATCCCAGCCGATAGGCAACCTTTTAGGAAGGGTAAACAACTCGCTACCTTCTGGTAGGGGGATTATATCTTCAAGCTCGGGTCGACAGAAACCCCCGTTACGCATGCCGACCATTTCTAACTCAGGGAATTCTGTAATGTTACCATCTTTATCTGCAAAAAGCAGACATGGCATTTGGGCTGGATGTTGCATTTAGTGCTTTACTCCTGAAAACCCTATCACTCTTTTGTATACCCCTCAAAGGATTTCACTTCCATGAGGGGTATATAAACAGATATTGGAAACAATTAAATTTAGAAACGTAAGGTGAGGACAGATAAAGAACGCAGAAGGATATGCAAGGTACTTTTTCTGGCTTAATACTCATTCAACATTTTTATGGCCTGAGTACCCTGAAGACAGAGTCTACAGCTCTATATATATCGAGATCATCCCCAAATACATCCTGAATGGCTGGGTTGTCAATAAGGTCCTCAACGATATACTGAGTAAAATAGAGGCTCACTACATTAGGGTCTTGGGCAATTGTCCGAATTGGAGCGATTTTCATCTGTAGCTCAAAATCTTCGATGTAACCGAGTTTGCCAAGTTGTGTTTCAAAAGCATCTTTCACAGCTGAGGCGGAGGTCGTTTCGATAATTTCCCTATCTATCAATCTCTGGGCAAGTTTTGCAGCAAATTCAGTGGCATGATCTTTTGCCCGGATGAACATTTTTTTTCTTTCTTGTTCTCGCTTGCGGTCAATTGTACGTATTGTCTTGTCTGTAGTTCTGTTTGGGCTGATATTAACTTTAGCCATGAATAAATCTCCGTATAGTTGTCATTGCCCTTAAAAGAGAAATGTGAACAATTTGTCTGGTGCTTGAATACAACTCTTATAATCTGAATATATAATAATCACTAGTTCAAATTTGTATTGCGTAAGCAATTTTTCAAGATGATCTGCAAAAGGTGTAAACGAACAAAAGAGAATTATACGCGGAAAATTAATATCCTATGGGTAGATTTAAATTGTTGTTTTATTCGTTGAGCAAAAATATAAGTTGAATTTGGTCGGTAACATCATATATAGTATTGTCCTAATTCTGGGAATTATAAGAAAATGTTAATTATTCTTTTATTTTTTTATCGTTGATACATAATAACTAATCGCTGTTACGAAATCATATCGAACTATTGGAGGTTCCTTTGATGCTTACTAATGTAAAACGCCTATTACCTGCACTTTTGTGTGTTTCTGTTATGACTCTTTCTGGTTGTGGGTCTAAAACAAACTCTGATGACGCAATGAAGGTTGCTGATACTGGTGAGGCAATGGGTGTTGAAGAATCACTGGATAGTGTACCTCGTGGAACGAGTGAAGGCCGTACATCTGAGGGAATGCTTCCTGTATATTACAATTTTGATTCTTCTGATGTCAGTAGTGATCAGGTTTCAAGAATTGAAGTAAATGCTGATTTTAGTAAAAGCAACCCTGCACTTCCTATAAGAATTGAAGGAAACTGTGATCCAAGAGGCACAAACGAGTACAATATGGCTCTTGGGGAAAGAAGAGCTTTGAGTGCCAAAAAGTATCTCGTGAACCTTGGTGTTGAAGAAGCAAAACTAACAACTGTTAGCTATGGTGAGGAGAGGATGCTGCTCCATGGTCACGATGAATTGTCCTGGGCTCAAAACAGACGTGCTGATTTTGTCGTAGTTGAGTAGAAACCTTTTATTTTAATCAATTTCACTGGAGATATATTGTGATCAAAAAATCATTCCAAGCGGTTGTGATTGCTTCTGTACTGCTTTTTGCAGCACAGGGAGCCATGGCTGCTGAATTAAAACTGGGTGTTATGAACGTCCAGAAAATTATTGTTGGTTGTAAAGCTGGAAAAGCTGCTAAAGAACGCTTTGACGTTAAAATGAAAGATCTTCAGTCTTCTTTTACTGGTGAAGAAGCAGATCTTAAAAAGCTACAGGCTGAAATTAAAAAGAAGAGTTCTGCCTGGAGCGAAGAGAAGAAAGCTGAGAAAGTTAGAGAGTTCCAAAAGAGTGGTCGAGAGTTACAAGCAAAAACAGAAGATGCTCGCTTTGAAATGAAACAGTTGCAGGATAAAGAATTGGAACCAATTCTCAAATCTCTGGAAAAAGTTGTAGAAAAATATGGTAAGGATCAGGGATACACGATGATTCTTGACTCTAAAAGTGGAGTTATCTTCTATGATAAGACCACAGATGTTAGTGATAGCATTATGAAACTGTTAGATAAAGCGATGGCTGCTAAGTAACAGATAACGACAGTCACTGCAGGTAGTAGTATAAAACGGTGTAGAGGGTAATCCTTCTACATCGTTTTGTCATTTTCATGGCTGTGTAAGGTTTGTTGGAAAACGTATAAATAAGCAGGTTGAAGCTATTGTTGATATAATATAGATAGTGCTCGATCGAAAACCACCAATTATGCCAATTCTTTCGTTGGGCTCAAATTTTAAACCTCAAAATACTCAATGTATTCCTCCGGTTAAAATTATCCCCCGCCTTGAACTCGATAGAATTTGCAGGTTTTCGTTCAGACACTAGGCAAGAGGAGTTCACTTTCTTATTTTGTGTATGCGAGATTTAGATTTAACTAAATAGAGGCTGTACTATGGCTGTAAAAAGTATGACCGGTTTTGGCCGGGGTGAAGTTGAAAAAGAAGGGCGGATCTGGGTAGCAGAAGTCCGTTGTGTTAACAACAGATATCTTGATCTTAAAATGAAATTGCCACGGGGCTATAATCCCCTTGAAGAAAAAATTCGGAAAAAAGTAACAGCTCTCCATGTGCGTGGCCGAGTAGACCTCTTTCTTTCAGTAAGTGGTGACTTTTCTGATCTGCAGGAAATAAAAGTTAACACAGGCCTTGCGGAAGATTATCACACAGCTCTGAAAACACTTGCAGAAACATTTCAGTTGCCTCTTGATCTGTCAGCCAAAAACCTTGCCTCTTTTCCTGAGGTGATTACGAGAGAGCAAAAAGAAGAAGATCTTGACCAGGTTTGGCCAATGGTTGAAGAGGTTATTGAGTCGGCTCTGAGAAATTGTGCAGGGATGCGTTCTCAGGAAGGCGAAGCGCTTGCTGTAGATTTACAAGGACGTTTAGACACATTTACAACAACCATAAACTCCATTGAAAAAGATATTCCTCTGTTATTGGAGGATCGCCAAAAAAACCTTGGAGAACGTTTAGAAAAACTTTTAGGCAATGTGCAGCTTGATCCAGCAAGGCTTGCTCAGGAGATTGCGATCCTGGCAGATAAGACTGATGTTACAGAAGAGATTGTACGCCTGCGATGTCATATCAGCCAATTTAACAGTTTTTTACAAGAAGATGGGGGAGTAGGACGTAAACTCGATTTTCTCATTCAAGAGTTTTTAAGGGAAGTTAACACACTTGCTTCAAAGATTAATGATGCTTCAATAGCTCATCATACTGTAGATCTAAAAAGCGAACTCGAGAAGATGAGGGAGCAGGTTCAAAATATTGAGTAGGTCTCGGTATACAGTTTCGTAAGCATATAAGGTGATAGTCGATGCAACTACTCAACGTTGGTTTTGGTAATACAGTTATGGTTGAGCGAGTGATAGCGGTAGTAAATACCGGTTCATCTCCTGCCAGAAAACTTAAAGAAACGGCAAAGAAAGAAGGGCGTCTGGTTGATGTAACTGAAGGTCGAAGGACCAGATCTATTCTTGTAATGGATTCGAACCACGTTGTCCTCTCATCTGTTCAGGCGGATACTATCAGCCAAAGAATGCAGGCATTACATCCGGCTTACCATCTTGCTGAATACCACAAGTTGACAACATCAGACGTAAAGGAGTCAATATGAAACAGGGGCGATTATTTGTGATCTCTGCACCGTCTGGTGCAGGGAAAACGACTTTACTCAGAGGTGTGATGTCTTCCCTGGTTAAGGTGAAATTTTCAGTTTCACATACGACAAGAAATCCTCGAGAAGGTGAAGTTGACGGTGTTGACTATCATTTTGTCTCAAGAGATACGTTTGGGCAGATGATTGCTGATAACATTTTTTTAGAGCATGCTGATGTTCATGATAATTTTTATGGAACCAGTCATGCCGCAATTGAAGAGCAACTCCAGGATGGATTTGATGTCATTTTGGATATTGATGTCCAAGGCGCTGCAATATTACGTGAAAACCCTCAAGTTGATGCTGCATTTATTTTTATTGCTCCACCGAGCCTTGTCGAACTAGAGAGACGTCTTCGAGGAAGAGGGACTGAAAATGAAGAGAAAGTTCAGGTACGTCTTATTAATGCAAAAACTGAACTTCTGTCGAGCAGTAAATATGAATATCTCATTGTAAACAGTGATATCGATGAAGCGACAAATGTACTTCAGGCAATTATCATTGCAGAACGAGCAAAATCACATAGGTTGCCAACAGGTGATCCCATTGAAAAGGTGTTGTAAGAATGAAAAATAATAGTGGTGGAAATAAATCATCTGGTGAAAAATATATCCGTTTTAGCGATGATATGCTGTGGGGGATTCATCCTGTCGTTGAGGGACTCACGAGAGAACCTGATCGTTTTACTGAGGTTGTCATCCAAAAAGACAAACGCGGTAGTAAAATTGATGAGATCGTGAGTCTTGCTAAGGCTGCTGGCGTTAAACTGATGTTCGTTGAGAGTCTTCGTCTCACTGGTGAAGGAAGCGCTGATGTCAGACATCAAGGAGTTGTTGCCCAGATAACTGAAGCTCCTCTTTTAGACTTTGACGATCTCAAAGAGAAAATGATTGCACGCATTGCGGAGAAAAAACCTACACGACTGATGGTTCTTGACTCCTTGCAGGATCCACATAATGTTGGGGCAATCATTCGTTCAGCCCTTGCCTCTGGTGCTGCAGGTGTCATCGTGACAAGAGAGCGTTCCGCTCCTCTTGGGGGCACTGCTGCGAAATCTTCGGCTGGAGCAATGTCACATATCGATATATGTCAGGTGACGAACTTGAGCCGGTCTCTTCAGGAATTAAAGGAAATTGGTTTTTGGGTATTCGGTGCTGTTAAAGATGCTGATGCTCAATCACTTTATGAGGTGGATCTTTCTGCCCCTGCGTGTCTCATTGTAGGAAGCGAGGGGAAGGGAATACGTCCTCTTATTAAGAAAGATTGTGACTTTTTAATTTCGATTCCGATGGAAGGGGATCTTGACTCTCTTAATAGTTCCGTTGCAGCCGGAGTGGTTTTGTTTGAGACTCAGCGGCAAAGCCTTTTGTCTCAAACTAACCCGAAAATTTCATGAGAACCTGTGTGTGAATCATCTTTTACTATGATATATTAGGTTTTTACGGAATGTGCGCCTGATTGTTTTTGGATACACGTTGTACTCAAATTCGTGAAATATGCGGGTTAAATAAGCCCTTATACCAATTGGGACCAACGTAGGGTTCTTCCTGCTCCAAATGGTTTAATATCATGATAAAGCTCTGGAATTGTCCAGGGCTTTTTTTCTAGAGTAACTGTTCTGGAGATTGGCCCCAGGCCATAACGTTTGCAGGCAATTCCACTGACAAAATCTTGAAGTAAATCTAGTTTGTTTTCATCTTCAAACATTTCGGCAAGCATTGGAAGTGCAACGGGAGCAGAAAAAATTCCAGCTGCACAGCCGCAACATTCTTTTTTATGCCGTGGATGAGGAGCAGAGTCCGAGCCAAACATGAGTTTTGGATGTCCAGAGAAAACAGCCTCTCTTAATACAGCAAGATCATGGGGGGTTTTGGCAATGGGCTTACAAAATAGATCTGGTTCCAGCATACCACCAGCAACATCGTCTAATGTAATCATGAGGTGATGCAGAGTAACAGTGGCTGAAATATTATCATATTGGTCCAGGAGATGTACAGCATCCGCCGTTGTTATGTGCTCCATGACGACATGTAAATTGGGGAATTGTTCAGCAATTTGTTGGTACACAGGCAAGAAATCTTTTTCCCTATCCATAACAAATCCACCGGTTTCACCATGGACAAGTAAGGGTATCCCAAGCTCCTCCATGTGGCCCAAGGTACTGCTGATTGAGCTAAAATCACTGACTCCATTTTCACTTTGAGTCGTGATTCCTGCAGGATATAGTTTGATGCCTATGATTTCATCTTTGGCCTCAAAAAGTTCATCACGGCTGTACTCTTTGAAAAACAGCGTCATGAAAGGTTTGAAATCAAGGTTGTTCGTACACTGTAAAATAGCCTCTCGATACTCTCGTACTTTAGCTAAGCTGTCCACTGGGGCAACGAGGTTGGGCATGACAACGCCTCCTGCAAATGAAGCTGCAGAGAGAGGTGCTACATTTTGCATCATAGTATCTTCTCTCAGGTGGAGATGCATGTCCAGAGGAGATTGAAGTTCAATACGCATTGCTGTTCACATTGGGTAAAATATGGATAGTGTGACTATTTGATGATCTTAAGAAAAACACCACTGTAGAGTTTTCTGTAGTCTTCTATACTGCTGGGATCAAGCCAACGTTCGTAGGCAGCCCTGTAACGTTCTGTTGGTCGTTGCTTAAGAAGAACTGAATTAATGGTATCAATGGTTTTTTTCCCCCATTCTGTTTTTGAACAGGCAACATACGTAAGAGACGCATCATGATCGTTTTGATTCTCAGAGATATTCAACGTCATGATCTGGTCTTTTAATCCAAGTGTTTCTGCGAGGTACATCGCCTCTTCCGGAAGCCCGACAAGAGCATCTATTCGTCCGGCTGTAAGCATTTTGAAAAGGTTGAGAGACAGGTCTGAGCCTTCAAAATTAAAAATATTGTTTTCGTTCCCGAACTGATTCAGGACATCGTCAACAAGAACACCATAGGAACGATTGTTTGATCGACCTATAGTGATATTTTTGCTTTTAAGAAGTTGCTGGAGTTGAACAGTTTTCTTACTGCCAAACTCATTAAACTTGTCTTTTCGGATAATAAGGATTGTAGGTAGGGTGAAAACACTGGGGATTGAAAAATAGACGAATTTTTCTCGTTCAGGTGTTTTAAACATTGCGAGGGAACAGGATTTTTCACCCTGCTTCCATTGCTGATAGTGTCTGGAAATATTGGCTATCATGTGTTCATGATCATATAGAGGGAGATTTTCAGCGAGTAGATTAGTAATAAGGTCTTCGTAACCCTGGCCCTTGAGATTGCCTTCATGAATAAAAAAGGGTGGGGCAACAGCCTCCATCCAGGTAATCGAGTCCTTAGCCTGAAGATTTAAGGGACTAATGATGAAAAAGAAGAAGGTGAACAACAGATAGATGTGGGATTTTATGGGTAGCATGCAAGTCCTTTCAACAAAAAAATAAGTCGTTAAACTGGAAATGAAAAGCACTATATCATGAATGGAGAGAATTGTATATTGCGTTGCCTATCTGCTCAATTGTATAGGGTTTGGCTACATATTCACTTGCTCCCAGAGCTAGTGTCGCCTGAACGTCATCGTCTTTGGCAAATCCACTGGCTATGATAGCTTTTTGATTAGGGTTAACCTTGACTATATTTTCATAGGTTGTGCGTCCATTTTGGCCCGTTGTCATTATCATATCAAGAACAACAAGATGAGCGCTGTTGCTGTTAAGGTATTTTTCGGCCTGCTCACCAGATGAAACGGTAACGACCTTGTATTGCAGAGAAGTGAGTAAACTTTTAAGGATTTCTCGCTGTCTGGGCTCATCGTCCACCACAAGAATAGTCTCCCCAGAGCCAGCGTAGTTCTGCCAATGTTTTTCTTTGGCCTGGTCGTTGATCCCAGAGTTGAGACTCGGGAAAAACAGTTCAAAGGTTGTCCCATGGGGGCTGCTTTCCACCTGAACTGTTCCTTTATGTTCCTGCATGGTGTTCCATACGATGGTAAGACCAAGCCCCGTGCCACTTCTTCCCATCACCTTTGTGGAGTAGAATGGCTCAAAGATGTGGGTCATCTCTTCCGTGTTAATACCTTCGCCTGTATCAGTGATGATTATTTTAGAGAACATACGCTTTTGGTGCGAAGGGTTTTTATTCAATGATAGCTCTTGGGAAAGGGTGTTCATAGGTAGACTACAGTGATCATTTACTGTCGTAATGGTAAGTGAACCTTTTCCTTGAATAGCCTCGATACCGTTATTGATGATATTCATTAAACATTTACGTACTTGAATAGGTGAGCAGTTAACGTTTTTTAGTTCCGGATCGAGTTGAGTATGTATTGCAACATCTGGTCGTTTATTGATGAGTTCTGTAAAGTCAGGACTGTCCATGTAATTTTTAATCAGCTGGTTGAGGCTGAGAATTTCTGTGCTCGCGGCAACCCCCCGGGCTACTGTGAGGAGGTCAGAAACAACCTCTGCAGCCTCCAATCCTGAACGACGAATAGATTGTAAAGGCTTATAAAGAGGGTCCTCTTTAGGGAGATTGAGAAGGAGAAGGTCAGGATAACTGATAATTCCTGAGAGAATGTTATTGAGATCATGGGCCACACCTCCCGCCATGAGTCCAATAGCCTTCATTTTCTGGGCCCGAAGTAATTGTTCTTCCAGTTGGCGTCTTGAACTGATATCAATTGCAATTATCCGGGCTCCACCTACGTGGAGCTTGTTGGTGAAGAGTGGTGCAATCTTCATAAGTACAGGGAATACCTTGTCATCAATTCCTATAGCGGCGTATTCTTGAAGTTCTGTTAGTTCTCCCTGAAGAGAAGTGTAAAAATTTTTCCGGGCATCATAATGATCGTTGGTGTCTATAAAGTCGAGAAAACATTTTTTTTGGGGAGATACGAGTTGAGGGTCTAGTCGGTGAGCAGCGGCTTGATTAGCATAGGTTATATTGCCATCAATATCGGTTTCAAGCACAATTTCGGGGAGAAAATTGACAAGATCGTTGAAGCGCTGTTCGCTATGGCGCAAGTTTCTTGTCCGGATTTCTACTTCTTCCTCGAGGCGTCTGCGATTTGCAAAAAGAGACACGATAAGTGTGATTGTGAGCAGAATAAGAAGAAGAACAAGTAAAATATTAAAGAGAGGGTAGATAATCCGTACATATTGTACTGCGGTTAGCGTACCTATTTGAGCCCTTTTTTTAAGGATCGGTTGGGACATCTGTTTTGTGCCGATGAGCCCAGTACTATGGAGAAAAGAAGGAAAACCGGAAAGAGAGTCTTGCCTTAGTACGATAAAGTCATTTTCACCAGGAATGGAAACATTAACACTTTTGTAGTGGTTCGCCTTCATTGCTAGCTTGAGGTAGATACTAGCACCAGAGTCGTTCAGAGCCCAGATGTCATCTGAGATAATTGCGGCGTGATTTGCGAAATGATCTTTATCATTTTTGTTCTCATGCGTTGCATAGAGAATTGCGACAACGATAAATGTTATAACAAAGATTACGGGCGCGTATATGTATGTATTACTTTTTGAAAAGCTGAAACCCATCTTGTTCATTCTCATCTAACTAAAAATTATCCGTTTTGAACGTTAAAAGCCGTTCTGCTCTCACAAGCATACTGTTTTTTTTATGAAATGACAGTATAATGCCTCTATCTATCTGATAATCTGCAATACATTCTAGCCCTGCCTGAGTAGTTAATCATATTGATAATTCTTCTTGTGAAAATATTCGTGATAGTGGCCTTTTGGTCCTGCTGTAACAGCATAATTGCTATCACTCATCAATGAGCCCGTTGATTTACTGTCTTTCGAAGTCTACGCTATCTGGCCCGATATCTTCGTTATACGAAAAAAATAATCCTCGGAGGTAAGCGCAGACTCCGATATCAACTATATGCCTGTGGTTATTTTTTTAGTATGCCTCGGAGTCTTCGCTTACCTGATCTCGAACAAAAATCCTAGTAAATCAACAGACTCATCAATCTCTATCTTTTTGGTACGTACGCAAAAAATGCAGAAACACACTCTCATTACCTTACTTCTTTCCGTATTTATTGCTCTTTTAGGTATTGGCATCATTGTACCGGTTATGCCTGTTTTTGCCAAAGAACTTGGGGCGGGTGGTTTTGCCTTAGGGATGATTATAGCAGCATTTTCTGTCACCCGTGGACTATTGCAGCCGGTTGTGGGGAATTTCTCAGATAGGTGGGGAAGAAAAGGCTTTCTTATGGCTGGTCTGTTCATCTATGGAATAGTAGGCTTGCTTATTCCGATGGCAACTGATGTGAATCATCTTATCCTTATACGCGGGTTTCATGGGGTTGGTTCAGCTATGATTGTTCCTATTGCCATGGCGTATATGAGCCTGCTTGCACCAGCTGGGCAAGAGTCTCGTTATATGAGCTATCTTAACGTGGCAATTTTCTGTGGGATTGGCTGTGGGCCTATAATTGGTGGAATCTTGTCCGATATGTGGGGGCTTTCTTCTGTTTTTTATACAATGGCAGGGTTAAGTCTTCTCGCACTCTTACTGGTTGTGAGCTATATGCCTCGGCAGGTGGCTGGTGCGGAAGGTGAAGAGAAAGACTTTTTGAAAAGTCTTATCAGTATGATGAAAAACAGGAAAACTGCAGGTATATTACTTGCTAGATATGCAACCATGATACTTATGGTTCCCAGTATGGCTTTTCTCCCTCTACTTATGTCGGAATGGCAGGGTGTTACCGGGTTACAAATAGGCTTTGTCATTGCCTGTCGTACTCTTGTCAATGCGGTGCTCCAAGTCCCTTTTGGAAAACTTGCAGATAGATACAGTAAACGCAGGATTTTTATTGTGAGTTGTGTGATGATCTCAGCCATTGTGTACTGTGTACCGTTTTTTCAAACAGTTACTACGATGGCTATATTATATGTGTTGCTTGGTTGTGTGGAAGCTGCTATTTGGGCGGTACTCGGAGGCTATGCCTCTCTTGAGGCAAAAGCACACTACGGCCATGGTACGATGATGGGAATGTTTGGCTTTGCAATGAGTGCTGGAGTTTTTACTGGGGCAGTACTCTCTGGCACGGTTATGGACGGATTTGGGATAGCTCTTGCGTATCACATAACAGGAGTCACTGTCCTGGTGTTATCTTTTATTTCATTTTATATGATAGCTGGAGCGGAAAGGAAGGTGGAATAAAAATTCCGGCAGCTCCTAAGCGGAGTGCCGGAATGAATGTACTTCGTGTTGTTGATGCTTATTTGTTTTTTGCAGCCATTTTTGCTTTTAAAAGTGCACCAAGGCTGCCCATGTTTTTGTCTGACTTTTTCTTTTTGCCCTGTGATACAAACTCTTTGTATTCACTGCGTTCTTTTTCCTCTTCACTCTCAACGGAGACGTAGTCAGCAGGAACAAGGCTGATCCTTTTTTCAACAATGTCAATCGATTCTACTTTGACATCTATGTTTTGGCCTTCTTCTACAACCTCTCTTGGATGGTTGATCCGTCTGCCATCACCTAGTTTTGAGATGTGTACGAGGCCATCAATTCCAGGTTCTAATGTGACAAAAGCGCCGAACTGGGCGAGTCGTGCCACGGTTCCTGTGAGGATGGTGCCTTCAGGGAATTTATTGGGAACTTCGTCAAACGGGTCGGCCTGTGTTGCTTTGTAACTAAGAGAAATTCTGTCTTTTTCCCAGTCAACACTTTTCACAACCGCCTCGACCTTCTGTCCTACGGTAAAATATTCCTCGACTTTTTCTACTCGACTCCAGCCGATTTCAGAAATTGGAATCAGACCGTCTACACCACCTAAATCAACAAAGGCACCAAAATCTCGAATAGAGCTGATGGTCCCTTCAATTGTTTGTCCTTCTTCAAGGGTTTCTTTGAGCTTTTCCTTGAGTTCTTCACGTTCTTCTTCCTGAATTGCACGGGCAGAAACAACGAGGTTTCGCCCGTTCTCTTCATATTTTGTGATGATAAATTTCATCTGGGTGTCCAGATATTCTGCGGCTGCATCTTCAACCCGTCGCAATCCCATTTGGGAAAATGGACAGAAGGCTCTTACGCTTCCACCCAGCGTGATTTCAAAACCACCTTTTATTTCTGCTTTTACCGTGCCTTGAACAGGAATGCGTGAACGAAAAGCCTCTTCCAAGTGGGCATTTGAAGATCCTGACCCAATAGTTCTGGTAAAAAGTCTTTCAGAATTTTTTGCCTGAAGGAAGTACACTTCGATGGAATCACCCTCTTGGTGGGTGAAATTTCCTTCCTTGTCTTTAAGCTCGGAGCTGTTTAACACCCCCTCACTTTTTCCCCCAACATCAAGAAAAGAAGTTTCAGCATTAATACCAACGATGATCGCTTTAATTTTTTGTCCTGGTTCCAGACGTTTAATCTTTTGGGTGGCTTCTGCTTTGAAGAGATCCTCAAAGCTCTCACTGTTTGCTTCAGTCATGTCGTCCTGTTTTGGTGCTGTGGTTTACGATTTTGATCAATTGGACTGTTTATGTTAGCGCCAGTTGGTCTTTTTGTTGATGCCCGGTTACTTATCTGTCTTCTTCAGAACCGTTTTGAAAACGGCCTTTTCGGATACTGATGATGTTATTGGAATCTCTTGATCAAACATACATTTCCCTACTCCAATGCGTTGGGTTGTACCTTTTTCAAAATCTACAATGACAAATCCTGCCTGATCATTTTCACCAAGGAGCTGACCTGGATTGATGAGCAGTGTGTGTTCGAACTGTTTAATCATTGGCACGTGCGAGTGTCCACAACAGACTATATCATAGATCGACTGGCTGGCAAGCTCTTGTGCTTGATCTGGATAATGAACTATGGCTATTCTATAAGTATCAACGGTAAATGTGCCAAGAATTCCGTGATGATTGATGTTTGGAAACTCCCTGCCACATCTGTCAGCGATGAGTCGTTGATCGCCTATATTGTTGCCGTAAATAAGATGAAACTCTCCTTTAAAACGGGTCAGTTGCTTGAGCATAAAAGGGGAGATGAGGTCACCGCAATGGGCAGCAATGTCTACCTCAGACTGGTTACAGTAATCTATGGCAGCGGAGAGGTTTGCGACCTGGTCGTGGGTATCTGAGAGTATTGCTAGTGTTGTCATTGCGTTTGTCGTGATTGGTGAACTGCAAGTGAGATGGCTTTACCATTTTCTTGAAACATAAGTCGTTTGGAGCACATGTCTTCAATAAAAGCTGTCAGTGCTTTGGTTTTTATTTTTGGGGCTATTTTGCCTATATCTTCAATTGGTGTAGGAACAGGAGCGGCGAGGTATATTTTTTTTGAGATGCCACGAAGCCTGTGCTGAAGAGTTGTACCCCCTCTAAGTTCCTGACGAATAATAAGAAAATCCTCCCCATCTCTATAACTCAGGGCAGGTATATTTGGGGCTTTTCTGTTTTTATGAAAAGTATGCCAATCATCAATCATTTTTCGTACTGGTCGCCATAACTTTTGCTGTACCATTTTGTCACCACGATAGCTACTGATAAGCATGGTCATAGTCTCATGACAATGTTTTGGGAACAGTAATTTTGTTTTTGAATGTGGGATAATTGACTGAATGGAAAATTGTTTGGGATTACTATAGATAGGTGATCCGTAACCGAGGAAAAATGATGCTGGATCTAGAGGGATATATGGAAGAACGTAGGCAAGGTTATGTATCGTCTCCTGGATTTCATGGGCGGTGGTGGAAGGGAAGTCGACAATAAGGTTGCCTTCCATTTTAATCCTCTCCTGGGCGCAGAGTTTCATCATGGCGATGTTATCCATGGTTGAACTTCCTTTGTCCATTTTGCGAAGCAGTGAAGTGGACAGTGCTTCGATACCTACCTGAATTGTCGTCAGACCGCCTTTTCGATATTGCTGCAAACGTTTGAGGTTACTGGTCCCTCTTATTTCTGCAAAGAAATCAAAATCGATACTGTTTTTGCTGATTTCGGAGAAGAAGTGATCCGCCTCCCGTGGGGGCAGAGCATTATCTGTAAATGTGAAATGCAGAGATTCATATCGCTTCGACAAAGCCTTCACTTCTGTGACCATTCTGTCACCACTCTTAAAACGGTAGTTTGGCCACTGAATATTGAGGTTACAAAACGTACATTTATTCCACCAGCAGCCCCTTGAAAATTCAACAGGCAAAAGAGGGATAAAAGGCTGAGAAGAAAATGTCTTTTTTATCTCATTGAAATATGAACTGAAATCGGGAAGAGGTAGCGTTGTTAAATCAAGTGGTGCAATTTGGGTTGTGGCACATTTCAGCTTCTTGTGACTTCGAACGCCATGAGCAAGTTCACTGCTTTTTCCATCTAAGAGTTTGCAGAGAGTAAGGAGTCGTTCCTCGCCTTCTCCATCAACGATAAAATCGAGTTGTTGATATTCGCGTAAAAGCGACTGACCAACTTCTCCACAGCATGACGATCCTCCAAAAACTATAGGTAGTGAGGGATGTTTTTGCTTAATGAGTTTTGCCATGTACAATGAGGGCAGGAGCTGGCTAAAGCAGATGGAAAAACCGACAAGGTTATAGCTTGAAAAATCAATACGATTCAGCCAGTTATGACACAGTTTCTCTATCTGTGTTGTAAGGCTTGTAAACTGGGTTTTATTACGTGTTGTGGCGGAGATATTTTCATTAAAAAGTTTGGCTGCATCTTCCGCTTTTTCTGGATAGTAAAGGGCAGAAAAGAGTGCTTCGCCTGCCCAGCCCGAGAGAGCTATTTCTGGATAAATATCTACTCCGAGCAGTGCCGCAATATCGAGATATGGGTGAAAGGTATCCACCCTGTAGTCACTTTTTTGCTCGAGGTAGCTCTTAAGAGTCGCCAGCTGAATGGATGGGCGATTAAAAATTGCCCAGGGCATTGAGCAGAGTGCGACCTTGAAATTCGGAGTTGGAAGTTCACTCATACTATTGCTGAATTATCTCAGTCCCTTCAGGTGGAGAAAAGGAAAAGAGTGACTCGATTTCAGTCTGAGAACTACCTTCTAGTGCATCCGGATTAATATCGCTGAGATTAAGAACAGTAATTGTCCCAAAGTGATCTTGGATATGTATTCTACGGATGAGTGAATCAGCACTTACCCAGAGATGTATGTCCTGTACTTGAGAATGGGGAATAATAGGGACTAGCTTAATTACTTTAAAATCCAGCTTTGCATCACTTTCAAAATCCGGGTCTGCAGGACGGATATGAAAATCATTTTTCAGATTACCTTTTCCAGAAAAAAAGGAATAGGTGAGATCGTTTTCCAAATTCTCAGCAGGAGAGATGATCATCTGTTGTAACTCTTGGAAATACATATAAAACAGATTGCCATCATTGAGTATGATCTGCTTTTTGGGGCTGAGGTAATCCCACCTCATGCGGCTCTTGGTGTTACTTTTTAAAAATGTAGCAGTACCTGATCCTTTTCTGGGGCGGCCTGTGATCTCCCCTCTGGTATCCTGATTAAAGTTAAAGGTGAGGCTTTTCATATCGTCATAACGAAGTTGCAACCTTGCTGCAATATCTTCCGGGTATTCGGTTTCTGCTGCATAACTAATCAGAGTATTTGTGATAATAAATAAGAAGACGAGCAACGGAGTACAGAGAGTTACAATATATTTTGTTTTCATTTTAGTATGTCCGTAAAAGTTCTACCTTTCTTTTGAATATGATACTGGCTACCCGTTCTGCTGTTTGGGTCACATCTGTCACGTAATATCTGTTTTGTTGGACTGTGTGTCCTGATACCGGTTTGAGTTCACCGGATGTCATAAGACTTTTTTGCAGATAATCCGCAGTCGCCTTTGAGCTATCAATGAGGTGGACTCGTTTACCGATTCTATGCTGAATAAGATCAGTGAGCAATGGGTAATGGGTGCAACCAAGTACCAAAGTGTCTATTTGGTGATCTTTAAAAAAACTCAGATATCTCCTCAGGATCATTTTGGTTTCACGCTTGTTGAGCCATCCTTCTTCGACAAGTGAGACGAGTAGTGGACACGCCTTTGATATGAGAGTGGCGGACGGGTTTTGCTCTTTTATGAGTCTTTCATATAGACCACTGTCGATTGTGGCTCTTGTGCCAATAACGCCTATTTTGCCATTGGTAGATTGCTGTACTGCTTTATCTACAGCTGGGGTGATCACCTCAAAAATAGGTACGTTGCATTCTTTTCGCAACCGTTCAGTGGCAACACTTGATGCTGTGTTACAGGCGATAACAATAACTTTTGCACCATTGTCTATTAAAAAGCGGCTGTTTTCAATGGAATATTCTTCTATTGTCTTAGGGCTTTTGGGACCGTAGGGTGTTCTTGCGATATCACCGAGGTAAAGTAGCGGATGTTCTGGCAATAACTGCTCTACAGCTCTTGCCACCGTCATACCGCCGACGCCTGAATCAAATATACCTATCATAGAATTACGAAATGTTTTGATGTGTTAGTGAGGTTGAAGTTCTTTTCAAAGCACCATCTATACCAAAAAAACCTCGGTACAACAAGCAACGACCACGGAATTTACGTCCCACTATTTTCATATGGATCGATGTGTTCAAAGTGTTGACAGACTGGACTCAGAGCATTAGATTTGCACGAGCCCAATCGGGTGGAGAGGATAAATTGTTGAAGTATGTTCTAATTATTTGTTTTAGTTTGCCATAGTATGACTATGGCCCATAGGTGAATACAATGCCAGTGTACGAGTACGAATGTAAAGCGTGTGAAAAAGTAATTGAGGTACAGCAGAAAATGGCTGACGCTCCGTTAACAAATTGCCCAGACTGTGACGGGCCTATCAGCAAACTAATGTCTATGAGTTCTTTTCAACTCAAAGGTGGTGGTTGGTATGCTGATGGATACAGTAGCACTAAAGATAAAAATGGTGCCGAAAAAGTAAAAAATAGTGCCGAAAAACCCGCCCCAAGTAAAGCGGATTCCGCTTGTGCCGGTTGTCCCGCATCAACTTCTACCTAATCTACGTTCATCAGCAGTAACCTATGGTCAGCCGCCGATGATGGTCATGGCGTCACCATATGAAAAGAAACGATATCCCTTTTTAATTGCAGATTCATAACAGTTAAGAAGGGTTTCTCTTCCGCAAAGTGCTGAGACCAGAAACATAAGTGATGAATCGGGTAGATGAAAGTTCGTGATCAGGTTGTCAATCACCTTGAACTCAAAGCCCGGGTAGATGTAGAGATCACACCAGTCTTCCATGGCTTGTAGCTCGCCTGTTTTTTGTGCTCCAAATTCTAAGGCTCTCACTGATGTCGTGCCAACCGCCCACACCTTACCTCCACGTTTTTTTGTTTCCTGCACTTTATTGACGACGTCCTGGCCTATTGAAAGAAATTCCCGGTGTATTTGGTGGCGGGTAATATCTGTTTCTCGCACAGGTGCAAACGTCCCGTAACCCACATGCAGCGTCACTTCTCCGACTGTTATTCCCTTGTCTTTTAGTTTTGCAAGCAACTCATTGGTAAAGTGAAGTCCTGCGGTGGGCGCTGCAACAGCTCCCGGTGTATCTGCATACACTGTTTGATACCTCTTACTATCTTCTTTTGTTGTTCCTTCTTTTCGGGAAATATATGGGGGGAGCGGTACGTCTCCAGCTAGCTCTAGACATCTCATAAGCCCTAAGTCTTCATTGAAGTGAAGTTGGAGCAAGGCTTTACCATCGTCAAGGTAATCGACAACCTGGCAATGCAGTTCTTCACTGATTGTGATTGTTGAATTGATTTTTGGTCGTTTAGATGCCTTGAGTAGTCCATTAGCTCTGGCTATATGAGTTGCTCCTTCCACAAGTTTTGGAAACTCAAGAAGAAATACCTCAACTTTTCCGCCAGTCTCTTTTTTGCCAAAGAGTCGTGCCGGAAACACCTTCGTATTATTCACAACAAGCATGTCGCCGTTCTGCAGGTATTCATGCAGATCACAAAAGCTGCGGTGCTTGTGACTATTATCTCTTTTGTCCAGCACGAAGAGTTTGGATTTATCACGTTTGTCTGCAGGTTGTTGAGCGATACATTCCTGCGGAAGGTCGTAGTGGTAGGCTTCGAGATTGAGATCTTCTTGCATTATCATGATATTTTAGTAAAAAGTGATACAGATGGGTGGATGAGGGCAATGCATAATGTGTGAGAATGCGTTATTCTGGTTTATATTCACTTAGCCAAGAAGGTATTGCATCTCTGTGATTCGGCAAGAGAGTTATTTTTACTCATCCTTACTTGTGCCTGGAAAAGGGTCAGCTGAGACTTGGTTGACTATTTTATAAAGGGCTTGTAGATACCATGATCCTTGTTACAACTGCAACTGAATTTGAGATGAATAGTCTGAAGGATCGGAGTGGTATTCTCTTCTCCTCCTGTCTAAGCTGTATAACCGGAGTAGGGATTTCTAAAACGGCCCAAAACCTCACCCGTTTTCTTTGCGAGACAGACAAAGTAATAGAAGGTGTTCTCAATATTGGTGTAGGCGGAGCTTATTTTTTACCTGATAATAGTGTCCACCAGCCTGGACTACTCGACATCTGTGTTGCCGAACGGGAATTGTTTGGAGATCTCGGCGTTTGTATGGGGGATACGATTGAGTATCTTCCCAGTGATCTCGTCGGGCCCATCGAGTTTGATCTAAAAAGTACCTTTTATAATCGTTGTTGTACTGTGCTTAAAGATGCAGGGATAGAACACCACACGGGAACATTTATCTCGGTTAACAGCGTCACCGGTAAAAGGATTCGAGGCGAACACCTCCAACAGAGGTGGAATGGGCTGTGCGAAAATATGGAAGGGGCAGCGGTCGCTCAGGTGTGCAACCTGTTCTCAGTGCCGCTATTTGAACTGCGTTGTATCTCTAATATGGTTGAAGATCGAAACCCTGCTGGATGGCGGCTGCAGGATTCCTGTGATAAAATGGCGATTACGACAAAGAAGCTTCTAGAAAAACTCATCTGATACGTATAAATATGATTGTAAATAACACTCTAAGTCTGGGGTTTTCTCCCTGCCCCAATGATACTTTTATCTTTTATGGCCTTGTACATGGCAAGGTCGGTTCTGATGATCTTATGTTTGCAGAACCTCTCCTTGAAGATGTGGAGCAACTTAACCGCTGGGCTGTTGCAGGCAGCCTTGATGTGACCAAGCTCTCTTATCACGCTCTGGCACATGTTCTGGAGGAGTACTGTCTGCTCAGAACTGGCGGGGCTTTAGGACGTGGATGTGGGCCTCTTCTTGTGACTCGTGATGTGGGAAGGAAAGGTCTGTCCGAACTTAAACGCATTGCAATTCCTGGAAAACTGACGACAGCTGCACTTTTACTCCAGATGTTTTTACCCTGTTCGTGTGAACTTATAGAGATGCGGTTTGACTCTATTATGGCAGCGGTAAAGAGCGGTGAGGTTGACGGAGGTGTAATCATCCATGAATCACGGTTTACTTACGAGGAGGAAGGCTTGTTCTGTTTGCAGGATCTGGGTGAGTGGTGGGAAGAGACCACCGGAATGCCAATACCGCTAGGTGGGATTGCCGCAAAACGAAGTCTTGGATACGAAAAGCTGAAAGCCATCGAAAAGGCAATTGCTGATAGCGTGGAGTTCGCTTTTAGACATCCTGGGGATTGTCTCCCCTATATACAAAAACACAGTCAGGAGCTTGAAAAGGACGTAGTGGAGAGTCATATAGGGCTGTATGTGAATGAATTTTCAAAAGATTTGGGCGATGAAGGCAAGGCAGCTGTTGAGTTGTTTATAGAAAAAGGCCGTAGCAGTGGAGCACTGCCAGAATGTGACAAAGATATTTTTATCTGAGGGGGACCTTTTGAAAGGTAATAAGAAAGAGCTGGTATTATGGATCGACCTTCTTTAGCGGACAAAATGTTACAATTCCCAGTATTTCAATTATACGGTGGCTCTGAGTCACAGCGTAATGATTTCCTAGGAAAATTACAAAATGAGTGTGACCAGCGTCATTTGTCTATGACTGTTGTGCAAAAGTCATTGCCACAGCGTTTTGAGTTGTTTGCTCTTGCCCAACACTATGACCTTGTGATTGTTGATGGCCTTGTGGATTACCCAACACATGAAATTTATTTTGGGTGTTCAGGTAATTCGCAGGAAAGTGATCTGATTTGTCTGGACGCTGGTGTAGCTATAGAAGAGTTTTTGGAAAAGTTACTTAAAAAGTTAGAACACATTATACTTCAAACTCCTGTGTGGGCTTGTATTCTGATAGGTGGTCGTAGTTCGAGAATGGGGCAACCCAAGCATCTTTTAACAATGCAACAGGGCAGCACCGAGAGTTGGATTGAACGTACAGTTCGTCTTGTACAACCCCATGTTGGTGGTCTCGTCGTGTCCGGCAAAGGCGAGTTACCCTTATCTTTAGAACAAGTGCAGCGTATTCCTGACATTCCTGGCGTTGCAGGGCCATTAACAGGACTACTTTCAGCCATGCGCTGGCAGCCTGGTATCAGTTGGCTTGTTATTGCCTGTGATATGCCTTTTATCTCGGATGATGCCATCAACTGGCTATTAAAGGGGCGAAGGCCAGGTTGTTGGGGACGGTTACCTCGGCTTCGTGGTTCTGATTTTTGTGAACCTCTTTTTTCGTTGTATGAAGGTAGAACCGCTCATCTTTTAGAAGATCAGCTTTTAACCGGCAATTTGCGGGTAGGTAAAATTGGCAAGCACCACAAAATTGATAACCCAGCAATTCCTGAAGAACTTTGTTCTGCTTGGAAGAATGTAAATACCCCAGAGCAGTTGCAGTCTGCGCAATTCAGTTAATACGAATTCGATGCCAGCCCTTTTTAAAAAACATTTCGGTGACAAAATCGGCAATAAACTGTTTGCTCTGTTTGTCCTCGTTGTTGGACTTGCTATTTTTCCTATTGCCTACCATGTATTTGATGCCGTAAATACCTTTGGTGCTTATTCGACTAAAGTAAATGAGGAGCAGATACGTAAGCAGGCCGTCTCATATCTCTCCCGTCTGAGCAGTGAGCAGGCGCACCGCTATGAAGAATATTTTTCTAAGGTTTCATCAATGGTGGCGCTTCTGGCAGGGCAGGCCAGTGGTTTATACCGCGATCGGCAACCACACTCTATTACTTACGGAAATCCGGTTACCCTGCACTTTCAAAAAGACAATCAGATGTTTGTTTCAGGCGATAGTGAGCCTGTTTTCTCGCTTTATTGGGGTGGGTCCACACTGTCGACTGAGATTGGCTCTGAGTTGGCTTTACTTGGATGCCTTGATTCTTCATTAATGCAAGTCAAAGATCTTTTACCTGAGACTTTAGCAGCCCATTTGATCACCATATCCGGCATCGGTAAGTATTACACAAACAACAATGCAGTTCTTGACGGGGTTCATCATTTACCGCTGGCTACTCACTTTGATCTGCGTGATGGAGCTTTTCTCACAGTCTTTACGGAGTCAGAGGACGTAACAGCGGATGTTCGGTGGACCAGTATCTACCAAGATGATGTTGTCGAAGGGCTGATGGTTACGGCCGCTGGACCTATTTATGATGCAAAAGGGGACCTGAGGGGAATTGTGGGTGTTGATTTGCCCCTTGATACTATTGTGGGGGAAATTCTAGAGCCAGATCAGTTGATACAGGGTGATGAGGGCCAGATCCTCTTTTCTTTTTTGATGGATAAGGATGGTGGTATTATTGCCTACCCACTGGAACTGCTTTCTCTTTTTGGTATCGATCCTTCTTTGACCGAAATGGAAAACTCAAAAGATATACTTGAGTATAATTTGAACCAGTCTACAGATCCCCTTGTTCAGGAATTAATAACCAAAATTCTGGAAACGGATTGTTCTGTTGCTGAGTTTATAATTCAAGGTGAAAAATATCAAATTGCCAGCCATACACTCACATCCCACGGTTGGAAATTGGTTATGGTTGCAAAGGAGTCCGACCTTCTTTCTTCAGTTGTGGAAAGTAGCCAAGCGCTTGATAGGGTGACCTCTTCACTGAAAGTGAAATTTATATTTTATAGTGTTTGTTTAGGTCTCATTATTCTTTTTTGTTCCTATCTTGCCGTAAAACATTTTGTCGCCCCCCTGCAAAATCTCTCTTTTCTGGCCAAGCGTGTCGGAGAGGGCGATCTTTCTCAAAAGTCAGATCTGGACCGACAAGATGAACTTGGTACGCTCTCTTTAGCAATGAACAGTATGATTGATAGTCTTGCCACTGCTGAAACATTTAAAGCAGAGTATCTTCAAAAATTGAAAAATGGGATCATAGATCGAACGGTTGACTTGCAGAAAAAGAATCTGCAACTGGGCGAAGCTATGCTCAAAGTTCATCTTGAGAGTGAAAAAAGAAAAGAGGTATCTCTTGCGCTTCAGGAAAGAGAACGGCAGCTTGTCGCAACTATGGAGGCTTCACTTGCTGGGCTCTGTATTGTTCAGAAAAATAAATTCAAATATGTAAATGCAGCCATTGTGGAGATGTTTGGATACTCCAAGAAAGAGCTGATAGATAAAATTGGTCCCATCGATCTCATTGCATCAGAATATAATACTGAAGTCATGGAGAGAATGAGCCTGAGAGAGAAGGGGCTGTATAAAAAGCCGCTCTCTCCGTTTCATGTGAAGTGTAAACGAAAAAATGGAGAGGTGTTTGATGTAGAGGTGGATGGCTCTTTTATCACCTGGAAGGGAGCCCCTGCTTCAGTGGGGACCATTGTTGACATTTCTGAACATGTACACGCGAGAAAAGTGATATCGGTAAATGAAGACCGATTAAAAAGATTACTTGAAGAAAAAGATATCCTGCTTCGTGAGGTGTACCACCGTACTAAAAATAATATGTTGGTTATCATCTCTATGCTCGCTCTACAAATAGATGATATCGAAGATAAGGGTGCTAGGAAGATTTTTGAAGAGATGGAGCATCGCATTCGGGCCATGGCCCTTGTTCATGAACATCTTTATCAGTCCGAAAATCTGGTGGAGATTAACCTTGGTGACTACTTGGCTAAAATGGCACGGACCCAGGTTGATCATATGACATTTTCAGATCAGATTGAGGTTCGGGTAGACTATTGCCAGGTGACTATTCCTTTTGATACAGCTGTCCCCCTTGGTCTTGTTGTGAGTGAGCTTATTACAAATGCGGTGAAATACGCTTTTCCGACTGGTAAAAAAGGTATTATCCGGCTGCAGCTCAGTGCAAAGGACGGCTATTTTCACCTCATTGTCGAAGATAACGGGGTAGGGCTTCCTCCTGAGATTAATGTTAATGATGCCTCTTCATTTGGCCTTCAAATCACGCACAACATGGTGACCAAACAGCTTAGGGGGACACTCCGAGTGGAAAGGAAGAAAGGGACCGCTTTTCATATAAATTTTAAGGGTATTAATAAAGATGGATAATCTCGCCAAGAAAAAGGGATTGATTCTGCTTGTGGAAGACGAGATTCTTGTGGGGATGATGCTGCAAAAGAAAATGCGATCCTATGGTTACCAGATAAGCGACGTTATAACCAGTGGTGAAGAGGCAGTGGAGCAGGCACGTGTTGAGAACCCTGCTTTACTTTTTATGGATGTGGCACTTCCTGGCCGAATAGACGGAGTAGAAGCTGCACGACAGATTAAAGATTTTTTGGATATTCCTGTGATCTTTTTTACAGGCAACCATAGGGACAAACAACTCATTGAGCGTTCTAAAGAACTTGCACCAGTCGCTATCTTGGATAAGTTGGGTAGTTTTGGTACAGTACTAAAGGCAGTAGAGCGTGCTTTAGAGGGTGCCTAAATCTTGCATACGCAAAAGAAGGAAATAATTTGTCACTGTAAAAGAATATGTTGTTCTCATTAGGCAAGAGTTAGGTGGTGGAGAATGATGGTGAAATTATAAAATTTTCTTTTTTTCCCAAAGAGATATACAATATTGAACATGGATGAGTCTGTTGATTTACTAGGATTTCGAAGTCTACGCTTACCTCCGAGGATTGTTATTTTCGTATAACGAAGATATCGGGCCAGATAGCGTAGACTTCGAAAGGCAGTAAATCAACGGGCTCATGGATAAGAATCGACAGAGAAATGCAGGGTAGTTGTCTCTAACAAGGATGCAACCATGTTTATTGATTCAAAAGAAGTTCTTCCCAATTTTGATCCGCATTTTAAAATTTTCCATGACCTTATGCCCTTTAAGGTGCAGGAAATCTTGCTCGTTTCCAGCCTTTATGATGCCTATATCATGGAGGAAGATGGTAGCCTGGCCACTCGATTAATTAACGAATATCAAGGTCTTAATCTCAGTAAACCTCCCAAAATAACCAGAACATCTTCAGCAGAAGAGGCGCTGGATTTAATAGATAAAAAATCCTTTGATATGGTGATAACCATGCCGTTTTTAGGTGGTATGGATGCCTTTGATTTTGGAGCAGCTATTAAAAAAATCCGACCTGATCTGCCTGTCATTCTCGTGGCTCATAATATGAGGGCGACCTTTCCTGACAGAGTTGGAGATTATGGAATCGACAAAACGTTTCTCTGGTGTTGCAGGGCGGATTTACTTCTGGCCATTATCAAGAATGTAGAAGATCATCGTAACGTTGATGCGGATACGCATTCAGCAATGGTGAGAGTCATAATATATGTGGAGGACTCTCCACTTTATAGGTCGCTTTTTTTGCCTCTCATTTACAATGAAATTGTACGGCAAACTCAATCGGTACTCAGTGAAAGCCTAAACGAGAGGCATAGATTACTGAGGATGAGGGCAAGGCCGAAGATACTTATTGCGACCAATTATGAAGAGGCAATGGCATTGTACCAGGCGTACAAACCGTATGTGTTTTCAGTAATTTCAGATGGTAGATACAAAAAAGCCGGCGAAATAGATGGTGATGCAGGAGGGAGATTTTTGGAGTTTATTCGGGCTGAATCTCACGATATTCCACTACTCATGGTTTCAACTGAAGAGCAGAACCGCCAGTATGCACAACAAATACCTGCAGTATTCCTCGATAAAAACTCTCCTCTGATACGTGATGAATTACATAGTTTTTTCCTCAATTATTTGGGCTTTGGGGATTTTGTTTTCAGACTTCCTGACGAAACAGTTGTTGCGACGGCGTCTAATCTGTATGAATTTGAGAAACAACTTAAGGTGATCCCTGATAAGTGTCTTCGCTACCATGCTCTGCGTAATCATTTTTCGAACTGGGTTATGGCAAGGGCGGAAGTAGTACTCGCAAGGCGCATACATATGGATTATGTGGCTGATCTGGTGGAGCCTGCAGCCGTTCGTGACGATCTTGTTTTTAAAGTACATTCCCTGAGGAAACATCGACAGAAGGGAGTGGTCGTCAAGTTTCATCCGGAAGTGTACGATCCGGATATTATGGATTTTGTGAAAATTGGGAACGGTTCTATGGGAGGCAAAGCAAGAGGAATTGCCTTTATGTGGGCATGTCTGCAGCGAGCACCTTATGAAAATTCTGTGCTCAGTTCGCACCTTGTAACGATCCCTAAAACCTGTGTTGTCACAGCTGATGGGTTTGATAACTTTATTGAGGAACAAAATCTATATTATTGTAAAAATTTACCAGATGAGCAGGTCGCCGACCTTTTCCTTGATGCGACACTACCGAACTGGCTTCGTACGGATCTAAGGGCTTTTTTACTCAAAACAGAAACTCCACTATCTGTACGATCGTCAAGCCTTCTTGAGGATGGACAATTCAAGCCCTATGCCGGACTCTATTCTACATATTTTCTTGCCAACAACCACCCTGATTTTGAAGAACGATTCGGTCAACTCGAAAGTGCAATTAAACTTGTTTATGCATCAACTTGGTTTGAGGGCCCCATCTCCTTTTCGAAAGTGACAGGAATAGGGCGCGAAGACTCTATGGCGGTACTTATTCAGCAGCTGGCCGGTGAGCAATATGGTGATTTTTGGTACCCGGGCATATCAGGAGTTGCCCAATCGCACAATTTTTATCCTGTGATGGGAATGAAACCCGAGGAGGGGGTTGCCCACGTTGCAATGGGGGTAGGGAAAACAGTTGTTGAAGGTGGAAAAACACTGTGGTTCTCACCTGCCAGGCCTAAAAAACTTGTCCAGTTTTCATCTGTTGAAAACATGCTTAAATACAGTCAACGCCAGTTTTATGCGCTTGATGTGAGCTCTGAAAATTGTTTTGATAGAGATGTCTCAAACCTTGTCCTTAGAAATGTTCAGGAGGCGGAAGATGAAAATCCAGTTCATCTTTTGGCTTCAACCTATGTTCCAGCTGAAAACAGGGTTCGGGATAGTCGTTTGCCAGGCCCAAAAATTCTTACTTTTGCCCAAATACTGAAATATGGGGGATACCCACTTGCAGAAATAATTCAGGAGCTTCTCAGTATTGGCAAAGCCGGAATGGGGGGAGAGGTAGAAATTGAATTTGCAGTCGATGTTTCTTCTGATCTTGGCAGGTCCACGTTTTATTTTTTACAGGTCAGACCGATGATTACCGGTGGGGAACATGCTGATGTGCAGATTTGTGATCATGAACGAAAGCATGCTATCTGCCGGGTTAGTAACTCTCTTGGACATGGTCAGTATGAGAATATTCGTGATATTGTCTATGTTCATCCAGCAAGCTTTGAAGGCTCTAAAACCCAGCAGATGGCAACTGAGATAGGGGCGATTAATAGAAAATTGGTTGCGCAGGATATTCCTTTTTTACTCATTGGTCCAGGTCGATGGGGGTCCGCTGATCCGTGGCTTGGTATCCCGGTTCAATGGGCTGATATCTCAGGAGTTGCGGGTATAATTGAGGTGCGAAATAATACGATAAAAGCGGATGCTTCTCAAGGGACACACTTTTTCCAAAACATTACTTCTTTGGGAATTCCCTATTTAACCTTAAATGAAAAAGCCGGTAAAAAAGAAGTAAATGGAAAAGGTGAAAAGGGTGAAAAGAGGCTTGCGAGCGAGGATTTTTTGCGCTGGGACTGGCTTGAAAAACAGACTTCAGTGCAAAAAGGAGTGTATGTGCATCACGTTCGAAGTGTACAACCCTTTGTTTTTAAGTGCGATGGAACGAGTTCTGAAAGTGTGTTGTTTGAAAAATGCGACGAATGCGAAACAGAATGTGAAATAGATGGACGTACTGTGTGGAATCAGAAAATAATATTTCATGGAGATAGTTAATGGATAAGGCCATAGAAAAAATTCGCGATAAAGATCCTGAACAATATGAATTTCACCAGGCAGTGGATGAGGTGGTTGAAAGTGTAAAACCCGTTCTGGACAGAAAATTTGAATATCGCCAGCAGGGAGTGCTCGAACGAGTGACCGAGCCGGAGCGAGTGATTATGTTTCGTGTTCCATGGATGGATGATGATGGACAGGTGCATGTCAATCGTGGTTTTCGGGTCGAAATGAATAGTGCACTTGGGCCTTATAAAGGTGGGCTTCGTTTTCATGCATCAGTAAATCTTGGCATTATAAAGTTTCTTGCCTTTGAGCAGGTCTTTAAAAACTCCCTTACCACTCTTTCTATGGGAGGTGGAAAAGGAGGTTCTGACTTTGATCCAAAGGGTAAATCCGATAACGAAGTGATGCGCTTTTGTCAGTCTTTTATGGCCGAGCTGTATAGACATATTGGTCCCAATACCGATGTGCCTGCAGGTGATATTGGTGTTGGAGCACGGGAGATCGGTTATCTCTTTGGAATGTATAAAAAGCTGAAAAACGAATTTACCGGAGTACTCACAGGAAAAAGCCTTGCCTGGGGAGGTAGTCTTATTCGCCCAGAAGCGACCGGCTATGGCGCCGTGTATTTTGCAGCAGAAATGTTGCAGACAAGGCGAGAGACGTTAGAAGGTAAAAAATGTTTGGTCTCGGGTTCAGGAAATGTAGCTCAATTTACCACGGAAAAAATCATTGAGCTTGGAGGAACAGTGACGACCCTTTCAGACTCCTCTGGCTATGTGTATGACGAAGAGGGGATAGATGCCGGAAAACTCAAATTCATACAAGAATTGAAAAACATCAGGCGTGGAAGAATTAGTGAATATATTTTAGAATATCCTGGCGCTACCTATGTGTCTGTAGACCCAGAACTCGGGTATAATCCTTTGTGGGGTCATGGGGCTGATTGCGCTTTTCCATGTGCAACCCAAAACGAAATTAACGCCCGTGATGCGGAGCATCTGGTTGACGGCGGTGTGCGTCTGGTCTGTGAAGGAGCAAACATGCCAACGCTTCCGGATGCGGTGGATATTTTGCACGATCAGAAGATTTTATTTGCTCCAGGAAAGGCGGCAAATGCCGGCGGTGTCGCTGTCTCTGGTCTTGAAATGGCACAGAACTCCATGCGTTTATCCTGGCCCCGTAAAGAAGTTGATGACCGACTTAAACAGATAATGAAATCAATACACCGTACCTGTCTTGACGCGGGTTCGGAGTATGGGGTGGAAGGTAATTACGCAGCGGGCGCAAATATAGCAGGCTTTGTAAAAGTTGTAGATGCTATGCTCGATCAGGGTTTGGTTTAGGCCCAATATTTAAAATAAATCACGCCTCATTTGCGGATCTTCATGAAATATCAGGGTTAAGACGTAGGACGGGTATAAAAAATAAATACAATGAAAGATGTAACAGCCATATACGATGCCAGATGTCAGCAGGAATTTCAGGCAATATATAAAAATCTGGAACCATACTTCTTTTCAATAAATATAGGTTGTCCGTATGGTTTGCCTTTTGTTGCCACTTTTCACCAGGCTACTTTTTCTCCTATAAGCGAGAGGGTGATGGAACTGTTTCTTGCTGCAGGCTATAGACGTAATGGAGATTGTCTTTATACGATGCATTGTAAAGATTGCCAGGCCTGTATTCCCATTAGGTTGCGACCTCGTATCTTTAAGCCCAACCGGAATCAGAAAAGATCTGTGAAAAAAAATAGTGATGTAGAGGTGAAGTTTGCTCCTTTAACGGCAGATGATGAAAACATCGACCTTTGTGACCTGTTTTTAACAGAGAGATATCCGCGGGAGAATAATTCAGCCCGTGGCTACTTTCACGATTTCTTCGTCACCTCTATTGTGAGCTGTGCCCAGCTCCAATTTAGGGTGGATGGTAAACTCATTGGCACATCCATTATCGATGTGGGATACAATTGGGTTAATGCCGTCTACTTCTATTTTGATCCCGAAGAGTCTAAAAGAAGCTTAGGGACGTATAATGTCATGACATTGGTGGATGTCTGTGCAGACTGGGGAGTTGAATATCTTTACCTTGGTTACCTCATTGAGGAAGTACCGGCCATGAGTTATAAAAGCAATTTTACCCCCTGCTATATTTATCAAAGTGAAGCATGGAGTGAAAAGGAATGAATCAATCCACACGTGAAACTGTTTCCTGCACGCTTTGTCATCACGGGTGCCGATTAGCCGTCGGCCAAATTGGCCTCTGTGGAGTAAGGCAACGTACTGGTGATAGAATTGTAAGCCTTGTGTATGGAAAGTTGGCTGCTGAAAATATCGACCCAATTGAGAAAAAACCTCTTTTCCATGTCCTGCCCGGCAGTTTGACCTATTCCATTGCGACACACGGTTGTAATTTTCGTTGTGCACATTGCCAGAATAACTCAATTTCTCAGGTCATAGGTGAGGAGGGGGGACTTAGTAGTAGGCGGCAGATAATTGAGAGAACACCGGACGAAGTTGTAGCACGGGCACGAGCTGCGGGATGCAAGTCTATCAGTTACACGTATGTTGAGCCGACTGTCTTTTTCGAATACGCTTATGATTGTGCAGTGTTAGCTAAAAAGAGCGGTCTAGGAAATATCTTTGTTTCAAATGGTTATATGACGGGTACCGTGTTGGAACAGTTGGCACCAGTGCTCACAGCCATCAATATTGATCTGAAATCCTGGAGTGAGTCGTTTTATCAAAAGGTGTGTGGAGCAAAACTGGCACCTATAATAAAAAATATCAGAAAATGTATCGAACTGGGAGTCTGGGTAGAGGTGACAACTCTTCTCATCCCGGGGATGAATGACAGTGCTGAAGAATTAAAAGAAATTGCTGGATTTTTAGCAGAGCTTGATCAAAATATTCCCTGGCATGTGTCAGCTTTTTTCCCCTCATATAAACTAAAGGATGTTCAACCAACACCTTTATCAAGCATCAACCTGGCCGTAAAGATTGGCCGTGATTCTGGCCTCAACTATGTGTACGCCGGCAATATTTCAGGTCCTGACGGAGGAGCAACTCACTGCCCCTCGTGTGACACCAAACTGCTTGACCGCAATCACTTTACGCTCAATAAAAACGTGTTACAGGATGGAACCTGTCCTTCATGTAACATAGCCATAGCAGGCGTCTGGAAATAATTAGTGCCCATCTCCTTTTTTTAAAAAGAGAGCTCGACTGATTATCGTGAGGAGGATTGCGAATACAGCGGCAGCTATTCCGAGTAAAACGTTAAAAAATGGGGGTGCAGCAAGTGCAATTCGGATGATCAAAGTGGACAGTGCAAATCCTGAGTTTCTAAAAATTGCATAAAACGAAGGTTGAAAACACTGGGATAGTAAAACCACAAGGATATCAGTTAAAATAAGAATTGTATAAAAACTGTGAAGAAAGTCTGGATGGCTACTTCCTGTGATGGTGGCAATAACACTACTTATGCCGAGAAAGGTGAAGACAATGAGCAGGATTATGGCAATCCCCTTTTTGGCGGCTACAAAACTAAAGATGTCTGTAGGGCGCATTTTTTCTTCGGATGATAAAGCCTGAATTTTGTAATAATAGCCGAGAAGTGCGAAGATGAGTAACGCCCCAAAACCATCTGAGAGAATGTTCTGAATTGCAGCTTCATTGCCAAGAAAGGTGATGGGCTCTGGGAAATAGGACAGCTCTTTGAAAGCATTACGCATCAGGATAAGAGCCAGAATTTCAAATTGTTTCCCAACTGAACGGCTAAAGGAGCAGGGTATTGTAAAAATAAGGCTGATCACCTCAAGAATAAGGACGACGGTGAAGGCTGCCTGTACAGCGAAAAAATGGTTTTTGGGGATGATTTCAGCCAGAGATGCGGGAAGAAGCCCCTGTCTGTTGAGCTCAATGCAAACAAGACTTGAAAGAAAAAAGAGCACAAGGGTAAATGATATCTTTTTGTGCATCTTTTCGTGTTCCCAGAGGTAGTGCAAAGGGTCAAAAAGGAAGGTTATTTTTTCGTATATAAAATTCATAATGCAATAATAGTAAGAGTTGTTTTGATGTATTGAATACGGCAGACTTCCTTTACGGTTTACCTTTTTTCTCGGCCTGTAATTGTTTTTCTTTGAGGTGATTCCACCACTCAATTCGCTTTTGTATTTCTTTTTCAAAGCCGAACTTAGAAGGCGTATAGTAGTCTGTTTGTTTCATCTCCTCGGGGAGATAGTTTTGATACGAATAGTTGTTTTCAAAGTCATGGGAGTATCGGTACCCTTTATTGTAACCGAGATCTTTCATGAGTTTTGTAGGGGCATTTCGTACGTTAAGAGGCGCCTTGAGGTGACTCGTTTTAATGGCGTCATCTTTTGCCTTGAAATAGGCGTCTTCAAGAGCATTGCTTTTAGGTGCTGTCGCAAGGTAGACAGTCAGTTGACTAAGAGCAGTGTTTGCCTCTGGCATACCAAGAAAATGGACTGCGTCTTTGACTGCAATAGCTTGTACAATGGCTTGTGGATCGGCAAGGCCAATATCTTCAGAAGCTATGCGAACCAATCGTCTTGTTATGTAAAGAGGATCCTCTCCAGCTTCAACCATTCTGGCAAGCCAATATAAAGCCGCTTGTGGATCACTACCGCGGATTGATTTTTGAAAAGCGGAGATGATGTTGTAGTGTTCTTCTCCATTCTTGTCGTAAAAAAGTGATCTTTGACTCAGCAGTGCGAGGACATGCTCATCCTTTATGACATCTCCGTGTTCGGCATTTCGGCATACGAGTTCGAGATCGTTTAATGCTCTTCTTGCATCACCTCCGGCTTTTTGGGCGAGTAATTCAAGGGCTGCGTCATCCATTTCCAGTCGTCTTCCAACATGCTCCAGTGCTCTTTTTAGTATTGTAAAAAGATGTTCTTCAGGAAGAGGTTCGAGAACAAACACATGGCAGCGAGAGAGGAGTGCAGAAATTATTTCAAATGATGGGTTTTCAGTTGTGGCACCTACGAGGATAATTGCGCCGGATTCGATGTAAGGCAAAAAAGCATCCTGTTGGGATTTATTGAAGCGGTGGATCTCATCCACAAAAACCAAGGTGGTTTTGTTCTTGTACAGGTGTAACTGTTTTGCTTTCTCCATCAGTACCTTAACATCTGCAATTTTGCTCAACACAGCACTAAAAGAATAAAAATTAAGAGAAGTTCTGGTTTCTATAAGTCGTGCAATAGTGGTCTTTCCACTTCCAGGAGGACCCCATAATATGAAAGAACCATATTCGTCCTTTTCTATCATCTGGCGTAGAGCGGATTGTGGGGAAAGAAGGTTTTTGTGTCCTTTAATATCTTCTAACTCGCGAGGGCGTACTTTTTCAGCAAGTGGGACTTCCGTGGGTTGAGCTGTTTGTTCAAAAATGGATCTTTGCATAGGGTGTGCCTGTTCTGTTTTCCTGGTATTGCATGTTATATTCTGAAAAGTTGGATAATGTTTTTCAGTGTCTTTATGTGAAAACTGAGTGCAACTCACTTGTCTACGATACGCTTTTTTCCCCTATGATGCACGGAGGTTCTCTTGGTAGAAGAAAAATGAAACGTTGAATAGTAACTGGATTAATATGATATGGTGTCATATGATGCGAAACATTGGATCCATCGGAATGAAGGAGTCGCGGAAATAAAAATTATTGTTTGGTCATTCGGCGTTGAATTTCACGTATCATATCGTCATGCTCGAAAAATATTCTGTTATATGAATGCCATTGCACACCATTTCCAGACCATTCAGCAACCTCTTTAATGCGATAAATAATTGGATCAGAGGAGATAAGTGCGGCGGTAAGCTGACAACGGAGCAAAAATTCACCATTTTTAGTGTCAAATTTTTTAACTGTATAGTGTGTCTGTAGATAACCGGATTCAAAGTTAAGTTCTTTGAGGTCAGGAGAGCGTTTAATTACTGTATCGAGTAAAATTTCCCAGGCTTCTCGTACGTTGAAGTCTTTATTAACATGGATCTGAAGGGACGTGTTTGTAGCCTGAGAGAAAGTTGTCGCTTCCCAGAGTGGGCTACGTGTGAGTGGTATAGTTATCTGCCCTGTTGCAAGGGATGGGAGGTCTTTGGTAAGAAATAGTTCTTCTTCGAAGTACCCCTCTTTTTGTACAAAGAGATCATATTCCTGGTCAATATCAAATTCAAACACGTGATTAAAAGGAGTTGCCTGTAGCGCCTCTGTTCCGTTAATAAATATGCGAGCCCCGTTAGGACTGGTTTGAATAGTCGTTTCAATCGCTGTTTTGGGAGCACATGAACACAGTAAAATAAGCCCTAGGAGTGCAACTAAAAAGGTTGAATTTGATTTTACCATAATTATCCCCAACTATATTGAAAGTGTCAGTACGCGTATTTTCTCTGAAGTATCAGGTGATTGCGTAGAATCATTCTACAGATAATCCTTTCTGATAGGTTACAAACATGCCGTCCATATCTCCGTTATGCACATAAGAGATAATGGAAAAAACGGACCAACCTTTCTTTGCATACTCACCATTGGTGTCGTTGAGAAGTTTTGCCAGCTTGAGCGGATCATCCTCTTCTAAAAAGACAGTGAATGTTTTTTGAGTTGTAGCAAATTCTGAACGGGCGGCGAGGCTTTCTGGCAGTAATGGTTCAGCGTTTGTGGGAGAAGTCGCTGTGGTGCAATTTGGAAAAAGAAATAAGCACCCGAGTAATAAAAAGAAAACGTATCTCATTTGTTCCCCTTAGGAATACATGTGATCAATTAAATTATATAGATTGTAAAACAAGAATCTTTGGACAATGAAACGCGTCCATTATTTTTAGGTAAACCCAAGCCTAGTAATGCTCATGGCAAATGTAAGGCATTTCGTCAGACTTCGCCAGTGCCTTTAAACCAACAGATTAAGATAGAACTTATTTTGGTTTTGCAAAGACGAGTGCATCCCCTGGGGTGCCATTATCGTTTTTACGCAAAGGGTGGCTGGGGTCAGTACATTTCCAGAAATAAAAGTCTTTATTATTCTGAGACTGAATAAGGGTAACTTTGTTCTTACACCCTTTTTCAGGGCAGGGCGCCTGAGGTGCCTGAGGATCAACAACGGGCTTACCTGGTTTTCCATCATCATCGCGAATAAGAGGACATGTTCCCTGTTTTCCCGTGGAGCAGGCCCAGAAATAATTACCCATTTTTCGGTTGCTTTCGTAGCGTATAAGGTAGCCTTTTTCACAATGTGGGCATTGAGGGCCAGACTCAGGACGATCCATAAAGGCAGCTCCTGGTGCACCATTAAAATCTGAACGTAGAGGACAACCCTTTTCTTTTCCTGTAGAACAGATCCAGAAAAATTTACCTTTTTTGTTCTTTGATTCAAGACGTGAAAGATGTCCACCACAAGGACAGCGATACACTTTACCCATAACTTCTTCAGAAAACTGGGTTGCAAGAGCGTATTTAACCATATTGGACATACGCTTGGTGAGCTCTGTTAAAAATTCAGTTTTCCCAAGGTCTCCTTCACAGATCCGGTCCAGTGCATCTTCCCAGATAGCAGTCATCCCTGGGTTTTTGAGAGATGGGTGGATTTTATCAATGAGTTCACGTCCACGCGGCGTTGAAAGAAGGGTCTTTCCCTTTTTTTCAAGATAGTTACGGTTTTGCAATTCTGAAATTATGTTTGTGCGGGTAGCCGATGTACCAATACCTGAGTTTTCTTTCAATCGTGCCTTAATAACAGGATCATCTACGAATTTGTGTACCTCTGTCATGGCTACCTGAAGTGATGCTTCAGTAAACCTGCTTGGAGGCTTGGTCAATTTTTGTTCTTTTTCAACATCAGTGATGGTTACCTCATCACCTTTGGTCATCTTGGGCAGCAGCTTTTCTTTGGTTTGCTGATCGTTAAGTGCCATCCAGCCCTGTGATTTTATGGAAATGCCACTGCCTTTCCATTTTCCCCCATTTGCTTCAATTTCAGCACTGCTGGAATAGTATTGATAGTCTGGGTAGAACTGTTTAAGAAAACGTTTCGCAACCATTTGGTAAATGTTTGTTTCTTCAACCGTGAGATTGTTTGGTACTACTTCTGTGGGGATGATCCCATGGTGAGCCTCTGCACCTTGCTTTTTGGTATTCCAGGCAGGGGACTGGATGGTTGGGTCGGCATCAATTGCACCTTCAATCCTCTGTTTACGAAGACATTCGATGATTGAAGGAGCATCTTCAAACATTTCGTTTGGCAAATATCTACATTCGGTTCTCATATATGTGAGAGCCTTGTGCCTTTCGTACAACCCCTGACCTATGTCCAGAGTTTGCTTTGGTGAGTAGCCAAATTTATCTTCCGCCTTTTTCTGCAGGTCAGAAAGTAAAAATGGAAGCGGAGGCTTTTTCTTTTTGAGGACATCTTTTTTAGAAACAACAACGCCGAGGGCGCCTTGCATTTTTTTGACAATATCATCACCCACCTGTTCATTGACGAGGCGACCTTCTGCGTCGAGGCCAGCGGTGATCTCGTCAGGATCCCAGGTAGCAACAAAATCACCTTCACTGTGATGTACTGATGCTCGTAATACCCAATATGGTTTTTTCTGAAATTGTTCAACTTCACGGTCTCGACCAACCACAAGAGATAGAGTCGGAGTTTGTACTCGTCCAGCTGAAAGTACCGTGTTTGGCTGACAAGCTGCCAGCGTAAGTCCCCGGGTAACATTAATTCCAACAAGCCAATCCGCGTTTGATCTGCAGATAGCTGCGTTTTTTATATTTTGAAACTCGTTGTTATCACGAAGATTGGCAAAACCTTTTTTGATGGTACGTACATCAAGCGCTGAAATCCATAGTCTCTCAGCAGGTCCGTCATAACCGAGGAAGTCGAGTACCTCATCAACAATTAATTGACCTTCACGTTCCGGGTCACCTGCGTTAATTACTTTCGTCGTGTCTTTTAGTAGGTTGTCGATTATCTGTAATTGGTCTCTGGTTCGCGGGATAGGTTCGAGAATCCAGTTCTCAGGGATGATGGGTAGATCTTCAGCTCTCCATCTTTTGAATTTGGGGTCATAAGAGTCGGGATCAGCCTGTTCAAGGATATGGCCAATACACCACGTGCAGACAATATCACCTTTACAGGTGAAAAATCCTCTTCCTCTGCTGACTATACCAAGGTATGTAGCGAGGTCTTTGCCTACACTTGGTTTTTCTGCTATGAGTAGCGTTTTTCCCATTAAGTTCTCTTTAGTGCTTTACCTTTGATACTGGGGGTAGAGTGGTCTTCGCACAGGTTTAGTGATGGATGTATGAAGCTCAAAACGAGTATAGTAATTATATTCGACCGCCTTTCCTAGCCTAAATGGTAAGAAATTTCATCTTAATTTTTATCTCTTTTTAACCCAATTTCTTTGTTTTGGGTCTATTGTTTTTGAGATTGTAAGAACATATGGTTGTGTAGAGTAATAAAAAAAATAATTTATTTGCGCGTCGATTGAGGTGCTTTTCAAAAACTAAGCTTAAAGGATCAAAATATATGAGTTTTATTTTACATATCCCTGTTGTGGTAAGCTTCATGCTGCTTGCCGCACATTTTTTACGCGAATCTCAGATACTGTTTGTTGTTTGTGCACTGGCTTTACCATTTTTACTTTTGTTAAAGAAAAGTTGGGTAGTAAGGGTCGTTCAGTTTGCCCTGACGTTTGGCGCTATTGAATGGATAAGGACTCTGCTCGCATTGCAAGCTATTCGAGTTGAGAATGGAATGCCATGGGCCAGGCTTGTCCTCATTATTGGTGGTGTTGCTCTGTTTACTGGTTGCTCGGCACTGGTGTTTTTTCATACTTCTTTAAAACAAAAGTACATGGTACACAAAGATTGATTGGAAAAACTGTAGATTGTATCTCTTTGAAACATTTATCAATAAATATAACAGGTAGGGTCAGTGGACAGTTTTATTAGCGCGTTTATAGCATATTTTGTGATAGTTGATCCGATTGGTGCATCACTCATTTTCAATGCACTAACAAGTGGAGAGTCTGCATCCTATTGTCGCCGAATGGCAGTTCGTTCGGTTGCCTTGTCTACCTTACTTGTTCTCTGTTTCGGTTTTTGGGGAGTAGCGTTACTGGGTTCTCTTGGTATTGAGATGGAGTCATTTAAAATTGCTGGTGGCTTACTTATTTTTTATTCGGCGTTTGGAATGATAACGCAACCTGATTCAGATAAGACAAAGGAAAAAGGTGGAGAGTATAATGATATTTCAGTTTTTCCTCTTTCCATACCTTTGATTGCAGGACCCGGATGTTTAACCCTTACGATTCTCTTATTTTCTGGAGCCCGTGAACAGAGTGTTTCTTTTCTGCCCCTTATTGGTGCTGTTGTAAGTATCTATGCGATAACACTTATCTGCTTCTTATTTGCAAAACCATTGATCCGTCTCGTGGGCGCAACTGTGAATAATGTTTTTAAGAGACTCCTTGGTGTCCTTTTGGCTTCTCTTGCCATACAATTTATAGCCGACGGTGTGAAAGGACTCATGTCGTAGTGGATATAAAACAGATCAACTACCACATTATCGCATTGCTTTTTCTGTTCTTGTTGTAATATTATATTAATATAAGAAGAATTAATATTGTTTGTGGGATAAAGCCAAACCCGCTGTGAAACGGGGACGGAAAGCCACGGATCTGTAAAGAAAGCCGAGCTGCCTCTAGAAGAGGGAGTTCGGCATTTTTTTTGACAGCAAACCAGCAGTTGTTCTCGACTGTTCCGCTATGATAACGGAACGTAAGTATGTTAACTTTTTTATCAGGAGGCTCCTTATGAAAATTAATAACATTCTTCTCCCTTTTGATGGGTCTGAATATTCTGTAAATGCCACTAAGTATGCTCTTGATCTTGCAAAACTCACAGGTGCTCATGTCAATATTGTTTACTGTGACGAATGGAAGTTGCAATATTCAGAGGTACCAGATTCTCTCATTGAGGAAATCCGAAATAAAAGGAAAAAAGAAGCGCATGGTCTTATGAAAAGAGCTGAAGGGATATTTGAGAACCAAGGACTAAAATATACACTTGAAACGGTTTTGGGTTCTCCTGCTGAAGTATTAACAAAGCGAGCGAAATCTGGAGAGTATGATTTGATTATAATGGGATCTCATGGGCACTCTGACATTGCTGGTCTTTTTCTTGGCAGTGTGACACATAAGGTACTCAATAAAATTTATTGCCCTGTGTTAATTGTCCCTTAATGAGAACTCAATATTGTAATAAACTTCTATCTGCTAGGAGCTTGTCCGAGGATAGGTATTTTGTTCAAAATCGAGAAATTTCAAAAAAAGAAGCACCACCATATATTTGATATCGGAGTCAAGCTTACCTGCGAGCATTGTTTTTTTGGAAATCGCGAAGAGTTTGGGCTGGTAAGCGTAGACTCCAAGAGGGCATTCTTGGACTGCCTCCTAGGGTTACAATGTAGGTGTCTGGTAATAAGGGAAAAGGTTGACTTGTGCAATCGGTTGTGGTCTTTATTAACGAACTTCAGGTGCTAGCAATAGCTTAATAGGGAATCCGGTTTAAATCCGGAACGGGCCCGCCGCTGTAACCGAGGACGAAAACTACATTTGAGTCACTGGCGTAGGAACTTGTTCGAGAATAGACAATTTGTTCAAAATCGAGAAAATTAAAAAAATAAGCACAGCCATATTTTTCATATTGCGAGCATTATTTTTTTGGAATTCCGAAGAGTTTGGGTGAAAGGGCATTCTCGGACAGCTCCTTAGGAGCTGGGAAGACGTAGTGAGTAGGTTGATCCGGGAGTCAGAAGACCTATCTGAATGAACATGCGCAATGGACTCCTACGGACAGGACTATTGTACCAAGAAACGTGGATATTAGGGAATCCCGGGTCATTTTAATGATCCGGGATTTTTTTATTTAATGGTTATACAATTGCTTAGGAGATGAAAGATGAAGAGAAGTCTCGTTGCTGTCGCTGCTGTTTGTTTATATTTAGGCGTTTGTTCTGTGGGCGCTTTTGCATCTGGAATCCCAGGATCAGGTAAGAATGCTATTGTTCTTGCGAGTTTTGGTACAACAGTTCCATCTGCTGTTGTTTCAATTACGAATATTGTCGACACCGTAAAAAAAGCATATCCAGAAACTGAAGTACGTTTGACATTCACCTCAAATATTATTCGTTCTGTCTGGAAAAAACGTCAGGCTAAACCTCAAGAGTGGTTGGATCAGGGCATTCCTGAAGAAGTTCTTTATGTGAAAAATTTTATCGCGACCATTGGTGATCTTTTAGAAGATGGATACACCAATATAGTAGTACAGCCTACCCACATGTTTTTTATGGAACAATCCTATGATCTGCAACAATATGTGAACGCTCTTGCCTCCATTCGTACAATGAAGAAGAAATGGAGTCCAATTAACACAATTGTTATGGGCCGCCCTGCGTTAGGAATGCCTGGTGACACATATTCCTATCATGAGGATGTGGAGGTAGCGATCAAGACACTTGCTGCGGATGTGAAGCAGGCTAAAGAAGAAGGTGCAGTACTTATATACATGGGACATGGGAACAAGCACTGGTCTACTGGTATCTATGCAGAAACCCAAAAGAAGATGCGGGCAATGTATCCTGAAGTAATAACACTCATTGGCGTTGTGGAAGGGTCTCCAGCTCTGGATGATTTATTAAGGCTATTAAAACATGCCAAGACCCAAAAAATTATGTTAAAGCCATTTATGATTGTAGCTGGTAATCATGCTACAAATGATATGGCGGGTCCTGAAGAAGATTCCTGGAAAACAATCCTGACAAAAGAAGGGTACGAAGTAAATGCTGTTTTAAAAGGACTCGGGTCCAATGATGCATTTGCAAACATATTTGTTGAGCACATTGCTGATGCTGCAAAACAAAGAGGTCTCCACCTGAAGTAGTAACACGCTGTACAAAGGACAAGGAGGTTTGTTGAGCCAGGCCTCCTTGTTCGTTTCATCTCCTTTCAAGATGGTCCTTTTTCGTTCTCACTTATTTACACGTTTTTCTTTTATACATACGTTTTCTTCGATATCATGTGAAATCTGTTGTTTATCTCACTGAAAAAGGACCATATACGCAATTTCGGTCCAATAATTTATTGACATGTACATTTTTTGTTCTACATTAGCTTCTTTCGTTAAATAAGAGCAAAGGAGACTTTTCGTGCGTAATCATTGGAGTAGTAGATTCGGGTTTATTTTGGCAGCTGTGGGTTCTGCCGTAGGTCTTGGAAATATTTGGAAATTTCCTTTTATTACTGGGATGAATGGTGGTGGAGCCTTCGTTCTGGTATATCTTGTTGCTATTTTATGTTGTGGCCTTCCTATTTTGATGGCGGAGTTTCTCATTGGTCGTCATTCACAAAAAGATGTGGTTGGATCATTTCGCGATCTTACCCCGAAATCAAGGTTTTGGAAAAACATCGGGTGGCTTAATTTAGCATCTGCTTTTATCATCCTTTCCTATTATGGGGTTGTTGCTGGTTGGACTCTTGACTACCTGTTTAAATCCCTCACCGGAAGTTTTGCAGGACATGACCCGGAGGCAATATCCGGTATGTTTGGTGCACTGGTTACTGATCCTGTTCGTCAGCTTGTCTGCCTTACCGGTTTCATGGGGCTATGCCTGATTGCTGTAATTAGTGGTATTAAAGAGGGGATTGAGCGTTGGAACCGTGTCTTGATGCCTACTCTTTTTGTGATCCTGATTTTTATGGCTGGCTATGCCATGACGACCAGTGGAGCGATGGAAGGGCTGAAATTCATGCTCTATCCCGATTTCTCCAAACTTACAGCTAATGGTGTCTTAGAGGCTATTGGTCATTCCTTTTTTACCTTGAGCCTTGCAATGGGTGCGATGATTACCTACGCGAGCTACATGGATAAAAAGGAAGCAATCTATCCGGTAGCTATACGAATCGCTTTTCTTGATACGCTGGCAGCTATTGTTGCAGGTCTTGCGATTTTCCCAATTGTCTTTTCTGTTGGTATGGAGCCAGGCGGTGGACCAGGGCTGATCTTTAAAACCTTGCCTCAGATCTTTGCGACCATCCCACTTGGTAATGTTTTATCGGTTTTATTCTTTCTTCTACTGGCTTTTGCCGCACTTTCTTCTGCTATTTCTCTTCTTGAAGTATTGACCGCCTTTATGATTGATGAGAAGAAATATGATAGAAAGAAGGCGACTATCCTCATGACTATTGCAGTGTATCTTGCTGGTATTCCGTCAGCACTTTCTTACTCAACGCTGTCGCACGTAAAGATTTTTAAGGGGATGGAGATTCTTGATTCTTTAGATTATGTCGCAAGTAACTTCATGTTACCAATAGGCGGATTGCTTATCGCGATATATGCCGGTTTTATTATGGATAAGCGAATCACGCAAGCTGAGATAACAGAAGATGGTAGTGCATATCTGACGATTTTTAATATCTGGTATTTTACAATTCGTTTTATTGCTCCTGTTGCTGTTCTTTTGGTCTTCCTGACGAAAATAGGAATCATTAAGCTGTAATTTATTTCCGACATATTTGCTTTTGAGGGCAATATCTTTGCTGTAGTTTTGCAAAGATATTGCCCTTTTTTGTTTCTTGAAAATACAACAGATATCTTCTTGACGTGTAACGCCACTGTCAATGGGATTTACTCCTCGTAGTTATTGCATTCGTTACGTTTTCGAGGAAATGAGAGAATAAATGTATATCCATTTGTATCTCGCCAATATTTGTTATACGCTTTTTGTAAAGCATAAGATGTTGATGTATGTGGCACTTTGCATACTCTTGTATTTCTAATCTAACAAGGAACGTGGAACATGTTTAAAAAGCTTACAATTAAAGGAAAATTGCTGATTACTTTTATCTTGGTTAGTTTGCTCCCTTTGGGTGCGGTAACCTCAATTGCTATTAAGAAAGCAAGCGATGCACTTGAGAGTGAAGTCGTTGCAAAATTCACCGCTGTGCAGGAGACAAAAAGTAATCATGTTAAAGATTATTTTCTTCAGATCCAATCGGCTCTAGAGGTGATACAAGTAGATCCATTTATTCAACAGAGTATGCGTACCTTTGATGACGCCTTTGCTAGGGCTGGTAATACCGTAGACGACGAGTCATGGAGAACTTTGGTTGAGTTCAAAGAGGGTTCGATAAAAAATATGGTTCAAAAGTATGGTTTCTACGACTTACTCATGATCTCTACCTCCGGAAATATCATTTACAGTACAGCAAAAGGTGCCGATCTCGGTATGAATATATCAGACGCTCAACTTAAGAATTCGAGCCTCGGTGTGGCGTATACCGGCGTAGTTAATAACCCGGAGAAAATTACCTTTGCCGATTTCGCTCCATACGCTCCATCCAATAATGAGCAAACCTCATTTATGGCGGCTTTTGTTAAAGATAGGTCAGGTAAAGCTCAGGGGTATGTGGCCCTTCGTATTCCTGCTGATAAGCTTAACGACATAGTGCAACAGCGTAGTGGGATGGGTGCTACCAGTGAAAGCTATCTGGTAGGAAGATCAGGCGGTAAGATTAGCCTGCGTAGTGATAGAGTCGTTAAGTCTGGTAGTGTTGGGGATAAAGAATCAGGAAAATATATCGAGATGGCTTTGGATGGAGAGTCCGGTTTTGTTGAAAAAGAAGGTCGCTCAGGAGAATCTGAATTTATTCAGTATGAGCCTGTCGATATTCCAGGAGTTGAATGGGCTATGATAACCACAGGTTCATCTCAGGAGGTCTTTGGATCAATACTTTCTCTTCGTAACACAATGATTGTTATTATTTTGTGTGCAATGCTTGTCGTCACAGTTGTTGCTCTCATGGTGACATCTTTTGTAATACGGCCAATTAAGAATACTGTGGTTATGTTGAAAGATATTGCAGAAGGAGAAGGGGATCTCACTAAACGTTTGGTGATTGAAAACCAGGATGAAATGGGTGAAATGGCAACCTGGTTTAATGTCTTCATGGACAGATTGCAGAATATGGTGAAGCAGATTGCCAGTGATGCCGGGTCCTTAAATACTGCCTCAACAGATTTGTCCTCCATTGCAGAACAAATGACTAGCGGTGTGGGAGATATGTCAGCTCGTACAAGGCAGGTTACTGGGGCCTCCGAGGAGATGAGCAGCAATATGGCAAGTGTTGCAGAAACCAGTCAGCAAGCATCTACAAACGTGAATACAATTGCTTCTGCTGTAGAGGAAGTGACCATCACGGTAAGACAAATTGCTCAAAATTCGGAATCAGCAAAAGATATTACGCTATCAGCGGTGAAAAAAGCTGATGAAGCAACGAAAACAATAGATGAACTGGGGCGTATTGCATCTAAAATTAATTCTGTAACAGAAGTGATAACGGAGATATCAGAGCAGACCAATTTATTGGCATTAAACGCAACTATAGAAGCCGCAAGAGCAGGTGACGCAGGAAAAGGATTTGCAGTCGTTGCAAACGAAATTAAAGAACTAGCTCGACAAACCTCCGATGCGACTCGGGAGATTAAGACCCAAATTGAAGGTGTACAGGTATCAGCAAATGGAACTGTTAAACAAATCGAGGAGATCTCTTCCGTTATTAATTCAGTCAATGATACCGTCGAGACAATAGCAGCTGCAGTAGATGAGCAAGCGGCCACAAGCCAGGAGATAGCCGAAAGTGTTGCTCAGGCTTCACAAGGTATTGAGGAGGTTAATAACAGTGTTAATCAGACATCAACTGTAGCATATTCAATTACAGAAGAAATTACTGCGGTGGATAACCTGGTTCAGGAAATAGCCGATTCAAGTAAACTGGTGAATAATAAATCCGAAGATTTATCTTCTATTGCGGATAAATTGAATAATCTTGTTGGTCAATTTAAAGTATAAATAGAGCGAAAAATATTTTCAGTTTGTCCTGAATTAAGTCTCTCTGGTTATTAACAGAGAGACTTTTAGGCAGATATGTGCCGAGGCGTTCTCTTAACACTGCTTCGCCTCATAGTCAGTTCAGGTCTGAACTGTTCTTCAAGAAAAGTCAGAAGATTTTTTCTGATATTGTTTCCAGAATGTTGGTGCTGGTATTCGCTAAGAATCTGTTTTTGTAGGGGCGGGTTGGCGAGGTAAAAGGCCAACATCAGGTCATCTTCTTTGATATGTGCCATACATTATCTCCTTGCAGAGCCGAGGTTAACGGATTGTCTGCAATACTATATCTTCCCAAGCTCACAATTATCTTACAGGAGTGGGGTACATCTACCAGCGGTTGCTCATCCACCTTTCATTTCGTCGTGCACTATAAAGTCAGCCCATTCACTTAGCTCTACTGCATCAGCCGCTTTCTGTAGGCAATCGGCCAGTCCATCTTTTTTGTCATGCTCAAATCTGCAAATGTGTTGTTTGCCAGCTTGTACTCGATAAGTACGAATTCCTTCTATGTTTGTGCCATCATTGATTAACCTGATCATTGAATCACCTTCTTGCCTCATTACATACTTCTAACTATGAAGTTTTGGTGCATGGTGCGATCATATATCTTTACCGTTACCTCCTCTTTGACATGGGCGAACATGCTCTTGTGCTTATTTGCACTTTTAACATATCTATATTATCGCCCAACGAATGAGAGAGTATTGGTGTAACAGGACTACTGACGAATATTTCGTAATTCATGAGTCTGCTGATTTACTAGAATTTCGAAGTCTACGCTATCTGATTCGAGATCAGGTAAGCGAAGACTCCGAGGCATACGAAAAAAACAACCACAGGCATATAATTGATATTTCGAGGATTGTTGTTTTCGCATAACGAAGATATCGGGGGAAAAGGCAGTAAATCAACGGGCTCATTCATTATGAAGCCTATAGAAACATCTTAGTAACGAAGATTTGAATGTCAAGAAATCGGCCAAATGCAATAGTAGATACGGTGAACAGAATGCTGCTGCATCGAAGATGTTTTGACACCAAATTTTCAACAGGCCATCCTCTGTTGTGAAATAACCTTACAATACCTCCAGAGAAGTATTTGCCAGCAATTGCTTGCCAGGAAAGATACAGAATTATGAAAAATCATAGTTCATGCTTACTCTATCACTATGGGAATAAGTCCCATAAATGATTTATGGAGGTATTGGTTATGTTTACAGCGAAACAGTTGTGCAAAAAAATAGTGTCCCTCTATCCCAAAATAGGTGTTTGCGGAATAGATATTCAAGTGGCAAGAGATCTTTCTGAGAAAGCTTGGGTCGTTCATATGCAAAAAAATACTTACAAATTAGACCACTTTCTCGAAATAAAGGATGCTGATCGATGTATGGAAGGGAAAGAATGCGTTGCACTTGGCCTCGACATTGCCCAGTTACAAAAAAATATGGTTGGCAAGCAATTCTAAATACGAGTACTGCAGCAATGGTACAAAACGCCCAAGTGAACGGTCAGGCGTTGTTGCCGTGTTAAACGCTCTGGGTGTTGTCTTGTGCCACCCGTTTCCTCCCCTTAAAAGAGGGAAGGGGTGGCAGAAGCCTGAATTACATTGAGGTTTCTGCCAATTATGCCATAAGAGTCAAGTAAAGATTTCCCCTCTCTTTAGGACCCGTTACGAAATAACCTGGCCATTTCCATTCGTTTCGTTACGGAGCCTTATGCCGTTCCGAGAGAGACCTCGGCCATGTTATTTTATGACAACGGCTTAGATGAGTTTGGTAAAAAAAATTGAAACTCATGGAGGTGAACTATCTTGCATCATTAACTCGTTGAAGAAGTCTGGGAATGTATTGTTTTCATAATATTTTTCAAGTGAACCCATGTCTATTATGGGGCAGTTAAAGTTGTTGGCTTTCAAGTATCTTTCAATAACATCTCGAGAATCACGAACAATTCTAACATCAGTATCCCCAACAACATTATAAACCACGGCTGCAACGACAAGTTTCCTACTTCTTGCAATCTCAAGAGCATTTAATGTGTGATTAATCGATCCAAGCCTTGAACTCGTGACTATTATCAGGGGGTACTGATGTTCCTCTACAAAATCGAGAATGGTAAAATCGTCTCCCAGAGGCACAGAAAGTCCACCTGCTCCTTCTAGAAAAACGACATCAAACTGTTCTTGTAATTTTAATGTTGCTTGATTTATAAGCCTACAATCTATTCTTGTATCTTCTAGTTGAGCAGCAAGGTGGGGCGAGCATGGAACCTTAAAAAGATAAGGACAGGTGGTCCCATCTTTATCGACATAGTGTAAATCTATCCCCATTATCTCACGATGCTTAACTATATCCTCACTGATCTTAACACACCCGGTCTGAACCATTTTCTGAGTGATGACATTGATCCCATTTTTGAGAAATGATCGGGCCATGAGGCCTGTGGCAACGGTCTTTCCAATCCCTGTGTCAATGCCAGTTACGAAAAAGAGGTTGTCTTTATTTACGGTTTTCTCCATTTGATTATGCCTCCTTCTTCGCAATTATTGTCGTAGAAAAATACGATACGGGAATTCCTTGTTCAGTCACAAACTCCTCTCGATATCTTTTTTCAAATTCTTTGAATTGAGAATGACTCCATTTCTCACCACCTACACCAGCCACACCAGTATCCTTAATATGTCGCATCACTGCGCGAACAGAGGGCAAAAACAACTGGTCAACCTTGTCTTTTTGAACAATTACCTTAAATCTTTTACGTACTAACTGCAGAAGTGTGTTTAAAGAAAGATACTGCAATCCTTTTCCGGTGAGTTGGCGCACTTCCCCCATTGTGCCGGGTCCAAATAAAGAGAATGCCAAAACCCCTTGATCCTTAAGGCTACGATGAAACTTTTCAAACAGAGCATCCAGATCATCTATCCACTGGAATGTTGATGATGAAATGATTAAATCCAAATCCCCTGGAAGAGAACAGAGCTCAATATCACCTGGTAGAGTTGAGACATCTCTTATATTACAAAGAGCAGGTCTGCCTGTTGTTAATTCACAGAACTCGGGCACAATATCGTTGAGGTACAAACTTTCTATCTCACAATTTTCACAGAGAAAGTCAGTCAATAAACCAGTACAGCACCCAACTTCAAGAACACTGTTGTATTTACAGGTGTTGCTGGTCATCAGGAGGGTTACAAGTTGCTGGCTGATACGCCGTTGAACAATGGCATTGTCTTCATAGGTGTTGCGACTTGACCTAAAAGAATCAACAACACGATTTTTATCCACGTGGACATCATTCCTGCTTAAATTATTCATGTATCACCAGAATTATTCGTACTCGGGACTTGATGGCAATCCAGGCAACCACATGTCCATTAGCTGTTCCCAATTATCGAACGTAGTAAAAGGGTAGTGCGCTTCTTCTAATACAATGATTTTGCAATCTTCGGCTGCTTGCCAAAAAGAAACCTGATTTTTAGTAGGGACTACCAAATCACTCGTTGAGATCAGGATATCCCTATATATTGAATCTCTAGCGGGCAAACAATTGACACTGTTTTTGAGTACTGCTAACTCATAAAGTTGATCTTGAACGGAGCGCTGAGGTTGGCGCAGTAAAAACGTATCAAGGATCGGTTTTCTGCGGCACATTCGTTTGTAAAATTTTAATCTGGTCTGTTCGCTGTACTGTTCGTGCGTAGAAGTATAGACAGCTGTAGGAATGCCAAAATGGTCATCAATCGGGCAAAGAGTTCCATTAATGGCAATAGCCCGTGATAAATGACTTTTGAACTTTGAAAACAGCTTTTGGCCTGCCCATACCCCCATTGACCAACCAACCAGTGAACAACTCTCATATTGAGAAAAAAGTTCTTGAAAATCCACCTGACACTCAAAGTCGGTATAGTCCCATAAAGTTAACACATCAAATGTTTCACTTTTCATATGCAGGACAGGGTTTTGATCCATCCCCCATCCGTTGCAGAAAACGATGAGATCTTCTCGCCCATTTTTCTGTAACCAGTACGATTTCATGGTAAATCAAAAATCAACATGGGCCATTCTCGTTGACCAGGGTTGCAATCTTATCAGCAAGACATTCAAGCTCACACCAATCCATTCCGGCAGTAAGAGATATTCGGAAACGAGATGTGCCAACTGGTACTGTTGGGGGCCGAACTGGTAAAATTAAATACCCCAGTTCCCGCATAGATTCGCTCAACGTAACTGTCAGTTGGTCATTACCGATAATGACAGGAATAATATTTGTTGTTCCATCAGTCTGAAGATGCCTATCTCGGAGGGATTTTCTTAATAGACCGGAGATTTTTTCCAGTTTTTTTCGCTGTTCAGAAAACTCTGCCAGTTGGCTAAAAATAAATATGTTCCAACTGGTAATAATGGGCGGCAGTGCTGTTGTGAAAATCAGAGAACGACTTTTGTTAATCAGATATTCTTTAACTATTTCCGAGCAAAGTAAAAACGCCCCCACAGAAGCAAATGCTTTACCAAACGTTCCCACAAGAAAATCTATTTCTTCTAATTGACCTTGGTGTTCAGCCATACCCAAACCATTTTCCCCATAGAGACCAACAGAATGCGCTTCATCTATATAGAGCTGGCAATCAAATTGATTTTTTATTTCAACCAAGGCGCGTAAATCCACAACATCACCGTCCATGCTAAAGACCGATTCGCTGACGACGATAACCCTTCTGTAGTTTTTTCTATGTTTTTCAAGCAAAGACCGCAGGTGTTCATAGTCGCAATGACGATATCTTTTGAAATTTGCAGCGCTCAAACGCATACCGTCCACGATTGAGGCATGGTTGAGTTTGTCGGAAAGAATTAAGTCAGGTTTCCCCGTAAGAGCTGGGAGGATTCCAATATTGGCATGATATCCAGAGTTATAAAGAAGACAGGCCTCTTTTTTATATGAGGTTTTAAGTAAATCTTCCAGCAAATGACTGTTTTTAGTATCGCCAGTAAGCAATCTTGAGGATGCTGCCCCCAGTCCATAATTAACAAGTAGGGAGTCTGAATGAAGACCATCGTAAAATCTCTGATGCAGCTCTTCGTCGCCTGCAATTCCAAGGTAGTCGTTAGAGGATAAATTAAGTAATTTCTGATCCCGAAAAACAACATTACAATCTTTTCTTTGTGACAGAGCTTTTAATTCTCTCAACCGTCCATGTTCTTTCAAGTGAGCCAATTCCTCGGACAATCCAGTCATACCCATAGTTACAATACCTTTTCGACCACTTGGCAAATTGCCTTGGTAAGAATATCTAAATCTTCATCTGTAATTATATAGGGCGGCATTATATATACCAGACAGCCAAAGGGACGCACCCAAACCCCTTTATCAACAAACAGTCGTTGTATTGATGCTAACGCAACAGGATTTTTCAGCTCAACAACACCAATTGCTCCCAAAACTCTCACATCAACAACACCCGTCAGGTCTTTACAGGGAGCTAATCCTGATATGAGTTTGGCTTCAATTCTTTGTATATTACTCTTCCAGTCACGAGACAATAATAGATCAATTGAGCTGGCAGCTACAGCGCAAGCGAGAGGATTACCCATAAATGTTGGCCCATGCATAAACACCCCAGGCTCACCCTCTGAGATAACCCTGCCAACCTTTTCAGTTGCCAGGACAGCCGAAAGAGTCATATAACCGCCGGTCAGAGCTTTTCCGAGGCACATTATATCAGGGGTGACGGCCGCGTGATTACAGCCAAAGAGCTCCCCGCTGCGACCAAAACCTGTCGCAATTTCATCAAGAATCAACAACACGTCATAATCATCACAAAGTTTACGCGTTATACGTAAATATTCCGGGTGATAAAACCTCATTCCACCGGCTCCTTGCACAATCGGTTCAAGTATAACTGCGCATATTTGCTGGTGGTTTGCTTCTAAAAGAGTTTGCAAAGAATTAATGTCGTCAGGGTCCCAATCACCATGGAAGGGGGATCTGATCTTTTCGGCAAAATAGTATTCTGGCAACACGCCCTTATATATGTTGTGCATACCTGTTACGGGGTCACAAACAGACATTCCGTGAAATGTATCCCCGTGATAACCGGATTTGACCGTCAGGAACCTGTTTTTCCCTGTTCTCTTTTTAGCATGGTAGTACTGAATCGCCATTTTCATGGCAACCTCAACTGCGACAGAACCAGAATCAGCATAAAACAGGCGATTGAGGTCATCCGGAGTAATCCTGATAAGCTTTTTAGCAAGTTCGATTGCGGGACTATGGGTTAAGCCACCAAACATAACGTGGGCACATTTTGACGTTTGGTTACAAATTGCCGCATTAAGTTCAGGGTGATTATAGCCGTGGATAACTGACCACCACGATGCCATACCATCTATAAGTTCACGGCCATCCTGCAGGCGGATACGAACCCCATTGGCTGACTCGACAAGATAGGTTGGGTTTGGAGTTTCTATTGAGGTATACGGGTGCCAGAGATGTTTTGAGTCAAATTCAAGAAGTTCCCGTTCTTTTGTATTCACCGACATTGTACTCCCAGGGTTTTGATAAAAGAGCTGATTAACAAATGTGGTTATGACGCTTTAAATCGAATCCAAGCATTTCGAACATTTCTACGTCCTCTTCTAAACTGTTACCAAGGGTCGTAAGATAATTACCGACAATCGATCCGTTTGCACCTGAGGTAAATAGTCTGTGTTGCTGATCTCCAAGAACATTTCTCCCCCCTGCTATTCTTATAACTGCCTTGGGGAGAATGAACCGAAACATCGCAACTGCAGTGAGTATCTCGGTAATAGACAGCGGTTTGAGCTCAGCAAATGGAGTGTTATTTATCGGTGATAATATATTGATGGGAACAGATAAAATATTGAGTTCTCTCAGCTCAAAAGCAAGTTCCAGCCTTTGCTCAAAACTCTCCCCCATGCCAATAATGCCACCTGAACAAACTTCCAACCCTGCATTCTGAGCGATTTTTATAGTGGCTGATTTATCGTCCCAGCTGTGACTGGTGCAAATTTGAGGAAAATAACTACGGGAAGCCTCCAAGTTACAGTGGTAACGACTCACCCCCATTTCCTTGAGTTTCAATGCTTTTTCCTCTGTCAGAAACCCCATAGATGCACAAAACGAAAGCTTGGTCTGTTTCTGCAATTCTCTGTAAATCTTTTGAAACTCATTTAACTGTTTTTCGGAAACAGAACGGCCAGCCGTAACAAGAGAAAAACGCTCTACCCCATACTCCTCATTGTCTTTTGCCAGCAAAACTGCGTGTGCAGTATCGACCTGTTCATAGTTGGTAACTTCAGCATTGTAATGCATCGATTGGGCACAAAACTTACAGTCCTCGGAACATATTCCTGATTTTGCGTTTACGATTGAACAGAGGTCTAAGCGATTTTTGTGTAACCTCGTTCTTAAAGCGTCAGCACCTTTGTACAAATCTTCTGAGTCAGATTTCGATGCTAATTCATGTGCTTCTGTAAAACTGAGATCTTCACCGTTGAGAATTTGTTCCAAACATTTCTCAATTATATTCATAAAAATTCCCTAAATATCAATAGATTATGTGATGCATTTCAAGGTCGCGGCTGAGTTTTTTTCACAACGCTTTTCTTGTTTCGTTAACCGTTGTCGATGACAAGGGTAACGAGATACTCGCTTCTTTGTCAAGACATAAAAGATTTTGTATACAAAACTGATTTAATAAAAGAATGATATTCTGATCAAAAAACGCCCCCTTGTCAGCGTCGAAAATTCGATGAGGCAAAGAGGTGAAAACGATTATATTCTGGATTTTCTATCTTCCCCATCCCTCCCTTTAAAAGAGGGAAGGGGGGAAAAAGGGCATTGTCCGACAGGCTCCTAGAAAATAATCTGTCTCGTAAGGTAGGATGAGATTCGAAAAAGATCTCTACAGGATCTTAATAATTTGGCATCATAACTAAAAGGTAATCAGGCAATTACCCCATAAGGGTCAAGCAAAGAGCCGACCCATCTTGCCCCTTGTTGCTAGGGTTGAAGGCGATCATGACAGAGCTCTTCTTTTACTGTTAGGTGCCGGGTTGCACTTTTTTCTAATGCTGTGCCGAGCTTTACTAGCAGCTTACCAACCACAAGAGTTGCCCTTGCAATATACCCTGGATTTGACCTGTTGTAGAGATTCACCAAGCGACAATGGTTGGCATGTTCCTTGGCTTCAAGCTTCTTTTCCTTTAGAATTGTTTCTATCAATAGTGGATTCATAATTACACCATTTGTACTCTCGTCTCATTATTGAGTTCACTCTACCAAAAACTCCCCAGTCCACTGAGTCCTGAATCTCCGGGAGGGCGGCGAAGTAGCTCTTCTACAGCCCCGGACAATAGTTCAACGCCCTCTTTTATCTGCTCCTCATCTATGCATGCATAGCTGATACGGAAACAGTGGACAAAACGCTGGTCGATATCAAAAAGCGGTCCCGGCAGAAAAGATACTCCCCTATCAATTGCTTTTAGAAACAGAGCAACGCTGGAATATCCCGCAGGCAAGGTCAGCATCAGCGAAAAACCACCTTCAGGTATTGACCATTGAACAGCCTGGGGCATATATTTTTCAAGACTATCCATCATTACCTCGCACCGTGCGGCATAAATCGTTCTCATCTTATCGGTATGACTGTCATAGCGACCTGATGTGAAAATAGTATGAGCCAGGCCTTGAACAAGTGTTGGGCAGGAGTGGTCCATAAGTCGCTTTAATTGTCCCAACTGCTGAATACGCTCCCTCGAACTGATGATCCACCCAAGTCGTAATCCGGTCATAATCGATTTTGACAAAGAGCTTATTATAATGGTCTGCTCCGGCCCGAGAGCCCTGTACAGACTCGGTTGAACTTGTGCTGTGAAACTTAAGTCTTTGAACAATTCATCCGCTACCAGGATGCTTGATGTCCCCTTGGCCCAATCAACCAACGTCTGGTACCTTTCACTGCTGAGATGTGTTCCTGTAGGATTATGGGCGTAGGGGCAGAGGTGGAGTAGATAGGGATTTGCTCCCCCTTCTCTTGGTGGAAGTGGTGCCATACCTCCCTCGTAGTCCCTTGAAATTGTCTCAACCCATTGTCCAAGTGCCGTAAAAGAATCCGTTACCCCTTTAAAACATGGGGTTTCACTGAGCACCTTGTACTGCATATCCAAATTTGCCTGGGCCACAAGGGTAGTTGCCTGCATTGAACCGTTAGTGATGAGCACCTGATCCGGTCCGACAAAGCCATTCTCCTGAGAAAACCTGGATGCAATCTCCTGTCGCAGATCATAGCGTCCCAAGGGATCGGTCTGCTCATACAGCGTTTTCGCATCCCGTGCTAATGTTTCCTCGAAAACCTCTCCAAGAAAATTATCGCTCAAAAACTGCGGATCCGGGACTCCTTTGGTCAACTGAAGAATCCCCGGTTTAGACGCAAGGGACATAATATCGGTCAGCGCTTTGCCAACACCCATTCGCAGCCTTCTCGCTGCAAACTCTAAAGAATTATTCTGCTCAGCAATTCGTGGTGTAAAGGCATTATGTGATGTCTGTTGAGTACGTTCTGCCCCATCTTGAGAGTTTGCCGGATCCTGTACAAAGGTGCCTCTGCCAACATGACAGGAGGTGTGCCCTGTAACCCTTAAATCCTTCAAGGCTCTTCTCACTGTAGCCTGAGTGACCCCAATGAGTTTTGCTAAGTCGATCACCGATGGAAGCCTGTCACCAGGTTTTAAGTGCCCATCTTCAATTCCCTTTTCAATAATTGATCGTATTTGCATATAGAGGGGAACATCGGATTTTTTATCTATTGTGTAGTCCATTACATATACCTTTTGTGTGAATTAATACGGTATCAATACCGTACCAATGTATTCCTGTCAATGAAAAAGTGTAGAAAACGAGCTGTTGTACCACTATGTAGGCTACTTAGACTGGCTGGAAGGGGATCTTTTTTTGGGGGATAACAGTGTGGAAGTTGGGCGAGACAGCAATCTACTGCAGTGTATGAACAATCAACTCGACGGAGTTTGCTGGTTTTCGTTCAGGCGCTAAATAATAAACTGCTACTAAATGGGACGGGAAAAATCTTCAAACATTTCTCAACATATTTTTATCGTAGCACGGAGATGATTACGACGCCATCAACACTGCTGTACGAATAGACAGCAACAAGCTTCACCATCTTGTTTTCACGGTGAAGCTTGTCTGTTTGTTGTAGTGCCTTAGAGAGTATTTTCGTTTACTCTTTTTAGGACCCGTTACGAAATAACCTGGCCATTTCCATTCGTTTCGTCACGGAGCCTTATGCCGTTCCGAGAGAGACCTCGGCCATGTTATTTTATGACAACGGCTTAGTACGCCCTCGTAGGGTGTTAGACTAATCGTCATCTTTGTCGTCATTGTTGCCCCTTCGCCCAGGAACCTCGATAACGAGCTCCGCAACAGGGTTCAGCCAGCGGTGAATAGAACTGTCTAAATCGCTGATGCCACCTTCAATATCAAGATCACCGATGTTACCCCGGTGAATGTGTACTGTGGTGTTGGTGTCAAAAAAGGCCACACCGGTACCATCAAAACCTCCATCCGCGCCAGGTGCCGCAGGGATGCCAGGCACGCCTGGGGCTCCACCACCCGTGATTAACTCATCATTAGCTTCAGTGCCCGCATCATAGCCATATAGAAAAAAGCTATATGCCCCAGGTTTCCGGGGGATCAATATTGAATCAAGGCCGACAAAACCGTCATTGGTTGGGAGCAGCATTGCAGTCATCGACAAGTACCGATTTTTGGTTTTACGAGTATTGAGTTGTATGTCGTCGACAATATCCCCAGGCCCTAGTAACCCAGCAGCCGGATTTATAATAGTGTCCTGATCAGCTCCTCCGAGCATTTGTGTTAATAGGTCAATGTTGCCCCCTTCTGCCATAGCCTGTAACTCATCAGAAGCCGTAACCCCCAATTCAAAAAGACGGGTATTGCTATCATGAGCAGTTATAAGCAGTGGAGTGAAGTAAAGGCCGTTGGTCAGGTTTTTCACTGTGACGAAAATCTTCCCAGCCATTGCATGGCTGGCGGTGAGTAGCATCCCCAACGAAATGCTAACCAGTAATCTTAGAAAATATTTATTCATGATCTCCTCCATATGATGAAAAGATTAAATTTGCTGAATAGTTGGGTAATCGTTAAGATTGAAAAAGCCCAACTACTCTGCCTCACATGAAAGATAATTTCGTAAGATAGTTATTAGATAAAGATCATATAAAGATTGTGTAAAGATCGAATTATGATGAAACTTTTGTGGCAATAGCCGCTATTGACAGCGTAAGGCATTGGTGATAAATCAGCCATTTCTGTTTTTGTTTAAACCCCGTGGTCTTCGAACCTATGTCTCCCGGATTCGAAGTCCATGACGTCGTGGGTGTAATGCATTATAATTAAACACAATAAAAGTGAAATGTTGAAAATAAGGTACAAAGGAGATGCGACCAGAGCCAAAACACAACTTGACCTCTTCCAGCACGCCTACCAATTTAGAGCGTTGTACAATGTTGTGCTAAACACGATAAAACGCGCGTGCTCGCGGGCCTGGTTGAATGGTTTGGTATGTGACTCTAGTGTTTGAATTGCTAATTGATACATTGCTTCCATAATTTTGATTTTTTCTTAATAGGAATATCAATTTGTATACCAACTTCTCCTGTACTAACACTACTAACAGGATTCCCTTCTAGTTGAATACCTAAGATTGTAGCTATTTTAAATTGACCATTTTTTTCTACTAATAATTTTTTTTGAGCTTCTTCTTTCGTTATAAAGGGGTCTAAAGGGGTCAAATCTTTGCTTGACTCATGGTTGTCTCTACAATGTTTTTCATGTATGGCATGGAGACCTCTTGGAATAAAATTCCCCGACGCCAGGTACCACGTTATGAATCGTGGAAGGTGCGGAGAAAATGTGTTTGGTAGCAGAGATGACTATGAGCGTTTTATTACTCTGTTCCAAAACACAGTAACCCTAGAAAATCATTCACTTGCATAAGCAGAAAGCTTGCGTTAAAAGTACAACTTATCTCATCGAAAGCTATGTGATTTAGTTTTAGCGAAAAATTAAATCAGAAACAAGTAAAGCACTAGTGTTCCTGATGAATAACAATGATCTACGGCCAACTTCTTATCTTCGTTCAAGACTATCTCCCCAAAAGGATGCGGCACATCTACCTGCCTTTGCTGATAGGTGGATTAGTTGATGTTGATAGCTCTGCGATCACGGAAAGGTTATCCTTACAATAATATGAAAAAACTTATTCTTTTTATTAGCATAACGATCTTTGGTTGGGGTGGCTGGTGGGTAGGAGCTCATGTAGGAGTTATGACCGCCTATCTGATGAGTGTGATTGGTAGTTTGTTTGGGGTCTACGTTGGCGTTCGTTTTAATCAAAATTATCTGGATTGATGGACAGTTAGCCCGCAATTTTCATCTGGTGAGAGGATTTTAAATAATATGAGTGAAAACAAACCAGAAAAAATCTTGAAGTACACCTGTGATGATTACAGAATGGAGATGAGGCTTCTTGGAATGCGTTTACAATTGAGTAATGCAGAGTTGTCTGATTCAGATAGGGAAAAATTGCAAAATGAAATTGATCAGTTGGAAAAAGAGCTAGGCCTGTCGTAATAACAAACCGCAGAGAAACTATAATTTGGTGTTAAAAACACTACTTTCAAAAAAGTATGTTTGCACCGACTTTGCCCAATCGGTATCAGAAGTGCACCCATATTTTTATGCGCTGAAAAATCATCCCTCCTTATTCCAATCCACCAAAATTTATGCTACAACCCAACCATGAAAACATATAACTACTCAGAAACGACCATGGATACAGAAGGTGCCCCTGACTGCTGCCTCAATATCCGCCCTGACCTCATCCAAATTAACGACCAGCATGTGAAGGATGGCGATACAATCAAGTGCGAGGTTTGCGGTAGAGTGTATACACTTGGCATGACCTTGGGTCAGAGTCCTAGTCTCATGTGGCGCAGGGCTCGTTGATAGGTCATAGTCTCGTGTTGTTTTGTATAATGCCTGACCTCTCTTTCATCGAGAGACCAGGCGGCTCGTGTTAAGGATTAAGGTAGTTTTTGCGGCATACAAACATTTTCCTCTTTAGCCGCACTTCTTCCACAGCCCTGGCAATAGTGAGTTGCTGGGTGAATTAGCTCAATATACTTTTTGGGTTCTTTGACATGAAGCTCATCATCGATATGAGCACAAAGAGTTTTGTGATTGTCGTCACTCATAGTTGACCTCAATGATATCAGTGGGAACTCGGTGAAGGAGATCCTTTATAGTTTGAATAAAGATCGTGAAGTCTGCGCCTCATATTTCGCAATGTCCGAGAATAGTCCGATGAAGACCAGCGTGGCTCGCTGATAGAGTAAAGATCCTTCGCCATTTCATCCAACGAAAATTCTATAGCCCTACACCATTCACCGGTGCAGATATTGTCTATTTCTCGTGCCTCCTCAAAATCCTTCTCAATGTTGTCTAAGCAAATGCCGAGGTTTTTCATATAGGCTCGGTGAGATATTTGAAATGATTCAACCATTTCATTTTGGGTGTTCATATTTTGTTACCTCCCTAAATGTCGTACTCAAGGGTTGAGGGGGGATGGCAATTTGGTAATCCAGTCCCTCCTCTACATATTATGAAGATAAGCATTTTCAAAGAAATGAAAAGTTCAGCGCTTATTCCTTAGAAAGATAGAAAGTCTCCGCCTGAAATTCTGGTTTGGTTTCACAAAAAGCATCGCCGTACACTGTAACGGTTTCGTAAGGGAAAGCGTTTAGCCTTGCAGAAAGACGTGGTGTAGCCCTATCCCTTCAACGAAGGGGAAATATCCTTGGTTAAGGTATTTGGGGGTTTATCTTATTCCATAGAATAGTGGAAGTCAGTTGGTAAGCTTTCTATGAATCGGACTTTCTTTCTAGCTGGGTTACTCGCCCATTACCGACAAATATGTACTTAACGTGCACTTCCTTTCTAAGGTATTACAACAATGTAATCAAATAGAACGCCTGGGTTTTCCCTAAATAACCTGAAAGATTAAGAAACATCGATTGTTCCTCTAAGGGCACACAAATTGCTTAAATAGAGACATGTGCAGGATGGTAAGTGGTTGACCGGTCGTAATTGTTATAAGATACCTCTTTAACTACTTGCATTGATATCCAAATACTCCTTGTTAATCAAACTCAAACTGCACAGGGGAAACATCAATGAGTCGTCTTTTTTATTCGAAATTTGAACCAACAACGCTAACCACCAAGTACAATAAATGGAGTACAAGAAAAATCTTCACTAAGAGCTATGTAAAGTTGTTGTGGTCAGTGATACCTGCTTTCAAAATTAAAGGGCAGAAAACGTGGATATCTTGCCATGAAGATTTAGAAAGATGGGTACGTGCTCAGCGGGATACGTATCTTGGGAAATAGATTATAGACCTATTTAAGGAATGCATTGATAAACTTCTTAACAATAATTTCTGTTGGTGATACTCTGTGGTACATGGTCGTGATTTTAGTATCTCCAGCGGAAATGGTTGCTACTAAATTTCGTATTTTATCTAACACAAGTTCGAGGGGTAAACGCAATGCTATCGAGTATACGAGATATGAAGTTCACCACAATGATGTTTGTTATTGTTTCTCTCATTTCAATTGTAACAATTTCTGTTTTATCTATTGTATCGATAAGATCTTCAACTAGAGGATTATTCGATCAAGGTGAAATGGCACTGGAAACAATCCATTCATCAATGATGAATGCCTTATATGCTCTTGATGATCAGATTAAAGATAAATTAACCAGTGATCTTAAGTATTTTGAGTTTAAGATGAGCTCAGGTGAGGCACTTTATCTTGACGCTGACACCTTCAGAATTGGGAACTTCGAACTTCCTGTGATGAAGAAAGGTGTTCGTGAAGTACATTTAGAAAACGATTTTGTTGATAGAATTACGAAAGAGACTGGTTCTAAAGCTACAATATTTCAATTATACGATAATAAGCTCATTCGCATTTCAACTTCTGTTGTAAAGAAAGATGGTGAGCGTGCCATAGGCACTTATATTGACAGCTCAAGTCCGGTATATAAAAAAATTATGAGTGGAGGTACTTTTTTAGGGAAGGCTTTCGTTGTTGACGATTGGTACCTTACAGCTTACTCCCCACTATATAATGACGAAAAGGAGATTGTTGGTGCAGTTTTTGTTGGTGATTTAATGCTTAACAAAGAAGTACGTGCCCTCGTGAATGGTACGAAGATGGGCCCAGGTTATTTTTATGTCTATGGTAGCAAAGGCGAATTTCTTATTCACCCATCACTGGGTCCAGATACATCTATCTATAAGCTACCTGGGATAGGGTCATTGTTTGAAAATCTCAAAGAGGAAGGTTTTCTTACATATCTCTGGAAGGGTGAAAAAAAGATTGCTTATGTTGGTCATTTTGATTCTTGGGATGTCTTCGTTGGTGTTGGGATGAATCATATCGACATTATTAATGGTCTTGATAAAAAACTTATCAAAGACGCAATTATTATTGGCATTTTAATGTTATTGATCGGTGTTGCTCTCAACTTTCTACTAATTAAGGTGGTCAATGGCAGAGTTGAACAGATATCCAATGTTGCCGAAAAAGTTGGGGCTGGTGATTATAGAGTTAAGTTTACTGTAAAGTCAAAGGATGCCCTGGGCTCACTGTCTAGTTCACTTAATGAAATGGTCGGAAGCTCAAATAATGTATTAACAGAAATTAATCAATCGTCCGAGTCGCTTGCCGCTGCAGCAACTGAGCTTGCATCTATTGCTGAACAACTCGTTGACAATGCTGATCAATCATCTATTGTTGCTGATCAGTCTGCGTCAAATGCTGATAAGGTGTCTGGTAATATGGATTCTGTTGCAGCAGCCTCTGAGCAATCAACCACAAACCTGAACATGATCGCCGCTGCGACCGAAGAAATGGGAAACACTATTCAGGAAATAGCTGAGAATAGTGCCAGAGCTAGTGAAACTACAGCTACTGCTGTAGCTACAACCCAGCGGTCACAAAAAGGTGTAGAAGCATTAGGTGTGGCAGCAGATTCTATTGGCAGGGTAACGGAGACCATAACCGAAATATCTGAACAAACTAATCTTCTCGCCCTCAATGCAACCATTGAGGCAGCACGTGCCGGAGAAGCTGGTAAGGGATTTGCTGTAGTTGCTAATGAAATTAAAGAACTTGCGCGTGAGACGGCTAATGCTACTGGCAGTATCCGTGAAGCTATTAGTGATATTCAAACTCAAACGAAAATGACAGTCGAAGATATCAGTGGCATAGCAATTGTCATTTCAGATGTGAATGAAATAGTCCAAACTATCGTTACTGCTGTAGAAGAACAATCCATTACGACTAATGAAATTGTTCAAAATGTTACGCAAGCAACACAGGGCGTAAGTGAAATAAATCAAAGTATTGCTTCCAGTAGTCTAATGACCTCAGAAGTATCACAAGGTGTTGTGGAAGTTAAAGAACGATCTGAGAATGTGAAAGAAAGTAGCGTTCATGTTCAGACAGCAGCAGATGAACTCTCTACATTGGCCGAAAATCTATCCGCATTAGTTATGAGGTTTAAAGTGTGACCTTGAAGAAGGGCTAAGTATTATTCAACGAGGATATGTGTTTGGTTATGGGGGGAGTTTGTAAGATAGCCCGTCAATATCAAAGAGAAAAGCTGAGACTGGGTTACCTGTCTCAGCTTTTTTTATGTTGTGGTGTTACACTACAGCAAGGCGACATATCGTCAATTTCATACGGCAGTTTTTTTCACTCATTTAAAACCCTGTCAAGCGCCTTTTACGTCCCGATACTTCCTTTTACACCCCTTTTACGTCCCGATACTTCCTTTTACACCCCTTTTACGTCCCGATACACTTTTGCCCAAAATCGTCGTGTAGGCTTCTCCCTATCAAGCAGGAGTTGTTTTTATAGCATCTGATAGGGGCGAAATGGACATTCCAAGAAACATAGTTGCAGGAGATAGCGTCAAGTGGATTGATTACTTTGGCGATTACTTGTCTCCAGAGTGGTCGCTTAAGTATGTCTTGATCTGCCCGCTTACGAAAATAGAAGTTGTGTCTGTGGCCGATGATGAAACAGACGGTCATCTCTTTTCCATTCCATCAACCTTTATGAGGAACCACTGATGGTGATTTATAGAAACCTACACAATATCTGAGGCTGCGTCAGTGATTCTTGGCGGCACCCCTGAGCTAAACGTTAAGATTGCCATGACGAAGATCGGAATTTAATATGAACTCATACTCTTAGAGGGTTTCCTGTTCTGTTCATAAGTGCTCATGCCCAAAGAATGCCGGAGAAAGAAGCATTCTGGCGCTTGTGAAAACCCAAACTTATTTCCATAAAACTAGCTACAAATGGAGCATTCCAAATTATTGATAATTCCAGAGAATCTCCGAGATGCTCTGGAACAATCTCGTACGCGAGGGTATTCAAGAATAAGGGTAATTTATCCAAAACCCTTAATACTTGAGAAAGCCAATTGTTATTTAATATCTTTGAGGTCTAAAATTTTAAGCTGCCATGAAGCTTCGCCAGGGTATAACCCATATGTTAATTGACGTTTTCCACCGGTAGGATTCGAGTTTTTATTGGATGACAGAAAAATTGGAAAAGATCGAATTAGCTTATTCCCGGATATGTGGAAGTTGTCATGTCCCATATAACCATCAAAGCGCTCATCTCCAGACCGAATCGTAGGAAAATGTATCATGGATAGGCTTTTATCTCTGTTAGAAGCAAAGGCGATTATATTTCCATAGCTGCCTGACCCACTTGATACGGTGATGATATAAAACTCATCAAACTCATTATCGTCCAAGTCGCCTATATAAACACTTTTGATTGGGTTGCGATCTTCAAGGGTCTCTGAAAGGTTATGATCAAATCCAGATGAGTTGAGATGTATGTCACTCAGACTTTGACCCTGAGGATGGGTCTCTTCGATATGTAAAGATTTACCTGAACGGGTTACGTATTCATTAGCAAAGACTTCCATGTCTCCAGAATGCAGAAGTGAATAACTAGCTACGATTAATGACAAGAAAAGAATTAGTTTAGTATTTTTCATGATCATTATTTTGTGCCAATAGAAGCCGAGATGATCTGGAAGAATCTCGGATTTTTAAATGAATTTTTCTTGTTAGGCTGTTTGGGGAGAAGTTAATTATGATCAACAGGTAAAAACTTCGAAGCTAACGCCACCTGAACTGATGAGAATTGTGGGCTATGGAGATAAGCGTTGACTTTGAAAAAATGTGGAATCTGCCCCACAGCAGATAAGCACAGCCTTCAAATGCCTTCTGTGCGAAGAGTATTGGGATGCGAGGTGTAGTATTTAAACCGATTACAGAGCTAAACTACAGCAGGGCATTCATAGTAATGATACTGCTGTAAACCCTTTGCTGTTGGAGGATGAAGAGCTTGCTGTTTTTAGCACATCTTTCCCTTATTTCTAAACTCGTAGAGACAGCAGGGGTCTATTAATATTTTACTCCGTTGCCTGATGGCTTTTAATTCACCAAATTCCAGCAGTTGATAGACTACCTTTCGGCCTACTCCGAGGAATTTTGCGGCTTCAGGGACGGTAACGAGATCAGGCAGTTCGTGGTAGGGGAGTAGTTTAAACATTGTAATACCTTCTAATGAGTTGCTGGGAAAAAGTATCTGAGCAGAATGTTGGGATATGTTTCTGCTATAAAGACTATAAGCACTCAATATCAGTAAGAAGGTACGGACCAACATAATTTCCTTTAGGTAACCCCTTACTAATCGCCCATTCTCTATCAATAATAAGTCCATAATTTCCATACAAACTTCTGTGTTTTTCACTGTATTCAAATGGAATATCTGTGAGGGAAATCATTCCTTTGCACTGAGGTTCACATATGGTACGTCTTCCTCCACTTGTGAGATCAGTAAAGACTTTCCTCTCATTTGGGAAAAATATCAGACCGTTGGTAATGAGAGGACATGTCTCTTTGGGGAAAGAGTCTTCCGTAGCCAAAACTGGTCTTGATAAAAATAAAGTTCATAACTATCTTAAGTAGTAAAATTAGCCGAATTGAGCTAATAAAACTCTAGAAATAGGTTACCCTTATAGTCCACTTTTTTCTAGGGAGTTGTTAAATTATCTCTTTCACAAGTTGAGAAAAGATTTTTTAGGGTGGAATCGGTTGACTCAGGAAAGCTAAGTCTTTTGATGTTTTAATTGCTGTACTTAGTACAGTCTTCAAGGAGGGAATATGAGTGATAAGTCTATAATACAAAAATCAAAAAACACTCTATACTGTACACTTATTCTTGTATCTTTGGGCCTTTTCGGGTGCGCGATGGTTGGGAGCGTTGTTCCCGTTGAAAAGAGGGTGGAATTGTTGCAGACAGGAACAATTAAGGACATCTTTAAATCGAATGGATTGATAGTTGAATATAATTATACACTGACGGACGGGAGCATGCTCCTGAGTTGTAGCGCTGCTCTTAGTTTTCCAGTGGAGAGTTTCGATGTACGTCTTTTGTTCCTTGATGCACAGGGAACTGTGTTACAGCAAAAGGTAGTATATTCGTCAAGACAACGGAGTGATGAAAAATCGCTGGATGTTCCACCGGGCACAGCCAGTATCTCCTTTATGGATTCTTCCCAACCTTTTCGCGGTCGTCGCTAACCTATTGTACTCAATGGTTAAATAGTTTGCTTCCAATGTAACGGGAGGCATTAATATTACCCAGAAATACCTGACAAGGAAAAAGCATTTTGAAATCCCAGGTAATTCCAGAGAATCATTGGCAGGATAGATTCGGTTTGTCCTACCTTGTGGGCATAGGCGGGAGTTTCAATTTATAGGAGAGATCTTTACTTTTGAAGATCAGAGATTCAGTAATACTATCAGTCAGTATCTCCGCTCAAAATGGAGCAATTCTTTTGATTGATGGTCTGGAATTATCTATAAATCAGAGTGCTCCATTTCAGACAAATTTTCAAGGCATGATAACCTACAAACTGATCAGTAATAGTCTCAAGCTATGTGATCAGCAAATTGGTTGTGGTTGCCTATAGCTATTTTAATATTGTAGGATGAATGATATCAGGAAACTGGTTATCACTCCTATGCTGCATGATATCCAGTTAGAAAGCGGGTGATTTGCTGGAATTATCCAAATCGCCAATCCTCTGTTTGAATGATATCCTCTTTCTGGATAATAATTAGTTAGGTGCTCATAGATTAAAGCAAATTGGGAGGTTTTATGGAACTTCTGGCAGCAGTGGACTTTTCGGATTCGACAGAAATGGTAATCGAGAATGCAAGGAATATTTCGAAATCTTTGAATGCTAAGATGTGGCTAATCCACGTTGCTGAGCCTGAGCCTGATTTTGTGGGTTACTCAGTCGGTCCGCAAACGGAGCGAGATGCCGTTGCAAGTAGATTCCATGCCGAGCATAAATCCTTGCAGCAATACGCAGAAAAATTGCGCGCAGAAGGGATTGATTGCGTAGCACTATTTGTCCAGGGATCAACGGTCGAGACTATTCTACATGAAGCAGAGAAACTGTCAGTTGGGATGATTGTGGTCGGTTCTCACGGAAGAGGGGCGTTGATGAAGGTCTTGCTTGGAAGCACAAGCGAGGGCGTTTTGCACCGCTCATCATTACCCGTACTTGTTGTGCCAACGCACAAGCGCACCTAACGACTAAGGATAGATCGTTAGGTGATTGATTCAATATGTGTTTTCATATTATTAAGCAAGTATTCCCAAACTGAATCATTCATCATATTATACATTTCTTTGTTCTTCAGATTACTATGCTCTAATTTTAGTTTTGTAGCATTATCATGGCATTCCAGTTCATATTTAATGCTGAGATGATTCTCAGGCTTTCTTTCTGTTCCGTGATTATCACTCCAATACGTGTATTTAAAGGTGTTAGGACGTGATAGCACATCAATTTTTCCATAATCTGTAAATGCCTGATTATTAATTTCGCCTTTATATAGTATTTCTGATCCTTCCTTCCATGACGATATAACTTCTTTCAATGGGAAGTATTTTATTATTTCTTCTGAACTTGTTAGATTATCAAATACTACTGATGGTGAAGCTAATATTTTAATTTCTTTTTTTATAGTATAACTTTCCATTTCATACTCTCATTTCAATATTTCACGCAACACAAGCACAAGAGGCTTGCGGGGGTGTTTAATAGTATTTAAAGCATTCGGAAACCTTGTTAACCGGCAAGAATTTAAAAACCTAAAACTGCCGAGGCAAGTCCCTTTGATACATTTGTTATGTTGATGATTTACTCGATGTCGAAAGTAGAACGCCCACAGTAACAAATACACCGCCTGTGATTTTATTAAAAGTTTTTTCTCGCCCACTTTGCATTAACCATGTTGATGATTTTGAGCCTAAATATGAATAGAACAATAGCCAAGAAAGCTCCATTGTCGCAAATGTAGATACGAATATTAAAGCTGAAGTAATACAATAAGTGCAACAGATTGAAGTTTGAAAAGTGAGTGAGCGACTGATGCGAACAGGGTGACCAGAAAGAGCAGTAGTTGGGAAGGATGTTTAAACATAAGCTATCCAGATCTCGTAATAGCTTTCTCTACCACCTGAAAAGTCTTATCGTAAATCTCAGGGTCTTTGCTCTCCCTGCTCCCGGCAACGTTCAAGACTTCAATCCCATTCTTATGAGTAAAAGCCCTCAGTAGGTCAACAGCTTCATCAAGAGTAACCTTCTCCATATCCAAGTGAATAATAGGCTTGTCATGCAGAATTGCCTTCTTTTGTGTCAAAAGGCTACCACCCGTCAGTTTTCCATGAGTGAATATTGCAGTACCGTCAGAATCAACCACGTTCTTTTCAGTGCGCTTGGGATAGGACTTGGTAGTCATTTCTTGAAGGTCGTATTTCTCTGGAAGCACACCATCTTCAGTTAGTTTGCCTTTAGGAATGGCACCACCGTGAGGGATTCCATGCTTGATAGCAACGTCTATGCAAGGCTTTCCAGCTCTCAGTGTTCCGAATGGTGCAAATTCTACTGACGCTTGGTTATCAAATGACTTTGAACGACTCCAACGTTTTGAGACCATTTATGTCTCTATGGATATGGATGAAGCAGGGCAATCTGCTATACAGCCGATCATTACACGCCTTGGAATAGAGCGTTGCAAAATTGTTAATCTCGGTGAATACAAAGATTCTAATGAGGCTCATGTAGACGGTGTACTTTTAGCTCGATATCTTGGAGCTGCAAAAACCAAAGACCCTGAAGAGCTCACAAAATTATCAGACCACCATGACAAAATCATGGATGAGTTTAAGCATTCACACATTAACGGGTTAAGGCTTCCATGGTCTAAAACCTTTTGTGGTATTCGTCTACGTCCTTCAGAGATCTCAATATGGGCTGGTATTAACAGTCATGGCAAGTCTATAGCACTCTCTCAAGTCGCAGTAGACGCAGTGGCTCAAGGTCATAAAGTTTGTATTGCCAGTATGGAAATGAAACCCCGAAAACTAGGCCGGAAAATGTACCAGCAAATTATTGGAAAAGATAACCCTGGAGCAGCAGAAGGAAAAAGGGCAGCTGATTTTCTAGGAGATAATATTTTTCTGTTTGAGGTGTATGGGACAGCAAAAGCAGATCGAATTATTGAAGTGTTCAATTACGCAAGGAAACGATATGGCGTCACCCATTTCCAGGTTGACTCATTGTCTAAATGTGGACTCGGAGAAGACGACTACAACGGTCAGAAGGCATTGGTCGATCGTCTTATGGAGTTAGCTGGCGAGCATGACGTTCATGTTCATTTGGTTGTCCATATACGAAAACAGATGGATGAAAGCAGAATGCCAGGGAAGTTTGACGTCAAGGGAACAGGCGCAATAACTGATATGGTTCACAATGTTTTCATATGGTGGCGGAATAAACCAAAGGAAGAAGGCGCAGCAGAGGTTCAGTACTCATTTGACGCGATGCTGAATTGTGTAAAGCAACGAGAGACAGGAGAGGAACCTTTATACGGTCTGTATTTCCATAAAGACAGTTGCCAGTTCACCTGCGACGAAAACGAGCCACCTAAACAATACGTTTAGAAAAGGATGAATGATGGAAAAATATATACCTATCACAGGAATCCCAGCACATGCAGAATATCACGAATTCGAGGATAGATCATGGCACAAAGGCTTTATCATTCGAGGCCAAACCACAATCCGATTCAGGAGGCATCACCTTGAACTCTTGCAGGGTATTGCCAAATCGCTACCCCTGTTCCTCTCCAAGAAAATTGACTTGTCGAGATGGGAGTTTGGATATGCAAGCACTCTCACCAGGAGTATGGCCAGAATACAGCTAAGGAGTCAGCTTGTTGAATGCAATGCAGACCCTGCAGTCTTCCACGAGGTTCAGCCAAAAAACAAATCGGAAATCTTCATGTCCTGCTTTCAATCCGCAAAGCGATGCGAGGTAGATCTTGATCTCGACAGACTGAGAGACACTATGCTCGATGCCCTGATTACATCCCGTGAGGATTTGATAGTCGTCTTAAACTTCGATGCTAAGTTTTCTTCAGACAAGGAAAGGACGCTGAGTTCCTGGGGAAATCGGAATGGTGACATTCTTACTGTGACTGATGTAGAGGATCATCCCGGCCATATGATGGTGACTCTGTCCAACGATGAGGATGTTGTTTACTGGAAAAGTAGGGTCGCTATGGATAGAGTTCTTGAGCCACTGGCCACACAGAAAAATTGGAAGAAGTACCGTGAAATTAAAGACAGGTCAGTGGACTTGAAACAGCTCTTTGCCTGCACTGCCCATAAGTCCCAGGGATCAACTTATGATGTCGTGTTCTTGGATGGGACTGACATAGTGAGTGCAGACAACAACTCAATGTATGGAAATCTAATAACTGAAAATCAGATGATGAGGCTGGGTTATGTCGCTATGTCCAGAATGAGAAAGAAAGTTGTGATCTTTACCGGTACAAGCAGAGATTATAAAAAGTTCAGGAAGGCTGCATGATAAACTTAAACGACAACAGAAACTCAACACGACCAGTAGAGCCATCAATGGACAAGAGAATTAATAAATATCCTGTCCACTGGACATCAAAGATGTTGATGCCATTGCCGGATGACATTTTTACTGGTCTTCTCAGAGATATCGAAGAAGAAGGCCAGCTTGAACCTGCTATTCTTTGGGAAGATCCCAAAGCAGGGAAAGAGTATATTATTGATGGTAACCATCGGCAGCAAGTGGCAAACATCTTGGGTAAGAAGTTAAAAGTAACCCATCTTACAAAAGCCACTAAAGAAGAGCAGCTGCCATTCAAAGTTCTCAGTAAGCAGTTTCACCGTAGAGGTAGGGATAAAGTTTATTGCTGTTGTGAGGCATTGGACGCAATAGAGACAATGAAGAGCATGAATATTAAAAAATCAATTGCCTCAATGGTAAAACGCTATCCAGATCATTTGAACAGGCAAATCATGAGCTACCTTAACACCATCAAGAAATTAAGATTACCATGGTTTATTTCACTAAAACATGGTCACAAGGTTGATACAAAGCTTGGTTACAAATCAAACAGCCCACAAACATTAGCCCAACTGTGTAAGGAGGAAGAGAAAAAAGCTTCTACTCCTGATGTTGAGCAAGAAATCAGTGAAGGTGACCAAGGCGGCTTTACTGAGATAGCAAGAAAAACCTTATGTCCAATGATTAAGACCGTTATAGATGTAACATCTCCAACTGCAGTTAAACATTTTCAAATTCACTAATAGTATATAAACAGCTAGTTACAAAAAGTAGCATCTCGAAGAATGGTGTATTTTTTGGAGACCTCTTTTGTCTCGCTGGTCGAATTATAAGATGAACTATAAATAATTTACTCTCTGAAGAGGTTTTCGAACAGTTGAATTTGAGCATAAAAAAGCTGAAGCAAAAAACAAATCTAACCTCTCTCATCTTTTGACAGGAATCATAGTCCTATGGAGTAGTATCAATCGAGAGAATGAAGCATGATGGAGTGAGGCGACCTTCGGAACTTCTCGTTTATGGAGCGTAGCGCAGTAAACAGAATTCCTAAGTTCGATAAACGACTGAAGGCTGAGTGAGAGAGTGCAGGTGCGGATGCCATGGGACGTTTGATTCCGTTAATGGAACCAATAAAAAATAAATAATATAAAATTCCAATTCATACGGTCCATGAACCAAAAGGAGAAAATCCATATGATCATGGCGATGAGCTGCTTTATCTTTTTGGTTCAAGAAAACTAGAGTCTGTCAGGGAAGGTGTTATTCTTTTGTTATCCGAGAGCCTGATATACGTCACGGCGGAGAATTCATGCAGATTCACTCGTTCGTCATTCGCATCTATACACCACTCACCGTTGCGCTAAACGCTCCACTCCGAGTAGTGTATGTCTACTCTTTCCTCTCTCCTTCACTTACCTGAATTATCCTTGTAACTACTATCAGTCTCCGCTCCGGGTTGGTCATACTATAGTAGTATAACTATTGTATGCACACTACTTAGTATTCTGGGTTGCATTGAGCTTACGAAATAGAGATAATAGTCTCTTCTCCTATAGACCTTGTGAACACAACATCCGAACACGAAAGTGTCAAGCACAGGTAGAGGTGCCAATAGGAAATCTGCATTGATCTTTTGGGTTAATATCGTTCCTAAATATTTTTCCAGACGAAGCGCAGTGCTTGGCGTAATACTTCTTTTGTTTTAGTGGTAGTCTGTAATTTCAACTTTGTGACAAAAGTCAAAAGCAGAATTACCCCATCTGCAGCTGAGGATCTATCACCCATTTACATTTCCCCAACTCACCCAAAACAGTTGCTCTTTCATAATAAATAATCGCGGTTCATTGACTAAACAACAATATTAGACAATCATAGATTATCTCTAAAACATCCATTCAACCATTGATTATCTAGAATGACACAAGCCACCAGATATTTTACCCAAACCGCCCCCAAGACCAAGGGTTCTTCCCCACAATCGCCAGAAGAAATAAATGTTTTCTTTAGCTCTCATGTTTTTGTTGTATTGGGAGAGCCTGGGCTTGGCAAAACAACATCATTTGAGCTTGCAGCCTGCCAAGAACCCAGAGCAGAATTTGTGCGCATCGGAGAATTTCTAAGCACTACCACTTTAGATAACTATCGAGGTAAAACTCTTTACCTCGATGGTCTGGATGAACATCGAAGCCGTGCGAATGGAATCGATGTAATGGATGCAATTATTGGACGGTTAAAAGAACTTGACTGTCCAAAAGTTCGGATTTCTTGTCGCACCGCTGAATGGCACGGAGGCAAAGACCTTGGAGCTCTCAGTACAGTAAGCAATGGTACTCCAATAGTACAACTAGAATTGGAGCCACTTAGTCCCAATGATATTTTTACGCTTATTCCAGATTCCAAAGAATTCGTCGAAGGTGCTAAAGAACATGGTCTTGATGATTTCTTAAGCAACCCTCAAAATCTTCTTCTTTTAAATCAATTCTATACAAAAAAAAACAAATGGCCAAGCAACCTGTCAGAGTTGATGGAAGGTACCTGTGGTTTACTACTTAAAGAGCTAAATAAAAATCATTCCGAAGCTGTAGATGATTGGGTAAACGATAGAGACTTGAAACGGGCATCAGATTACCTTGCTGCAATCCTCATGCTTTCTAATATCTCCGGCATCTCCTCTGATAGAACTACCGCTAATTCGAAATTTCCCCCGATTCATGAGTTTGATGGTGATCTTTTTTCGTTAAAAGTTGCTACCGGACGCAGTGTATTCAAACCAGTTGAAGCGAAAAAAATTGAACCAAAGCACCGAAAAATTGCAGAGTATATGGCTGCACGTTACTTAGCCTCACGAATTCGTGAAGGCCTTCCGCTTCGTCGGGTCATGGCACTACTTACTGGAAGAGATGGCGGTACAGCACCTGACCTTAGAGGGGTGTACGCGTGGTTGGTAACTATGCTGTCCGGTATGGCTGACCATGTGTTAGTTCATGATCCCTACGGAGCTATAATTTACGGTGAACCTCACTCTTGGACACCAGGAACAAAAAAAAATGCATTTGCTGCCCTGAAAGAATTGGCAAAAAAAGATCCATGGTTCCGTGGTCGAGATCGTTCGTACCATGCTCTTGGCGGATTATCTGACCAAGCACTGGTTGTAGATTTCAAGCAACTCCTATTGGAAAACAAATATGATTCCCACCTGATTCTCACAGTTTTCGATGTGATTTCAAACGGGTCTAATTTGCTAGAAATGAAGAAACCACTGCTTGATTTTATACAAAATCCAGAGAAACCAGATCATTTAAGAAGTCGTGCAGTTGAGGCCTTTGCCACTGCCTGCTCAGACAGTAAAGCTGATCTGATAGATATAATGGTTACCACCTAAGCAAAACAGACCTGCCAACCTTGCAAACGTGGGTTAAGTTGAAAGCAACAGCCAACAACTCAGAGCCAAAATCAAGGAGGCAGGCCATGAATAAAACAATA
>JBLHNU010000003.1:0-180996 GCA_047622095.1 Desulforhopalus sp.
GCAGGAAAAAAATATTCTTCTAAGCTGGATAGATCACCATATTTCATAAAATGATAATCTTCACAAATAATAAAGGCACAAATCTTGGAACCATGCTGTGAAACGGGTTGCTCATAAATAAAGAGCGTACACCAGTGAAATGCCGGCCTACTTCCACCACCGTTTTTATACAGTATTATATCATTTTACGACGAAAGTTACTTTTATAATAAACACCGGAATTTTCGCCTCCGGTTAGGATGCTGTGATGATGAAAATATCGTGAATCGTTGTTTGTTTTTGACCGTATCGCAGAAGTTATCCCAATACCTAATTTCTTCTGGATTGCATCAGCTTCGGGAATTCGTATTGGATCATGGAGTTCCGATGAAGAGATATATGCTCGACATCCCTTCCTGTGAATAGCCATAACCGATGAAAACCGGACCAATAGGAGTCTCACCACCAAGATAGACAGCAATCGAATTTTGCCAGCCTTCCAGTTCGAGCTCGGTATACCGGCCGTCCACTTTGCCAGTTTCCAGGGCAACCCCTATACGCATATCTCCACGAAGACCAATGGGTAACTGTCCGAGTATTTTCTCAGCTCGGACGCTCCCATAATATAGGGAATCTCCAATGATCTGGTCGGGCATAAAACCGCTAAGATTTAGAAAGCCTCCCAGAGCAACGGAATCATACACGGGCAGAGTGCCTCTAGGAGAACCCGCGACCTGCAGGCGTCCAGAGAATACGTAATCACTGAAGTTCTGGGCTCCACGCAAATCCAACCTCGCCTTGCTGTAATTTTCTTCGGATGTATCAAAATAACTACCTTTAAAAGACCAACCATGGGTTGGCACGTACACACGATCAAACTGATCAAAGTCAACAGTTGCAAGCCAACCTCCAAAACGTTTCTCGTCAGTACTGAGTAGCGGATTTCCAATCTTCAGGTCGGCACTTCGGTAGCGCTCAGACCAGCCGATTGTGATAGGGCCAAGCAAACCGATATTGACTCCACCGAGCAGGTCTAGAACGATTTCGTCGGCTTCATACTCCGCGAGACTTCTGTTATTTTCATAAATGTTCAGCGACCTTCTGGTGAAGGATAGTTTGGGTTCTAGAAAGAATCGCTCTATCGGATCAAGAGGCTGGTAGAACTCGGTAAAAACACTAGGCTCATCGCCGATCTGTACACCTCCTAGCCATTCTCCTCCAAGGTGATTGAGCCATGTTTTATGGTAGGCTGCCCGGAAATTGAAGGCCGAATCATCATGTCTTGACTCGAGATTCAGTCCGAGTCTTATGTAATCAGGGCCATGTTTTTTCTCTATCGGGGCGATACGCAAGATATTCTTGTCTCTTGTGGTCAGCAGGGAATAATCCACACTCTGATATTCGCCATCCCCATAGATACGACCCAAATCATTTTCGAGATTTTCGGTATTGATGGGATCACCTTCGTATTTTTGCAGATGCCGTTCCACATATTCTGGATTGACCCGGTTGATTCTGACAATTTCAACCTCATCCACAACTGGTAGAGACTCGGGATAGATCTGTTTTATGTGTATCAGCCAATCTTCATATTGTGCCCTATTGACGCTCAGTTCCCGAAGTCGTGGAAGTATAGCCTCAGTTGCCTCCCGCCCACGTTTTACCGTTTCGTTGTACAGTTCAAAATCACCCGAACCGATACCCTCCAGGTTGGGCTTAATGAGGATATCATCTGGTTTGAGATCTGCCAGAGATCTGGTTACATTCTGTTCGGTCAGGATGTTAACCATCTGGGCAACTGTCGAAGGTATCCCACCGATCTCCTCTGCTTTGAGTAAAGGGGATCCGACATTGACGGCGATGACAATATCCGGATTACATTGATCTCGTACTTCATCTATGGGAATGTTTGCCACCAGAGCGCCATCAACCAGCAGTTTTCCTCCTTCTTTTACGGGCGACATAGCCGCTGGAACCGACATACTGGCACGCATTGCTTTGGTTAGACTTCCTTCGCGGAATACAACCTTCCCACCGGTGACCAGATCGGTGGAGACAATGGACAAAGGTATATGCATCTGTTCAATTTGTGGTTCTCCGTATTCACTATGGACCAGTTTATTGATAAAAAGTTTGATTTTCTGACCATTAACGACACCGGGAAGAGCTTCTGGCCCGTTTTCTGTGACACCCATTTCTGATCCAGGGATGAAGCGATTGGCGAGAGATTTCCAGTGAGGATTCGTGTCATACATAGGTGGATTATCATTGAACATATCCCGCCAATTAGCTCTGTCCATTGCCGATATCATTTCATCCGGGCTCAGCCCAGCCGCAAAAGCTCCTGAGACAAGGGCACCCATGCTGGTACCTGATACGCAGTCTATGACGATGCGTTGTTTTTTGAGGACCTCCAAAACACCGATATGAGCAGCGCCCCGTGCGCCTCCACCACCGAGAACGAGACCGATACGAGTCCGCTCTCCGGCTTCAACCAGAGTACTGTTAAGGATGATGGCAACTGCAACGACGGTAAAAATCACACGATTGAGTAAAGAATTTGCAGGAAGAAACTGAGTCATAGCAGACCTCAAAGTCGTCAAAATTATTATCCGCGAACTGCCCAAATTAAGTCGGTCGCAGGTTTCTTGGCCGGTATTCTTTGTTGGGTTTACCCCTGGCCATAGAAAGTCCTCACTGGTAGAGAGAATCCATTATATGGTTAAGAGCTAGTTTCTCTCTTAGAGAAAGATTATGAACTAATCAAGAAATATAACAAGTGGCAAGCTTAATCACTTCAACAGAACAGATGATAAAGCTTCCTGATAACTTAATTTCAGCGATTGCCCCTTGAGTTTAACATTGCCAAATCGAAGCTAATAAATGCGACATTATACTCAAACGAAAGGTGTTTCCTGTATATATGAACCAGAGGGAAAACCGAATTTTGACACCGGTTCGTTGTTCCTGGTTTAGAATATGTTGTCAGGGACACTACGTCCATCTGACAAGGGTTTCTATAGCAGTGTACTATCAATAATGATTATCTACCAGAAGATGAGGCTATCGATGCTTGAACCAACACACCTGATTCTTGAGAAAATTGTAGAGGGTGATATAGATTTGTACCTCAGAATGTCCAAATGCCCTGAGACAACAAAGTATCTACCCAATAGAAAACCATATAGCGATGAGCAAATCAGCGAGCTTGTGGCGAAACGGATTGCGCATTGGGATTCAGGTTTTGGAACTTTTACTATTTTTGAAAAATCGACGTCAAACAAGATTGGTTACATAAGAGTTGAAAGATCACCAAAACCGCTCTTTTCCGATATTCGTTATGGGTTTGAGACCTCAAGGAGGGGAAATGGTTATGCAGTAAATGCGGCCATTGAATGCTTGAAATTTACCTTTGATTTGGGTTTACACCACAAAATATATGGAGCTTCTGTGTTAAAAAACCATGCATCAACTAAAGTCCTACAGACGCTTGGAATGATCGAAGAAGTTAATATCGATATCTATGGAGCTCCAGAGCTCATTTATCTATCTCTTTCAAAAATTGACTTTGATAAAATCTACAATCGCGGTGATTGATAGCACGGCAGGATCGTGCCACTTGTTAAGGATTTACATAGGAAAGTACTATCAAGAAATAGGTGTTCCTGGAATGGAGCAAACGTTGACATAACCGGAGATCTCCAGCAAGCCCGAGGGTGGCGCTGTGAAATAGATTAAATGCCTGGTTAAGGATGATTTGTATATGAACACGTTTTTTGCATCTTCTATATACCACTATAAATATCGATGATAATGGGTTTTAAGCCACTAAAGAAAAATTCCACAGCAATAACCATTACAATCAGGCCCATGAGCCTCATCATAACGTTAATTCCGGTTTCTCCAAGGAATTTGATTATACGAGAAGCACTGTAAAGAATAAGGTATGTCATTGCCATAACGGCTAAAATACAACAAACCAATATCATTATTTTTATAATGGAATTGGCATCTTCCATCATAACAATTGCATTTGTAATTGCCCCTGGCCCACAAATCATTGGTATCGCCAATGGTGTAATAGAGATATCGTTAACGTAAGATTTCACTTCTGATTCTTTGATTTTAACTTTTTCAAGTCTTGCTTGAAGCATATCCATACCCATAAAGAAGAATATAACTCCACCAACAATTCTAAAACTATTGACTGAAATATTAAAAAAATTAAAAAGGATTTGACCGGAAAATGCAAAGATGAGAATTGTAATTACAGAAACTATAGATGCTTTTTGAGCCGTTCTAATTTTATGTTCTTGGTCTAAATCCGCAGTCATTGTCATGAAAATTGGCATTACTCCTAATGGATTTATCAACGTAAAAAACGAGGTAATAGCAAGCAGGGCAAAAGACGTCAGTTCATTCATTTATCTTCTCATTTGTTCCTGAGCATAATTGGTAATTCCGTAGAAACTGCGGAACATGTTTCTTGCACGCTTGTGCCGGGATTCTATTTGTAGACTGTATGTAAATCAGAAACTAAGGAGGTAAGTGGCCTGCGTTGGAAGCAAGCCACTGATGGGATGTGGTTAGCTGGCCAATTCATTAAAGCGACAAGTCAGTACAAGATCTCCATCTTCGTATACAGTTTTCACCTTGTAGGGAAGTGTTTTGAAGAGTGCAATCATCGCCTTATTTGATGGAAAAGTGTAGGCGGTGAGGCCACCTATACCACTTTCTCTGGCCACTGCTGCAAGCTTTTTGATGAAAAAGCTACCAAGCCTCTTGCCCTGGTAATCTTCACTTACTGAAAAAGCAATTTCTGCAATATTACTTCCCTTAAGTTTCATGCATTCGGCAACAGCCACAACTTTGCCAAAACCAAAATCGCCAACAACAGCAACAAGTGTAAGGTCGTTGACATAATCAACGTGTGATCGTGTTTCCATTTCGGTCCTGCCAAAGATAGTTTTTTGACAGAAAAACCTTGTGAGCACATCTTCTTTTGGCAAGTTATAGTAGTGTTCCTGAATTCGCCTCTCGTCAACTGGTTTTGCTGGGCGAATAAGAATTTTCTCACCATTGACAGTGAGTGTCTCCTCAAGGTTAATAGGATATATGGCTCTTGATGCTTCACCAAGACTTCTTTCCGATCCGATGTATCCACATTCTTTTGCCTCATCAAAGAGTTGGTCGCGGAAGTCAGGGTGGGCGATGCTGATCATGGCAATTGTTCTCTCTTGTATGCTTTTACCAAAGAGATTTACCGCACCATATTCTGAAATCACATAATGAACATCGCCTCTTGGGACCACGGTAACATCATTGTTGAGTTGGGGAACAATATTTGATTCAAGGCCGTTTTCAGTTTCACGAGTGGAAAAAAGCATGAGTATGGATTTACCACCCTTTGATCGGCGGGCACCTCTGACAAAGTCGGGAATGCCAGAGACTCCGGCAAATCGTGTTGCTGCTGAAGCACCTGTGGAGACCTGTCCTGTAAGGTCCATAGTGCTGGCGACATTCATAGATATCATTTTGTTATGTCGGGAGATAATGAATGGGTCGTTGACGTAATCTGAAGGGTGGAAATCGATTGCAGGATTGTCGTTTAGAAATTCGTAAAGGTTGTGACTGCCAATTGCCATGGATGCAACCATTTTACCTTCGTTGATCCCTTTTTTCTTATTGTTGATATTACCGGTGGCGTAGAGGTGCATTATGTCATCAGTTAGAAACTGTGAATGTACGCCAAGGTCGTTCTTGTTTGACAAAGCCTGTACTGTCGCCTGAGAAGCTGCATCTAAACCTATTTGCAGGGTAGATCCGTCTTCGATTAATTTTGCGATGTGGTGACCAATCGCCATTGCGGCAGGTGATGATACAGCAGAAGGTGGGATGGCAAGGAGCTCCTCTTCACATTCTACAATGATGTTTACGTCATTGACGTGAATAAAACTTTGCCCCATAACTCGTGGCATTAATGGATTTACCTGGGCGATCACGAAGTCTGCAGAGCGCGCTGCTGCCATGGTCACATCAACAGAAATACCGAGGCTCATCCAACCAAAATCATCGGGGGGAGATACTTGAATGAGTGCCACATTGAGAGGAAGTTTTCGTGTAGTGAAAAGCATCGGTACGTCAGACATGTTCATCGGTGTGATGAAGCGCAGCTGTTTGGCAATGGATTCCGGTTTTGTTGAGCCTAGATATATGGAGCGGATGTTGAGGTTGGTGTCTTTAGTTCTATCAGCAATAGCGGTAAGTGATGCCGTTTCACGGCCGAGGAGACGGACTATCTCAAGTCCACTGAAGTTGTTGGTCTTTTCAACAAGAGTTTGGATCAGGATTTGTGGCTCTCCGCAACCTGAACCAATAAAGACACGTTGGCCTGAACGAATGTGAGAAATGGCTTTTTCGGCACTGACTGATTTTTCCAGGTATGTATCTGCCCAGTACTCAGTATTTGGCATGTTCTGCTCCTTGTTGTGAGGGTGTTGCATTGCAGGAATCAAATAAAGGTTCAACTATCTCTCTATCTTATCGTAGGCAGTGTTCAATCACAACTTCTTTTGGCAATAGGTGTAGGAGAGGATGGGACAGGATTGCTTTGAGGAAGGAAAACAAAAGAAAAATCCGGTGATGAAATGGAGAGTTTCATCACCGGATTGTCGGGCTGGAAGAGGATTTTACTTATTGATAATTAGCACACACAGCTCGGTTGGATGGGCCTCAGTAAAATGTCGTTTTGGAGTCTGGGCTCCGTTCTCTGTGTGAGAATTATCTCATTAAGTAAAGTTTATACTGGAACTACTATCCCCTAACTTTGGTTTTATGCTTTTTGTGCTTCGGCTTGAGGAACTGGCTTTGGATCAATCCAAGGCTTGCCGACTGGCAGGACGTCACGACCGAAAACCTGCATGAAAATCACGTGGGCCATCATGTACCATGCGTTCAATGCACAAAGGATGAGTACATAAGCTGCGACCTTAGTCATTGCAGGGTATCCAAAATGAGCAAGATCAAGAAGGATGAAGCCGGCAAGGAGTAAGGTGAAGGTGGAGGCCATTGCGCCATGAATACGCATAGCACCAACCCACATGATTGCGGTGTAAAGTGTCCAGACGACGAGAAAATATCCTATGTCAGTTCCACTAGACTTATAGATGTCATACTTGTTGAATAAAAGGATGATACAGAGTGCGATCCAGAAAGCACCGTAGGATACAAAGGCACTGTATCCGAAATTGTTACCTACTTTGAATTCCTGTAGGCCAGCCATAAGCTGGGCAAGGCCACCAAAAATAATACCACAGGCGATCACAGGACCAAGGCCACAAAGGCCTAGGTTGTGAATCTGAAGAAGTAAAGTGGTGAGACCAAAACCTGCGAGACCTACTACTGCAGGATTACCCATTGGTGCTTGTGCGTTTGCCATGTTTTTCTCCTTAGTGCAAATGTTGAATGTTAGTAGAAAACTGGGAACTTACTCTTTTATGATTGCAATGGGTATGCCAAAAAGAGAGAATTCAATAAAAGCTTGTAACTATTGATGTTTACGAATTATACGGCGGCTTGGAGGCCTACAACTAAAGTTGTAGTGAATTCTAGGTAACCGTGTGTAGCGTATGAAGCATAGGAATTGTTGTAGTTACAACCTTTGTTGTAACTACAATTAAAGTTGTAACCCTATCCGTTGTCAAACGTTTTTAATCTTTTTGATAGTGCTTGTTGGGATATCCCAAGCATAGTGGCTGCTATTGATTGGTTGTTTTTAGATCTTTTCATGGCCTCGTGTATGAGTAGCTGTGTGGCCTCTTTAAGAGTTGGGAGCGGGTCTGCAAAGGTGATGGGAATACTGTCGATAGAGGGTTCTGTGATTTTGGTTCTGTTTATATGTTTTTTAAACGAAGTGAGGGGGAGGATGCCGTTACTGTTTTGTGCAATAGCGTCAAATATCATTGCTTGTAGCTCTCTGATATTGCCTGGGAAATTGTAGGTTGTCAGGAGTGGGGTCATTTCAGGAGGAAAAGTAGGGCATTTTTTATCCAGTGAGGTTGCGCAACTTTTGGCGAAATAGGTGCATAGTATAAGCAAGTCTTCTTTTCTCTCTCGCAATGGTGGAAGGGTAATTCTGTGGGTACGTAGGCGGTAATGAAGGTCTTCTCGAAACAATCCGTCTCGTTGCAGTTGCCAGAGATCTACATGGGTGGATGTGAGTATCCTCGCACTACTTGTATTATAGTGATCTCTGCCGATGGGGAGGTATTCTTTTTCCTGAAGCAGGCGCAGGAGCTTGATTTGTGAGTTGCTGTTAAGGTCACCAATTTCGTCCAGAAAAAGAGTCCCATCAGCAGCCCGTTCAATAAGCCCTGCGCGGTTCGTTTCTGCTCCAGTGAAAGCACCCTTTGCGTGCCCAAACAAGGTGTCGGAAAACATGTTATCGTCAAGCCCTGCAACGTTTACAGCAACGAACTCTCCCGTGGCGCTGCTCAGGTTGTGAATGGCTCTTGCCATCAGTTCTTTGCCAGTGCCGGTCTCGCCACGGATGAGTACAGGTTGAGAAGTCGGGGCAATTGACATGGCGTAGCTAAAGATACTTTCCATTTTAGGGGACTGGCTGATTATTTCTTTGAAAGCATCTGGTCTCTGCTGTTCTTGTTGCTTTAGTTTTTCTTTGAGAGCGATGTTTTCCCTGTGTAGTTCACTGTAGAGCAGGCTCTTCTTAACCGATGCTACCAGACGATTTTCGTCCACTGGTTTTACGATGTAATCAAAAGCTCCTGACTTCATGCAATTTACGGCTGTCTCTGCATCTATTCGCCCAGTGATTATGATAACAGGGGTGTCAGGGAGATGATTTTGTATTTGGTCGAGTATAGCTTCTCCATCAACGTGAGGCATATTCAGATCAAGGAGGATGACACAAGGTGGTCTTTGCTTTGTGATGCCCATTACCTGTCGACTGTCATTGCAGGTAACGATATTGTTCATTCCAGCAAGTTGTAAGGTTGTGTCTATGGACAGTAGTATGGATTCCTCATCGTCCACTACGAGTATAGGGTATTCCGGATTCATGGTCGTACTCATATCATTCTTCCTTGAATTTCGTCGTTTGCGTATCGTGGCAGTAGTATGGTTGCGGTGGTTCCTTGGTTCTGCTGCGATTTGAAATCGAGCCAGCCTCCATGGTTTCTGATGATGGTGTCAGAAATTGAGAGCCCTAGCCCTGTTCCGTTGCTGTCTCTTTTGGTGGTGTAAAAGGGGTCTTTGATACGGTTTAATACCTCCGTAGGCATACCGGTGCCAAAATCCCTAACTTCTAGGAAAATTTCCTCAGATTCTTCTAGGTAGCCGGTTGTTAAGTGAAGACCTTTTTTACAGTCTCCAAGAGCCTGACAGCCGTTGACGACAAGGTTAATAACCACTTGGCCAAGTCTCTGGCTGTTTCCTTGTAACGTTGGGAGGTTTTCAGAGTATTCAATTTGGAGATCATTGGTGGCTTTTTTGGTAAGACTTGAGATGAGGCCCATGGCCTTTTCGACAACGTCGTTGAGATTGACGGTCTCACGCAGATCAGACGGTTTGTGGCCGGAAAAATCTTTGAGATCACCTACTATTCTTTTTACCCTCTCAACACCTTCCTCGGAGAACTGGAGGAGCTTAGGCATTCGTTCACGTATCTGAGGGTAACTCATTGTTCCTATTTCAAGATCCTGATTAAGATCATGGTGGTTGTCGAGAATCGGGCGAACGGCTCTCCAGAATTTCTCAAAAACTTGAATATTTAACATAACTGAAGAGATCGGATTGTTGATCTCGTGAGCTACACCAGAGACAAGTGTTCCAAGCGAAACCATTTTGTCGGTTTGCATGAGTTGTTCCTGGTGCATTTTTGTTTGGGCTTCAATTTTTTTCTTTTCAGTAATGTCACGGGCTGTCATTAAGAAGGTTGTGCCTTCGGAGCTGGTCTCCATTTTGGCAAATGATGCTTCGACGGTGATGGTCGTGTCATTTTTTAATATCAATTTTGTTTCAAAGAATTGATCATAAGATTGTTTGTCAGTTGTCTGTCGGATTTTATTTTTAAAAATATTTCTGTCTTCAGTTGTAATGAAATCATAAACTGATCGTTTGTACATTTCTTTTTGGGGGTAGTCGCTGATTCGGGTCCATGCGGTATTGGCGTAGGTTATTGTAAAATCCGAATTGAATAAGAGAATGATCTCGCGGGCTGTTTCAGCAAGTAGTCTGTATTTATGTTCACTCTTTTTAAGTGACTCTTCGATTTCTCTACGGTGGGTTTCGCCTGCTGCTCCCTGCCAGACAATATACACTGAGAGAATCGCAATGATGGCAAGGATACCAAGAAAAATAAAGGTCATTCTTTCGGTAATTACAGCAATTTGGCTTCTTACATCTTCAACATAGACTCCGGTTCCTACAATCCAATGCCAAGGGCGATACTCTTGTACGTAGGAAATTTTTGAAAAAATTCGACTTGTATCATCCTGCCACTGCCAATGGTACTTGACATAGCCTCCGCCTGATTCCTTTACAGTTTCAAGAAAAGCCAGAAAAAGCTTTTTTCCAGCAGGGTCTTTGGTGTCAGTTACATCTTTACCTACGAGATCCGGTCGATAAGGGTGCATAATCATGCGTGGATGGGTGTCGTTTATCCAGAAGTAATCCTTTTTGTCTGGTCCGTAGCGCAAGCTTTTTAGGTGGGACGCTGCTTGTAACTGGGCTTCTGCTTTACTGATGGCTTCTGTTTCTGCAAGTTGCGCGTAATAGCGAATTGATCCCATGGCACTTTCGCTAAGAGCATGGATCATTTCCCTTTTTCTGTCCATAAGGTGAACTTCAACTTTTGGCAGGATATATCCAAAAAAAGTGCCAATAAAAAGAAACATGGAAAGTAGCACAGGCATAAAAATCTTTGCTGGTACAGCGCTTGGTATGGGAGTTCTGTTTGAGTATTTCATAGGTAGTTGTAAGTCTGTAGAATGAGCATGGATGTTGGGCATACCATTGTGCATGGTGGGCGGCGGCGTCGCTTTGATGGAGTGGGAACAGAATTATCAATAACCATAAATTGTTTATTCTCTCCAGATATTGCCTTGGAAGCAGTCGTTGTGTATGTGCTTAGGTGTTCATAGGTTCGCAAATTCAATAATGACAAAATAACAGTTGTTTAAATAAAAGTACATGCCCTTTGGTTGAACGGATTGCTTAATTCCTGTTGATCAGTAAAATTGAAACAAAACGTAAGTAAAATGTTTATTATAAAAAAAGGTGTAACAATGTTCTCTTTTGTGGGTGAATTTTATGTGGCTATGTTTCTAACACCCTGAAAATAAACGTATAAAAAATGTTATAAATCATGTAACGATATGTCTTTTTGACTGTTTCACTGCTTGAGCATAAGAATGGAGGCTTTGGAGTTTATATGCAATTAAACGTTCAATATTAGCATGATATGTCCGTAATATTTCGGATATGGTGAATGCTTACGTGTAACGCTGTTAAATTTACATGTTGAAGTCTCTTTCTAATTACGTTATACAATTGAGTGGAGACTGGTGGATGGATTAAAATTCAGACCTAAAAGGAGTAGTTATGGGCAAGTATGATGCGATTTTTAAGCGTAGTATTGAAAGTCCTGAAGAGTTTTGGGGAGAAGCAGCTAAAGGCATCACATGGTATAAAGAGCCTGAAAAAGTCTTGGATGATTCTAATCCGCCTTTCTATAAGTGGTTTCCCGGCGGTAAAATGAACACCTGCTACAATGCTATCGATCGCCATGTAGAAAATGGTAAAGGTGACCAGGTTGCAATTATCTATGATAGTCCTGTTACAGATACAATTCGTAAAATCACCTACAAAGAGCTTCTCGGTGAGGTCTCAAAGTTCGCGGGTGGGTTGGCAAGCCTCGGTGTCACAAAGGGTGATACTGTAGTTGTTTACATGCCGATGATTCCTGAAGCTGCCGTAGCAATGCTTGCATGTGCACGCCTTGGTGCTGTTCATTCAGTCGTTTTTGGTGGGTTTGCTCCACATGAGCTGGCGATCAGGATCGATCATGCAGCTCCAAAGGTTCTCATTACTGCGTCTGGGGCAATTGAAGGGAAGAAGACTCTTGAATATAAACCTCTAGTCGATAGTGCAATTGAGCAATCGACCCATGAAATTGAAAAAGTTGTGCTTTTTCAGAGGGATATAGTCAAGTCAACTATGATAGAAGGTCGTGATGTTGACTGGACGGAGTTGGCTGCCAAGAGTGACCCTGCTCCATGTGTAGAGCTCGACGCGACTGATCCTCTCTATATATTATACACCTCAGGTACAACAGGAATGCCTAAGGGTGTTTTGAGAGATAACGGAGGTCACGCCGTTGCTCTGCATTGGACAATGAAAAATTTGTATAATATTGATCCAGGTGATGTGTGGTGGTCAGCCTCTGATGTTGGTTGGGTTGTTGGTCACTCTTATATCGTCTATGCGCCTTTGTTACAGGGCTCTACTACTGTTTTCTATGAAGGGAAACCAGTTGGGACACCTGATGCTGGTGCATTCTGGCGTGTGATTTCAGAGCATAAAGTTAAAACTATGTTCACAGCTCCAACAGCTTTTAGAGCCATTAAAAAGGAAGATCCTAAGGGCGAATTATTTGCCAAGTATGACACTTCCTGCTTTGATTGTCTCTATCTCGCAGGTGAGCGTACTGATCCTGACACCTTGCACTGGGCAGAAGATCTGATCGGTGTGCCGGTGATTGATCACTGGTGGCAGACAGAGACAGGTTGGGCGATTGTAGGAAACTGCCGAGGTATTGAAGAGCTTCCTGTGAAAGAAGGTTCTCCAACCAAGGCTATGCCCGGCTGGGATGTTCGGGTCGTTGACGATGCTGGTGACGAAGTTGCCAAGGGTACGGAGGGTAATATTGTTGTGAAGCTTCCATTGCCTCCTGGCACACTGACCACACTGTGGAAGAATGAAGAACGTTTCATAAAGTCCTATATGACTAAATTCCCGGGATATTATGAGACAAGTGATGGCGGTTACATGGATGAAGATGATTATGTCTATGTAATGGGTCGAATGGATGATGTGATTAATATCGCAGGCCATAGGCTTTCTACCGGTGCTATGGAAGAAATTATCTCTAACCATCCGGATGTTGCTGAATGTGCGGTTTTTGGGGCTGATGATCAACTCAAAGGTCAGTTGCCTGTCGGCTTCTTTGTTGTTAAGGCCGGTGTTACGCGCGATGGCAATGAAATTAAAGATGAGCTGGTTAAGATGGTTCGTGAGTCCATTGGGCCAATTGCTTGCTTCCGTGATGCTTGTCAGGTAGCTCGTCTACCTAAGACAAGATCAGGTAAAATTCTGCGTGGGACCATGCGCTCAATAGCAAACAATAAAGATTACAAAATGCCTTCTACGATTGATGATCCAGCAATCTTAGGCGAAATTACAGAAACATTGACCCAGATGGGATATGTGAAGAAGTAGTAGTTTTCATGGCAGTTTCCTGTAAAGGGAGCTGCCATTTTTATTAAAACAGCGGAATTGGTCTATTCCGCACCATTTTCTTAGGATGATTGTTTATGAAGATTCATGAATATCAGGCGAAGGAGCTGTTTAAAAAGTATAAGGTTCCTACCCTTGAAAACGGGGTGGCTACAACTGTGCAGGGTATTGAAGAAAACGCTGCAAGGTTAGGTTATCCTGTTGCTGTGAAGGCCCAGATTCATGCGGGTGGTCGCGGTAAGGGGGGCGGGGTTAAGATTGTAAAAACAGCTAAAGAGGTGACAGCTGCTGCTGAGGCTATTCTTGGCATGACACTCGTCACAAAACAAACCGGGCCGGAAGGAAGGCTTGTTAGAACCGTTCTTGTAGAGCAGGGAGTAGCTATTAAAAAAGAGCTCTACCTCTCAATTATTCCAGATAGAGCGACGGCAACCATTACTATTGTCACCAGCCAAGATGGTGGGATGGATATAGAGGATGTTGCTGAGAAAACTCCCGAACGAATCATAAAAGTACCTATCAGTACCATTACAGGGATTCAAGGGTATCACCTGCGACAGGTTATGTTTGGCCTGGAGCTTGAAAAGCCAGTGATGAAGGAATTTGGTGCGGTCCTGAAGAATCTGTACAATATGTTTGTTGATTATGATTGTTCAATGGTTGAAATTAACCCACTGGTTATAACTGAAGATGACAAAATTATCGCCCTTGATGCAAAGGTAGATATTGACTCGAATTCTCTTTTCAGGCATCCAGATGTCGTCGAAATGCACGATCCCAACGAAGATGACCCTATAGAGGCGGAAGCCGCTAAATTTAACCTTAACTACATTAACCTCGATGGAAATGTTGGTAATATGGTTAATGGTGCCGGTCTTGCTATGGCGACCATGGATATTATTAAGCAGGCGGGTGCCGAACCTGCTAACTTCCTTGATGTCGGAGGTGGTGCTGATGCTGAAATGGTTGAGAATGGTTTTAGGCTGATTCTGAGTGATAAAAAAGTCAAAGGCATCCTCATTAATATATTTGGCGGAATTCTACGTTGTGATATTCTCGCACAAGGTGTTGTGCAGGCTGCTAAGAAAGTCTCACTATCTGTTCCTGTCGTTGTGAGAATGGAAGGCACCAATGTTGATGAAGGGCGTCGGATTCTTAATGAATCAGGTCTGGAGTTGATCAACGCAAGTGATCTTGCTGACGCAGCCAAAAAAGTAGCTGAAATTGTAGCTTGATGAGTTTTCTTTTAGTGAAGTGAATCCTGATAAACCATAACTTTGTTAGAGTAGACACCGTTTTTAAATGGTGATGTAGGGGTTATTTGTGTTTTTCAGATTTATTTAAAATTTAAAAGAACACAAGTCAAACTATCAAAAACATTGTTATTACACAATAAAAATGTTGATCAGAAGTTCTTCAGATCTCGACAATGGCTTTAGCGCCTATCTTGTAGATGGAGCAACTCAGAATAACTTGTAAAGGAAAAATATGAGCATTCTAGTCAATTCCGAAACGCGTGTCCTCGTCCAGGGCATTACAGGTAAAGAAGGGCAGTTTCATACTCGGCAATGTATAGAGTACGGAACAAAAATTGTGGCTGGTGTGACCCCTGGTAAAGGTGGGCAGACCATGGATGCAGTTCCTGTTTTTAATACAGTGCAGGATGCAAGAGATCAGACGGGGGCAAATGCTTCGATGATCTTAGTGCCACCCCCCTTTGCAGCAGATGCGATACTCGAAGCGGTTGATGCGGGTATTGAATTGGTCATTTGTATCACCGAGGGAGTTCCGGTGATGGATATGTTGAAGGTGAAAAACTATCTTGCGACTAAAACAGCTCGCCTCATTGGTCCGAACTGTCCAGGAATTATTACTCCCGGTGAGTGTAAAATAGGCATCATGCCAGGTTCAATCCATACACCAGGTGGTCCAGTCGGTGTTGTCTCAAGATCAGGAACCCTGACCTACGAGGTTGTCCATCAACTCACAGGTGTTGGCCTTGGCCAGACTACCTGTGTTGGTATTGGTGGTGATCCTGTGAATGGTACTGGGTTTATTGACTGTCTTACTGCTTTTAATGATGATCCTGCAACAGAAGCTGTTGTTATGGTGGGTGAGATCGGCGGAAGCGCTGAAGAAGAGGCATCTGCCTGGATCAAGGCTAATATGAGCAAACCTGTTGTCGGCTTTATTGCAGGTTTAACAGCTCCTCCTGGAAGAAGAATGGGACATGCCGGAGCTATTGTTAGCGGTGGACAAGGAACAGCAGCAGCAAAAATTGCCGCAATGCAGGAAGCAGGACTCTATGTATGTGAAGATCTCGGTTCTTTAGGCAGACTCTGTAAGGAGGCGTTCTCCTGATTGTAGGAAAGGACTGTATGTAGGAGGAGATTGTGAATTTTGTTTAAGGAGACCTCATGAATACAAATGACCAACTCGAGCACCTAAAGGAATTGCGGGCTAAGGCCTGTCTCGGTGGTGGGCAAGCTCGGATTGACAAGCAGCATGCAAAGGGAAGTTTAACAGCAAGAGAGCGTATTGACCTACTCCTCGATAAAGGTTCATTCGAGGAGTTTGACATGTTTAAAACCCATAGATGTACGGATTTTGGCATGGAAAAACAGGTATATCCAGGAGATGGTGTGGTGACAGGTCACGGCACTGTTGAAGGACGAATAGTTTATGTATTTGCTCAGGATTTTACGGTTTTAGGTGGATCACTTTCAGAGACATTTGCGGAAAAAATTTGCAAGATCATGGATCTTGCGATGAAAAATGGAGCACCTGTTATCGGGCTTAATGATTCAGGTGGTGCTAGAATCCAGGAAGGCATTGAAAGTCTAGCTGGTTATTCGGAAATATTTCAGAGAAATGTAATGGCCTCGGGAGTAGTGCCGCAGATATCTGCGGTTTTTGGTCCCTGTGCTGGAGGAGCTGTATATTCGCCTGCTCTGACCGATTTTGTGGTAATGGTCCAGAACCAGTCATATATGTTCTTGACAGGACCCAAAGTTGTAAAATCAGTAACCCATGAAGACGTCACCACAGAAGAGCTTGGTGGGGCTGCAATGCACGCTAGTGTAAGTGGTGTGTCTGATTATGCCGCGACTTCAGGTGAGGATGCGATTGCATACATTCGTGAGATGCTTTCATTCCTGCCGCAAAATAATATGGAAAATCCACCAGTAATCCCGGTGACCGATCCTATTTCGCGGGAGTGTGCTTCCCTCAATGCTATAATTCCTGAAAATCCAAACGCTGCTTACGACATGAAGGAAGTTATTCTGCAAACTGTCGATAACAGCGATTTTTTTGAAGTAAAAGCAGCATTTGCACCAAACCTTATCGTCGGCTTTGCAAGGTATGGAGGTGTTCCTGTGGGTATTGTAGCTAATCAACCACTACATCTATCTGGTGTGCTCGATATTGATTCATCTATCAAAGGTGCGCGGTTTGTACGTTTTTGTGATTGTTTTAATATCCCCGTTGTCACCTTTGTTGATGTACCTGGTTTCTTGCCAGGAACTGCACAGGAGTACGGTGGTGTCATTCGTAATGGTGCCAAAATCCTCTATGCTTTTGCAGAAGCAACTATTCCTAAAGTGACAGTGATTACCAGAAAGGCCTATGGTGGCGCCTACTGCGTCATGTCTTCTAAGCATCTTCGCGGTGATATCAATTATGCCTGGCCAAGTGCTGAGATAGCAGTAATGGGTGCCAAGGGTGCTGCTGGTGTATTACACGGTCGTGAAGCAAAGAGCGCTGATGACCCCAAAGCCTTTCTTGCACAAAAAGAACAGGAATATAAGGACAAAGTAGCCAACCCGTATGTTGCCGCTCAGCGCGGTTATATAGATGATATTATTGAGCCGAGCTGTACCAGAGTCCGTATCATTAAAGCTCTTGGTTTGCTTGATAATAAACGGGATACCAACCCAATGAAAAAACATGGGAATATTCCTTTGTAGTATCTAAGATTCAACTAGAGCTGATTTTTTATAATGTTGTTCTGTTTGTTCACTTTTAGAGGAGATTCCCATGTCGGTGAAGATTTTTATAAAGCGGAAAGTACAGCAGGAAAATATGTTAGAACTGACCCTGTTGCTCAAAAGATTACGCATCTTAACTCTGGAGCAGGATGGATATGTTTCTGGAGAAACCCTTGTGCGTATAGACAAAACTGATGAATGCATGGTTATCAGCACCTGGAGATCTATTGACGACTGGAATCGCTGGGTAAATGATCCTAAGCGTATCGAGGTCCAGACGAAAATTGACGATATACTCGGAGAAGATACAGAGTACGCAATGTACAGTGCGTAATGCTGTGTCGATAGCAATAACGATAAAACGGGTGTGGCAATGGCAAAAAAAAGTAAAAGAATGGCTGCAGCTCTCGCTGCCGTAAGTCTTTACCTGCAGCAGGAACAAGCAGCCCAGGAAGAACTGGCAGTTTCTGAACCAGCAGCTCCCAGAGCACAGATAAGTATGTGGGGCCATAGTGGGCGTCAGGAAATGATGGGTATGCGGAGACTAATCCAAATGCGTACATTTACCCGCTTTTGATTTACTTTCAATTTTAGAAGGTAGGAGGGAATATAGAATGAGCGATCAAGTAACGATGACGCCAATTAATTATGGTGCTGATAGGGATGCTGCAGAAAACCCAGTGAAGATTATGGATCTGTCACTTCGTGATGGACATCAATCTCTGTTTGCAACTCGTGGCCGGACTGAAGATATGATTCCGGTCGCAGAAATGATGGATGAAGTTGGGTTCTGGGCAATTGAAACATGGGGAGGGGCGACCTTTGATACCATGCATCGTTTTCTCAATGAAGATCCATGGGAGCGGTTACGAACTCTAAAGCGCTATATTAAAAAGACTCCATTTTCCATGCTCCTTCGGGCGCAGAATCTGGTTGGTTATAGGAATTATGCAGATGATCTTGCCTATGCCTTTGTCGATAGGGCTGCTGAAAATGGTATGGATGTATTCAGGACGTTTGATGCACTCAATGATTATCGTAATTTTGAAACGGTGGTCAAGCAGATCAAAAAGTGTGGCAAACATTTTCAGGGCTGTATCTGCTATACGCTGACAGAACCACGTCTTGGTGGTGAGGTGTACAATCTTGAATATTATAAGGCAAAGGCCATTGCTCTTGAGTCTATGGGTGCTGATTCTATCTGTCTAAAGGATATGGCTGGGCTCCTGGCCCCTTATGATGCTTATCCGTTGATCAAGGCGTTAAAGGCGGCTGTCTCTATCCCGATTAATTTGCACAGCCACTTTACTTCGGGTATGTCGCCGATGACCCATCTGAAGGCTATTGAGGCGGGGGTAGATATTATTGACACTGTTATGACACCTTACGCCTATAGAACTGCTCATGCAGCGGTGGAACCGTTTGTTATGAGTCTCTTGGGGACTAACCGTGATACTGGCTTTGATATTAAAAAACTAGCTGTAATTAATGAGGTTTTGGAAAAGGACATTCTTCCGAAATATAAACATCTTTTGGATGATTCGAAGGTTTCTATCATCGACATTAATGTTCTTTTACATCAGACTCCAGGTGGTATGCTTTCTAACCTTGTTAATCAGTTGCGTGATATGGATGCGCTGGACAAGATTGATGAAGTATATAAAGAGCTTCCTAAGGTACGAAAAGATCTTGGGCAGATTCCTCTTGTTACACCTACAAGCCAGATCGTTGGCGTACAGACTGTGAATAATGTTCTTCATGATACCCCAGATGAACGCTATAAGATGATCACTGGCCAGGTGAAAGATCTCTGTTATGGTCTATATGGAAAAACTGCGGTACCGATTGATGCTGAATTGCAAAAGAAAGCTCTTAAGGGTTACCCGCGTGGAGAAGATCCAATATCATGTCGTCCGGCCGAAGTACTTGAGCCAGAACTTGATAAGGCCAAAGAAGAGATTGGAGATCTTGCAGTAGATATGGATGATCTCATTCTTTATGCTCAATTTCCAGTTACAGGACGAAAATTTCTTGAGTGGAAATATGGTAAGGTTGAGCCACCTGCATCTGTCAAAGCAATCACTTTGGCTGACGTAAAGGCAAAAGATGAGATCATTAAAAAAGCCAAAGCTGGAGAGCTTATTGAAACGAAACCAGACACCCCTGAAAAGACAGAGAATGTAAGGTCATTTAATGTCTTTGTGGACAATGAGTATTTTAGTGTAGATGTTGACCCAACAGGTGAAATACTGGCTTTTGCACCACCAGCACAACAGGGTCGGCCGGTTCAGGCTGCGGCAGCACCTGTAGTACCGGTTGCTAAGGCAGCAGCTAAACCAGAGGCTGTAGCTGATGGAACCCTGCTCCTTGCACCTATGCCCGGGATGATTGTAAGTTATGCAAAGAAAGCTGGTGATACGGTTCAAAAGGGTGATCCTATAGTTGTTTTGGAAGCAATGAAGATGGAAAATAGTCTCACCGCACCTTGTGATGGTACTGTGCAAGGAATTACGTTTGTCAGTGGTGATACTGTCGCTAAAGGGGCTGTTTTGTGCTCTATAGTATAGATACAATTTAGTCTGTGAACTGGAAGTGACTTTTCTTCCTTTCGCAATGCGATTTGTCACAAGCACAACCCACAAGCCCCATTGAAAATTCAATGGGGCTTGTTTTGTATTTATTAGTACTATATGAGGTGATATGATATGATATTAAGAGAATTGAATGGAAATACCCCTGCTTATGGAACAGATTGTTTTTTTGCGGAAAACTGCGTACTTGTAGGTGATGTAATTATGGGGGACCAATGTTCGATATGGTATGGGGCTGTGTTGCGAGGTGATGTGAACTTTATTCGCATGGGTAACAAGGTGAATATTCAAGATGGCTCTGTTGTTCATTGTACCTATAAAAAGTACCCTACGAACATTGGGAATAACGTGTCCGTTGGTCACAACGCTATCGTGCACGGTTGTACTATACAAGACAATGTTCTGATTGGTATGGGGGCAATTGTGATGGATGATTGTGTCGTGGAAAGCAATTCGATTGTGGCCGCTGGTGCAGTTGTTACGCAAGGGACCAGGGTTGAAGGAGGAACTATATACGCAGGTGTCCCTGCCAAGAAGGTAAAAGATATAAGTCGTGAACTTATCTCAGGTGAGATTGAGAGAATAGCTGAGAATTATATCAAGTATTCCGGCTGGTACAAGAGTGAAAAATAGCTTTTTTCTCACTTATCTAAAAGCGAGAGGAGTTTGTCTGCTGCGGCCGTTGGGGAAAGTTTTTGCATAGCGATTTCTGCTCTCAAACCGGGAAGGACTTCAGCCACCTCAGGGTTCAGGTAGAACCAGCTGCGTAAACCATCCTCAACAAGAAAATTCATCCACTCAAGTGATTGTTCTTTTCTCTTTTGGGTAAATTCCCCGCTTTTGGTAAAGGCTTCACGATGATCCCCTATGGTCTGCCAAATTTCCTCAATTCCTGTAGAATAAAGCGAACTACAGGTGAGGACTGGAGGACTCCAGTTTACGCTGGCAGGCATAAGCATGTGAAGGGCAGTTTCGTATTCTCTTGCTGCCATTTTGGCACGGTTGATATTGTCTCCATCGGCCTTGTTGATAACAATAGCGTCGGCTACCTCAAGAACGCCTTTTTTTATTCCCTGAAGCTCGTCACCGGCTCCTGCTATCATAAGAACCAGGAAGAAGTCAACCATGGATGCTACAGTGGTTTCGGACTGTCCAACACCTACTGTTTCGATAATAACCACATCATGACCAGCGGCTTCACAGACGAGCATGGCCTCTCGTGTCTTTCGGCCAACACCTCCAAGTGTACCACTAGATGGCGACGGTCTGATAAAAGCATTCTCGTCAACCGCTAATTTTTCCATTCTGGTTTTGTCACCAAGAATAGACCCACCACTTCTTGTACTACTCGGGTCAATTGCAAGAACAGCTACTTTATGGCCCATCTTTGTCAGCATAGTGCCAAAACTTTCTATATAGGTACTTTTACCAGCTCCTGGAACTCCCGTGATACCCACACGCACAGATGTGCCGGTTTGAGGTAGGATTTTGTCTACGATATCCCGCGCAAGCTCCTGATGTACTGGAAGAATACTTTCAATAAGAGTGATAGTTCTTGCAAGGGTAAGCCTATCCCCTGACAAGATACCTTGTACATATTCTTCTGCAGTTTTAAGCATTTGATACATCCTGTAGGGTATTAAATAACGTGGTGTGACGTATGGAATCGGTACCTTGTAATATTACCAGCTGGACAGAAGCGCAAAGCTCTGTCCAGCTGTTGTGGTGCTGAGTTGTTATCCGAGGTGTTTCTTCTCTAGTAGGGCCAGCGTACGGTCAGCAGAATCAGGAATTGGAGTTCCTGGTCCAAAGACAGCGGCCACACCGGCTTCAAAGAGGAAGTCGTAATCAGCGGGTGGAATAACACCGCCAGCGACTACAACAATATCTTCACCACCGAGTTTTTTCAGTTCTTCTATAAGTGCAGGTATGAGGGACTTGTGTCCGGCAGCAAGGCTTGACGCTCCAACAACGTGGACATCATTTTCAACAGCCATCTTAGCAGCTTCTGCAGGAGTCTGAAACATTGGGCTGATGTCAACATCAAAGCCAAGATCTGCATATGCACTGGCAATCACTTTGAATCCTCTGTCATGTCCGTCTTGACCCATTTTAGTTACAAGTAGCCGTGGACGACGTCCTGTGGTTTCAAAGAATTTAGTGGTTCTATCTTTGATAGCATTGATAACCTCAGGATTTGAATCGTATTCAGAAGAGTATGCCCCGGAGATACATCGGGTTGTGGCAACAAAACGGCCGAATACCGATTCCATGGCATCAGAAATCTCACCAATGGTAGCTCTTGCTCTCACTGCTGGGAGCGCAAATTCAAGAAGATTACCATCAGTTTTAGCAGCTTCTGTGAGGTCGGAAAGAGTCTTCTCAACGAGTTTAGGGTCACGGCTGGCTTTAATCTCGTTAATCCGCGCAATTTGCTCATCTCTGACTGTTGCTGGAACTTCACGAACCTCAAAGTCAATCTTCTCATCTTCAAGTTTGTATTTATTTACACCAACGATAACGTCCTTGCCTTGATCAATGCGAGCCTGTTTACGTGCTGCAGACTCTTCGATGCGCATTTTTGGCATACCGCTTTCAATCGCTTTGGCCATACCGCCCAAGGATTCAATTTCATCGATTATTTTCTGTGCTTCATCAATGATTTCTTTAGTCAGAGATTCCACATAATAAGAGCCGCCAAGTGGGTCGATAACGTTACAGACCTGGGATTCTTCCTGAACAATGATCTGTGTGTTTCTTGCAATTCTCGCAGAAAAGTCTGTAGGTAGACCGATAGCCTCGTCAAAGGAGTTGGTGTGCAAGGATTGAGTACCACCAAGGACAGCCGTCATTGCTTCAAGAGTAGTGCGGATGATGTTGTTATATGGATCTTGCTCGGTAAGACTCCAGCCAGAGGTCTGGCAGTGAGTTCTGAGCATTGAAGATTTAGGATTTTTGGGATTGTACTCGCTCATTAAGCGGTGCCAGAGGAATCTGGCTGCACGGAGCATCGCAATATCCATAAAAAAGTTCATGCCGATGCCAAAAAAGAAAGAAAGGCGAGGGGCAAACTGATCGATGTCCATACCGCTTTTGAGTGCTGCTTTTACATATTCAACGCCATCAGCGAGGGTAAACGCAGTTTGGAGCACACTGTTTGCACCCGCTTCCATCATGTGGTAACCACTGATACTGATGGTGTTGTACTTTGGCATATTTTTCGAACTAAACGACATGATGTCCGAGATAATGCGCATAGAAGGGGTAGGGGGGTAGATATAGGTATTTCTGGTCAGATATTCTTTTAAGATATCATTTTGAATGGTACCAGATAATTGATCATGGCTCACACCTTGTTCTTCGGCTGCAACAATATAGCCCGCAAGAATAGGAATTACCGCTCCATTCATGGTCATGGATACAGACATTTTATCAAGTGGGATACCGTCAAAAAGAATCTTCATATCCTCAACAGAATCGATTGCCACCCCGGCTTTACCAATATCACCTGCAACGCGTGGATGATCAGAATCATACCCACGGTGGGTTGCAAGGTCAAATGCAACAGACAGTCCCTTTTGACCGGCAGCAAGAGCTTTATGATAGAAAGCGTTGGACTCTTTAGCTGTTGAAAAGCCAGCATACTGGCGAATTGTCCAGGGTCGACCTGCATACATTGTAGCCATTGGTCCACGAACATAAGGATCCATTCCAGGCAAGGTGTTTACTGTATCAAGATCTTCAATGTCCTCTGCTGTGTAGAGAGGTTTGACCGTGATACCTTCAGGAGTGTTCCAGTTGAGGGTATCTATGGATTTGCCTTTCATCTGTTTTTCGGCTAGTTCCTGCCACTTTTTATAATCGGGATGCTGGGACATCTTATGCTCCTCGCTTTGCTAGATTTAACTGGGCTTATAATAATTAGGTAAGAATGTAATTTGGGCTATTGATTAAGATCGTTCGCACAGTTCCACAAGTACACCGCCGGTTGCCTTAGGATGGAGAAAAGCAATTTTGGCCCCACCGGCACCAAGGCGAGGTGTCTGGTCGATGAGTTGAATACCTTTTTCTTTGAGTTCTTCAAGGGCTTCTTCAATGTTGGCTACACGAAAAGCTACATGTTGGAAGCCGGTGCCTTTTTTGTCTATAAATTTTGCAACAGGGCCGTCGGGAGAGGTGGATTCGAGTAGTTCAACTTCACTTTCGCCCACAGGGAAAAACGCAGTCATGACCTTTTGCGCTTCTACAGTCTCTGAACCCTCAAATTTAAGGCCGAGTATTTCAGACCAAAAATTTTTGCCATCATCAATACTGTTTACTGCAATTCCTAAATGATCAATTTTGAGTATTTCCATTGTTGCTTCTCCAAAAAGTCAGAATTGTTGCCTATTGGCTGTTCTTATTTTAACTCGGTTATTTGTTTGTACTGGCCTTGTCCTGAATTTGGTTTTCAGGATTGACCATTCCTTGCCAGACCATTTCAAACATGACGTTTGCCTGGTCGGTAAGTGAATCTGTTTTTCCTCGCAATATCCACATGAAAAAGCTTCGCTGGACAAAACCCATAAGGAAATCAAGTAAGGTCCCAGCACGTACATGTGGATTGAGGATTTTTTCGTTTTGCCCTTGTCGTAGTACGTCAATCATAAGGGTCATCATTCTTGGCTGGTCAAATGTCGCATCGGCCATCCAGGTTTTCATGGGCAGAGTCATGAATACAATTCTGCCCAATCCCTCATGGCGCTCGTAATAGTCGAGCTGGAGCCAGAATACCTTACGAAGCTTTTCTTTAAGGTTTTCAATGCCGTGGAGGTGGTCAACAATGCGGTCTGTGAGTTTTCCCATCCATATATCCACAAAGGCAAAAACGAGCTGTTCTTTGCTGCCATAATGTTTGTAGATGGTGGTAAAGCTCACTCCGGCACGGTTGGCGATATCACGGATAGATGCCTTGTGAAAATCTGAACTCGAAAAGATTTCAAGTACAGCTTCTTCCAGCCGTTTATGAATATCTGCATTGAGTTGCTCTGTTTTCATTGGGCGTCTCGTTTGGTTGAGGTTCTGTACATATTGGTTTCGTTAAATTGTATGTAGGCGGAGGACAAAATTAGTGCGCTCCAAATAGAGACAGCAGTACCCCTGCTGACACGGCAGAACCAATGACGCCAGCTACGTTTGGTCCCATAGCGTGCATGAGCAAGAAATTGCTCGGGTCTGCCTTTTGTCCCTCAACCTGAGAGACCCTGGCTGCCATAGGAACTGCAGAAACCCCTGCTGAACCAATGAGTGGATTGATATTCATGTTAAGGGTTTTGTTCATTAGTTTTGCAAGTAATACGCCGGAAGCGGTACCGATAGCAAAAGCTGTTACACCCAGGGCTAAGATTGCAAGCGTTTCAACCTTCAGGAACTGTTCCGCGGTGGCAGTCGCGCCAACTGTAACTCCAAGAAATATTGTAATGATATTGATGAGCGAATTTTTTGCAGTATCTTCCAGACGGCCAACTACTCCACATTCCCTGAATAAATTTCCCAGCATTAACATACCGATAAGTGTTGCGGCAGGGGGGACCATAAGGGAAACCACGACTGTTACGATAATAGGAAAGATAATTTTTTCACGTTTGGTAACCTCACGGAGTTGGGTCATGCGAATAACCCTCTCTTCTGGTGTCGTTAGCAGTTTCATAATGGGTGGCTGAATAATTGGAACCAGTGCCATGTATGAATATGCTGCGATTGCAATCGGTCCAAGTAACTCTGGAGCGAGTTTTGATGCTAAAAAGATTGCTGTAGGTCCATCAGCTCCACCGATAATCCCAATTGCTGCTGCCTGCTGAGCGGAAAAAAGTCCGGAGGCGATCGCGCCTATGAAGGTAATAAAAATACCGAACTGTGCTGCAGCACCTAAAAGAAGGGACTTTGGATTGGCAATAAGTGGTCCAAAATCAGTCATAGCTCCAACACCCATGAAGATGAGCGGTGGGAAAATACCGAGGTGATCGCCCTGGAATAGATAGTAAAGCAAGCCGCCAGGTTGGACGGTATGGATGACGTTCTCTGTGATTTCCATTACAGGCTCTGTCATGAGGCCAGCAAAGGGGAGGTTTGTGAGAAGTACTCCAAAAGCGATGGGGACGAGGAGCAGAGGCTCAAATTTTTTAACTATGGCTAAATAGAGTAACAGGCAGGCAACACCCAACATTGTAATAGAACCAAAGGTGAGACCATAAAACCCTGTGCTTTTGAAGAAATCGAGTAATGCATTAAGCATAGTGTATCTCCTGGTTCTTAAGACAGGACGATGAGGGTGTCGCCTGCATTTACTGAGAGTCCCTGTGAGACGTTAAGTTCTTGAACGGTACCGTCAGCAGGAGCCTGGATTTCATTTTCCATTTTCATAGCTTCAAGAACAAGCAAGGTCTGTCCCTTGGTGACAACGGCTCCTACTTCCACCTCAACAGCTAAGATGGTTCCTGGCATTGGGGCGACGATTGCCCCCCCTACAGCAGCCTTTTGTGGGGCGGATGCAGCTTGTGCAGGTTTCGCAGGCGCGGGTGTTGCGGGCTTTGGTGCGCTGGGTGCTGGTGGTGAGGCTGCCGTACGAGGCGCTGCAGTACCTTCGCTCAATTCTTCGATTTCCACATTATATTCGCTGCCGTTAACTAGTACTCTGAATTTTTTCATTTTATTCCTCAATAAAGTGCGTAATTATAGTCTGTTATTCATCTGTTCGATGATGCCCGCCTTATTCCATTGTGGGGATCTGTTGTCAATTCTTTCAATGTTTCTGATGACAATATTTGAAGCTGAAGTTTTAAGACTCATGGCTATTGCGGTGGTAATTGCAGCCACAATTTCATTGTCATTTTCTGTTTTACTTTGTGTGTGTGGTGTGACACTCGACTGTTTATGAGGTTGTGCCTTAGCGGGTGCAGCTGAAGGTGTAGGTGTCTTACTCAGAAATTTGTTCATCCCGGTTATGATAAAGAGCAATATCACCAGTGCAGAAAAGGTAATTCCCATACCAAGAACAGTTGTTATCAAACCGGCCGAAATTTTATCTCCAAAAGAGAGAGAGTGGATAAGGTCAGAGTTAGCAAAAGTTGCCAGGAGTTCTGTTGTGTCCATGAGTATCTCCTGCTAAAGTGGAATGTTACCATGCTTTTTGGCGGGACGTTTTTCCCGTTTACCTTCCAGCATGTTAAAGGCGTCAATAATACGCTGACGAGAAGCGTGTGGCTCAATGACATCGTCGACAAAACCACGCTCGGCTGCTTTATAAGGGGTAGCAAATTCCGCTGCGTAATCACTGAGGATACCGGCTTTCGTTTCTTCTTTGTTCTCAGCTTTTGCGATGTCATTTTTGAAAATAATATTTACTGCACCTTCAGAGCCCATGACGGCAACTTCAGCCGAAGGCCAGGCGAATACCATGTCTGCGCCAAGAGATTTTGAGCACATGGCAACATAGGCGCCACCGTATGCTTTTCTGGTGATGACAGTTACCTTTGGGACTGTGGCTTCACTGTAGGAGTAGAGAATCTTGGCGCCATGTCTGATGATTCCACCATATTCCTGATTGGTGCCAGGGAGGAAACCCGGTACATCTACAAAGGTGAGTAGTGGAATGTTGAAAGAGTCGCAAGTTCTGATGAAGCGGGCAGCTTTGTCACCTGCATTCATGTCAAGGCAACCTGACATAACGTTAGGTTGGTTGGCTACTATCCCAACGGACTTGCCATTTATTCTAGCCAAACCCGTAACGAGGTTTTTTGCAAAATATGGCTGGTATTCCATAAAATCCCCATTATCCACGATTGGGGTAATTACATCGAGGATATTGTATGGTTTGTTTGGATTTTCAGGTATGAGATCGTCTAGTTCGTCGATCTGTCTATTGATATCGTTTTCGCCTTCAGTAGCAGGTGTTTTCTCAAGGCTGTTTGAGGGGAGGTAGGTGAGCAATCTTCTGATGTCAGTCAGGCACTGGATCTCATCACTGGCCATAAAATGAACATTACCAGAGACACTATTGTGAGTCATGGCTCCACCAAGGTCTTCAGCGGAAACAAGTTCACCCGTAACCGTTTTGATCACTTGGGGTCCTGTGATAAACATTTGAGATGTTTTATCTACCATAAAAATGAAATCAGTGAGAGCAGGGGAGTAGACAGCACCTCCGGCGCAGGGCCCCATAATGGCTGAAATCTGTGGGATAACTCCTGAGTAGATGGAGTTTCTGAAAAAGATATCCCCATATCCGGAAAGGGCATCGACCGCTTCCTGAATTCGGGCCCCACCTGAGTCGTTAATGCCGACGATAGGAGCACCGATCTTAGCGGCTGCGTCCATTGCTTTTACAATTTTTTTTGCATGCATTTCACCAAGGGCACCGCCCGTTATGGTGAAGTCCTGGGAGAAAGCGTAAACTATGCGGCCGTTCACCTGTCCATATCCTGTCACAACAGACTCACCCTCAAAATCGAGTTTGTCCATTCCAAACCGTGTGCATCTATTTTTTATAAAGGCGTCGGTTTCGATGAATGTGCCCGAGTCAAAAAGGTGTGTGAGTCGCTCTCTTGCGGTCATTTTACCTTTGGCGTGCTGTTTCTTTATCCGGTCTTCCCCGCCTCCTAATGCAATTTTATCCCGTTTCTCTTGAAGGAATTCCCTTTTCTCTACTGACATATTGTGAGCTCCCTAATCTGATTATGGTGCGTTGCGGTTATAAGTTGTTTTTAGTTCTGGTTAGCGAGTCTCATGGCTTGTGGGACTCTCTTTGTACTCAATGATGGCCGGGTTGGCGATTCCTTGCCAAACCATTTCAAAAAGTGCATTTGCTTCATCTGCAAGTTTTTCCTGTTGTCCTCTGATGACCCACATGAAAAAGATACGCTGGATAAAGCCGAGCAGGAAATCCAGCAGTGATCCTGCGCGTATGTTGGGGTTGATAACACCTTGTCTTTGTCCGTCTTTGAAGACATCAATGATGAGACGGACTCTTCTTTTTTGGTCAAAGCTTTCATCTACCATCCACGTTTTCATTGGTAGAGTTATGAAAAGTATTCGTCCGAGTTTTTCGTGCCGTTCGTAAAAATCAAGGTGTAACCAAAAAACCTTTCTGAGTTTTTCTTTAAGATCTTCGATGCCTTTGAGGTGGTCTTCTATTCGGTCCGTAAGGCGTTCCATCCAGATGTTAACAAAAGCAAAAAGGAGATGTTCTTTGCTACCGAAGTGTTTGTAGATAGTTGTGAAGCTGACACCAGCGCTATCAGCGATATCCCTGATACTTGCTTTATGGAAGTCAGAAGTGGAAAAAACCTCCATTACAGCAATCTCAAGTCTATTTTTTACATCTTGGTTGAGGTCGTCTAACATCGTTATCATGTCGGGGCTATTATTCTCTGTCTCAATAAGTCACCGTTGTTAATATACTGAAAAAACGTGTAATAGTTGCATGTGAAATGCGGCGGTGAAAAGTTGTTGATTGTTGTTATTGTCACATGTGTTGGGTCTTAGTAGTTGAAAATATGTGGAAATGTGCAGTTATTTGCAAATGTGACAGTCGCTGCTGATAACTGTTGTGTAACATTGTTACACTTTGTATATATTAATTCTTGTTTTTTTGTCAAGTGAAAAGAAGTTGTTTCTGTCTGGTGAAATGGTTGTTATGGTTTTTATCTGGTCCTTCTGGTTTAGTTTGTTCTCTGCTTGAATGAATGTTCTTTGGTTATGTGTAAGAGATAAAACAAAGAGATGATTTTATTTTTTTCAAGGTGAGAGGTCGGGAGGCTGACAGTGTTGCTAGATATGAAATATAAATGATTTTTGATACGTGACTATTTAGGGAGGACAGAGATGGCTGAGAAAACATTTCAGGCTATGGTTGTAACAGAAGAGGCGGATGGAACATTTTCTCGTTCCATTAAGGAGCAACCTCTTGAGGTGCTAGGTGATGGTGAAGTGCTTGTGAAGGTTTGTTATTCTTCTCTCAATTATAAAGATGCGCTGTCTGCTACTGGAAATAGAGGTGTCACCAGGAAATATCCCCATACTCCCGGTGTTGATGTTGCTGGAATTGTCGAAGAAAGTTCTGTCGACAATATTACTCCAGGTGATCAAGTGATTGTCACTAGTTATGATCTGGGTATGAATACTTCCGGGGGGTATGGTGGCTATATCAGAGTTCCCGCCTCATGGGTTGTCCCTCTTCCCGAAAACCTTTCTCTAAAAGAAAGTATGGTTTTAGGGACGGCCGGATTTACTGCTGCAATGTCTGTTGCAGCCCTGACTAAAAGTGTGAAGCCTGACGCAGGGGAAATTCTAGTTACTGGTGCCTCCGGGGGGGTTGGTTCAGTAGCTGTGGCTATTCTTGCAAAACTTGGATACTCGGTTACTGCAGCAAGTGGAAAGGTGGGAGCTAGTGCTTTTCTTAAAAATATTGGTGCGGCCAATATAATTGATCGTAAAAGTGCCGTTGAGGGAAATGAGAAGCCACTTCTTAAAACGCTATGGGCAGGAGCTATCGATACCGTTGGTGGGGAAATGCTCGCCGCAGCCGTGAAGGCTACAAAGCCGCTAGGGGTTGTGACTTGTTGCGGAAATGTTGCGTCACCTGATCTTCCACTTAATGTGTTCCCATTTATTTTAAGAGGTGTTTCTCTTGTGGGGATCGACTCTCAAAATTGCCCACTTGATTATCGAAAAGAAATCTGGACCCGACTTGCAAATGAATGGAAACTTTCCAATCTTACAGAGTTGAGTCGTGTGGTGTCACTTGAAGATTTAAATGTAGAGATTGGTTTTATTTTGAGCGGCAAGCAAAAGGGCCGGGTGGTTGTGGATATGCAGGGACGAACGACATAACGTTTTTCCTGGAAGTGCGAAAGAGCAGTGGTTAACTGGAAAAAGGAACTTTTATGAAAAAAACAGGTTTTGTTTATGATGAAAGATATCTGTTACACGAGACGGGGGAAGCTCATCCTGAATCACCAGAGCGCCTAAAGGCAATTTATAATCACTTGGCCGAGACAGGAACCCTTGAAAAGCTGATCCGGATAGAAGCTGAACCCGCGAATCAAAGATGGATTGAGACTGTTCACAATATTCATTATATAATGAAGTTTGATGAAGCATGCATCTATGGTTTGAATGAGTTTGAACATCCGGATAATGTAATTTGCCGAGAATCGTCAGATACTGCATATCTCGCGGTAGGTGGAGTCTTGAAGGCAATTGATAGAGTAATGGATGGCTCTGTTGAACGTGCCTTTTGTGCTGTGAGGCCACCGGGACATCACGCAGAAGTCGATAAACCAATGGGGTTTTGCTACTTTAACAATGTGGCAATTGGAGCAAGATACATACAGCAGCAATATGGACTTGAGAAGATCGCAATCATTGATTTTGATGTACACCATGGGAATGGTACGCAGCATATTTTTGATAAAGATCCTTCTGTTTTGTATTATTCTATCCATGAGCATCCATCTTTTGCCTATCCTGGAACCGGAAGAGAGTTTGAAGAAGGGGTCGGAGAGGGTGACGGGTTTACTAAAAATTCACCTGTTCTGCCGGGAAGGGGAGATGAAGAATATCGTCGTTTGCTTATGCAGGACCTGGTTCCTGCAATAAAAAAATTTAAACCTGATTTTATTCTTTTATCTGCAGGTTTTGATGCCCACGTTGATGACTTGATGTCTGGGACCTCTCTTACTACCGACGGATATGATTTTGTCAGTCAGGTTATTTTGAATCTGGTTAACCGCTATGCTGATGGAAAGGTCGTATCTGTCCTTGAAGGTGGTTATAATTTAGAAATGCTTCCCCTGCTTGTTGAAAATCATATCAAAATGCTCTGTGAGTTACGTTCATTTTGAAAGATATACTTTAGTTTCTAAGCGTTTTAAAAGTTAGAATTACAGGAGGGATTATGTTTGTAATTGAAAGAATGGCCACTGATCTGATCACTGTAGAGCCGGAGCTGTCAATCTTCGAGGCTAAGGAGCTCATGGGCGACAAGAACATTCGTCATTTACCTGTCGTAGATAAAGCAGGCAAACTTCTGGGTATTGTATCTGATAGGGATATGCGGGATGCTATGCCATCTACTCTTCTAAAGAAACCGGATTATGAAGAGACTCTTGGCAAAATTGGAGGGCATCCTGTCTCGGATATTATGACAGCAAAACCTCTGTCTATCTATCCGTATTATACCCTGCAGGACACTTTACTTGTAATGCAGAAGAAAAAGGTGGGTGCTCTGCCTGTTGTCGATGAAGAGGGTTATCTTAAGGGAATTTTATCCACGAGAGATCTGCTTAAAGCCTTTGTGAGAGTGTTAAACATTGATGAACCTGGCACATTGCTCTGTATAGTTGTAACAGAGCAGTCTGGCGAGATGAAGAAGATCGTTGATATAATAAGTGAAGAAAATATTTCCCTTGGGAGTGTGTTGGTTTCGCAGCATTGGGATAACGATAAGAGAGCTATCTTTCCTTATTTATTGACAAATAATGTTATCAAAGTTAAGCAAAAACTTTTAGATATAGGATTTGAACTTATTGACCCTATGGAATGGTATCTTGATCAAATGCCTAAAACTTCGAATTAATCTGTTTGGTTAAGTAATTTTTTTTGTTCTACATATCAAGCTGTTGAATGGTGGTCTGCTATGCCGGTTGGAAAGGTGTTGTATATAAAAAAAATTCGAGCCTATGCGCACTGCTGTTTTCTTGCAAGTTTCTTGATGTTTGGCCATGACGTGAGCGCTGTAACTGTCGAGGAGCAAATTGTAAAAGCTGAACAGGGTAGTGTGTCAGCTATGGTGGAACTTGGGCACTACTATCTTGGGCAGGAGGGTGATAAGCACGAGGCGTATCGGTGGTTTTTGCAGGCGGCAAGACAGAATGACATGGAGGCCAGAAAGCAGATTATTAATATGTACCTTGATGGAGTCGGAATCGATAAAAATCCTGAAAAGGCTGTCTACTGGCTTGGGTTACTGGCAGAAGATGGAGATATTGAAGGACAGTACCTGTATGGACGAGCGCTTTTTACAGGAGAAGGGATTTCTGTAAATAAAGCTCTGGCTTATGACTGGTTTTTGCAGGCCGCCGGGGGTGGTTCGGAAGCTGCGCAAGAACAGTTGGCTGAGATGTATGCTTTGGGTAATGGTGTTGAACAAAATCTTGAACAAGCATTTGCCTGGAGAAAGCAACTCGCTTCTACAGGTAATGTCGAAGCGGAAAAAGAACTGGCATGGATGTACTACCGGGGCGACGGAGTTGCTGTGGATCAAGCTGCGGCCTTTGAGTGGTTTTTGAAAGCCGCTCGAAATGGGAATCTTGCGGCGGTGAGTAAGGTCTCAAGGATGTATTATGTGGGCGAAGGGGTGAAAAAGGATGTCGAAAAATCATTCTATTGGACCTCTGAAGCCGCCCATAAAGGAGTTGCCAGCGCGCAGTATAATCTAGCAATGATGTTTGCTAAAGGTGATGGAGTTGACCCTTCTGAAGAAAATGCAGCTCAGTGGTTTTTGAAAGCCGCTGAGCAGGACTATCTTCTTGCGCAAAATAATATTGCATGGAAATACAGTAAGGGAATCGGGGTTAAGCAGGATAGTGTTCAGGCTGCGTATTGGTATAGCCGATCTGCTGAAAACGGCCACCCGGCAGGACAATATAACTTGGGGCGTATGTTTTTCAAGGGCGATGGGGTGGAACGTGATGATGCAAAAGCCTTTTTTTGGTGGGAAAAAGCAGCTGATCAGGGCTTTGTTTTAGCTCAGGGCAGGTTGGGGTATTGTTTTGTGAAGGGGGTTGGGGTTGAGCCGGATATGGCACGGGCTCATTTGTGGTGGACCAGAGCGGCTGCAAATGGAAATGAGATTGCCCGCCGTAATCTTGAAATACTTTGTGCCGAAAACCCCGACATCTGTAAAGGTGTCTCTGCAGGGGAAAGGGCTAGTGAGAAAGATCAAAAAGATGAAGTAATAGTGGATGAATAGTAGTTTGGCCTACCTTGTCTTATTGATTTTCACTGGCAATCTCCTCTGCGGACATGGTCCAGAATGGCGTTCCATCTTTAGTTAATCTCACCTTAAACTCAAAGTTATCGCCCTGTTTTGCCTTTGCAGCCATAAACACATCTTTGCCGTCGATTACCGCCCAAACGCCTTTGATTTTTGTTTTCACACCCTTTCTCAGGCCAGTTTCTTTTGGGGACGCATAGTCCCAAGGGCAGAGGTGGACTGTGATTTTCTCGTCGCCTTCTTTAAGTATAATTGATGTGGCGGGGGCCATCCCTGTAAGAGGTGTGAGCTTTTTAAACTTAAGGAGTTTGCCTTTTAGGGAATCTCGTTCTTTATAGTTGTATAATTTATTGTATGGAGAATCTTTCTCCCAACCACTATAACTCCCTTGAGCAATGCTGTTTGTTGGGACGCTTGCTGTGACTACAAGACATGATACAGCTAATAATAATATACCTAATCGGTTTTTCATGGTCTGGTCGGCCTTGATCTGTCTGGGCAAGCTGATTGATTTGCCTGTTTATTGTTCACGGTTTTGTCTGAAAAAATCTTCGAGAAAACTTTTTCTCCAGCCTGATGTTTGGCGAAGTTGTTCTATTTCTTTTGGCTTGTTAGCCTGTAAGGTCTTTGTCAATTGCTTGAGCTCAGAGCTATTACCTATGAGGCTTGGTGCAATGCCGAGCAAGTCACACTTAAGTGAAATAAGTCCGTTAAGATTTTCCAAAGTCTTCTTCTCATTATTGTTGAGACGAGTTGGTTGTTTCTGCAGAGGATAGAGAGAGGAGTCTTGTTCTTTGGTGGCAGAAATAATAGCAATTATATTTTTACCATAGCGGGAGATTGCTTTTTCTGAAAGCGAAGTTTTGCTGGCTAAGCACTCAATGTCTTCTGGTTGCAGTTTGGAAATCTCGATAAGTCCGGTGTCTTTAATGATATGGCCACGAGGTCGATCGCGTTTCTGGGCCATGCCGTCACGCCAAATAGCCAAGTTTTTGAGTATTGCGAGTCCTTGTCTTCCGAGGCTACTGCTACCTCTGATTTTACGATAACGTCCATTACCGGTAATGCCGTTATAGTTGGCTGGATTATTGAGAAGATTTAATTCTTCTTGGAGCCAGGATTTGATTTTAGGGCCAATGATTCTCGTGAGCAAAAGTACGCGGATTGCTCTTAAATATCTAACGTCATCCAAAGCATAGTCCACCTGGTCTTCAGTTAGGGGGCGTTTGATCCAGTTGGTTCGAGTCTCAGTTTTGGCAAGATCAATATCAAGAAGTTCTTTGATGAGGTTGGCAAGGGATAGAGTTGCGGGGAAATCAGAAAAGCCTGCAGCGAGTCTTGTGTCGAAGATATTTTGTGGGACAGCACCGGTTGCACTCTGCAATATTGATAGATCCTGGGGGGCATCGTGAAGTATTTTAATAACACTTCTATCTGACAGAAGTTTACCAAGTGGGGAAAGGTCCTTGATTGCGATTGGGTCAATCAGGTAACATTCTTCATCAGACAGCGCTATCTGGATAAGACCAAGTTGAGGGTAATATGTTCTCTCCCAGACAAACTCTGTGTCTAAAGCTACAGCGTCTGTTTGTCTTGCCTTTTGAACGAGCAGGTTAAGTGCCGCTTCATCTTGTATTAGTGTGTTTAACTTTTCCATACGTGTAACCTGTGGCCCTTCAGTACAACCTATTGGTTGATTTAGTTTACGTTTTTTTGAGAATATCGGTTCTGGTGATAGACAGTGATTGCAGAATGTACGAGCGAAGACTCTGCAGCGTATCTATCTTTGATCTATTAACCGAGTATAATCGTTACGACTGTAAAAAGACACAAAGAGTGAAAAAAGACAACAAATATTATTCTATAAAACTGTTTGTTTGCTATAGTCATGAACATAATAACCACCCGTTTTCTACTACTGCTACTTACGTGAGAGGGTCATGATTTTATATATAGTTAAGCGATTGCTGTTAATGATTCCGACCCTGGTAGGAGTCATGCTGGTAACATTTACAGTAGCCCAGTTTGTACCAGGAGGGCCTGTAGAAAAGCTTGTGGCTGAGCTGGAAGGTGTTGGCTCGACCAGAGGAGAGATGTTCTCATCAAACTCACTGTATCGAGGTAATAGCGGTTTGAGTGCTGAAAGGGTAGAGAAATTAAAGGCGTTTTATGGTTTTGATGATCCACCTATTACTCGATTTGTGTCGATGATGCGTCGTTATATCGTCTTTGATTTCGGGGTGTCCTATTATTCGCATCAAAAAGTCGTTGATTTGGTCATTTCTAAACTCCCCGTTTCGATGTCTCTTGGGTTGTGGGGTTTTCTTATTGTGTATGGCGTTTGTGTTCCTCTTGGCATTAAAAAAGCAGTTACTGATGGCTCTAGGTTCGATATCATTAGCTCAACAATTATTCTTATCGGGTATGCAATCCCTGGGTTTGTGCTCGGGATTCTTCTTATAGTGCTTTTTGGAGGAGGAAGTTTCTGGTCAATTTTTCCCTTAAGAGGCATTGTTTCAGATGGTTGGTCGGAGATGAGCGTCGCTATGAAAGTAGTGGACTATCTTTGGCATATGGTTTTGCCGATTACGGCTACTGCTGTAGGTAGTCTGGCTGTGATGACGATGCTCACAAAAAACTCATTTTTGGAAGAAATTGGCAAACAGTATGTTCTTACAGCGCGGGCAAAAGGTTTATCTGAGGGCAAAGTGCTCTATAAACATGTCTTTAGAAACGCTATTATTCCAATAATAACCGGATTTCCAGGGTATTTTTTAGCCTCATTTTTTACTGGAAGCTTGTTAATCGAAACTATTTTCTCCCTCGATGGAATGGGGCTTTTAGCCTATGAATCTGTGATGAACCGTGATTATCCTGTGGTTTTAGGGACTCTTTATTTTTTTACTGTTCTTGGACTTGTGGCCCGGCTTCTTTCTGATCTCAGCTATGCTATAGCTGATCCACGTATAAGCTTTGATGGGGCTTCTCGGTAGATGGGGTGTCATACAGGAGTAACCAAGGTGAGCCGTAAGAGATCTGTTGCATGGCAGCGCTTTAAAAGACATCGTCGAGGCTATATCAGCCTTGTTCTGTTTTTGTCCTTTTTTGGCATCAGTCTGATGGCCGAATTTGTAAGTAATGATTCTCCTTTGGTCGTCAGATTCGACGGGAGTTATTATTTTCCAGTTGTAGTGTCATACCCGGAAACTGTTTTTGGAGGGAAGTTTGAAACAGAGACCGATTATCTCGATCCATTTATTCGCAGGACGCTTTCAGCAGGCGATAATTTTATAATTTTTCCTCCAAATCCATATAGCTACAATACAATTAATCAGTATGTCCATGGGCCGGTTCCCTCGTCACCGTCGAGGAAAAACTATTTGGGTACCGATGATCGTGGCAGGGATGTTTTGGCGAGAATTATTTATGGTTTTCGCTTAAGCGTTGTCTTTGGGCTGAGTCTTACTGGTATAGGAACGCTTATCGGAATCTGTTTTGGCGCATTGCAGGGATATTTCGGAGGTAGATTGGATCTCTATTCTCAACGTTTTATTGAAGTGTGGGGAGCTGTTCCTGAACTGTATCTGCTTATTATATTTGCGTCTATTTTTAAGCCGAGTCTGTTGTTGCTTTTGATTCTATTGTCACTTTTTAGTTGGATGGGGTTGTCTGATTATGTTCGAGCAGAGTTTTTAAGAGGTCGCAACCTCGAATATGTTAAAGCAGCGAGAGCCCTTGGTGTAAGTAATCGCAGGATTATGACTCGCCACCTGCTGCCAAATAGTCTCACACCTGTAATAACTTTCCTGCCTTTTCGGGTATCTGCTTCAATTCTAGCGCTTACAAGTCTGGATTTTCTAGGACTTGGGGTGCCTCCGTCTACACCATCTCTTGGAGAATTACTGGCCCAGGGGAAGGGTAATATCGAAGCGTGGTGGTTGTCCGTTGCTGCATTTGCAACCCTTGTAGGGATGCTGGTTCTTCTCATTTTTATAGGGGAGGCGCTGCGTGAGACATTTGATCCGAGAAAGGCTTAAGTGATATCGATAAAGGTAATTATTGTAGATGTCAGTTTCCGCAGTGTAAATTTATTCCTGTTGTTGACTTATCGACTCACAGTTTTTATCTTGCAGCCCAATAGTAAAAATATGTGCTGCATATTACACAGATTTTCTCAAATGAATTCAAGGCTCAATCAAACACAACGTGTAGATATTTCATGAACAGTAATCCTCTTGCCCGGCTTGGAGACACAGGCCTATATGTTCTCACCGATCTTGGACGCATGGCTCTGTTTTTGCTCAAAATTGTTCGTGGAGTTTTTAGGCGGCCTTTTAGAGTGCGCGAATTCCTTCGTCAATTACACTTTATTGGGGTTGGTTCTCTTACTGTAATTTTTTTTACGGCACTATCGACAGGCATGGTTTTAGGACTGCAAGGTTACTACTCGCTCCATAAATTTGGAGCGGATGGAATGCTGGGGTCTGCAGTTTCCCTTACATTGATTATGGAACTTGGTCCCGTACTCACCGCATTGATGGTTGCTGGTCGGGCTGGTTCGGCTATGTGCGCAGAACTCGGTATCATGCGGATTTCAGAGCAGATAGACGCTCTGGACTGTATGGCCATTGACCCTTTTCGTTATTTTATAACACCTAAGTTTCTTGCAACCCTCATAGCCGTTCCACTGCTTACAGCTATCTTTGATGTGGTAGGTATTACAGGGGGATATATTGCCGGCGTTAAACTTATGGGCGTTAGCCCGGGAAGTTATATGGAGGGGATGATAACGAGTGTTACCAACCATGATATTTATATCGGAGTAGTAAAATCATTTGTTTTTGGGGTGTTGGTTGTTTGGATATGTTGTGGCCGTGGTTACTTTGTACAACAGATCCGGGGGGCAGGTTTTGGAGCTGAAAGTGTGAGTAGGGTGACGACCCAGGCGGTTGTCCTCTCTTCTATTTCAGTACTTGTATTTGACTACCTTTTGACTGCCGTGTTGTTATAGACCTGTGGGTGGATAGGGGCCTTGGTGTAATGTTCAAGTTCTCTCTGAGGTAAGCGACAAGTGGTATGGTTACTAACAAGAGTGACACGTTTAAGGAGTAAGGCTAAATGAGCCAGGCGGCAATAGAATTTGAAAATGTAAGAAAGAGCTTTGTCAAAGGGGACGGTTCAGTCCAGCATATACTTGACAATGTGAATTTTACAATTCCATCAGGAAAGACTACTGTTATAGCAGGTGGAAGTGGGCAGGGAAAAAGCGTTACACTTAAGCTTATTCTTAGGCTTATGGACGCTGATAGTGGTCAGATTGTAATTCATGGAGATGATATAACCCGTGTCCGAGGAAAGAGGCTTGAGGATTTAAGAACGCAGTTTGGTGTTTTATTTCAGGGTGGAGCTCTTTTTGATTCGTTGACTGTTTATGAAAATGTCGCCTTACCTCTTCGCGAGAGGACTTCAAAAAGCGAAGAAGAAATATCTGAGCAGGTTAACGCAAGTCTTGCTCAGTTTGAGTTAACCGGACACGAAGGGAAATACCCTGCTCAATTGAGTGGAGGTATGCAAAAAAGGGTGGGGCTTGCAAGGGCTATGCAGTTGCAACCATCGATCATGCTTTTTGATGAGCCAACTACAGGGCTTGATCCTGTGATGACCCAGGAGATTTATCATCTTTTTGCAAGAACCCAGGCTTCTTTTGGGTTTACCTCAGTCATAGTGAGTCATGATATTCCCAAAATATTCAATCTTGCTGATCAGGTGATTGTTTTAGACAAAGGCCGGATGGATGTTTTTGATAGTCCTGAAGAAATACAGTGGTCAGAGAAAGAACACATTAGAGATTTTGTAAAAACAACTATGGGCGAGATATATCAGAGCCGACTGGTGGAGAAATGAAAAATAATTCTATAGAGATTTTTGTTGGTCTGTTTATGCTTATAGGGTTTGGGGCTTTTGTTTACCTGGCGCTACAATTAGGTGAGGTCTCTTTTTTGACTGATAGTAAGACGTATGTGATTGAAGCTGAGTTTGATAATGTTTCCGGTGTTAAAAAAGGTGCATCTGTTCAGGTTGCTGGAGTTGTTATCGGAGAGGTTGCAGCGATAAAGTTGGGAGAGGATGACGTCGCCATCTTGTCGCTTAAAGTTGATAAGGCTATTGAGTTGCCAACTGATTCTATGGCTTCAGTAAAATCGCAAGGAATCATTGGAGACAAGTATATCCAGTTGAGCCCAGGTGGAGATGAAGAACTATTCAAACCTGGGGGGCTCATCAGAGACACCGAGTCTTCGCTTGATATCGAATCTCTCATTTCGAAATTTGCCTTTGGTAGCGCAAAGTAATATGAGACGTACTGTATTTAATGAAAAAATATAACATATAGACCTCTAGGTGTAACTTCATGAAAATAATAGCTCCTTTTTTATGTATTCTACTCTTTGCATTTATAGTACCGGCTTTTGCCGGTGGTTCTCCCACTGAAGACCTAAAGCCAGCTCTGAACAGTCTTGTGGATACGTTAGGAGATGAAAGTCTTAAAGGTGATGAAAAAAAAGAAGAACGCCGCACAAAAATAATGGATGAGATTAAGAAGGGTTTTGATTTCAGGGAAATGTCAAGAAGGGTTCTTGGGAAAACATGGCGCAAAATTGATGCTGCGGAACAAGAGAATTTTACTAATATCATGACGAAATTGCTCGAAAATGTGTATGTTGGCAAGCTTGAGACCTACACTGGTGGAGACATTGCATACGTAAATGAAGCCATTAAGGGTAAAAGAGCGCAGGTGACGACCTTGATTGAGGATAACGGGGTTAAACTACCAGTGCATTACATCATGCGCCAGGGTGGTGACAGGTGGCAGGTGTACGATATTAATATTGAGGGTGTGAGTCTTGTGCGGAACTATCAGGAACAGTTTAAGTCAATCCTCAGAAAGGATAAGTATGATGGATTGGTAAAAGTCCTCAATGAAAAAAATAAAGCCTTTGCAGAGGGCAAATAGTTAAAAGCTATGGTGGAATATCAAACCGAATTACATGGGTTTTTTAATAGTATTTTAGCAGATGAAGATGTAGTTCGCCTTTTTCAGGTCATTGAGTCTGTTGAGATTAAAAAAAGTGGAATACTTTTTGATGTTGGCCAGGATGCTGAGGGTATGTATTTTGTCATTTCCGGCAAAATGGCGGTACAGAAAGAAACTGGTTTCGGAGCGCGAAAACAAGTTGTGGCATTACTTGATAGAGGCGCACCTGTTGGTGAAGCTGGCTTATTAGATGGTGGTTTACGGGGCGCATCGGTTGTAGCAGTAGAGGATGCTTCTCTTTTGTACCTCTCTAGAAAAGCTTTCGATGAGATTTGTGAAGAACTCCCCGGACTTGGACTTGTCTTTTTTAGATGGCTCTTGGGGCGTGTATCTTTGCGACTTAAAGGGAGTACTGAGCGTTTGGCTCATATTTTATAATTGGGGATTTTTTTAGAACCATGATTGGGTGCTGAGTCGATCAAATTGTAGGACATTTATACATTTTAAAAATATTTATATCCAGATTGTCGCATTATTTGTGATTTTTCTATAGCCAATTTCCGATAAATTGATTACTTTTCTTTCCTTTATTTTTTAAAGTGATTTTTCTTTCGGTCATATATGAGTAGTTATGAAGATTTGTTTTGATGAAATAAGCGGAAAAACAATACGTTATCCTCTTGATGGTGTGGCTTGGTTCCCTGCAGAGTTAGGAGCTTTCGTTGCAAATGAACCAGGTTGGATTTCTGTTTGCAGGTTAGATTCAGAGACTGTAATACTCAAGGGTGAACTGAACGGAGTTCTGCAAAGTAGTTGTGGACGTTGTGGGGCTCATGTTGAAGATGATTTTAATAACCATTTTGAGTATGTTGTAAGTTCCAACGAAGAAGAAAGTCCTGAAGAACAGGATGTTGAGTGCTCAGATGATGATCTGAATACCCTGTATCTCCAGGAACCTGAAATTGATATTGATGAGATCTTGCGAGAGCAAGCTTATCTTGAAAGCCCTGTGCGGATGTTATGCAGTGAAAACTGTAAAGGCGTTTGTCAGGGGTGCGGGGCACAATTAAACAGTGAAAGCTGTAGTTGTTCTGCTGATTATAGTGACTCGCCTTTTGCGATTCTTGGCAAGATTAATAAAAAATAGTAATAAATCTGGTATGATATATACCAAAGTTGGAGGATAAAATGGCTGTACCTAAAAGAAGACACTCCCGTTCCCGTACCCGTCAAAGACGTGCTCATGATGCATTAACCGCTCCTGCACTTTCGGCATGTAGCGAATGTGGTGAGCCAAAGCAACCACATCGTTTGTGTGGTAACTGCGGTACATACAAGGGAAGGACCGTGTATTCTCTTGATGCTGAAGTAGAATAGGAGATAGTTGTGCATATAGCCCTGGATGCCATGGGCGGAGACCATGGCTCAGAGGAATTAATCGCCGGGGCGTTGCTAGCCATCCAAGAGACTGACCTTAGGGTCAGTCTCGTTGGAGATGAAGAGCTTCTTCAATCTCATCTTGATACCCTTGCCCCCGATTCCCAAATAGCGAGCTTGATTAATATAGTTCATTCTTCTCAAGTTATTGAAATGAATGAACATCCTGTAAATGCCATACGAAAGAAAAAAGATGCTTCTGTTATGGTTGCATTTGATCTGGTTCGTCAGGGTGTCGCAGATGCTGCTGTAAGTGCTGGTAATTCTGGCGCTACTATGGCTGCAGGGATTCGTAAGCTTGGTCGACTTGATGGGGTCGCAAGACCTGGTATCGCCTCAATTTTTCCAACGAGAAAAAAGCCAGTTGTCCTCATGGATATTGGTGCTAATGTCGACTGTAAAGCGCTTCATCTTTTTCAGTTTGCAGTCATGGCATCTGCGTTTTCCAGAATTCACGGTTTGGATAAACCACGAGTTGGTCTTCTTACTATTGGGGAAGAGACTGGGAAAGGGAATAGTCTCATTAAAGAGACATATCCCCTTTTAGAAAACAGTTCGCTTAATTTTATTGGAAATGTTGAAGGACGCGATGTCTTTCAAGGTGATGTAGATGTTATCGTCTGTGATGGTTTTGTTGGTAATATCTGTCTTAAAGTGAGTGAAGGTTTGGCTGATGCTGCGATGATGATGCTTCGTGATGAGATTATGAAGTCATGGATGGCAAAGATTGGCTATTTACTTGCCCGTAAGGCTTTCAAGTCGTTTAAGAAACGGGTTGATTATGCTGAATATGGTGGTGCTCCCCTTTTAGGAATAGATGGGGTTGGTATTATTTGTCATGGTAAATCGAGTTCCCATGCTATCAAGAATGCGATACTTGAGGCAGAGAGAATGGCCAAGGGCAACATTAATCACGATATTCTCGAAGGACTTGCGACGTAACGTCGAATATTTGGAGATGTAATGGGAATTGTTGTACTGGGCACCGGCTCATGTTTGCCGAAAAGAATAATGACAAATGTTGATCTTGAGTCAATCGTTGACACAAATGACGAGTGGATCAGGAGCAGAACCGGTATTGAGTCAAGACATATAGGTGGTAAAGATGAACAAACCTATAAGCTTGCCTCAAGAGCCGCGTTAAAAGCAATGGAAGATGCCGGTGTTGTCGCAGATGAAATCGGCCTTATAGTAGTGGGAACTATCAGTTCCCATATGCAAATGCCCTCTTCGGCCTGTTTTGTACAAAATGAGATAGGGGCAGGCAATGCGTTCGCCTATGATCTCAATGCTGCCTGTTCAGGATTCTTGTATGGACTGGATCTTGCTCATAAATATATTTTAGCTGATCACACCATGAAGGTGCTTGTGATCGGTGCTGAAACACTTTCCAGTCGCCTTGATTGGGAAGATCGAAATACCTGTATCCTCTTTGGAGATGGTGCTGGTGCCGCAGTTTTTGGATATTCCGAGGACGATCGTGGCATTATTGGAACACATATGCTCTCAGATGGAAGTCTGTGGAAGTTGTTACATATGCATGGTCCCGAGAGTTCCAATCCAGATTTAAAGGTTGAAGGGTATAGTGGCGCTTTTATCCGCATGGAAGGACGTGAAGTATTTAAGCATGCTGTGAGGGCAATGGAAGATTCAGTCAAAACCCTTCTCAAAGAAAAAGGGCTGACCATTGATGACGTGGCTCTCGTAATCCCGCACCAGGCAAATATGAGGATACTAAATAAGCTTGTTGATCGCTTAAAAGTGTCGCAGGATAAGGTGTTTATAAACGTTTCTAAGTATGGTAATACATCTGCAGCCTCAATCCCAATTGCACTAGATGATGCAAATAAACAGGGTTTGATAGCTAAGGGTGATATGGTTTTGTTCTGTTCCTTTGGTGGTGGTTTTACATGGGGAGCAGCCCTGATTAAGTGGTAAACAGGAGATTTGAATATGGATTATTTTTTATCTGAAGAACAGCAGATGATCGTCGATATAGCTCGACAAATCACTGATGAACGTATAATTCCCAACCGTGCTGAGCTTGATGAAAAGAACGAGTTCCCACGTGATATCTTAAACGATATGGCTCAAGCCGACCTTTTTGGTGTTCCAATTCCTGAAGAATATGGTGGTTTTGGTGGTGGCTGTTTTGATATAGTTCTAGCGGTCGAGCAACTTGGGCGCGGATGTATCGGTGTTGGCACTGCTTTCGCTGCAAATTTTCTCGGAGTGTATCCTATTATTATATCCGGCTCTGAGGAGATGAAACAGAAATATCTCCCGGATGTTGCAACAGGTAAAAAATTTGGTGCTTTTGGTCTCACTGAGGCGAATGCTGGTTCTGATGCTTCTGGTATTCAGACGACAGCCGTGCTTGATGGCAACGAATGGGTTCTAAATGGCACTAAGCAGTGGATAACTAATGGTGGCGAGGCTCAGATTTACTCAGTGGTTGCTATTACTGATAGGAGTCGTGGTGCCAGAGGCGCGTCCATGTTTGTTGTTGAAGAAGGAGATCCGGGATTTTCTTGTGGTCCTAAAGAAAAGAAGATGGGGATTCGAGCTTCTTCAACCACCGAGCTGATCTTTAAGGATTGCCGTATACCAAAAGATAGGATTATTGGTCGTGCAGGAACTGGTTTTATCACAGTCATGAAGACCTTGGATCTTTCTCGCCCAGGTATCGCATCTCTTGGAGTCGGCCTAGGTCAAGGTGCTCTTGATGAAGCTGGTAGATACGCAAAGCAGAGAAAACAATTTGGAAAGCCTGTTATAGCATTTCAAGCTGTCCAGCATCTGCTTGCCGATATGGCTATAGGTGTAGAAGCTGCAAGGTCTCTTGTCTATTCTGCTGCAAAGCATATTCAGGCTCACCCTAAAGATATGTCAAAGGCGTCTGCAATGTGTAAAACATTTGCAACGGATATGGCAATGAAGGTCAGCACCGATGCTGTTCAGGTGATGGGCGGATATGGATATATGTGTGAGTATCCCGTTGAGAAGATGATGAGAGACGCTAAAATTCTTCAGATTTATGAAGGAACTAACCAAATCCAGCGTAACGTTATTGGCCAGGAACTTAACAAAGAATATTCAAAATAAAGAATATTATAGGGCCAGCAACAGCTCAGCTCTCCACCAATGAAGAGATTTAGATGAAAATTATAGTATGTATAAAACAGGTTCCGGACGCAAAAGATGTCCGTTTGGATCCTGAAACCAATACTCTTGCAAGAGAAGGGGTTCAATCAATAATGAACCCTTACGACCAGCATGCACTCGAAGAAGCTGTTAGGCTCAAAGAGCAGCACGGTGGAGAGGTCATAGCCGTAACTATGGGACCTCCTCAGGCGGAAGAGATGTTAAGGCTTGCCATAAGTTGTGGTGCTGATAAGGTCGTTCTTGTCTCCGATCGCGCTTTTGCCGGAGCTGATACGTGGGCTACTTCTTATACCCTTGAAAATGCATTGAAAAAGATTGGTGATTATGATCTTATTCTATGCGGAAAGCAGGCTATTGATGGAGACACCGCTCAAGTAGGCCCTGGGCTTGCCACACGGCTTGGTATTCCCTTTGTAACATGTGTTCAAAAGGTGCGAGAGGCGAGTGAGAAAGGACTCGTTATGGAAAGGATGATGGATGATGGTTACGATGTTGTGGCTGTTGACTATCCGGTTTTGGTTACAGTGGTAAAAGATATTAATGAGCCACGAGTTCCTTCTTTGAAAGGAAAGATGAAGGCTAAAAAGGCTGAGATTATTACTTTTTCTGCTGCTGATATTGGTGCCGATTCAGCATGTATTGGTTTGCCAGGGTCTCCAACCAAAGTTGTTGATGTTTTTCCACCACCTGCCAGAGCAGATCATGCTGTTCTTGAAGGAACCATTGACGAACAAATTGACCAACTGGTAGATAAGCTTGTTCCATACCTATAAGAATACCGGACGATAGTGATATGTTAAAAATTAGTGAAGAATTATGCATCGGTTGTGGTATCTGTGAAGACAGTTGTCCATTTGGTGCGATAGAAATTATCGACGGATTAGCTGTAGCAGGTGATAGCTGTACTCTTTGTGGGGCTTGTGTTGAATCCTGTGAAGTTGAGGCTATTACTCTAGATATTCAAGAGGCGAAAAAACAAGATGACTTTGCAAGTTGGAAAGGTGTCTGGGTGTTTTGCGAATTTAGACGGGGAGAGTTGGCACCAGTGTCCCTTGAGCTTTTAGGGGTAGGTCGTGAGCTAGCCGAAAAGCGCGGAGTTCAGCTCAGTGCAGTGCTTTTCGGTTCTGGTACTGGCGAAACTGCTGCTCGTTTGATTGGACATGGGGCGGATAATGTCTATCATTGTGATAATGAGGTTTTTGCAGATTTTCGAGAAGATGTCTTTAGTACAGTCACAGCCTCACTCATAAAGGAATACAAGCCTGAAATTGTCTTAGCAGGAGCTACTGCAATTGGTCGATCTTTTATTCCTGGAGTTGCAACTGAGCTGGGTGCAGGACTTACTGCAGATTGCACTCAACTTGAGATTCGCGAAAGTGATGGAGCATTGTTGCAGACAAGACCGGCGTTTGGTGGCAATATCATGGCCACGATTGTTTGTGAAACCTCAAGACCTCAGATGGCAACTGTACGTCCAAAAGTCATGAAGGAAAGAGATTTTGATGAGTCACGAAAGGGTGAAATTGTCCAGGTTTCTCTTAAAGAAGATCAGACTCAAAGCAAAATACGTGTTGTTGAAAGTGTCGTCTCTGAAGAAACGAATGTGAATATCCAGGAAGCTGATATTCTTATTTCTGGGGGCAGGGGGCTTGAGAGTGCCAAAGGTTTTGATCTGGTACGACAACTGGCCGATGTTATGGGCGCAAATGTTTCTGCATCCCGGGCAGTTGTAGATGCTGGTTGGATTCCATATCCACATCAGGTAGGACAGACAGGTAAAACTGTTGCTCCGAAACTGTACATTGCATGCGGTATTTCGGGTGCAATTCAACATGTTGCTGGTATGCAGTCTGCTGAAACTATCGTTGCGATCAATCGTGATAAAAATGCTACAATTTTTAATGTAGCTGACTATGGTATAGTTGGTGATATTTTTGAAATCGTGCCAAAGCTAATCAACAAAATTGAGGAGCGTCGCAAGCAATGAGCTTAACTGGAAAAATTGCAGTTGTAACCGGTGGAAGTCGTGGAATCGGAAGAGCTATTTGTTTAAGACTTGCCAAAATGGGCGCACTTGTTTATGTCAATTACGTTTCTAGATCAGAAGCAGCCGAAGAGACTGTGAAAGTTATCGACCAAGCGGGTGGTAAGGCTAAAATAGTAGGTTTTGATGTAGCTGATGGCACCGCCGTTCAAGCAGCATTTAAGGATATACTAAAAGAATCTGGAGCCATTGATATACTTGTAAATAATGCAGGTATTACTCGGGATGGTCTGATGGCACGGATGAAAGAGTCTGATTGGGATAGTGTTTTAGATACTAATCTTAAAGGCGCTTTTCTATGTGCAAAAGTAGCTTCCAGATCAATGATGAAACAGAAATCTGGACGGATTGTTAATATTTCGTCCGTCTCGGGTTTTTCCGGAAATGCTGGACAGGTGAACTATGCCGCTGCAAAAGCCGGTCTAGTAGGTCTGACTAAATCAATGGCTCGGGAGTATGCTTCTAGAAATATCACAGTCAACAGTGTTGCTCCAGGATATATTGAAACGGAGATGACAGATTTTCTTGAGCCAGAAACACAAGAGCAGATCAAGAGTGAAATTCCACTTGCAGCATTTGGAAAATGTGATGATATTGCAGGAGCTGTAGCCTACCTCGTTTCAGATGATGGTGGTTATATTACAGGCCAGACTTTGCATGTTAATGGTGGTATGTACATGTAACCTGATATAGGTTACCTTTTTATTAAAACAACCTAAAATTGTGCATGGTATGATTGTAACAGCCATGCCAAATCTAAGTAATGGAGAAAATAATGTCTATTGAAAACGAAATGATTGATATAATTGTTGAGCAACTCAGTGTTGAAAAAGATAAAGTTGTACCAAAGGCATCGTTTGTAGATGATCTCGGTGCTGACTCGCTTGATCTTGTTGAGTTGATCATGGCTATGGAAGAAGGTTTTGATATTGAAATACCAGATGAAGATGCAGAAGGTATTGGCACTGTTCAGGACGCTATCGATTACGTGAACAAGCAGAAGTAAACTGTTCAATATTTTAAAGTAGCAATTTTTATTTATCCCACGTTAAAAAGTGTGGCAATAAAATAGAAGGAGTTTCATTGTGACGCGAAGGGTTGTAGTTACTGGTGTCGGTTTAGTCACACCTCTGGGAACAGGTGTTGAAAAAAGTTGGAAAAATATCTGTTCTGGGGTGAGTGGTGTTGATTTAATTACTCGCTTTGATACCAGTGATTATGCAGTGAAAATTGCTGCTGAGGTCAAAGATTTTAGAGCGGAAGATTTCTTTGAGAAAAAAGCTGCCAAACATCTTGATCTCTTTGTTCAATATGGAATTGTCGCTGCTCGTATGGCTGTGCAGGACAGTGGATATGAAGTAACTGAGTCTAATCAGGATAGGGTTGGGGTTATCACCGGCTGTGGAATGGGGGGATTGCCAACTATCGAAAAATATCATAAAGTTTCCATGGAGCGCGGGCCCAAAAGAGTTACACCGTTTTTCATTCCTATGGTTATCCCCAATATGCCTTCAGGTCATATTTCCATGGATATTAAGAGTACAGGCCCTAATCTCTGTCTGACGACTGCGTGTGCTGCAGGAACCCATGCGGTTGGTGAAGCATACCGGCATATCAAATATGGACTGTGTGATATGGTGGTAAGTGGTGGTACCGAATCCGTTGTCTGTGGATTAGGAATTGCTGGTTTTTCTTCCATGAAAGCACTTTCAACACGAAATGACAGTCCTACAGAAGCTTCGAGGCCATTCGATAAAGATCGAGATGGTTTTGTCATGTCTGAAGGCGCTGGTATGCTCATCCTTGAAGATTATGATCATGCAATTGCTCGTGGTGCTAAAATCTACGCCGAGGTTTGCGGATATGGGTTAAGTAGTGATGCCTACCATATTGCTGCTCCCCCAGAAGATGGCGCAGGTGGAATGAGAGCCATGAAGATGGCACTTAAAGACGCTGAGTTGAATCCTGAAGATGTTTCATATGTAAATGCCCATGGTACTTCAACACCATTGAATGATAAATGCGAAACTAAAGCGATTAAAACTGTTTTTGGTGAGCATGCTAAAAAATTAGCTATAAGTTCTACTAAATCGATGACAGGACATATGCTTGGAGCCGCTGGAGGTATAGAGGCTGTTTTCACCGCACTGAGCGTTAGTGAAAATATAGCCCCTCCAACCATTAATCATAATGAACCGAGCCCAGAGTGTGATCTTGATTATGTACCAAATGAAGCAAGAAATATGAAAGTTGATGTTGCCATCTCAAATTCTTTTGGATTTGGTGGTACTAATGCTGTTCTTGCTATGAAAAAAATCTGATTCTTAAGGGTATAAGGAGACTGATGTGAATATCGTTGTTGGAGCCGACCACGGTGGATATACTCTTAAAGATCTAATAGCAAAGTGGCTAAAAGAACAGGGGCATAGGGTCGTAGATGTCGGTTGTAATTCTGCAGAGTCGGTGGATTATCCTGATTATGCCTCAAAAGCAGTTGATGAAATCACCAAAGGTTCAGCTGATTGCGGTATTCTCGTATGTGGGACTGGTATTGGGATGTCGATTGCTGCAAACCGTCACTATGGTATCCGGGCAGCTAATTGTTTTGACGAGAATACAGCCGCTTTAAGTCGAGAACATAATAACGCAAACATGCTTTGCCTTGGTGCCAGGGTTCTTGACGATAATACTGCACTTAAGATGGTGAAGATTTGGATTGATACTGAATTTGGTGGTGGACGACACCAAAAGAGAATTGAAAAATTTAGTTAATAGTTCCGAAGTACAATATTTTGATAGTTAGCCAGCTTTGCTTATGCAGAGCTGGCTTTTTTGTTTGGAAAAGTTGCTTATTATAGTTAACTTACATTTTTACTGTAGCTTTGTTTATTCACGTTTTACAGTCGTAATCTTGATGAAGGAGATTTGTTATGAAATGCCCATATTGTGAACATCTTGATAATAAGGTGATAGATTCACGGCTGAATAAAGATGCTACAATTACGAGGCGTAGACGGGAGTGTCTCAAATGCAGTCAGAGATTTACCACGTATGAACGCCTTGAGGTCATGTTGCCGGTACTTGTAAAAAAAGATGGGCGCCGTGAAGCTTGGGATAGACAAAAATTAGTAGTTGGACTTGAAAAAGCCTGTGAAAAGAGAACAGTAAGTCGGGATATGATTGATGAATTTGTTGACGATATCGAGCACAAACTTCAAGATTATGGTGCCAAGGAAATCCCATCAAAGGCTGTTGGTAAATGGGTGATGGAGGGATTACCGCATCTAGATGAAGTCGCATATGTAAGGTTTGCCTCAGTTTACAGGCAGTTTAAAGACGTTAATGAATTTATGGATGAGTTAAAAACTTTGCTTGAATCCCGAAATGATGAGATTTCAGATGACTGACGAGCAGTATATGAAGCTTGCGCTGGAAGAGGCTCAAAAAGGTGTAGGTCGCACTTCTCCTAATCCAGCTGTTGGTGCGTTGATAGTAAAAGATGGGGTCATTTTAGGTAAAGGGTATCATAAAAAGGCTGGTACTCCCCATGCTGAGATACATGCAATGAACAATACCTCCTGCTCGCTTAACGGGACCACAATCTATGTGACTCTTGAACCATGTAGTCATACAGGTAGAACGCCTCCTTGTTGTGAAGCAATAGCTAAGGCGGGAATTAGCAGGGTTGTTATTGGAATGTTGGATACTAACCCTCTTGTTGACGGTAGAGGCGTCTCATATCTGCAAAACAGCGGAATTGAAGTGTTGTCGGGAGTTCTGAAAAATGAATGTAAGAATCTCAACCTCCCTTTTTTGAAGTATATACAAACTTCTCTTCCATACATGGTCATGAAGGCAGGGGTGAGTCTTGATGGACGCTTGAACTATCAGAGTGGTGTGTCAGGGTGGATTACTGGTGAACAATCAGGCACAAGAGTGCATCAGCTAAGAGATAGATTTGATGCTATAATGGTTGGTTCTGGAACTATCATTGCTGATAATCCCTCGCTCACTGCGCGTTTGCAAGATACAAAGCAATCTAGAGATCCCGTTCGTATCGTTTTGGATAGCTCTCTGGCTTCCCCACTTTCTGCAAAAATTTATAATCAAGAATCAGAAGCGAGTACTATTATATTTTGCTCTGTAAACGCGGATAAGACCAAAAAACGAAATTTTGAAAATATAGGTGTTAAGGTTCTCACTGTAGATTCCTCTAGTAGAGGCCTCAACCTAAAAGAGGTACTAGCAAGGATAGGAGAGGAAGGGATTTGTTCTGTTCTTGTTGAGGGAGGAGCTTCCATACACGGTTCTCTACTAAGAGAACAGCTTTACGATTTTGCCTATCTCTTTTATGGCCCTGTTTTCGCCGGAGATTCTGGTCAGTCTCTTGTAAGTGGAATCGATGTTAAGTCAAATAAAGTTGCACCAAGATTATTGGAGCCAAACTTTCAGCAACTTGGGGATGATATGTTGGTTTGCGGGAAAATTGGATACTAGATCTTATACAAGTATCTTGAATAGTTCTTGTGTGATTGAACCATTGAGAATATCAAAAGAGATTAAACCACTCTCCCCTAAAGACGGATGTATTTAGGGGAGAGTGGTGACGACAGTATGCCAATAGCTAAATGATTATTTACGATTCGTTGATTCTGTCCCTCAAGATGCCTGATGGCTTAAAGGTGACAACTCGCCTTGCGTCAAGGGTCAATTCGTCACCTGTTTGAGGATTTCGTCCACGTCTCGAATTTTTATTTTTAACATTGAACTTTCCAAAACCACTCAATAAAAGATCAGAACCATTGATAAGTGATTCTTTAGAAATTTTAAGGAAAGCTTCTACGGAATCAGTTGCTTGTGCTTTAGTAAGTTCCTCATGATTTTTATATACTTGCTGAACCAGATCGGCTTTAGTAAGTGTCATATATTCCTCCAAATTTGATTGGTAATACTTAGTTGATTATATATAATCATATACTGTGCAACTGGAAAGTCAAATTCAATGACGAAAAAGTGCAAATCTCTTTGTTTACACGACCGAGGCGATCTTAAAAATTGGTAAATACATAGCAACGACAAGACCACCAATCATTCCACCTAAAAAGACCATCATAAATGGCTCAATCATAGCAGTGAGGTTTTCAACTGCTTGATCAACCTCTTCGTCGTAGAAGTCGGCAATTTTCTCGAGCATTGCATCGAGAGCACCTACTGACTCACCTACATTGATCATTTGGACAACCATATTTGGAAACACGCCAGTTTCTTCCAATGGGTCGGCAAGGGGGCGTCCTTCGGCAATGGCGTCTCCAACTCTAAAGACTGCTCTCTCGATCACTTTATTACCTGAAGTTTTGGCTACCACTTGAAGTGCTTCTAGGATAGGGACTCCACTTTGCAACATGGTGCTGAGGGTCCTACTGAATTTAGAGACTGCAACTTTTCTGAGTAACAGCCCAACAACAGGAGAGTAGAGTAAACCCTTATCTATGAATATCTGACCTTTTTCAGTGGAATAGATTTTTTTTACACCCCAACCCAGAGCAATGAAAAAAATAATAATATATAAAAAATAATGTTTTAAAAACTCACTCATACTAACCACTATCTGAGTGGGCAGAGGAAGAGCAGAACCAAAATCTTCAAACATAGTTTGGAAGACAGGTATAACAAAAATTAATATCACAGCGAGAATTAATACAGAAATAGCAATACAAATAATAGGATATGTCATGGCGCCTTTAATCTTCTTTTTAAGCGCCATAGATTTTTCCATGAATCCAGCAAGTCTGGAAAGGATAGTATCGAGAATACCACCAGTCTCACCAGCTTCAATCATATTGGTAAAGAGATTATCAAATATTTTTGGCTTTTTACGCATTGAGTCTGCAAGTGTTGAGCCTGCCTCTACATCAAGACGAATTTCACCAAGAGCTTCCTTAAAGGTTTTGTTGGCTTGTTGTTTTTCTAAAATTTCGAGACCTTGAACCAGTGGTAGGCCTGCATCAATCATGGTGGACAGCTGTCTTGTGAAGATGACAATGTCTTTACCGGTAACATTTGGTTTCAGAAAAGATATGTTCTCGAAAAGATCTTTTGGCTTTTCTTTGACAATTGGATTAGTAATCCGGAGCCTTTTTACTTGAGAGGCGGCCGATGCGAGGTCTGGGGCTTCAATCTCTCCTTTTCGCTTTTCACCATATGAATTTTTCCCTTTCCATGTATATGTTGGCATTTTTTCTCCAGTAACAGTAACTTTGATCAATATTTTTATTTGGGAATACAATGGATTACGTTAAATAATATCGATTATATCTCATGCAGTTATTGATTACAACCTTTTGACTTTTATTACTGGTTCAAATTTGACAAATGGACAGGCTGCTGGAAAGGAATTTTTAAGAAAACCGGCTTTTGTTTTTAAAAACACTTGTGTTGTTTGCTACGTTTTGATATATTATATGGTCCTTGAAAAGTTGTTTGAGATGAATTGTAGCTTTTTATAGCTATTTCGGTGATATAAAACTAGTAAGTATTATGAAGGGTCGGAGGACTAAAAAATGAAAAATGAGACCACTGTAAGTTATAGCGACGGTCGTTTTCAACCAATTACTGAGAAGTGTGAAGGTTGTGGGCGAGTAGTAGAAGAAGAAGGTGCTCAGTACTGTAAAAGTTATCTTTATCCTGAGACAAAGTGGAAACTTGGACTCTGTAATTTTGCAACTCATGCAAAACCTGAGATCAATGTTGTTACAGTTAGGATTAACCCTTTGAAGGCAGCAAAGAGAGCTTCAAAGAGAAAATAGTTCAGCTGTACGATAGTCAAAAAGGGCCACACCGTCTACGGTGTGGCCCTTTTCTTGTTTTGAACAAAACTTTATGTAGTTCGCTTACCAAAAATAGCTGTGCCAATACGAATAATGGTTGCGCCTTCTTCGATAGCCACATGGAAATCTCCAGACATTCCCATGGATAATTCTGGCTTAGCTACATTTTTAAATAGCCCTTGGGCCATTAATTCTTCAGACAAGATCCGTAAATCACGAAAATACACTCTGCTTTCTTCAGGTGTATTGGTTAGGGGAGGGATTGTCATGAGGCCGCAAACTTTGATGTTGGACAGTCTGTTTAGCTTTTGGATAAGTAACCCCGCCTGGTCTGCGTTTATACCCGATTTATGAGGGTCATCTCCAATGTTGACCTGTACAAGAACGTCGAGTGTTTTGTTCATTGCAACGCAATGTTTATTGAGTGCATTTCCTAATTTTTCGCGGTCTACTGTTTCGATCATGTCGCAAAGTTCAGCGGCAACTTTTGCTTTGTTGCTTTGTAGATTTCCAATAAAATGGATACGAGCATTTTTAGGTACTTCTGGTTTTTTTTGAATAACTTCTTGTATGTAGTTTTCCCCAAATCCAATTTGCCCTGCGTTGTTTGCTTCGACAATTCTTTCCACAGGGAATCGTTTTGAGACCGCAATAAGTTTGATTTCAGATATATTGCGTTGTGCTTTTTCAGCGGAGGCTGCAATGAGTTCGTTAATGTGTTCTAAATTATTTGATATCATGGTTTATGGAAGGTTGAAAAGTTTTGTTGCGTTTAATGAGGTCTGACATGCAACCTCTTCTATTTCTATATCTTTAAGTTGCGCAATTTTTGCTGCGGTAAAAAGAACATTTACAGGCTCGTTTCGTTTCCCTCTGTATGGATGGGGGCTGAGAAATGGTCCGTCTGTCTCGACAACCATATGCTCTAATGGTATTTTTTGTACAACTTCATGGAGCTTAGTGGCATTTTTAAACGTTACTATTCCAGGAATAGATATGAGCATCCCTAAATCAATAATCCGTGTTGCAAATTCATAGTCTCCAGAGAAGCAGTGCATTATACCTCTATGGGTAAGAGAGGGTTGTGATTCTAAAATTTTAAGAGTGTCTGTTTCAGCTTCTCTGTTATGAACAACTATCGGTAGTGCCAGTTCATCGGCCAATTCGAGTTGTTTATGGAAATGGAATCGTTGATTTGTCGGTTCTGAATGCATTTTCACATAATCCAGCCCAATTTCACCGTATCCAACAATATGATTTTTATTATTTTTGTATAAATCACGGAGCTCGTCGTAGTCCTCATCGGTAAGCTCATCTACTTCATGGGGGTGTACACCTATTGTGGCATATACACCCTTATGTTTATGTGCAATTTTTATAGCACGTATCGAGCTTGGTATATCAATTCCAATAGTAATAATTTGGGGGATTTTGTGCCGTTGAGCCTTCTCAATAACCCCATTTAAGTCATCATTATACGAATCCATATCAAGGTGGCAATGAGTATCTATTAAATATCTCTTGCCAGATAAGGGCGGAAGTGAGGGTGTTTGTTTCACAAAATATCCTTTTTGTAGCTATTTGTAAGGAGAAAAAACTCAGAAATATGTAGGATTTTGATCCTGGAAAACTATCGAATTGTCTTCGCCTGAATCCAGTAGGGGAAGGAATAGTTATAAATTAAAAAATAGTTCTTCATATCGCAAGAAATCTATCGTATATTGATAACAGCAAAATTTTGTTGTACATTTTTGCATATATATAATTTCAATATAATCATAGAATATTCTGGAGGACAGCTATTTCTTTAATGGAATAAGTTTTAATCGCTCCTCATAATGGTAGCAATAAAAACGAATACCTAACTTACTTTAAAGAAGACTTATTTTATTTGACCTTCAACTAAGCTAATAGCAGCAACCAACTTTACAATGAGGTTTGTGGCATGAATTATGGGATTGTCAGTCAAGAGCAACTCGAGCAGATAGATGGGATTTTATCGGAAAAGCTGATAAAACTCGGTGTCGATTGTGTCATTATTATTGACATGGCTGGAAATATAATAACCTCAAAAGATAACAGTGAAAGTAAGTATGACGTCTATTCTTTCGCTGCCTTAGCCGCAGGGAATTTTGCAACTGTGGATGCGATGGCTAAATTGGTCGGAGAACAAGAATTTTCACTGCTGTTTCATAAAGGACAGGAATCCAATATTCATTTTAGTAAGATAGATGATGAACTGTTACTGATATCGATGTTTGGTCGTGATATATCACTTGGCTTTCTGAGACTTAATGTGGTCGATGTTATTGAAAAAATAAGAGCCATTTGGGAAAAGAAGTAATACCGTCAACGCAGCGTACAATTACTGAAAAGATGCTGAGTCATTAATTATAGTGTTGTTTTTCGGCGATACGCCGATAGGGAGTGGAACGTTGAGTTTTATCAACTTAAAAGACAAAATTGTTCAGGTAAAAATTGTTTATTACGGACCTGGTCGATGTGGGAAAACAACGAACTTAGAATACATTAACCGAACGTATCGTAAACAGATTGTTTCTGAAATGGTCAGTTTGAAAACCCATGGTGACAGAACTTTGTTTTTTGATTTTTTGCCTTTTGACATGGGACAGATCAAAGGATATGACATAAAGATTCAGCTCTATACTGTACCTGGACAGGTTAAATATAATGCAACTCGAAAACTCGTTTTACGAGGGGTGGATGGTATCGTTTTCGTGGCTGATGCTATGGAAAAGCAAAGGGAAAAAAATATACGATCACTCAATCAACTTCATGAAAATCTCCAATCATATAAAGAGAGTATTTTTAAAATTCCTCTTGTTATGCAATATAATAAAGTTGATCTCAAAGAGCATGGTATTCCAATTTTGCCAACAGAAGTTTTGGATAAAGATCTCAATAGTCGGTTGAAGGTACCATATTTTGAAGCAAGTGCTATTACCGGTTACAATGTTGCGGCAACTTTGAAAAAGATAATATCTTCTTCTGTTATTTCAATTCAGAAAAAACTACTCTAGAGAGAGAGCTGTGGTGGAACAGTATAACGAAAATCAATACGACGACGACTTGACTGATGGAAGTGCTGAGTATGATGATTCCTATTATACCGGTGCTGAGGATCTTTTTGACTATACCCCAGACGAAGAATCACCTATAAGTCGTTTAAAAAGCCTTGTTCTCTCGATTGATTGGGAGATCACAGATGAAGTCCTCATGGAGTTTAATGAGGAGTTGGTTGATCTAAAAGATATCTGGGCTGGTGAAAAGATTAATCTTGTGTACGTGCAGGCACTAGAGAAACTGAGTAAATACATCTACCAGAAAAAAGCTGATTCTCATCCAAGTGCAATTAAACTACTTCTGACGTTATATCATAATCTTGAGAAGATTGTTTCATCTGACGATTTATCTGAAGCTGAAAAGAAAGCTATATTACTTGAAGATGTTAAAAGATTTGAGGATTTAAAAACACATCTCAAAACAGCAGCTACGGACAAGGTTGAGGTGGACTCCAAACAGGTAGCAGCAAAAACTGTTTCTGTGCAGAAAAAAGTGGATGAAGAAAGTGAGTTGCTTCGCCTTAAGGCGATAGTTCTCGGTATCGATTGGGAAATTACAGACCAAGATCTCAGCGCTCTCCGGCAAGAAGTTATTCGTCTGGAAACATTGTTTGCCGGTAGTCGGCCTCGGCTCATCTTACTCCAAGGTATAGGCACGATTGGTGCGTATATTAAAGTTAAGAAAAGTGACTCCCATGCTGATGCATTTAAGGTTTTACATCTTTTCTACGGTAGTCTTGAAAAAATAGTTGATATTCCAATGAGTATTGAGGAGGAGAAGTCTATACTTTTTCCTGCTGTTGAGAAGTTTAATCAATTTAAAGCACTTCTTGGTGAAACAATTTCTCCTGCTTCTATTAGCCGCTCTGAAGAGCATAATGAGGAAGATGGGCCCACCGTTCTTGCTGAAACAATTACCCCAGCTTTTTCAGATTTTTCTGAAGATGAAGTGATGGGTTTTCAAGCGGACCAAGAGGCCGCTGCTTTAGGAATTGACAATCCTGATAATGTCAACATTCAAGTTGCTGAATTTTTTGGTGAAGACAGTTTTGTAGACGAAAGAGAAGCATCAATGGAGGTCAATGATACATTGGAAACTCAGTTTATTGAGGCCCCCTTGGATGACGCTGAAGCTGTAGATAAGAATGTTGCTCTTTTAGGTGTTGATGTTGAAGAAGGTGATGAAGACGAACAGGTTATGCCTAAGCAAGTAGAGATTACACCCGCGCTTTCTTTTGAAGATGAGGTAGATAGTGATTCCCCAGTAGCACAAGTTTCCGATTTCGCTGGTGACCCGGCACTAACTGGAGCTTTAGATGAAGAATTGAGTGCTGAGGATATAGTTGAGGTAACATTTGCTGACGATGGTGAAGATGAGATTATTGCTGATTTTAGTGGAATTGCCAAAAATATCGCCTTACAAGGGGTTGATGTAGAATCAGAAGCAGACGATGATACTGAGGAAGATGCATTACCGCTTCTAGAAGGCAAACTTGCTCCAGCCTTAGCTGATAATGATGAAGTGAGTGTATATAATGCCGATACTCTCGCTAGGATTGCCGAGCCAGATGTACTCAATAGCGAATTTTCTGATACTGTTTTAGACTTTTTTGAAGAAGAAGGTGAAGATGGCGGCGAAGTTGGCGCGTTTGAGGATTCGGCAGTAAAGGCACCTCTTGAGTTGGATGAAGACTTAAGTTTTGCACCTGATACGTGTGCAATTGCAAGTCTTTCTGGTGGTGTGGAGGGCAAATTAAATGAAGACTTCTCTGCAAGTTATGACGAGTTTGACTCGGACAACCTGGACAGTTTAAAAAGTTCGAAAGTAGATGAACAAAATGAAGATCTTTCATTAGATATTGATGGTCAACTTGATGATTTCTTTGGAAATGATGAGATAGGTCTTCCAGACTCATTAAACGAAATGTCGTCGTCACTCGGGTTTGCTGATGCTACTGAGGACTCCTCAGAGCTCATGCAAGATGATGCTCGTGAGGAAGAGGTCGTTTTTGAACTTGTAGAAGAATCTGTAGTGCCAGCGAGTGTGGGTAGTATTGTTGCTTCTATAGATGATTCAATAGATGAAGATTTTAGTGATTCAGAGACAACTGTTTCACTTGATAATCTTGCTATATGTATTGATGCTGTCGGACTTGAGCTGGAAGATAACATTCTAAATGGACTACTTGACGAGCTTAATAGCATAGATAAACAATGGGCTGAAAACCCTCTGGAAAAGACGTTTCTACATCTGTTAAGAACAATCACCTGCCACATTGATCGTTATCGTTATGAGGCGGGCAGTAAGGCATATAATTTATTAAAATCTGTTTTCGACGCATTGGTGTTGAGTCAGTCATCTGTAGATCAAAGAGAAGATTTAATACTCGCCCAAACGGTAAGGGTGCTTGACTGGCAACAGGAGATCATTGCTGGGGATAATGAAAAGAATGTAGATAGCTTTGTTAAGTCTGAAGCACTGTTTGTCGAGGAACCTGGTAACTCAGTGGATCAGGTGATCACCTTTGAAGATGACTTGTTTGGAGCTGTAGAAAATGAATCGGAAGTACAGAATTCGAATCCTGGCGATTTGAAGGATGAAATATCAAGTCTGAGGAAAAGTTTGCAAGATGAGATTAGTGTTCTGAAGAAAGGCCAGATAGACGATTAAGAAGAAGACTAAATCGGAGTAGTGTAAAAGAGGTTGCCAGTTTTATTCGGGCAACCTCTTTTTTTGTTATCTGAGCAAGGCAACGATTGAAAGAACGAGATACAGGAAGAGGAAACTAAATAGCAACCACAGATAACGAGTATAGAACTTATTTGATGGTTGAATGGAAAAAAGCACTGTAACAAAAATGATGGGAATCATTACGCCAGCTACAAAAGGATTCATATACCTGAGTAGTTCTTGCAACCCTAGAAAGAACCAAGGTCCAGAGATATATGTGGTTCCAAGTTTCTCCGGATCCATAGGTGCTAAAAAGACAACTGAAAAAAGAAGCATTACTCCACAAATGGGGAGATGGTCAGTGAATTTAACTTTGTAAAAACGAAGGTGGGTCCAGAGCAGAACAAGAAGAACAAGATCAAGACCGGCAACGTGTTGAATGTATACCTTGCGCAAACCACTACTATCTAGCGATAAAAGAATACTATCGACAATCCCACCTAGAACAGGGATTGTGTGAACGATGCTTTCGGCTATCATTCCTGCCGATTCACCTGTACTGTCACCACGTAGAATGTAACCGGTAAACAGTAAGAGAATGATGACAGGAATACTTGCTATAAGTTTTAACCATTCAGCTTTATTGTAGCTTGAAGTCTTTTTGAAAATAGCTACAAGGTGCAGACTAGTAAAAAAGAAAAAGAATTGACTACTATAAAAATGGAGTGACCTAAAATAATAGCCGTAAGGAATGAGGATATCTAAGGAGGAGGCAGAGTAGAAAGGAGTAGAATAGTCATACTGAAGTCCTACAATGACTCCAGAAAAAAGTGATAAATATAGTGCTACTAGAGCCCAAGCACCAAGCTTGACACTTTGAAGGCCTAGGTACCCATACTTTAAAAGAGTAAAAGTGAGTGCTTTACATTGTAACAACGTAGAGTGGATCATTGTCTCGCTTTTCAACAGCATAAAAATGGAGTGGTCTTTTCGCTGGTCCTTCAATTACGGTGCCGGTAGTTGAGTTAAATTTGCTCTGGTGGCAAGGACATTCTAAAATGTCAGTTTCTTCTAGGTAATTGAGTTTACATCCTAAGTGGGTGCATTTACGTGACAGAGCCCAACAATTATCGTCTTTGTCAAAAAGGATAAAGTTAGAAGTGATAATGATACCATTTGCTGGTGCAGGTTTGTGGATATCTACTCGGATAGGTTTTCGTGGTACTTTAAAACCAATAAAGCGAAATATTGGGTAAGCGAGGGTAAGGGCACCAAGCCATGATATTAAAGATCTGCGTGTCAGATGTTTGTGCATACGGGTGGACGATTGTTCTTACTTAGTAGAAAATTTTTCTATAAGCATTGTGTTTACATGTTGAGGAACAAGATCGCTAACATCGCCACCATTTCTTGCGGCATCCTTAATAATTGTTGAACTAATGTATATCCAGCGGAAACCAGGCATAAGGAAAACTGAGTCAACCTCACGCTGGAGTTTACGATTCATGAGTGCTAATTGAAATTCGTAGTCAAAATCAGACACTGCACGAATTCCTCGAACAAGGGCTTTTGCTTTTTGAGCATAGGCGTAGTCAACCAGCAGTCCTGAAACAGATTCAACACAAATTCGTTTTTCACCTTGAAAGGTATCTGTAATCATCTTCATCCGTTCTTCGAGACTGAACACAGGGTCCTTGGCGGAATTTACAGCTACAGCGACAATTACTTTGTCAAAAAGGTTGAGTGCGCGTTTTATAATATCGACATGGCCCATGGTGATAGGGTCAAACGTTCCGGGGTAAATAGCAATTGAATACTCGTGTTTTTGCTCATCGCTCACAGAAATGCTCCTCACAAAATATTTCCGGACTAAATTGTCTTGTCATTGTCTACTCAGTTTACAGGATCTACAGCTTGGTAAAAAGAAAAGCATGCTTCACCGTATTTACGTTTATCACTCTGTTCCAGTCTAGGCAGCTTTTTTGGAAGAGTAATATTGTACCTTTCTTCTATTACAAGCAGCCCATCTGGCTTTAATATTTGATGATCATTAATGAATTGAAGGATTGATGTGGACAGATCCTTTTCATATGGTGGATCCGCAAAAATAATATCAAATTGAGGGGAGATGTCTACCGGTAGCTTTTTAAGAAAGTTGGGCCTTTGTAGATTATCTTTGATAACGATAAATTGATTTGTTTGTTGGTTTTCTATAGGAAAGAGAGAAATGTTTTTCGTAATGATATCAAGGGAAAGATGGCTATTGTCAACGAATATAGCTGTTTTGGCACCTCTGCTTAGCGCTTCTAGTCCTAACGCCCCGGTACCCGCAAAAAGATCAAGAACTTGACTGCTTTCCACACGTCGTGCAAGTATATTAAACAGTCCCTCTCTAGCTCGATCTGCAGTTGGCCGAATAGAGTTATCTTTTTGAGGAGGGGTAAAAAGTTTCCGTCCTCGTGCGATGCCGCTTATAATTCTCAATTTCTAGTGATGCTTTTGGTTAGTGATGACTACAGTATTAGATATGATACATATCAGACCTAATACTGTAAAAGGACAAGTGATTGATACAAAATGTATGGTTGACAGCTTATTTCAATCGACCTAAAACCGTTTCTCCAGCTCTTACTTTCTGGCCTGTAGTAACTGATAGTTCCGTCTCGAGCGGTAAGTAAAGATCGACTCGGGAGCCAAACCGGATAAGTCCGAGTCGTCTACCTTTAACAGCGATGTCTCCAGGCTCAAGCCAGCATATAATGCGTCTTGCAATGAGACCTGCTATTTGTACCACTGCAATCTTTTTCTCACCAGGTAGGTTGAGTACAGATGCAAAATATTCATTTTCAAGAGCTGCCTTGTCGCTATCTGCAGAATAAAATTTCCCCGGATGGTAGATAATACGATCCACCGTTCCAGAAAAAGGTAGTCTGTTTACATGAACGTTAAAGACATTCATGAAAATACAAACCTTTTGAACTTTTTGGTTGGTAAATTGATTATCCTCGACCTCCTCAATGGAAATTATCTTTCCGTCAGCAGGGCATACTACAGCATCTTCATCAGGGCATACAAATCGTTCTGGATCTCTGAAAAAGGCAAGGATAAAGGTTGTAATGATAAACATTACAACGGCGGGAAGCAGAAAACCAAGAATGCATAGAAGTAGGGTACAAAATGCGCTATACCAGATAAATGGGTAACCTTCTTGTGCAATAGGAACTTTAGGTGTGAGCATGGTTTAATATCGCCTTAAGTATTATTTTGTTTTGGTCGCGCGGGCCATAGCAATAGTGCCGGTACGAATTATTTCTTTTATTCCTATGGGGCGAAGGATGTCGATTACTGCCTTTATTTTTGAGGCAGAGCCTGTGACTTCCACGGCGTAGCTTTTCGCGCTCACATCAACAACCTTACCTCTGAATATGTCGATTACCCGGAGAACCTCAGCTCTTGTATGAGATTCAGCTTTCATGCGAATAAGTATCATCTCTCTTTCGACATATTCGTGATCAGATATGTCGGAAACCTTAATAACATCTATCAACTTATGGAGTTGTTTTGTTATTTGTTCGATGATTACGTCATCCCCTCGTGAAACTACCGTCAGGCATGAAACACCTGGCTCAAGGGTTTCGGCAACACAGAGACTCTCGATATTAAAACCCCGGCCACTGAATAGGCCGGTTACCCGGGAGAGGACGCCTGGTTTATTCTGAAGTAATACAGAAATTGTATGTTTCATCCGTACGATCCTAGCTGTAATGTATTTTGAATAATTGAAAAGTATTAAACAAGCAGCATTTCTGTGTTTGCTTTACCGGCAGGTACCATTGGGTAGACGCCTTCTTCTTTTTCAATTTTAAAGTCCATGATCACAATGTTGTCGGTGGCAAGAGCTTCTGCGATGACAGGTTCAACTTCATCTTTAGTGGTAGCACGAAGACCTACAGCACCGTATGCTTTAGCCAGATCAACAAAATCAGGAGCAACATCCATTGGGGTGGATGCATATCGCTTATTGTAAAAAAGTTCTTGCCATTGTCGTACCATACCGAGGTAGCCATTGTTGAGAATCGCTACTTTTACGGGGCAATTGTACTGTTTCGCCGTTGCAAGTTCCTGTATGTTCATCTGGATTGAACCATCACCTGCGATGTCAATAACCGTCTTATCTGGATAGGCCATTTGGGCACCTATTGCCGCAGGCAAACCAAAACCCATGGTGCCTAGACCACCGGAGGTGACAAAATGGCGATGATAGTCAAACTTGTAAAACTGGGCAGCCCACATCTGGTTTTGACCAACTTCAGTGGTGATAATTGCTTCCCCATTAGTGTGTTTGTGGAGGGTCTCGATCACGTACTGAGGCTTAATAATTGAACTGGTTTTGTCGTATGATAAGGGATGTTTGCTGGTCCAGTCCCGGATCAGGTTAAACCAGGGCTTATGCCGATCAGCTTCATCTGTTAAGTTGATATCGGATTTTGTGTCAAACCATTGGTTTATAGCAGCCAGTGCATTCTTACAGTCTGAAACGATTGGTACATCAACGAGAACGTTTTTACTAATTGATGTTGGATCGATATCAATGTGTATTTTTTCTGATTTTGAGGCAAAGTCTTCGAGTTTACCGGTAACCCGGTCATCAAATCTCGCACCGACTGCTATCAGCAGGTCACACTCAGCCACTGCCATATTGGCAGTATAAGTGCCATGCATGCCAAGCATTCCCATAGATAGTTCATGGGTACCAGGAAAAGCACCAAGGCCCATTAGTGTCATGGTGACAGGAATATTGAGTTTTATTGCAAGCTCTGTAAGTTCTTTTGCTGAATCTGATAATATAACTCCACCACCCACGTAAAGGACGGGTTTTTTGGCCTTCATGATTTTTTTGCACGCTTTTTCTATCTGGACAGGGTGCGGTTTGTAGGTGGGTTGATAGCTGGACATCTTAATATCCTTTTTAGGAGGATATGTCAGCTGAGTTGCCATAAGATCTTTTGGAAGATCTACAAGAACTGGTCCTGGCCGTCCTGATCTGGCAATGTGGAAAGCCTCACGGAGGGTGGGAACAATATCTTCAAGCTTACTTACGAGGTAGTTATGCTTGGTACATGGCCGACTGATACCAACAATATCTACTTCCTGAAAAGCATCATTACCAATAAGAGCACGAGGGACCTGTCCTGTGAGGATAACCATGGGAATAGAGTCCATATAGGCTGTTGCAATACCTGTAACCCCATTGGTCGCACCCGGTCCGGAAGTGAGCAGAGCAACACCAACCTCTCCTGTCACTCTGGCAAGGCCATCAGCTGCATGCACAGCTCCTTGTTCGTGACGAACAAGAACATTAACTATATCAGAGTCCATCAGCGCATCATAGAGATCAATAACTGCGCCTCCAGGATATCCAAAAATGGTTTTTATACCCTCTTCTTTGAGGCACTTGACAACGGCTTGGGATCCACTAATTTTCCCCATCAATCTATTTCCTTATAATGATTGAGAAAGTTCTTATTCGAAATGAAGAACATGTTGAGATGTCTATATATTGAGAAGCAAACCGAAAATATATCTGTGAAGAGTAGTTCTGTCAACCTGCAAAGAGGTGTAGACCTTACGCTTTGTGTAATTAATTGCATACAATAAGTTTTGACCCTGATGAAAGTGAAATGGGTATACCAGAGTGTACCTTTTTGGACGAATATAAATCTATAAGAGATCTGTTGTTTTTCTTAAAACAATCTTGACAAGCTTATTAATAGATGTAGATTTATTTGAAACTTAACTAATATTTTAAATCTATGATAAACATAAACTCGCTACTACTGCTGCTTCTAGGAGACTCGTTGACCAAACCCGTGGTTAATGCGGAAGCGTCGTAGTTTGTTGTAGAAACTTAAGACATCCCATAAAAGGCCACGGTTTAACAACCGTGGCCTTTTTTTTTGGATATTTTACAGCCCAATATAGAAAAGGAGACTTTCATGAAAGACAGAATCAATAAATACCAGGCATACCCCCGTATTGACCTTGCAGACAGGCAGTGGCCGAGTAGACAGATAGAGAAGGCTCCAACGTGGTGTAGCGTCGATCTTCGTGATGGAAATCAGGCTCTTATTCAGCCTATGAGTCTTGAGAAAAAGCTGGAGATGTTTGATCTATTGGTGGGAATGGGTTTCAAGGAGATTGAAGTAGGTTTTCCATCCGCCTCTGACGTGGAATTTGAATTTACTCGTCTATTGATTGAAAAGAATTTAATACCAGAGGGTGTTTTAATTCAGGTATTAACCCAGGCGCGGGAACATTTGATCAAAAGAACCTATGAATCTGTGGCGGGTGCAAAAGAAGCTATTATACATCTGTACAACTCCACTTCAACCTTGCAGCGTCGAACAGTCTTTCAGATGAGTAAAAAAGAGATAACTGATCTGGCTGTACATGGGGCAAAGTTACTGAAAGAAGAAGCGAAAAAATATCCGGAAACAAAGTTCAGATACGAATATTCACCGGAGAGTTTTACGGGAACTGAACTTGATTTTTCTCTTGAGATCTGCGAAGCCGTCATGGGCGTACTGGAGCCCACTCCGGAAAATAAACTCATCATAAATCTTCCTGCAACAGTCGAACTGGCCTCACCCAATATTTACGCAGATCAAATTGAGTGGTTTTGTAACAATATTTCCGCCCGTGATTGTGCAATAATCAGCCTTCATGCTCATAATGACAGAGGTTGTGCCGTAGCCGCCACAGAAATGGCCTTGATGGCTGGTGGAGATAGGGTTGAAGGGACACTGTTTGGTAATGGTGAGCGAACCGGGAACGTTGATATTGTAACTCTTGCCCTCAATATGTTTACCCAAGGCGTTGATCCAGAGATAGATATCTCAGACATTAACAAGCTGATTGATGTGTATGAGCGTGTCTGCAAATTACCGGTGCATCCAAGACACCCTTATGCGGGCGAACTGGTTTATACAGCTTTTTCAGGATCTCATCAGGATGCTATTAATAAGGGAATGCACGCTTATGAACTGACTGAAAATGAGTTGTGGGAGGTTCCGTATCTGCCCATAGATCCATCCGATGTAGGGCGAACCTATGAATCTATTATTCGTATTAATAGTCAGTCTGGAAAAGGTGGCGTTGCTTATATCATGGAAAAAGATTTTGGCTTTAAAATGCCAAAAGCCATGCATCCTGAGTTTGGAAAAGTTGTACAAAAAGTAACTGAAAGAGAAGGTAGGGAACTGTTGCATACAGAGATATTTCAGGCTTTTGAAGGCGCCTACTTGGAGCTGGAAAAGCCATATGGATTAAAAGATTTTCATGTGGTTAAGAGGCATGTCAATACCGCAGTTCCAGAGTCTCACGCAGATGTAGAGTCAACTATAGATGTAAACGGGAAAAATATTGTTATTGAAGCGTCAGGAAATGGTCCGCTGGATGCATTTTGCTCTGCTCTTAAAAAGGGGATAACTGGAGATTTTAAATTATTACACTACCATGAACATGCAATTGATAGTGGTTCAAGTGCAAAAGCAGCAGCATATATTGAAATCGAGCGTCCTGATGGTACAAAATGTTGGGGAACCGGTGTTGATACAGATATTATTATTGCTTCAATAAAGGCTGTTTTGAGTAGTCTGAATAGGTTGGATGCGATTACTGCTGTAAAATAACACTTTCTAGTAGCCTGTGAAAACTCCAATGATGCGTGCGTCTTTGGGGTTTTTGTCTTTTATGTTCACGGAGTAAGTTGGAGATCAAACCCTGTATTATAATATGTTGATGGCGTATTGTACGGAAAATGAAAGCACTCCATTCAGTAGGGGGGGTGAACGAGGATCTTTTCTTACCTTTTAGGGAGTGTATTGGTTACTTGCTTTGGATATCTTTTTGTTTTTCTCCTCAATACTCCAGAGGATACTTTGTATTTTATCTCGCTGTTCAGTTGGTAGTTGTGTTGCTACTTTCTGTGCCTGCCTCGTTAGTCTTGCAATCGCTCTTGATTCTTTTGTCACCGTGTAAATGTTGATAGAGAGCCCTTTGTTGAAAGCATTAAGTTTACCTGCTAGGTCTTTGCCCTCGTCCTTTGAACGTAAGTAAATAGTATCGCCGAGGTCGCCCGTCAGCATATTATCCAGATTTTGTTCAAATCTAAAAAGTGGCCCCGCAACCCTGTGGGTGATACGTACAGCCATAATTGCTAGAGCTAAGGCCCCTGCAACGAGAAACATCCATTGACTGGAAAGTGATTGTTTGAGCAGGGTGAGTGGCGTTTGGACCATTTCCATGTTGTTACTATTATAAGAGATGGTCATGGATTCTGTTGTGAAAAAGCCCATAAGGATAATGAAAAAAATGCCACCGCTTATGACAAAGAAAAAATAACCGAGCAGCAGTTTTACCTGTAAAGCTCTTTTTATCAAAAAACGTTTTCTTTTATATTTTTTCATTATCTCCCATCTGGTTGCTACACAGTGTGTTGATCTCTTTTCAACATGGAAAAACGATCTTACCGTACAAAAAGATATGTGGCTATGCCAACACCTGCCAGCCAGATATTGGTGATGTTTGAAACAGTAATATTGAGTATTGCGGCGAGAATTTGATTTCTTTTCAAAAGAGCCATGCAAGACTTGAACTCCGGCCAACTTGTAAGGGTTGCCAGAACGACAAAGCCAATAGCGCCTTTAGGGGCCATCGATTGTTCAGCGGCAAATGAGACCACGGGGTCAAGATAGTATCCCGCTATGGTGAGACATGTGATGGAAGGGAAAAGCCAAAATGATGGAGAAAAGGAGTGTTCTTCTTTTTCATCGTTTGCTTTTTCGTTTGGACGAAAGATGAATAGAGGAACCGTAATCAGTGTGGCAACGAGTAGCCAAATCTGATAGCTGCTTGTACTCAGGAAGAAAAAGCTTCCCGCAAGAAGTGCTGTACTGAAAATAGTTGCAAAGGTGTATAATTTGTTTTGAGAAAGTACGCATTTTAATTGGTAGCAGAGAAGAGCAGCAATTATAAGCAGTATTGGGTTCATGAAATTTGATCCCAGCGGAGTCGATGCTGCAAATATAATATCTCCTACGACGAGCCCTACAATAAGGCATACTGCTTCAGGACCGTTGGTTATAAATCCTGTGAGTGTGCCGATACCTTTTGTGTTTTTCAGGCATTCAATCACTATTTCAATAGAGACAGCAATAAAAAACATTTCAACAATGACACCGAAAGCTCCTACAGTGGCAAAAGTAATATTGCCCTTATTGATGAGAGCGCTTCCGCAGAAAAAAACAAAAACTAAGGCCCAGGAGATAAGATCAAGATAACTGATGGAATGACGAAGAAAAGTTTTCACGTGTTAAATATCTAGAGGTTTTAGGAAAGAAAGGGTGCAAGAAATGTATCTATGTTTTTCCGGCTCAGATAGATTGATGAAAGTTTTTTGTCACCAATCGTAATGGCTGGAATCATAGTTATCCCTGCGCGATACGCTTTAGCAGGAGAGGTGAGAATATCAACTTCCTCAAGATGGCAGTCTGGATGCTTTTTGATTGCCTCCAGTAATGCTTTTTTTGCTAGATAGCACCTGGGGCACAATGAAGATTTGTATAATGTGATGATCATATAGTTTGAGAAAGTTGAAAATCAGATGGTAACACCTGTGTAGGGCCAATGATTACTTTACTTAAAGAGTTACTTTTTAACAATGTACTTATTTAATAAACCAATGGTCTGTTACTGGAAATGTAGTTTTTGATTTAGAAATTTGCTGTTTGGAGTCTTGATGTTTGTACATGTATGATACACTATTAGTAAGTAGAAGGTATTTACCAAACTCGTCTGAAATCATTTATATTTAATCCGGTTATATCGGAGAGGAGGTCGAATGTATATTTCTGAACATATGACGGCAAGTCCCATTACAGTATCAGGGCTTACTTCTCTTCCTGAGGCAAGGCAGATCTTAAGTGAATATCAGATTAGACATCTGCCAGTTATAGATAACCTCGGAAAGCTTGTAGGTATTTTGTCCGATCGTGATCTTCGTTCGGCCTACCCCTCGTCAGTGACTTCAAAAGAAGAAGCGATTCTGGCTTTTGATCATGTTCAGCAAAGTACTGTAGCTGATATCATGACAACAACATGTTCGACTCTGTCGATAGATGCAAGGTTGGATGATGCTCTACATATATTCGAAAGGGATAAAGTTGGTGCTATTCCTGTCTTAGATGATGATAGTAAAGTGCTCGGCCTTTTTTCTCTGTTGGATTTAACGTCCGCCTACGGGCAATTGTTTGGGATCGAAAAAGGTGGAACGCTCTATTTTGTCATTGAAGATGATGGCCGAGATAATATCTTTGGACAGCTTTCTGCACTCTGTGATGAAAATAATGTATTACTCAAAAGCCTTATTCGGATGGAGACGAAAAAAGAAGTGGAAAAAATTTATATGCGGGTTATTTGTCTCAAACCGGACAAGATCGTGAAAATGTTAAAAATTAAGAATTATAAACTTATTATTGTTTCTTAACTATTGGTGCCACCTCAGTTTAGGGTACTATTGAAGGTGTTGGGGGTGTTGGGACGTTATGCAGGCAGAGATGATACGTTGTAAGCAGTGCGGTAAATGTTGTGAACAGGGAGGACCTGCACTACACATTCAGGATTTGGATCTCGTCAAAAATGGGGAAATACCCGTTTCTTCGCTTATTACCCTAAGAAAAGGGGAGCTTGCTCATAACCCCAAAACGAACCGGATTCAGGGGCTTGCTGTGGAGCTTGTGAAATTGATGGGGTCTGGGCGTACATGGAACTGTGTATATTACGATAGTGAAAAAGGTTGTACAATTTATGACCGAAGACCATATGCATGTAAGGTGCTTAAGTGCTGGGATACTGGTGAAACTTTAGCACTTGTTGAAAAAGACACTTTGGATAGAAGTATGATACTTGGGGAGAGTCACTCGATGATTCCAATCATCGCTGAACATGATAAGATTTGCCCCTGTGATGATCTGGAGTATTTGAGAAAGAATTATAGAAATCTTTCGGCTCCTGAGAAAAAAGATGTGGAGCGACGAGTCCGTCATGACCTACGATTTAGGTCTCGAATAATTAAAGATTTTGATCTAAAACTGAATGAAGAACTCTTTTATTTTGGACGACCTCTTTTTCAACTTTTACAACCTCTTGGTGTAAAAGTCTCAGAAAGTCAAAATGAAATACATCTCCAATGGTAAATACGCTTTTCTATAGCAGATGTTTGCTATAGAAAAGCGTTGGTGTTTTTACCAACTTTGACGCGAAATTTCCTGTCCACGGGTGGAGATTGTTATCTCTTCTACGGGAACTGAGGTACCTGCTTTTTCAATCGCCTTTTTAATGATCACTTTCATGGCAGAACAACAAGGGACTTCCATGATGAGGATGGTGAGGCTTTTTAGATTGCTGGTAGATAAGATATCTGCAAATTTTTCGACGTAACTGTCAGCGTCGTCAAATTTAGGACATCCCATCATAACGGTTTTGTCTTTAAGGTAATTTTCCTGAAAGTTGCGTGCGGCAACGGCAGTACAGTCTGCTGCTACCAAAAGGTTTGAATTCTGTAAAAATGGTGCACTTGCAGGGACAAGGCGGATTTGTACAGGCCAATGAGTCAACTCAGAATCACTTTCCGGATGTTTTGCCATCAGCGTTGGTATATTTGCTGTCTGGCAGGGTGATGCTCCCTTGTCGCTTGTTGCGGGTTTAAAAGACTGTATGTGAGTGGAGGCACATCCACAATCCATCGTTTTAGGCGCTGCTGGTTCCTGCTGTTTCTTTTCTTCTGCAAGATATTTTTCTACAGCTTCTTCATCGAATTCATCCGCCGTTCTTTCAATGATTTGCAGGGCACCGGTGGGGCATGCTCCAAGGCATGCTCCAAGACCATCACAAAGTTTGTCTGCGACTAGTTTTGCTTTTCCATCTATGATTTTAAGTGAACCTTCTGCGCAATCAGGTACACATTGACCACAACCGTCACAAAGTTCTTCGTCTATTTTAATTATTTTTCTCATTGCTTTCATGGCAAAATCTCCTGTATTAGAATTGGGGCCGTGTAGGTCCGCCTCAATGTTTGTTTTTATTTTCCTTCGCTGTTGTATTGTTTCTATATAGTAGTCTGTTTTCAGAGATAATCTTTGATTTGGGTCAAGTTCTGAATCTTTTTATTGCTCTTATGGAAAAAAGAAGTAGAGCCTTATCACTGTAGCAGTTGGCGGAGTTTGAGGACGAATAGCATGAAACAAAGATGTATCTGGTAGATATAAACGCAAAAAGGCTGTGTACCTTTAGGTACACAGCCTTTTTATTACCGCTTAATAAACGGGATTATGCCAGGATTGTATCGAGGTCTTCTTTCGCAGTCGCTGCAACTGGTTTACAGTCAAAGTTTTCTACCAGTACGTTTAAAACGTTTGGTGAAATAAACGCTGGAAGGGAGGGTCCAAGACGGATGTCTTTGATTCCCAAGCTGAATAAGCTCAGTAAAATGACGACAGCCTTCTGCTCATACCATGAAAGTACCATGGAGAGTGGCAAGTCGTTCACACCACAATCAAATGCACCCGCAAGAGCAACAGCGATCTGGATTGCTGAGTATGCATCGTTACACTGACCCACATCAAGAAGTCTTGGAATTCCACCAATGTCACCCAGTTTCTTGTCAAAAAAGCGGAATTTACCGCAGGCAAGAGTGAGAATCAGACAATCTTCAGGAACCTGCTCTACAAAATCTGTGTAGTAGTTACGACCTGGTTTTGCACCATCACAACCGCCGACGAGGAAGAAATGTCGGATAGCTTTGCTCTTAACTCCCTCTATTACCTTGTCAGCAACTCCTAACACGGTGTTTCTTGCAAAGCCGGAAAGAACACTACCTTTATCTGTATCTTCGGTAAAACCAGGAAGAGCAAGGGCACGTTCAATGACAGGAGTGAAATCCTTATCGTCTTCGATATGTACAAGATCAGGCCAACCAACAAGACCAGTTGTGAAGACATTTGCTTTGTAGGAGTCTGCAGGTTTTTGGATACAGTTGGTCGTAAAAAGAATTGCACCTGGAAACTCTGGAAATTCTTTGGCTTGATTTTGCCAAGCAGTTCCAAAATGTCCATAGAAATGGCTGTATTTTTTCAACTCTGGATAAGCGTGGCACGGAAGCATTTCACCATGGGTGTAAATATTAATTCCTTTACCTTCGGTCTGCTTAAGCAATAGTTCAAGATCTTTGAGATCGTGTCCTGTGATAAGGATCGCTTTTCCGGCTTTTGTTCCAAGAGGTACTTCTGTAGGTGTTGGATGTCCGTAAGTCTCAGTGTTGCCAGCATCCAAGAGCTCCATAGCCTTAATGTTTACTTCGCCACATTTAAGTGCAAGGGCAACCAAGGCACCAAGATCCTGTCCGCCACCAGCGAGGTTAGCCATGGTCTCGTGAATATAAACATAGACTGAATCATCTTCTTTACCCAAAATAGCGGCGTGATCAGCATAGGCCGCAAGACCTCGCAGGCCATAAACGGTGATCTGCTTAAGCGAGCGAAGATCTTCGTTTTCGTCCAAACTGTTCATGAAATCTAAAGCTTCACCTTCAGCGGCCAGTCCTGCAACTGTGTCTGCTGGAGTGTAACTTGCGGCGGGAGAAGAAAAAGTGACATTGCCACCAGCCGCTTTAACTTTAGTTTTGAGCTCATCACGAAGAGTAACAGCGGTAGAAATCCAAGTTTGGAAACGGAGTGGATCGAAATCAACGTTGGTAAGGCAGGCAAAAATTGCCTGTAGAGTAAAGGTATCAACTTTTTTATCTACAATATTTACTTTGCGGGCTTCAACTGCAACTAAAGAAAGGCCCTGGACAGCGTAAGTAAGAAGATCCTGAAGGGCTGCGACATCACCAGATTTTCCGCACACTCCGATCTTGGTACACGCGACGCCTTTGGCAGTTTGTTCGCATTGATTACAAAACATGGTAACCTCCTGAGGTTGTAATATGTATTCGTGGTTTGAATACTGTTTGGTCTAAAATTTACGTATTAAATAAGACGGATGAACGAGTCGTCTCCATCAGATGTAGAGATACTACAAGAGAATTGTCTCAATGGGTTTGATTTAGGTCAAGAAGAATATATAAATAATCTATTTAGACGAATTTATTCACAGACAATGAGCAGACAGGGAGAATCTGTAGTGTGAGTGGGAGTTTTCTGAAAGTCTTCATAACAATGACGTATGGTGAGATCAGCTGTTTTAAAAAGCTGTAACCAGTCAGCTAGCTCGTATGCTGCTACAGTGTAGTTGCTGTTGTAATCAGCTAAAGTAGCATGAGGCCCTGTAGGTCGAACCCGAAATCTTTCTTCTACCGAAATGGTTTTTGAATCAGGATTGTATTGCTTTAAAATTTCTTTAATGATCCTTCCGTTGGGTTGCATGTCCAAGATCTGAAACTGAAAGGATTTCTTTTTATCTGATAAAAATCTTTTTGTTGGAATAAATATTTGAGCAATGAGAAGTCCACCTGGCTGCAAGTATTGTTTGCAACCAACGAGGCAACGGAGAATTCTTTCTTTTGTTATGAGTAGATTCAAACTGTTGTAGGGGACTATGATTGAATCAAAAGGGTGGTTGAAGGCAAGAGCTGTCATGTCCATTGCTAAAAAATGCATTTTGGAAAGCTTGCGTCCTTTTGCTTTTTCAAGCATGGGAAGAGATATGTCCACCCCGGTAATACTACGGCTTTTTTTTGCAAGATGGCGACCTACGCGGCCGGAGCCACAGCCCAGTTCGAGTATTGTTGCATTGTTTGGGAGGAGTGAATTGAAGAAAATGGCGTCTTCTTCATAGCTATCCATTTCCAGATCATAATAGCTACAGGCTAAATGATCTGGAAGGGGGATGAACTCGTCCTCCGGTTCATCCCCGTAGTCGTCATATATTTTAACCATCGATTATTCTAACCTGAATATTTTATAAAAATTTGTAAATGAGGCGGGTTTTGCCTGAAATATCCGGGTTAGGAAGCAGTTTGTTCTTGCTGAGCGGCATATGCGGTTGCGGCACACTCATTTTTACCAAGATCGAGCTCTTCGGCTTTATCATCTTCAACCTGTTCAAGGTTTGCGTTGATGAGGCGAATTGTGGCATATTCGGCCGGTTGTTTTCTCATGTTACCTTCAATGAAAGCAAGAAAATCTTTTTTGTTATCAATTGCGTAGATGGCTTTATTGAAATCTTTGGTCTCTGTAAGTGTTGCAATAAAATGAAGGTCTTTTGTTGCTTCTTCCCAATTCATATAGTGACCTGGCAACACCAGCATTGTGTCCGGAAATGTTTTGAGCTCCTGCAAGGTATCAAACAGAGCATCCGACCAGGCCTCAACTTGTCCGCCAAGATCGGGTCTGCCTACTGAGCGAATAAAAATGGTATCCCCAGATATCATATATTTACTATCAACAATAAAGCTCGTTGAACCTGGAGTGTGACCAGGAGTGAAAAGACACTGTACTTTAGGGCCATCACTGCTAAAGGTGTACTCTTTTTTATGGGCGAGTGCGGTGTAGTTAATTTTTGATCCTTTGAAATCATTTTCATTAGCCATGAATTCCGCACCATATTTTTCACTGATAACTCGACTCCCAGCAATGTAGTCAGCTTGGAGGTGCGTTTCAAAAGTCTTCACAATTGTACAGCCATGCTTCTGAGCAAAATCAAGATAAAACTCGGTATTTCTACTGGGATCAAAAAGCATCAACTCGTTTTGAGAAAGTAACCCATAGGAGCAGGATGCCTTGCCAGGACGAATAAATTGATACAGATCGTAGTTCTCAAGTGGGGAGAGTTGTTTGGGTATCAGCAGATTTCCCCAGGTTTTTATTCCTCCCTCAAGATATCCAACATCAGCAAATCCATTTTTTATGAGTATTTCGGAAACATATTTCGCAGATCCTTCTTTTGCACAGACAACACGGATTGGCTTTCCTTTAGGAATTTGCGCTACACATTCATCTTCAATCTCCATAAAATCAAAATAAGAGATGTTAAGTGTGTCAAAAGGATAGGGAGATTCGACTTTGAAACGGCCAAAATCGACTTTGTTGCGTACATCTAGCACAAGGATATCAGCTTTATCGGTGAGCCAGGTAAACAGTTCGAGTGCACTATAGGTAAATAACGCCATGTTCTTTCTCCTCCATCAATCATTTAGTACAAATTAATTATAACGGCCAGGGCCGTAACAGTCCATTGTTACAGTAAATTATCAAGTTCTACCGTAAGTTTGTCAAGGTGCTTCTGTTCTTCTTCTGCCATTTTTTGATAAAATTCCGTTTCTGCAGCATGTTCGCTTTTTCTGGAAATCCTGCTGTAAAGATCCCATGCCTGGGCTTCAAACATCATTGCCAGCTGAAGAACCGCTTCTTCTGAGTTAATATTGTCACCAAATGCGGTTTGGAGCTGGCTAAGAGAAAGACCACCTTCAATGACACCATTGATGGTGGTTGAAATATTGATTTCTACCCCAGCCTGTTTACTTTGGGCCATGAGTAAAGCCATGTGGCCGTCTTCCATGCGGGCCATATGGGTCAATAATTGTTCAATTTTTGGGGATTGGGCATTTTTAGCTAGAATGAGATAAAACTGTTGTAACCCTTTTTCCAGATGGTAGGCTATTTCGTAACCATTTGCATACGTGCTTTGAAGGAAGAAATCGAGACCAAACTCCTCGCCCCCAAATGCTGTAGATCCATTCCACTGGAGTATTCCCCCTGCCATGTTGAGAACATCTGTAAAGTTATCATCACGTAAAACCTGACATCCAGCTTTTGATCTGACTCCTGATCTGCAATATACAATAGTTGGAAGATTGGGGGTGAGTTCACCTGTTCTGTCTTTTAATTCGCTCAGTGGAATAAGTACCGCTCCTGGGATGTGTTGCTTCTGGTATTCTTTTGGTTGTCTGACATCGACAAGTTGAACTGCGGTTTGAGGACTGGTGTTGATATATTCTTTTGCTTTTGTGGCTGAGATATCTTCAGTTTTAGTGAAAAGGGTGGCCCATTCCATCTTTGTAGTGTTCCTTTGCACATAATGTGTGCGTGATGTTTCAGTATCCTGAAGTAAATTTTGTCGTCGCTTTTAGCTGTGAAGTAGCCTTGTCTCGTCAGGTGTCGTGGTGAATCCGTCTACATGTAAAAGCCAGTAGTGTGGTAGATTTTGTTCTATGAGCTGCCTGGTTTCGGCGGAGAGCCAGTGACTGTCATCGAGCAGATTGTAAAAATAAGAATCAATTCCTATGAAGCCATCAAGGAAATGGCTGAGAAGATGAAACGTTTTGCTGAGATAGCCTTGCTTAATGTTAATGAGATCTTCGGTTTTACTGATTCCTGAGTGAGCTATCTCAGCTATGAGGCGTTTTGTGATTTCCGTGTTTTTCAGCTGTGCCTGGTCAATCATGTCTAAAAAACCTGCATCGAGGCCGGAGACGGATCTCTGTTCCCGGATCTCGATGCAGTCATAAATAACAAGTGATGTCAGGTCAAAAAACTTGTGGACGTGCTGATTACAATGCGCAAAGGAATCTCCAGCCACTAAGATGTTGTGTTGAGATATCCGTTGCATAGTAAGCCACCTTGAAAAATTGTTAATTCACCCAACTTTATCGTTGAGTTCAGGATTTTATCCTCGGAATATCAGTTGTATGCCTGTGGTGAAATTCTTAGGACGCCTCGGATTTGAATAAAATTTCTCATTTATCAAGGTGCCCTGTACTCACTTCTAATTAATCGTTGAAACTATCGGAAACAGCTTTACCTACACGTCTTCCCATTTCCCGGCACTCTTCGAGTTTTTCCTCGTCGGGCACATATTTGATTTTCAATCCATCTTCGATCACATCAATCTTCATTTCCTCAAGGGCTTTGTTCATCAAACTGACTGCTTCACCACTCCAACCAAATGATCCAAAGGTGGCACCAATCTTATTCGTCGGTTTGAGGCCTCTCATATACATTAAAAATCCGGCCATGCGAGGGAGGAGTCCGTTATTAAGAGTGGATGATCCGAGAACAACAGCTTTTGCACCAAGTACCTGAGTCATCACATCGCTTCTATGGTGCACCTGCAGATTAACCATATTGGTACTCACGCCGGCCTCAACAAGGCCATCAGTGACAGCATGGGCCATCTCTTCTGTGGAGTGCCACATAGAATCATAGATAACCAAAGCTTTTTTATCTGATTCGTGGCTACTCCATTTATCATAGGCGGCAAGAATTACACTTTGATGTGTTCTCCAGATAACACCGTGATCTGGAGCAATCATTTTTATATCAAGATTCATCTCAGCAACAGACGCAAGGAGTTTTTTGATAAGTGGGGCGAACAAATAGAGGATATTTGCGTAGTATTTTGCACTCTCTTTCATAACGACAGAGAGATCGACCTCATCGTCAAATCTTTCACTACTAGCAAGATGTTGACCAAAAGCATCACTTGAAAAAAGAATACCGTCTTCCTTTAAAAAGCTGAACATTGAATCCGGCCAGTGGAGCATTCTGGTTTCAATAAACTGAACCGTACGCTTACCAAGAGAAACTTCGTCACCTGATTTTACAACTTCAAATGGCCACTCTTCTTGATGAAAGTGATCAAGGATGGCCTTTTTACCCATAGGGGAGCAGAAAATTTTCTCAGGCTTTATGAGATCAACGAGATCAGGAAGACTACCGGAGTGATCCATTTCCACATGGTTCACAACTATGTAATCAATCTTTTCAGGATCAACTATTTTCTTAATGTTTCTGAGAAGTTCTGCCTTGTGGGAGTGTTTAACTGTATCGAAAAGGGTGATCTTTTCATCTACAACGAGGAACGCATTGTACGTTGTTCCTTTATAGGTTGAATAGCCATGAAAATCTCTGATATCCCAGTCAACTGCTCCAACCCAGTGTACGCCTTTTGCAAGTTCGTTGTTACTCATTTTCAACTCCAATTGTGTGGTGTGGTGATGCTGATTTCATTATTTGTCATTAAACAGGTAAACAACTGTTTTAACGACTTCAGTCTGTAGTATGTTAAATAATTCTGTCATCATAATTGACAGGAAAAACTATTACAATAGTAGGATTACTGTCTGAATATAATTCCAGTTGAATAGCTACTGTGAATGATTATTATAGCTAGTTGGATGGCAATTTCATACGACAAGGGTTCATTTTTTGCCGATTAACTGGATTCTAGTTATACCTTTTTTCTAAGGAAAAAATGATGTGCGTTGTTAAAAAAAAAGCCCGATTTCCGATAATTGACCTGAGTGAGTGTAGTTCTTGTGGGGGATGCATAGAGGTTGCCCCAAAGGTGTTTCGCTATAACTCTGTGATGGGTATAATGGAGGTTCTTGAGCTCCAGGTTTACCCAGTTGATATGGTTGAAGAGGCAGTCAAAAACTGCCCAAAGGATTGTATCATCTGGGATGAGTTTATCTGATATTACAGAAATAACTTCTGGACTAGTGTATATACCTGTGTTGAGGTAGGCGATAATACCAACTTGTAAAATTATATCGTTTGTTTAAAATAAAATTCTGAGTATTCAATTCATTGGGTTACCTTAAATAACTGGTCAAGGTACATTGCTTTTCCTCCTTGTTCGTTTTATACAACTTTTTCTGATTTTATGAACGGTATAAGTGGCAACAGAATTGCTGTGAAGTTAGTACTTTGGCTTGTTGTTGTGAGTTCTGTATTTACTTTGCTCGGCACCGTTACCGAACTTTACTTTGATTATCATGGTCGTATAGAGCGACTCACTCTGCGTCTAGGTGAAGTGACGGAGAGTTGTGCTGCAGAGGTACAGCGTGTTATTGACGCAGGTGATACTGAGTCTGTTAGTGTAATACTTAAAGACCTTCTCAGAGGACCTATTGCGTACGCTGCGGTAATTGTAAATGACAAGATTTCCTATGAAAAAGGTGATAGTGATAGACGATATAAAGTTGAATCCAGTAAATCATTTCTTGTTAACCAACAAAAGGAGTTTGATGCCGCGTTGTTGAAAGTGGTGACAGATATTGCTCCGATCCGTGCAGATATCTACCAAAAATTCTTACACAGTCTCATAGCCAATGGGATAAAGATTTTTCTGATTGCGGCATTTGTTTTTCTCATGTTTCAGTATCTGGTAACCAGACATTTAGAAGAGATTGCAAAACAGATACAACAGCAGGATATCACCAAACCTTCCGAACCAATTTCCCTTAAAAGAGCAAAAAGATATCAGCAAGATGAGCTTGATAAGGTTGTCTCAGACCTGAATGCTATGCGGGACAAAGCTCGGAATGCACTTATTCAACTTGAGAAAAACGAAGAACGTTTACTTCTCTTTTTTGATTCGACAGAAGAGGCTATTCTTGGTGTGAACCGGGAAGGAATCTGTTCCTTTGTGAATGACTCCTGTATGGAGATGCTGGGGGAAAGGGACTATGAAGCAGTTATTGGGCATCCTGTTGAATCATTATTTCAGTATCAGCAAAGTAAAAAATCAAATCATGAGCAGGGCTGTGGTGTTATTGAATTATCAATGGAGAGAGGTCGTCCTGTGGTAAAAGACGATGGTTATCTGAGGTTTAATTCTGGGGATATTGTTGCGGTTTCTTGTCGTTCCTATCCCACCTTTGCGAGTGGGGAAGTTTCTGGTGCCATAGTATTTATAAAAGATAACCGAGAAAAAAAGCAGCTGATTCATGATCGTGATTTACTTGCACAGGCGGTAGATCAGTCGCCGGTTATGATTGTTATCGCTGATGACAAAAATAAAATAGAATACGTCAATCCTGGTACTGTACGCTGGTCTGGATATAGTAAAGACGAATTGCTGGGGAATTTATTTTTCTCATTTGTTAATCCCTCTGCAGAAGGGGCGCTAACGGTAAAACAGCTCAAACAGAAATTAGAGAATGGCCAAAAGTGGGAAGGGGTTATACGTACCAACTCAAAATGGGGCTCATCTGTTACCGTTTATTGTATTATCTCACCCGTTTTTGATAATGATAATATGATTGTAAATACCATCGCTGTCTGTAAAGAAGTCTCATATGAAGCAGCCCTACAGGAAGAATTGCTTAACTCTAAAAAAATGGAAGCAGTGGGGCGTTTGTCAGCAAACTTTGCCCATGAGTTTGGTAACCCTCTTTTTGGAGTAAGGGCAGTTCTTAAAGATGTTTCTGAAAGGCTGAGCTTTTCAAAAGAAGATGAAATCCTACTACAACTTGCAAATAATGAGTGCGATAGGATGCGAGGCATGGTTCGTGAATTTCAGAAAGTGTATCTTGAATCTAAAAGCTCTGGTACTCTGCTAGAAATACTACCGGTGATTGAATCTGTGATCAGAGAGGAGGCTCGGTTACAGGCTGAAAATATATCCTATTCAATTAGTATAGAGGTGGATGCGTCAAAATTTCTCGTGAGTAAAAATAAACTCATCCTTGTTGTTCGCAATATCATCTGCAACAGTATTGATGCTATGCACGGTTTAGGCGGGTGTTTAAGGATAGAAGGTAAGATCGAAAATGACTCTCTTCTTTTATGTATAAGTGACACAGGTAGAGGTATTAAAAAAGAGTATCAGGAGCTTGTCTTAGAACCATTCTTTTCCACCAAACCTGAGGTGGAAGGGGCTGGCCTCGGTCTTTCTGTCGCTTATGGGACAATGAAAAGTATTGGAGGTACAATTACTTTCTCAAGTACTGAAGATGAAGGAACCCATTTTTTTGTACGCGTACCTTTTAGTTGTTAGTGTTGCTTTCTCATTTGAAACACTTCTGTTTCGAATTGTTTTCTCTACTATTACACATATCTCAGACTAGGAATTCACAATAATATCTGGTAGTATGATACTGGTTTATTCTTCAATTAATCAGGTCAAAAAAACTTCATGGATACATCCTTTCAGCTTGTCTCAAAATTCCAACCATCGGGCGATCAACCTAAAGCAATTAAGGCTTTATCTGAGGGAGTGGTGTCTGGAGATAAAAACCAGATTTTACTTGGTGTTACCGGGTCCGGAAAAACCTTTACGATGGCCAATGTTATCCAGGAGGTTCAAAGGCCGGCCCTTGTTATTGCACCAAATAAAACCTTAGCTGCACAATTATTTAGCGAATTTAAAGAGCTCTTTCCCCATAACGCGGTGGAATATTTTGTCTCTTATTATGACTATTACCAACCGGAAGCCTACATTCCTTCATCCGATAGCTACATTGAAAAAGATTCTTCCATTAATGATGCCATAGATAAGATGCGGCACTCTGCTACTCGCTCACTGCTCACAAGAAGAGACGTGCTGATAGTAGCTTCTGTCTCCTGTATTTATGGCCTTGGATCTCCGGATGAATATAAGAACATGCATTTGTACTTGAAAGTAGATGAAGAGTATCCCACTGAAGAAGTGCAGCGGCGGTTGGTTTTTATGCAGTATGAGAGAAATGATATCTCATTTCATCGTGGAACCTTCAGGGTGCGTGGAGATGTACTTGATATCTTTCCAGTTCATGAAGAGGACATTGCCATCCGAGTCGAATTTTTCGGAGATACAATAGAGAGTATTTCTGTCATCGATCCTCTTCGCGGTGTGTTACACGAAAAACTTGATGAATACACTGTTTTCCCAGGAAGTCACTTTGTTACTTCAAAAGACAGATTGACGACGGCGACTGAAAATATAAAAACAGAATTATCTGAGAGACTCGAGACTTTTTACGAAGAAAACAGACTTGTCGAAGCGCAACGTATAGATCAGCGGACGATGTTTGATCTTGAGATGATTCAGGAGCTTGGATATTGTAACGGAATTGAAAATTACAGCAGGCATCTGACCGGTAAACAGCCAGGAGCACCACCTCCAAATCTCCTTGATTATTTTGCTGAGGATTTTCTTCTGTTCATTGATGAAAGTCACATTGGAATTGGTCAACTCAACGGAATGTATAATGGAGACCGTTCGAGAAAACAGACCTTGGTTGATTTCGGTTTTCGCCTGCCTTCGGCGCTTGACAACAGACCCTTGAGGTTTGATGAATTCAGTAAGCGTATCAACCAGGTTATTTATGTTTCTGCGACGCCAGGACCATATGAACTAGAGCAGGCTGGCGATAAAGTTGTACAGCAGGTAATTCGCCCCACAGGCCTTTTGGACCCACGCATAGAAGTTCGACCGGCCACAAGTCAGGTTGATGATTTGTTAGAAGAGATTCGTATTCGTTCAGATCGAGGCGAAGCCGTTTTAGTAACCACGCTTACAAAGAGGATGGCGGAAGATCTCACTGATTATTATGAAAACCTTGATATTAAGGTGAGGTATCTGCATTCAGATATCAAGACCCTTGAACGTATTGAGCTCATTCGTGATCTCCGAAAAGGTGAGTATAATGTGCTTGTTGGTATTAATTTACTGCGCGAAGGTCTCGACATTCCAGAGGTGTCGCTCGTTGCAATCTTAGATGCCGATAAGGAAGGCTTTCTACGTTCAGAGAGATCACTGGTACAAACATGTGGCAGGGCTGCGAGGAATGTTGATGGACTTGTAATTATGTATGGAGATAATATTACCGGTTCAATGAAATATACCATCGAAGAAACAGAGAGAAGACGGGAGATACAAAAGGAGTATAATCGTCAAAACGGTATTATTCCGAAAACTATTATTTCCGCGGTAAAAGATACAATGCAACAGCACTTGAAAAATTCAGGTTATGTGGCGGACGATTTTGAAGAAGGGATGTTGGAAGCTGCTGAAGTGATGCCGTTTTTCGAAACGATAAAAGATCTGGAAAAAGAGATTAAAAAACTGGAAAAAGAGATGCAACAGGCGGCAAAAGAACTGGCCTTTGAAAAGGCTGCTGATTTGCGCGACCGAATTAAAAAAATGCGACTTTTGGAGATTGAGATAGGATGAGGAGTGGTTTTGTAAATAGCTTGTTGCTTCGCGTTGTTCCAAAGTTGCTTTCCTGGATTATGAGGTTGTGGTTTGGTACGTGCCGGGTAACTGTCCATAACGGCGGTGTCATGTCGTCCATCGATAGAGGCGAGACAAATATAGTTGCGTCATTTTGGCATTATTCCATCATTTTTATTTTCTATTTTGTTCGAAATTATTCGGCAACAGCTATGGTGAGCTCCAGTCGAGATGGTGAATATATCGCAAGACTCGCAGGAGAACTTGGTTTTAATACTGTCAGGGGCTCTAAAAATAACAAGGGTGTAGAGGCGCTAAAAGGTATGTTACGTGCTGTTCGGGCAGGCGATAATGGCGCAATTGTGGCGGATGGCTCTCAAGGACCAGCTCGAGTCGCACAGGCTGGGGCTTTGCTGGTAGCTGCAAAGACAGGTAAACCTGTTGTGCCGATGGTTTGGGCAGCATCCAGTTATTTTACCATTAAATCCTGGGATAAAACCGCTATACCAAAACCATTTTCTCGGATAGATCTCTATTTTGGTGAGTCTATGTATTTACCCCGGAAGGTAAGTGCAGATGAATTAGAACAGTACCGTGGTCTTCTTGAAAACAACCTGAATGAACTCTATAGTAAAGCCTGGTCGTTGTATGGTAAAACCTCCCACGAGTAGATATTGACCTTTGAATAAGAACTAAGCAAGCGTTAATACGCTGAACTATATTTTTAAATAAGAGACATTCACAGTTGTCCTAATGTGAGATAGATTGTGTTGTTTTGTAAGGAATGATTGGATGAATCAGGCGAAAGGATTGGTAATAGCTGGGCTCGCTGGTGGGTCTGGTAAGAGTGTTGTATCTGTTGGAATAACGGCAGCATTGTCGCGTTCTGGCGACAATGTAATACCTTTTAAAAAAGGACCTGACTATATTGATGCCGGATGGATGCAACTTGGTGCCGGGAAGAAGTGTTATAATCTTGATCCCTATTTAATGACTCAGGCAGCTATTGAGTCTTCTTTTACCAGACGTGCAAGTGGTGCTGATTATGTGATTGTAGAGGGTAATCGTGGGTTGTATGACGGGGTAAATGTTGAAGGCGGTTATTCTACTGCTGAACTATCACTGATGTTGAAATTACCCGTTGTTCTTGTGGTCAACTGTAGTAAGACAACACGAACAGTTGCGGCCATGGTCCTTGGGTGTAAACTGTTTGATCCCAGAATCGAGATTAAAGGGGTTATTCTCAACCAGATTGGAACCAAAAGGCAACGTCTCTTAATTACCGAATCCGTTGAAAGGTACACAGGCCTTCCCGTACTTGGTGCAATTCCTCGACTCAAAAAGGATATTTTCCCCATGCGGCATTTAGGGATGGTGCCGCATCAGGAGTACAGCAACAGTTCAGATGCCATTGATTTTCTGGTAGAACTCATTACAGAAAATGTTGATCTTGATAGAGTAAAACAGGCAATGGGACAGTTACCAGCTTTAAGCTCTGCAGGTGCGGCCGTCGTTGGACCAAAGATCATTGAAAAAAAGGTCAGGATTGGAGTTCTACAAGATGCTGCGTTTCAATTTTACTATTCTGAAAACCTTGAGGCCTTAGAGCGTGAAGGTGCTGAACTTGTCTATATTAATGCCATGACAGATACATCTCTCCCCGAGCTAGATGGTTTGTATATAGGTGGAGGCTTCCCCGAAACGGGAGCCACACAACTTGCAGCAAACGAGGGCTTTCGCCTATCAGTTAAAAATGCTGCAGATGCTGGGCTTCCCATATATGCAGAATGTGGAGGTTTGATTTATCTTGGTGAATCCATTGAACTTCATGGTGAAAATTATCCCTTAGTGGGGGTTTTTCCTGTTCGCTTTGAGATGTCTAAAAAACCACAGGCCCACGGGTATTCGATCTTTGAAGTGGAGAGTGATAGTGGCTATTATCCCCTTGGTTCAGTTGTTAAAGGACATGAGTTTCGCTATTCAAAGGTTGTTGACTGGCGGGGAACAGAGGATCAACTCACTGTTAAAATGAAGAGAGGAACAGGCTTTATTGGTGGGAGGGACGGAGTGACCTATAAAAATGTGTTCGCCCTTTATACCCATGTCCATGCTGAAGGTACTCCTCAGTGGGCACCTGGGTTTGTCGCAAAATGTCAACAGTTCCAGGAAGAGTAAACTTCTGAATCTAGAGAATTGCCCCTCTGTCTAGCATTGGAGTCCGAGGGGTTGGAAAACACAGGAGCTGTTTTTGTTTAGTGCTCTGTTGGGGAACCGAGAACTTTTGTGTTTATTTCTTCTTGGATTTTTTCGGACGGGGCAGGTTCTACCCAGTGGATGAAAGATTCTTCCACGCGCATGAATGAGCCGTTGTCTTTCTTACACGTATCGCAAATACTTTCTGCCTGATCCCGGTACATGATAATTTTTGAAGCAGGATCCCCTTCTTTTGAGATTGCTGCCATTTTTCTACATCCACAGTCCAGTCTAATCACGACTACACCTATGGCGTCAGGGCTGCCTTCAAGGATACCCTGAACCATTGCTTCTTCTCTTTTTTCTACCTGGAGTTTTTTATTCGATTTATTTTTTTTCATGAAATTATATCTGTATGTTTAATTTATATGGACCTCTATCAGTGGTACACAGTACGTCATTAAAATGAGTACGCAATATATAAAATAATTGAAACGGGTCAACAGTTATATCTTGGTTCATGTACGGCAGGTTGCTATGGATTGATGTAATTACAAGAAATATTACTCTGATTTAGGATGGTCATCAGGCAAGTGGTAGAGGGCCCAAAAAAACCTTTTTGCTTGACAAATATCAGGCCGTACATTAATGCAAATATGACAAGTAGCAACGGTGTCAAAAAGATGCTCGAATGATTGATTAAGTGAATTGAATACTTGATCTAAAGATCACTTTACGGAGGTTTATTATGTGGGAAGTTGTCGTAGATAAAGAAAAGTGTAGTGGTGATGAAGAATGTGTTGCAGCATGCCCTGCACAGGTTTTTGAGATGGTAGACGGAAAAGCTGAGCCAGTAGAAGCTGACGAATGCCTCGGTTGTGAGACCTGTGTTGAAGTTTGCCCTGAAGAAGCTATTACTGTAACTGAAATGTAAGTTCTTCAGTACTTGCTTTGTTCAACAAGCCCATCTCCTTTAAAGGGGATGGGCTTGTTCTATTTTGATGTAATGGATTGTGATGGGTTCTTTCTTTTCTCGTTTTAAACCGGCTGCTACAACAAAAACTCTATTATTGTTATCAGCAATTTTGTGGACTGTTATCGGATGTATGCTCATCAGCAAGGGGCTTTTCAGGCTTCTTCCTTTGCCTGAATATAAAATACTGATAGTTTTGTCTGCCTGTATCGCTGCAACAATTAAAGCCAAGTTCATGCTAGACCGTGCAGCGGTCAAAGGTGTGAAACGAATTCTTAGCTTTAAGGATGGAACATGCCTTGGGGCCGTTTATTCAGTAAAAACATGGCTCTTGGTATTGTGTATGATGGGGATGGGTGTTATCTTGAGAAGTTCATCTCTGCCGGTGACTCTACTCTGTTTTATTTATTTCACGATAGGCATAGGACTCCTGATTTCGAGTCGACATGCCTGGAGAGCCTGGTTCGATAGGAAATGACCGTGTAGAGATGTGTTTGTAAGTGCAGGCTTCTGTATCAAAGTGACAGCTATATTACAGAGCTCTTTTTAGAGTTGAATTGTAGAGCGATCCGGATTTCCATATTGCTAAATTCTAAGCAATGCTTACTTTTGCATCCGTTTAGTAGGATACATACAAGATTTTCAAATTCACTCTTATAAGTGAGAAAAGATCTTCGTCACAGGGTAGAATATGAGATTCTTTTTGTTTTGAATCCCTCAGAATGCCCTGATATAATAATAATTGAGATCACCACGTAGGATAGAATGATTCGTTCACAACTAAAGAAAGCTCTTGAAATCTGTTTCAGCGATGGCGTCACTGAAGGCTTATGGTCAGATAAGGCGGCCGATAAATTTACGGTTGAATTACCAAAGCATGAAGGCCAAGGTGATTTTTCTACTAATTTTGCTCTCGTTTTAGCAGGTATTGAAAAGAAAAACCCACGTGAAATTGCAGGCCAGATCAGTACAAAACTTGAGCAGGTAACTGATCTTGTTGATCATGTAGAAGTGGCTGGTCCTGGGTTCGTGAATGTTTTTATTAATCCTCAGGTTTGGCGTAATCTGATACCTGTAATTATTGATACGGCAGAAGATTTCGGAAAAAGTACGATCGGTGCTAACAGAAAGGTAATGGTGGAGTTTGTAAGCGCAAACCCTACAGGCCCTTTGAGTATTGGTCATGGCAGGCAGGCGATCTTAGGGGATTCCATTGCCCGCTTACTTGAAGCCACCGGACATGATGTATTTCGAGAATATTACTACAATGATGCCGGCAGGCAAATGCGTGTTCTCGGAGAATCTACAAGAGCAAGATACCTTGAGCTTATTGGAGCTGATTTTCAATTTCCAGAAGATGGTTATCAGGGAGAATATATAATCGATATCGCTAAAACTCTCGTAAAAGAGCACGGCGACTCCCTCAAAGATCATGAAGATGTCACCCCCTTTAAAAAACAAGCTGAAAAATTTATCTTTAAAGATATTTCAGGTACATTGACCCGCATGGGGATAGACTTTGACAACTACTACAATGAGCAGTCTTTATATGAAAATGGGCACATAGATGATGTGGTCAAGGAACTTCGTTCTAAAGGGCTTGTATATGAAAAAGATGATGCAACCTGGTTTAAAACAACTGAATTAGGCCAAGAGCAGGATCGGGTCATTATAAAAAGCACTGGCGAGCCAACGTACCGACTGCCAGATATCGCATATCACAGGGAAAAGTTCAGAAGGGACTTTGACTGGTTGATTGATGTTTTTGGCTCTGATCATATCGCAACCGTTCCTGACGTATTGTCTGGAGTAAAGGCTCTTGGCTATGATCCTGATAAGGTCACCGTAGTGTTACATCAATTTGTGACTCTTACGCGAGATGGTAAGCAGATAAAGATGTCGACCAGAAAAGCAAATTTCGTTACGGTCGATGAATTGCTCGATGAAGTTGGAATAGATCCGGTTCGATTCTTTTTTATGATGAGAAAAGCGGACAGTCAACTCGAGTTTGATCTTGAGCTTGCGACAAAGAAGAGTCAGGAAAACCCCGTGTATTACGTTCAGTATGGATTTGCCCGTCTGTGTGCAATTATGAGACAGGCTGAAGAAAAGGGAATTGCCATTCCTGAATTTAGTGAGATAGATTCTTCACTACTGGTTGAGCCAGAAGAGTTGAAACTGTTGAAAACTATGTCCGCTTTTCCACAGGTGTTGGAAACTTCAGCACTGGATCTTGCTCCCCATAAAATCATATTTTATCTTATGGAACTTGCAGGGCAGTTACATAGCTACTATAACAAACATAAAGTTTTAATCGAGGATGAATCTCTTTCAAAAGCCCGACTCTGCCTCATCAGATCCCTACAGGTTGTATTAAAAAATGGTCTGGATATGGTAGGCCTTTCTGCCCCTGAACAAATGTAAGCTGTTCGTTTCTGATGGCAACACGGCGTAAAGCAAAAGTTAAGAAGCTCAAGTTTGAGCTCTCCAAAAGTGGAGTAGGAGGAATAGGCGTGATCGTTTTCTGCCTGTTTCTCTGGATGTTTCTCCTTGGTGTTTGGGCTGGTCAGACCATGTTGTCACCATATAAGTCATCCGGGACTGGAGTTGTACAAAAGCGACAAACCAGTAACGATACACAGGTCATTCGAGCGGATAAAAAAGCGATTAAAAAGAAAGTGGAATAGAAATATACAATAATTGTCTCTTTCATGTACCACACATAAAATTTACGACGGTTCTTAAAATACAACAAACGGCTGGATATAATGATTGGAAACTTACTCACAAAGGTTTTTGGCAGTAGTAACGACAGGTATCTCAAGACGATTAAACCACTCGTAATCAAGGTAAATGATCTGGAAAAAGATCTCCTTCCTTTGAGTGATGCCGAGCTTGCTGCAAAGTCAATAGCGTTCAGAGAACGACTTGAAAAAGGTGAACCTTTAGATGATCTCATACCTGAAGCCTTTGCGGTAGTTCGAGAAGCTGGAAAAAGAGTTCTTGGTGAACGGCATTATGATGTGCAGCTTGTTGGTGGGGTTGTTTTGCATCAGGGTAAGATTGCTGAGATGAAAACAGGTGAAGGAAAAACACTCACTTCAACATTACCAGTTTACCTGAATGCTCTTACCGGTAAAGGGGCCCATGTTGTTACTGTTAACGACTATCTTGCAGCTCGAGATAGTGAATGGATGGGACAAGTGTACGAGTTCTTAGGCATGACCTGCGGCAATATTGTCCATGGTCTAGATGATGCTGAACGAAGAGCCGCATATGGTGCTGATATCACATATGGAACCAATAACGAGTTCGGTTTTGATTATCTTCGAGATAATATGAAATTTGAGCAGGCAGACTTTTGCCAGCGTGGTTTTAACTTTGCTATTGTCGATGAAGTCGATTCAATCTTGATTGATGAGGCCAGGACACCGCTTATTATTTCAGGTCCTGCTGAAATGTCGACTGAACTCTATGGGAAAGTAAATCAGACGATCCCTCAATTTAAAAAGGACGTTCATTTTGATTTTGATGAAAAATCACGTCAGGTATCTCTGACGGATGAAGGGATTGCTCTGGGAGAGGAACTGCTGGAAGTTGAAAACCTTTATGATCCTACCAGTATTGAAAAACTTCATCACCTAAATCAGGGATTAAAGGCACATATCGTCTTTAAAAAAGATGTAGACTACATCGTGAACAATAACCAGGTGGTTATTGTTGATGAATTCACAGGGCGAACCATGGAGGGCAGGCGCTTTAGTGATGGACTGCATCAGGCGCTTGAGGCGAAAGAACACGTTAAGATTGAGCAGGAAAACCAGACACTCGCCTCAATTACCTTCCAGAATTATTTCCGTATGTATACAAAACTTGCGGGTATGACCGGTACCGCAGATACAGAGGCGCCTGAGTTTAAAAAGATTTATAACCTTGATGTCGTTGTCATGCCAACAAACCAACCCATGGTACGTGATGACTACGCTGATGTTATTTATAAAAACGAAGATGCAAAGTACCGGGCGGTTGTAGGGGAAATTGCGGAACTACATAAACAAGGCCGTCCTGTTCTTGTGGGAACCATCTCAATTGATGTTTCTGAAAAAATTTCAAATATGTTGAAAAAAGAAAAGGTGACCCACGAAGTACTCAACGCCAAACATCATGAACGAGAAGCTGAGATTATTGCTGGTGCCGGACATCTTGGCAAGGTGACTATTGCGACAAATATGGCTGGTCGTGGTACAGATATTAAGCTTGGTGAAGGTGTTGTTGATGTGGGTGGACTGCATATCCTTGGAACGTCCCGTCACGAATCCAGGCGTATCGATAACCAGCTTCGTGGTCGTGCAGGACGCCAGGGTGATCCTGGCTCGTCTCGCTTTTTTCTTTCACTTGAAGATGACCTGCTTCGTATTTTTGGATCCGGAAGAATTACTGGAATCATGGATAAGCTTGGAATGGAAGAAGATGAGCCCATCGAGCATAATATGATTTCAAGGGCAATTGAGAATGCTCAGCGTAAGGTAGAAGGACATAACTTTGATATTCGTAAACATCTCCTTGAGTATGATGATGTTATGAATAAGCAAAGAGAAATCATTTATGACCAGCGAAGTGAGGTGCTTAATGGTGAAGATGTCGTAGAGGTCATAGAAGATATGATCGAAGGTCTCGCCCAAGGTGTTGCGGGTGAATTCTATCAAGAAAGAGCAGAGTCTGAAGAGTGGGACTGGGAAGGTTTTACTGCGCGAATGGGTGAATTATTCCATCATGAACCTCAGTGGGCCGAAGAAGATCATAAAGACCTTACGCTTGAATTATTCACCGAGAAGATACTGTCTTTTGTTAAAGACAAATATAAATTACAAGATGAAGTAAACGGTGAAGAGACACAACGTCAGCTCGAAAAACTCATCTTATTGCAGATTGTGGACAGCCACTGGAAAGATCATTTGTTATCTATGGACCACCTTAAAGAAGGTATTGGTCTAAGAGGCTATGGTCAGAAAAATCCGCTTAATGAGTATAAGCGTGAAGGATATGAACTCTTTGGTCATATGGTCGAGACTGTTAAGGAACAGACTGTTTCTTCACTCATACGAGTCCGCGTTGTGCGAGAAGATGAAGTGGAGCGCTTAGAAGAGGAGAGGCGCATTCGTCAGGAGCAAGAGCGGGCGCGGATGAATCAGGTTGGGGCTGGAACTGAACAAAGCGCTGTCTCTACAGTAAAGCGAGATGGTGATAAGATCGGAAGAAATGCTGAATGCCCATGTGGCTCTGGCAAAAAATATAAAAGATGTTGTGGTAAAGATGCCTGATATTCTTGCAGATCAATGAGAGTTCAGCGTATTCTAGTTACATAAAGGGGGGCGATGGTTTTAATCATCGCCCCTCTTTTTTTATCCACGTAACTGTTCTGGTTGCATAAGGTTATCTTCCATATGTTTGAGTTCATCAATACCAGAGATGACAATCTTGGGATCTGGTATGAGTTCTTTGTTTGGAAGTTTGTCATCGTAATCCATCTGGCTCAGAACATGTTTCATACAATTGAGTCGGGCACTTTTCTTGTTATCTGAGCGAATAATTGTCCATGGCGATATGGTCCTGTTTGTTTCAGAGAGCATTTGGAATTTGCGCACTGAATATTGGTCCCAGTACTTTTGTGCAAGATTATCAACAGGGGATATTTTATACTGCTTTAGAGGGTCAGTTTTTCTGGAGTCGAAACGTTCTTTTTGGATTTCTTTTGAGACAGAAAAATAGAACTTAAAGAGTTTAACCCCATCTTTGACGAGCATTTCTTCAAGAAGGGGAACATCTTTTAGAAATCGTTTGTTTTGTTCATCAGAGCAAAATCCCATTACCGGTTCAACCATGGCCCGATTGTACCAGCTTCTATCAAAGATGACCATTTCACCTGACGACGGCAGGTGGGTAATATAGCGCTGGAAGTACCATTGGCTCAGCTCTGTGTCGTTGGGCTTCATCAATGCAACAACTCGGGTATGACGAGGGTTTAAGTGGGCAATTATACGCTTGATTGTACCACCTTTTCCTGCTGCATCACGTCCCTCGAAGATAGCGAGGACCCGTTGCCCATTGTTTTTCATCGTGGATTGCAGTTTCATCAGTTCAATCTGCAATTTTTTTAATTCAAGCTCATACTGAAGATGTTCATTTTTGATCCAAATTGCGGTTTTGTTATCACCTGATTTGCGATTGAGATTTTTGTATGCTGTTTCTTCCAGTAATTTGATTTTCTTAGATGGTGAACACTCTTTATTCTTTTTTGTTTTCTTTGACATAAAGTTATCCTTTATCGCAGTTGGTAAGAGAGCATTATGAACTTGAATTATAGTTCTGAAAGGGTGAGTTGTTTCAGTTAATGATGTGACATCTATGAGCCCGTTGATTTACTGCTTTTTGCCCCGATATCTTCGTTATATGAAAATAACAATCCTCGGAATATCAATTATATGCCTGTGGTTGTTTTTTTCGTATGCCTAGATCTCGAACCAAAATCCTAGTAAATCAACGGACTCATCTATTACCTAGCATAGTATCACAAATCCTAAAAAAAGAAAAAATGGGTTTTTTTTAGTTGAGTTTACGTCCCTGCAGGTACATCTGACTGTATATGTCAGGAAGACCTTGCTTGGCTATTTCTCTGGTTACAGCTTCTATATCATAGGGAATTCTGTAGTGTTTTACCGAGATCTTGTTCTTGCTCAACATTAGTATAGCGCAGGAGCTGGTAGGATTGCCATCAAACATTCGACCAATTGAACCGGGATTGACAAAATGGACTCCTCCAATTTCTTTATGATATGGGGTGTGTGAGTGACCAGTTACAACAATGTTCGTTGTACATGTGGCTGCAAGGTCTTCAAATCTGGAGGTGTCAGTTGTGTCAAAAAGAAATTCATGGTTTGCTGCCGGACTTCCATGGAATATTCCTATGGATACATCAGCGCTTTTATCGCCTATCTTTCCTACCTGAAAAGTAAGCAATGATTTCTTTTTAAAACTTTGGAGAAAATCCGCATTCTCTTTTGTGAGGGAGTTAGCAGTAGTTTGGTACATTATTCGTTTTTCATTTTTTCCAGGTTTTTTTAAAGATTTATTGTGCAGGAGTTTGATCACCTTTTTGTCTGTGTTGCCGAGAATGGAAAGAGCATTATGTTGGCGTATCCAGTTTAAAATGTCATTTGGAAAAGGGGCATAAACAAGGGAATCCCCACAGTTGATGATTGCATCAAACGTCCTATCTTTAAAATACGCATGGGTGTCGGCAAGGGCTGGATAGTTACCATGAATATCAGATATGAGAAGTATATGTTTTGCCATTAGAGAATTGGGGCTACGAGTAAAACTACGTTTTCTTTGAATTTTTCAAAGTTGTTTCTCTGTCTGAAAACCAGAAAGTCAAGTTCTGTGGAATTTGCGAGATACTCTTTTTGGGTTTCAAGAAGTGTTTTGGTAAACGACTTGCAATAGATAACCAGAGTTGCCTCAAAATTGAGCCAAAAACTGCGCATATCAAGGTTAACAGAACCGAAAAGTGAGAAGTTTTGATCAACGGTTATTGTTTTTGAGTGAAGGAGGCCACCGGAAAATAGAAAAATTCTAACGCCTGATTCAGCGAGTTCCTCATATCTGGCACGACTGGCATACTTTACAAGCAGTGAATCATTTTTTTCAGGGACGATAATTTTAACATCCACCCCCCTCTGAGCTGCTGCCTTTAAGGCGGCGAGTAGAGGTTCGTCGGGTATAAAATATGGTGTGGTCATGATCAGCTCGCTACGAGCCGCATAAATAGTCGTTAGTAAAAGGCTATGAATGGCGTCGGGAACGCCCCCTGGCCCTGATGGTACAAGCTGTACATCGGATTCTCCAACGGAAGGTCGTGAGTGCAGATCACTGAAGCTGCGAACTTGTTTAATGTCTGCTTTGAGCGAGTCTGAACCAAAATAGCCGACATTTGTTTCAAGGTACCAATCACTTAAAAAAGTACCAGCCAGGGTTTCCACCACTGGACCTTCCACTTTAACCATGGTGTCGATCCAGTTACCTACTCCGGCACTTTTTTTGAACACATCGGGGTCGACCATGTTTTGACTTCCGGTGTAGGCGGTTTTCCCATCGATAACGACAATCTTACGATGATTTCTAATATCTATCCGAGAAAAAAAGGCGCTAATGAGCCCTGCAGGAAGGGATTCCTGAATCTTAATCCCCGCTTTTATCATGTCTTTTACTGTAGCACTTTTGATAAAATCCCTGCTGCCAATGGAATCCACAAGAATCCTGCAGATAACACCCCTTTTTGCAGCTCCATAGAGTGCTTCGATGACATCATCTACTCGGCCTCCTGTTTCCCAAATATAAAACTGTAAATGGCAGGTGGACTGAGCACTCTCTATGGCTCTGGTGATTGAGCCTAGGATTTCTTCAGGACTTGATATGAGAGTGAGTTTGTTTCCTATCATAGCGGGTAGTCCCACAAGCTTTTCGGCCTGTCGATGCAGTGAGACATACTCTGGATTGTTGTCCTCCCATGACGGGGGAGGTTTGGAGCCCAGACCCTGGAGCCAGGTAATGTACATTTTGTAGGAGGCTCTTGTTCTGGCAATCCGTTTTTCAGGAAGTCGATTTTCACCTAAGAGGATATAGAAAAAACCACCCAGAAAGGGGACGAGAAGAATGACAATAAGCCAGGCCAGGGAAACCCCATAGGGGCGCTTTCGCATAATAACCCTTAAAGAAAGACCTATGCGGATAATAAAATCAGCAAGAAGGATCGTTGCAGAAAAAAACGTGTAACTCCAGTGTATATCCTGAATTTCCATAAATTATTAAAGAGCTAATCAAAGAGAAAATGTTAAGCGAGTACAATGAGATTAATTATCATATCTCTAAAGAGATATACATCTTTGTGGGAAAATGGTTACAAAAACGGCCATTCTATTTTATTTACTTTTAAAGTAGCACGATCCAAGGGTTAAATGGTAGATATATTTTATAGAAATTATACCTCATATCCGTAATAACAATCTGTAATAACCTTGGATCTGTCTGTTGTCTATTTCCCAGTTACACAGTGAATTGAAAAATAAAAAAGGTAGAACTGTTATGAATATTCCTGGATTTTCTTTTTCCGCAGTTGAAGCGGGAATACGCTACAACGATAGACTTGATCTCGGACTTGTTTTTAGTGAAAAACCTTGTGTGACAGCGGGTGTATTTACTACAAGCCAGGTCAAGGCAGCACCTGTTGTGATTGACATCAAGAGACTCGAAGGTTCTGGGCTTTCTCAGGCAATCCTTGTGAACTCAGGTTGCGCTAATGCCTGTACAGGTAAGGTGGGAATGGAAGCAGCGTTTAGCACGAGTCGTATGGTGTCAGCACGTCTGGGTATAGATGACGATTTAGTTCAGCTTGCTTCAACAGGTGTAATCGGTGAGCAGCTAAATGTTGGAGGATTTGAAAACAATATTGACTCCCTGGTAGATGGATTGGATGCGTCAAAGTTTGATGATGTTGCAAAAGCGATTATGACAACTGATACCTTTGATAAAACCGCTTCGGCAAAAGTTATGCTTGGTGGTAAAGAGATAAGTATTGTCGGGATGGCAAAGGGGTCTGGGATGATTATGCCCAATATGGCAACAATGCTGGCATTTGTTGTCACCGATGCAGATATCACAAGAGATCAACTTCAAAAAGTGCTGGGAGAAGTTACAAATACAACGTTTAACAGAATCACGGTTGATGGTGATACAAGTACCAATGATATGGTTCTGGTCATGGCAAATGGTGCAGCTGAAAACCCCTTGCTTGATAGTGGCAATCAAGAAGGTCTAGGTGAATTTAAGAAAGGACTCACTGTTGTACTTAAAGATCTAGCCCTGCAGATTGTAAGAGATGGTGAAGGTGCCACTAAAACTATTACCATTAGAGTAAGTGGTGCCAGTTGTGATAACGATGCTGAGCAAATAGCGAGAACAGTTGCTAATTCGAATCTTGTTAAGACCGCTTTTTTCGGTGAAGACGCAAACTGGGGACGTATTCTTGCTGCCATGGGAAGAGCGGGTGTTGTTTTTGACCCGGATAAGGTTTCCTTAGCCTTTGGTGATGTTGGAATGGTTGAAAATGGTTTAGGGCTTGGTGCGGCTGCAGAAGAAAAGGCCACTGAGGTACTCAAAGAAAAATGCTTTAGTGTTTCTATTGATTTGCATAATGGCTCTGGGGCTGCAGAAATGTATACATGTGATTTCTCATTGGACTATGTGAAAATTAACGCAGATTATCGATCGTAAGAAAATTGATTCAAGTTGTACTGCTGAGGAGGCCAAAGTGAAACGTCTATTTCTGATTCGGCATGCTAAATCGAGTTGGGGTGATCAAGACCTTGATGATTTTAAGCGCCCTTTAAATAAAAGAGGAAAGCAAAACGGGCCTGAAATGGCAGAACGACTAGCACACTTGTCGGTGGTACCTGATCTTATTGTTGCAAGTCCTGCTAAAAGAGCTAAAAAAACTGCTACCTATATGGCAAAAGGTACAGGTTACCCGGTCGCCTCCATTGCTTACCACGAAGGACTCTATCTTGGCTCCATGGCCTATCACCTGGATCTCTTGGAAAAGAGTTTTGAGAAGGCGAAGACAGTTTTTTTAGTGGGTCACAATTATACTCTAACTGAGCTTGCAGAATATCTCACTGGCACTAGTATCTTAAATGTCCCAACCTGTGGGGTTGTTGCCATCGAATATACAGACAAAAAAGGGTTTTCAAATGATGCAGGTAAAGGGAAGCTTCTTTTCTTTGATTTTCCAAAGAACACTTCATCTTTACGAGGTAACGATTGATATGTAACTTTGGTGGTGGCGGGAGCAAAAATGACTCCCTTCGCACTGCACTTCCACATCTGTTGCTGCTTACCTCGATATTTTTCTTAACCTTTATTGCTCGGGTTATCTTTTCTCCGCTACTCCCCGAGATTGAAAAATCACTTGGGATTGATCATGGAGCGGCTGGGTCACTTTTTCTTTTTATCTCAATTGGCTACTTTGTGTCCATACTCCTTTCGTCAAAGGTGTCAGAGATAGTAGGGCATAAAAACACCATTGTTTTGTCCGTTTTTAGTTGTGGTGCCATGCTTATTCTTATCGGTACATTTGAGAGTCTGGCAGCCATTCGTCTCGGTCTTTTTTTCTTAGGTTACGGTGCAGGATTGTATTTACAATCCGGTCTTGCCACAATACTTGCTCTGGTCCCTTCTTCATACGTCGCCAGAGGAATGTCGGTGCATGAGCTTGCCCCCAATTTGGGTTTCGTCATTGCACCTCTGGTGTGTACTACAATCCTATTGTATTACAGCTATCATGTGGTTCTATACTCCCTTGGAACCCTGCTCATTTGTGTTGCAGGTATATACATGGTACGGGGTTACAACGGGACTATGCAGACAAAGGGGATGGACAGAAAATCCATGGGGACTGTCTTGAAGATGGGACCCTTTTGGCAGATGGTTGTGCTGCTGGCTTTGGCTATATGTTCAACGTTGGGCCTATACTCCATGTTGCCATTATATCTCATAACTGAGCATGGAATGGAAAAAGAAGCAGCCAATACTCTCGTTGCTTTTTCTAGGATTAGCTCAGTGTTTATGCCCCTTGTTGGAGGTTGGATGGGGGATCGTATTGGTAATGGCAAGGTGTTGAGGTATATATTGTTTACGGCCGGAATGCTCACCATACCCATGGGGTTCTTGAGTGGTATTCCGCTTTTGGTGTTTGTTGTACTTCAGCCGATGGTTGCTGTATGCTTTTTCCCCTCTGCATTTGCAGTTCTCTCACACCTGGGAGGAAGTGCCACCAGAGGGACTGCAGTTGCCTTGTGTGTTCCACTTGCCTTTTTGCTCGGCGGTGGAGTGATCCCTATGTGTATTGGCTTTATGGGGGATTCTTTTTCTCTTGCCGTGGGCTTTAGCGTAGTAGGTGTTGTGACGGCAGTTCTAGCAGTGATATTTGGACGTGGTAAACAGTTATTAGCATTTTGATATAAGAAGGAAATATAGACATGTCTGTGAGGCCAATATGTATAAAATGTATCCATTTCTTTATAACGTATCAAATGGCAAGGCCTTACGGTTGTAGGGCAATGGGGTTTAAAAGTAAAAAAAATCCGGCTCAGGTTGTCTTTGAAAATTCTGGACTTGAATGTCAAATTTTTGTTGCAAAAAAACCGAGCGGAGGACCCAAATCAGGAATTGTCGCCTGATAAAAGTATAGGTTATGTCAGATAAAAATAGAGACAAGAAAGAGTGGGAAAAACTGTTGTTTGAGTTAATGAGGGAAACCTGGCTTACGAGCTGGGAGTTAATACGTATTCTGATTCCTGTTGCCATTGTGACAAAGGTTCTTGCCGACCTTGGGCTTATATCATTTTTAGGCAACCTACTGGAGCCATTGATGCTTTTTTTAGGTCTGCCAGGGGAAGTCGGTCTCGTCTGGGCTACTGCTCTTTTTTCAAGTTTATATAGCGGAATTGCGGTTTTTTCTGTCATAGCACCAGAGTTGGGACTCACTGGAGCTCAAGTCACGGTTCTCTGTTCTGTAATGCTTATTGCACATTCGCTACCAATTGAGCTGAGTGTAAGTACAAGAGCGGGTGCCAAACTCATTCCTATTGGTATTATTCGAGTCGTTGGAGCCATCGTGTATGGATATATCCTCAACAAGGTTTGTCTACTTTTTGATCTTTGGCAGGAGCCGTCACGTCTTCTTTTTAAAGCAACAGCTGCTTCAGGTGATTACTTGACCTGGACCCTTGATCTTACGCAAAACCTTTGTCTGATTATTTTCATTATATTTTGTATAATTATACTCATGCGTCTCTTTAAACTGGTTGGTCTTCTCGGTTTTTTTGAGCGAATGTTAGCACCTTTTCTTCCGCATTTTGGAATGGGCCCACAGGCGGCACCTATCACAGTGGTTGGGATGATAATGGGGATTGGTTACGGGGGAGCTCTTATTATCCGTGAAACGGCAACTGGAAAACTTGCAAAAGATGAAGTCTTTAATTCAATGGTATTAATGGGACTTTGTCATGGATTATTGGAAGATACTCTTTTGATGGCTGCAATCGGTGGTAAATTAGCCGGGATTTTGTGGGGGCGTATTCTTTTTTCACTTATCGTAACCTATCTCCTTGTTCAATTGCTGGGAACGTTAAAGAGAAGACGAACAAGAGTTGATCAGAGACTGTAATGAAATTTTAAATAAGATTGTTGGATCTATGAATTTTACAAAATTTGGCAAAAAAATGACATCCAATGCTGGGATCCTTTCTCTTATGGATGATCTTGGTAAGGCAAAGAGTGATAACGCAGAGCCCATGGTGATGATGGGTGGGGGGAATCCTGCGAACATCCCTGAATTTCAAGAAATTATGAGGCAGGAGTTGTTGGAACTCTGCAAAGAACCTGCCGGGTTTAAGCGGCTTGTGGGAAGTTATGGCTCCCCCCAGGGTGAGACAGGCTTTCTAGAAGGTTTGGCGCGTCTTCTCAAAAAAGAGCAGGGTTGGGATGTTACAGCTGAAAATATCTGTTTAACAAATGGAAGTCAGTCAGCATTTTTTATGCTCTTCAATCTTTTTGGGGGGGAGATGGAAGATGGGAGTCGTAAAAAAATCAGTCTCCCGTTGGCACCGGAATATATAGGTTATGCTGACGTAGGTATAGAAGAAGAACTTTTTGTCTCGACTAAGCCGATTATTGAAATTTTAGATGATACATTTTTCAAATATCGTATTGATTTTAAAAATCTGCAAATAGACAATTCGGTTGGTGCGATTTGTATATCCCGACCAACAAATCCAACAGGCAATGTGGTGACTGATAGGGAACTGTCAAAACTGTCACAGTTGGCAAAACAACACAACATTCCTCTCATTGTCGACTGTGCTTATGGACTTCCTTTTCCAGGTATGATTTATACCGATGCAACGTCGTGCTGGAATGAACAGATGATTGTTAGTCTTTCACTTTCTAAACTTGGTCTGCCAGCTGTTCGTACAGGTATCGTTGTTGCCTCAAAAGAAGTTATCCGTGCCATGACCAGTATGAACGCTATCATGGCACTGTCACCTAATAGCTTTGGTGCTCTGCTTGCGGAAAAATTGGTTACGAGCGGTAGAATAACGGCTATCAGCAAAGAAATGATGCAACCCTATTACAGCAAGAAAAAGGACAAGGCTGTACAGGCTGTCAAGGAGCTGTTTCAAGAGACTCCCTGTAGGGTTCACGTTCCAGAAGGGGCAATGTTTCTTTGGCTGTGGTTTGAGAATTTACCTATAACAAGTCTTGAGTTGTATGAACGACTTAAAAAAGCTGGAGTTTTGGTTGTGTCAGGGCATTATTTCTTCCCAGGTTTGCAAGAGGAGTGGAAGCATAAAGATGAATGTTTGAGAATAACCTACTCCCAGGATGATGATGACGTGCGCAAGGGGTTAGAAATAATTGCTCAAGTTGTGCGTAATGCATATGAAACAAAAACTTGCTGTTCCATGTCATAAGAGAGGACGAGATTGAAGAATAAAATGAATGTGTACAGTGCAGTTGTTTGCATCCTGATATGTACTTTACCTGTATGGGCCCAAAGTGGGTGTCTAAAGGGTGATTGTAGAAATGGAAAGGGACAATTCAAGTCTTCCGATGGGCGAGTATATGTCGGAGACTTTACAGCTGGAATGTTAGATGGTGTAGGAAAACTAACATACCCTGATGGCACTGTGTATCAGGGTGGATTCGAAGATGGGAAGTTTCACGGGCAGGGTGAGTTAACGAACCCCGATGGACGTAGATATGAGGGTGAGTTCGTCAATAGTGTCATCCATGGTCAGGGTACCATGATCCGTGGTGATGGTTCCCACTACATAGGTGAGTTTAGCCATGGACGTTTTCACGGTAAAGGTATTCTTTTCTTCCCTGATGGGCGAGAATTTCAAGGCGATTTTCGAAATGATATTATCGATGGCCAAGGAAAACTCATCTATGCCAATGGAAGTTGGCATGAAGGGATGTTTCATAACGGCAAACCCGCGGGGAATGGAAAGCGTAAGTATGTAAGTGGAGCGCTATATACAGGTGAGTTTAAAGGAAAAAACAGACACGGTTATGGCACACTGAGTACAGTTGAAGGTCAAACATACGTGGGTATGTTTGTAGACAATCTTTACCATGGAGAGGGAACTCTTACCTCTGTCGATGGGCGTACATACATCGGTAATTTTGCGTTAGGGATCATTCAGGGACATGGCGTTCTTGAGTATCCTGATGGGTCCAGGTATTTGGGGGATTTTGTAGATGGTCTTCCTGATGGAGAAGGGGTTCAGGAATACCCGGACACAACACTGTACACAGGGGAATTTATTGCTGGAAAACGAGAAGGAACTGGCGAATTGAGATTTGCCGACGGAACAGTGTATAAAGGACAATTTCGTTCGAACACCATGAACGGTGAGGGAAGCATTGTCTATAGTGATGGTAAAACCTTCACAGGTCCATTTATTGATGGCGAACCTCAACAGACCCAGGATGTTCCTAGCAGCACACCTGCATTAGTCGCTGTTGCGGTTGCACCAGCGGCTGCGACGCCTGCAATAGTTGAACAGAATATCGTTACAAAAAATGAAAAAGTAGCATTGCCTCCAGTCGTAGTGCCTGTTGAAGCCAGTGTGCCTTTTCCTGTAAAGGACGGGGTAGTGTTTGATGGCAAGAAAAAGAAACCGCTTACGGGTAACGCCGATATCCGCTTTTCAGACGGGAGAGTCTATCTGGGGCATTTTAAGAAGGGGCTTATGGATGGAAAGGGGAGCTTGAAATTCCCTAATGGTGATTCGTATACAGGTAAAATGAAAAAGGGAGATATCCAAGGGAAGGGTACCTTTTTGTATCAAGATGGCAGATCCTACACAGGTAGCCTGGTAAAAGGGAAGAAACAAGGGCGTGGTGAATTCTTGTATCCTGACTTAACGAGATATAAGGGGGGCTTTAAAAATGATCTTTTTGACGGGCGAGGCGAATACTATTTTGCTGATGGCAGTCATTACAAAGGTGAGTTCGAAAACGGCAGCTTCAATGGTTTTGGTAAAATAACGTATCCTGACGGAACCTTATATGAGGGGGATTTTAGTGATGATCTTCCACATGGGAAAGGACTACTTGTTTCAGTTGATAAAAGTCGCTATGAAGGTCAGTTTTCTTTTGGTAAACGTAATGGCAAAGGGGTTTTGAAGCAGGGCGGAAAAGTATATAGTGGTCTTTTTGAGAATGATCAGTTTATAAAAGAACAATAAATTTTTGAAATACAAACGTTAAAAGTGATAGGAGACAGGCCTATAATGCGGTGGAGCTACAAGACTGTACATTATGAATTGAAAAAAGAAGGCCTTTTGGGTAGTTCTTTTCTTGATGAATCAGAAATGGAAATTTCTCTTAATGAATACGGGAAGTCCGGTTGGGAGCTGGTTTCTATGCTTGAAACCATGGACGGTTTAATAGCTGTTTTTAAGCAGCCTTTAAGTCTGAGTATAGAGAGTTTCTATCCTCCCTTAGAAAAAGAAAGTGAGGACCTAGAAGAGGAAGATGTTTCTGATGAAGAACAATTTGTTGTAGAGCCCCTATCTACGACAGGTAATAGTACTTATGATGATGAAGTTGTCCTTGTTGAGGACTTTGATGTGATTGAAGAGGCCGAAACAATATCTGTAAAGGAAAAAAAGAGACCTGCAACGGATGTAGATATGGGCTCAATTGTAATCGAATAATTTTAATTATTGAGATAAACCAGAATCACCTGAATGAGGGATTGTAATTTCAGGTGTTGTGATTTGTTTTTATTTTCTATGAGTGCGCTATGGGTAGAATAACTGCATTCACTTCGGTGGATGAGAACCTCCTGAAATGGATGCGAGATATTCGCAGAAATATTCACCAGTATCCGGAACTGAGCTTTAACGAACATAGAACCTCTTCGTATATCCAGGACAGGCTCACAGAGCTGGGTGTGGGATATCGTGCTGGCTGGGGAGGCACAGGAGTCATTGCTGCCTTAGGGAATAAGGATGAAACCGATTCACATGTTGGCCTGCGAGCCGATATGGATGCGTTGCCTGTTGAAGAGAAAAACCAGGTGTCTTACGCGTCTAAAGTGCCTGGCGTTATGCATGCCTGCGGTCACGATGGTCATGTGGCGATGCTTCTTGGTGCGACAGCTCTTTTAAAAAAATATGGATGTGCGGGGCGTGTTTCATGTATTTTTCAGCCCGCTGAAGAACATGGGAATGGTGCTGATAAAATCATCAAGGAAGGGGCGCTTGCAGGTGGTATTCAGGCCGTATTTGGTGGCCATATCGACACCCATTTCCCAACAGGTGTAATTACGGTGGACGAGGGAGTCATCTGCTCATATGCAGATCCTTTTACAATTAAGCTTCTTGGACAGAGTGGACATGCCGCAAGGCCCCATGAGGCAAAAGATAGTCTTGTGGCAGGCGCGTATCTGGTAACTGCCCTTCAAACGCTCATCTCGCGGGAGACTGATCCTAATCAGGCAGCTGTTCTCACTCTAGGACGTTTTACAGCAGGCACGGCCGATAATATTATTGCTGATGAAGCTATTATAGACGGCACATTGCGTAGTAGTCAGACTGATGTACGTGAGCGTTTGGTTGCAGGGCTTCATCGCATGATAAAAAGTGTCGCAGATCAGTTTAACGTTAAGGCTTCGATTGTCTTTCATGATTGTTTACCTGCTGTAATTAATTCTGCGAATGGGGCAAAGATTGCAAGACAGGCAGCGACGGATGTAGTTGGAGGAAAAAAAGTTATCTCCCAGGGAAGACCAAGTCTTGGCGCTGAAGATTTTGCTTTTTATCAGCAGAAAGTTGATGGCTGTCTGGTTCGCTTTGGAGCCAACAGTCTGAGTGACAATAGCCCTGCCCACAGTGGTACCTTTGATTTTGATGAAAATGTTTTAGGAATTGGTGCAAACTGGCTCGCCAGAGTAGCTATGGGTTGGTCTGCGCCTCCACGTTAAATATTATAATCAAAGGAATTTTGCATGGCTAGGGGGAATGCGGTACCTGACAACAACATGCAAAACCATGGCGTGCATTTTGCCGAAAGCGTCAAATACACTCTCGGGGTGGAAATAGAACTACAAATTCTTGATAAAACCAGTTGGGATCTTTCTCCTGTTGCGCCTACCTTGTTTGAAAATGCTCCCTCTCTACTCTCTCCCAGGCTTTCTCCTGAGTTTATCCAGTCTATTCTAGAGGTACAGACTGGAATCTGTTTTACTGTCGAAGATGTTGAAAACGACCTCATGCAAATTGTGAGTATGGCCCAAGAGTTGGCTGAAGATAATGATTGCCGACTTTTTTCTGCGAGTTTGCACCCTTTTGCCCTGCACAATAAGCAAAGATTGACGAGTGACAGCAGGTATGAGCGGATAATGGATGAGTTACAGATAGTGGGCCGTCGTTTCATTTCCCAGGGATTTCATGTCCACGTGGGTGTTGCAGATGGAGACACTGCTGTAAAAGTATGCAATCGTATCCAAGCCTTTCTACCTCTTTTACTTGCGCTCTCATGTTCTTCCCCCTTCTCCGAAGGTGTTGATACCGGTCTCATGTCATACCGAACAAAACTGTTTGAGGCTTTACCGCTCGCTGGAATCTATTCATATATTGATGGATGGCAGGGTCTTGAAAAAGAAATAGCTGGTCTCCGGCGTGCAGGCGTTATTCATTCACTAAAAGATCTGTGGTGGGACACAAGGCCAAGCCCTGAATTTGGTACGGTTGAAATTCGAATCTGTGATCTTCCTCTTCGTTTTAACGATATTCTGGCAATTACTGGAGTTATTCAGGCACTTGTGGCAACAATTGCGGAAGACGATGATGATTCAAAACCATTAAACTATTCCCTTCTTCAGTCAAATAAATGGCAGGCTGCAAGGCATGGTCTTGATGGGCAATTTGTAGATCCAAGTGGTTGTCTGGGCAGTTCAAAAATACCATTTAGAGAGGCGGTGAAACGACTACTTGCCATTGTTGATCCGATGACCAGAAGACTGGGCTCATACCATTACGTGGAAGGGGTCAACAGGATATTAAGGAGTGGAACGGGCTCTGATGCTTTAAGAAAGAAGTACAATACTGTTCATAATCTTAAAAGTGTTATTGAGTCAATACAGGGGGAGTTCTGGAAGTGAGTGTGTATGAAAAATCAATTGTAGCCTCGGGACATGATTTGGTGAGTGATGCTGCTGCGGAAATTTTGCAATTAGGAGGGAACGCTTTCGATGCTGTAGTTGGAGCTGGATTTGCCTCAGCCGTTGCAGAGCCCGCCTTAACCAGTCTTGGAGGTGGAGGCTTACTGGTCGGGTATTCCCAGCTCCAGAAACGAAATATATTTTATGATTTCTTTGTTGATACTCCAGGCCGGGGTAGCATCAATAACAATATTGAACCTGATTTTTTTCCAATCCAAGTAAATTTTTCCAGTTGTTCACAGGAGTTTAATGTAGGGCTTGGTTCAGTTGCTGTTCCTGGGGTGTTAAAGGGGCTACTTCATACCCATAAAAAACTGGGTCGTATCCCCCTTGCTGAGGTTGTACGGCCCGCAAGAGAACTTGCAGTAGGGCATATCTTAAATCAGCAGCAGGCCCATTTTCTTTCTCTGCTTGAGCCAATTATGACCTTAACCAAACGGTCAAAACATATTTATCAACCAGATGGTATCCATTTGCAGACTGGGGATATGTTGCGAAATCCCGAGATGGTGGAGTTTCTTGATCGTCTCGTTGCTGAAGGTGATGATTGTTTTTATTTTGGTGATATTGCTGAGAAGATAGATAGAGAAATGAGAGACAGTGGTGGGCTTCTCACCAAAGATGATCTTGCTGCCTTTGTCGTCAGAGAACGCGATCCACTTACTGTTCCATATAGAGGGCGTACTTTTGTAACAGCATCAGAGCCTTCTATGGGGGGAACGTTAATTGCTCTTTCGCTCGCAGTTCAAGGACAGCTGCGATCTGGAGAAACCAAATGGGGGAGTGAGGAACATCTCTCGTCTGCAGTGGGGGGGATGCGAGAGGTTGAGCGACAACGATGTCTTGGTGTTACCGATCCTTTGTCTCTCAAACATTTTCTCGAGCATAAAGAACATCTTGATACGTCAGCCAGCCAGGCTCGACTATTCAGTAGGGGGACCACTCATGTCTCTGTTGCTGATAGTGATGGGAATTGTGCGAGTATGACCTGTTCCAACGGAGAAGGTTCTGGTTACATTGCTCCGGGAACTGGGGTTATGCTCAATAATATGATGGGTGAAGATGACCTGCATCCAAATGGCTTTCATTCAAGCACGCCAGGAGAAAGGGTATTTTCAATGATGTCTCCTTCCCTGTTGCTTAATGGAGAAAAGGTGGAACTTGTGATAGGAAGTGGGGGCTCTAAACGCATCCGTACAGCTATCAGCCATGTTATCACTCAGGTTGTTGATTTTGATCGATCTCTGCAGGATGCGGTTGACGAGCCAAGGTTATATCTTGATGAAGACTGCCTGCAGGTTGAACCGGGCTATAAACAGGCAAGTATCGATTGTGTAAAAAAAATATTACCTGTTAATGTGTGGCCCCAAAAGGATGTGTATTTTGGTGGAGTCCATGCGGTTATACCGGGAGTGGAAGGTGCCGGAGATCCGAGAAGAGGTGGTTCCGTAAGAGTCGTCAGTTAGACAGGATCAAAATATTAAAAAAAACGATTGGCGACATCAAAAAGGTGAGCATAAATTATGCTCACCTTTTGTCATTTTATTTTATACGTTCAGCCAAGATGAAAGAACATTCCCACCTGATAGACACCAACAGCCATGATAAAGGCAAAGATAGTGTTGAATCCTATGGAAAAGAAAGCCCACTTCCAGGATGATTCCTTTGCAATACAAACCACTGTAACAAAGCATGGGGCGTAGAACATTATAAAGATGAGAACTGAGACCGCCACCACTCTATTCCAGTGGTTGTCGTTTTTTAATCGTTCCCCAAGGGACTCCGGTTCTTCCGCATCAACTTCACCCATGGAATAGGCGGTACCAAGGGTTGAGACGATTACTTCTTTTGCTGCAAATCCACCGATAAGTGAAATGTTGGTCCGCCAGTCAAAACCGGCATACTGGGTAATAGGTTCAAGGTTTGTTCCAAGGGTACCTGCTATTGAATGACGCAATCCGGCTGCGGTTTCAGAGTTATTGATTAGCTCAAGCTGCTTCTTGACTTCAAGTGCAGTGTCCGAAAGACTCCCAGCACTAAGATCCGCTATTGTAAGGCCAGCTGTTGTAAGTGCTTCCTGGCGCTGCAGTTCAAACCCATTTTTTGCTTCCTGAGGCAACCCCGGAAAGGTCATCAAGGCCCAGAGAAGTATTGAAATTCCAAGTATGACCGTACCCGCTTTCTTAATGTATTGGTAGGTTCTCTCCCAGGTGTGGATCAGCAAGCCTCGCATGGTCGGGAAGCGGTACGGAGGGAGTTCCATAACAAAGGGCGTTGCTGGCCCCCGGAGCACGGTTGATCTGAAAAGTTTTGCAGCCAAGAGGGCGACAACCCAGGCAAGTATGGTAAATAAAAACATGTATCTTGCCTTGTGCTCACCAAAAAAAGCGCCAATGAGCAGAGCAAGAACAGGAAGTTTCGCCCCGCAGTTCATAAACGGCACCGTGAGAAGTGTGGCCATTCTCTCGTTTGGTGACCTCAAGGTTCTGGTAGCCATTACTCCGGGGACAGCACATCCCCCGGCTATACCACCTGAAACAATAAAAGGCATTACGGAGGAGCCGTGGAGACCAAATATACGAAATATTCTATCCATCATAAAGGCAACGCGAGCGAGGTAACCGGAGTCTTCAAGGACTGCAATTCCAAAGAACATAAACATAATAAGCGGTACAAAGCCCATGACTCCACCGACACCATCAATAACACCTGAGATGATCATCGACTTGAGTAAACCGTCGGGAAGAGCTCCATCGATAAGTCCTCCAAACCAGCCAAATACATTTCCCAGCAGGACAACCGGGATTTCACTCCAGCTAAATGTGAACTGATAAAGGCCAAGAAGGATGAGTAGCATGATGAGAGGGCCTACTAATCTGTTGGTTAAGACCTTGTCGATTTTGTCAGATGTATAGAGTCTGTCAGTGTCAAATTTATGAGTGACCACACCTTGGCGTAATATGGCTTTTATATATCCATAGCGATGGTCAGCAATAATTGCTTCCGGGTAGACGTCGAGTGTCTTTTGGGTGTGTGCTGAGGCATCTGCTATAATTTTTTCTAGTTTTGAAGCTGTATCTGGGTCAGTTTCTCTGCCTTTTTCTAAAATCTGTTCATCATCTTCAAGATATTTAATTGCTGTGTAGCGTGGAGGAAAGGTGGAGGTTAAAAAATTCGCTTCACTGATCTTGTCTTCAAGTAGTTTTATACTGTTATCGAGATCTTCTCCGTAATAGATATCGCGGGGCATCCAAGGGAGTTTTTGTGCCCCTGTTTCAATGCAGGTTTCGAGGAGTTTTTGTGCCCCTTCTCCAGTTCTGGCAATAATCGGGACAACCTGGATATTAAAGAGTTTGCTGAAGGCTTCAATTTTTATCTCAATGCCTCTATCTTGAGCCACATCCATCATATTAAGGGCAATAACTATTGGAAGACCGAGTTCGAGAAGTTGGCAGGTGAGGTAAAGATTTCTTTCAAGGTTGGAGGCATCAACAATGTTTATGACAATATCCGGTTTTTCTTCAACGAGATAGTCTCTCGCTACGAGTTCTTCTACTGAGTATGCGGTGAGTGAGTAGGTACCAGGCAGGTCGGTGAGCGTGATATTAGCGTCTTCATGGAGGATACAGCCTTCTTTGTAGTCAACTGTAATACCAGGGTAGTTGCCGACATGCTGGCGCGCACCTGTCAGTTCATTGAAAAGAGTTGTCTTTCCAGCATTAGGGTTGCCAACGAGGGCCATTTTTAATTGCATCAAATAACTCGGATAAAAATTAGTAAATTGTAATAGTGAGAAAACTCAACATAATGAGTTGTTACTGCTACCTGAACGTATCAGTAATAACTCATTAAAAAATTTTAAATTGGGGGGATTGTGTTATGTGCATTGACCGCCCCTGTATAAACTATGTCTAATTACATATATGTGATGAATAGTGCAAGCTTCATACAATATGAAGTAAGTGTCACTGGGCAGTACAAAAATTAAGACTTGTACGTGGGAAGTTTTTTTTCATCGCAGGAAGCTTGGGTGCAACCAGAACAACCGTCAGAACAAGAGGGAGTTGAAGTTGGATCTGTTAATGATTGCCACTGTTTATAGAATTTACGAAAAATGTACAGTCCCGCAAAACCAATGATTGCCCATATAATTATAGTTTCGAAAAGTTGCATACATTGCCTCTTTAGGTGATGCTTTATTAGAGAGTCCTAACATTTAAGGCAAAAAAAAACCGTACATCGAGGTCTTTTTTTAAAGGTCAGTTACATAGATATTGTCGGTAATATTGGAGTCAAGACTGATAGTGCCTCCGTTAACCTTGACAACACATTGATCGCCGTTTTGAGCGCAGATGACATCAGCCTCAACGCCAGGGTACAGTCCAAGAGAGGCCATTCTGGCGCACACCTTCCTGTCACCTGTCACCTTACAAACCTTAACCTTTCGGCAGTGACCTTTTTGTGAAAGAGGTGATTCAAGCTTATTGCTTGGAGATTTGCAAAAGCAATCTTTAATCTTTCCGGCAAAGCCACCAAAATTTTGTTTTCCTTTTTTTCCTCTCATCATTTCACCTATTAAAGTGATCTTTAGGTACTCCAAACAATAGTTGCAGTCAACAGTTATTTCAAGATAATATAATCTTTTTAGAGATACCTAACAAACTGTAACTATTTAAAAGGAAGAATCTAAAACCTCGGGTGGTAACAGTTTTATTTTCTGAGAGTGTTGAAACTGAGAAAATTTGGTGATTTTGCCCTGTCTTTTGTAAGTAGACAACGCAAAATGAGAAGAAGGGTGAAAATTGAAAAATCGCGGGTGTTGCTGCTGAAATCTAAATTTATTTAACGTCGACCATTATAAAATCAGCTTCATTGTTTCTAAGGGTCAGAGTTCCGCCGAGAACACGCAGAGCAACAGGGTCGTTGAGGGGGGCACGGCCTTGGATCGTGACTTGGGTTCCGGGAACCAGACCCATTTCACGGATGCGTTGTCCAAGCTCTCCACCAACTTTGACGCTAATAATTGTGCCGGACTGCAATTTTTCCATTTGGCGTAAATTAATCTGTGGCATGGTATTTCCTCAATAGCCTCTATGAAGCTGAGTAAAATATTATGTTTATGAGTCTGGGCAAGATAAAGATTGGGCTAGCCCATCTAATGCATATGAAAGCTGAACCTTTATGAAAAAGGTTCAGCTAAATCAAGCTGGGTTAGTGATTATTTCTTCTTGTCCCAGGAATCTCGAAGAGTCACTGTTCGGTTAAAAACAAGTTTTCCATCTTGTTTCGGGGCCACAGAGTCCAGACAGAAATAGCCCTGGCGCTCGAATTGAACACTATCTCCAGGGGTCATTTCAGCAAGGCTTGGTTCTGCTATTGCATTATTTATAATGACCTGCGAATCCGGATTGAGTTGATCTAGAAAATCGATCTCTTTATCCTCTTCAGGATCTTCTACTTTAAAGAGTCTGTCGTACATATTCACGATGACAGGAAGGCCTTTGGTCGCAGATACCCAATGGATAGTTCCTTTAACCTTGCGACCATCCGGGGCAGATCCGCCCTTACTTTCAGGGTCATAGGTACAGTGGATCTCAGTAATTTCACCACTGCTTTCATCTTTTTTGTGAGATACATATTGAACGAGATAGCCGTATCGCAATCTTACTTCACGGTTTGGACCCAGACGATGATACTTTTTGGGAGGCTCCTCCATAAAGTCATTGCGTTCGATGTATAATTCTTTTGAGAAAGGTAATGTTCGCGTACCTTTTTCAGGGTCCTGCGGGTGGTTTTTTCCTACGACTTCTTCAACGACATCTTCAGGGTAATTATCAATAATGACTTTAACAGGGTCTAGAACACACATTCGGCGCTCAGCGTGAACATTGAGATCACTACGAATTTCATTCTCAAGCACACCCATTTCAATACGGCTGTCACTTTTACCAATACCGATTGTCTGGCAAAAGTTTTTAATGGAAGCAGCTGTGTAGCCTCTACGTCTCAGCCCGGAAATAGTAAGCATTCTTGGGTCATCCCAGCCGCTAACAAAATTTCCCTCAACCATTTGCAGGAGCTTGCGTTTGCTCATGACAGTGTAGGTTAGATTCAAACGTGCAAACTCAATTTGTCTCGGGTGGCATGGAGTCTCAAGAGTTTCCAGTACCCAGTTGTACAGAGGCCGGTGGTTCTGAAATTCAAGTGTACAAAGAGAGTGGGTTATACCTTCAAGCATATCTGAGAGACAGTGGGTGTAGTCGTACATCGGGTAAATGTTCCACTTATCTCCGGTGCGATGATGATGTGCTTTTAATATGCGGTAGATAATAGGATCCCGCATATTAAAATTTGGCGAGGCCATATCTATTTTTGCTCGTAATACATGGCTACCCTCGGCAAATTTACCATTTTTCATTTTCTCGAAAAGATCGAGGTTTTCGGAGACGCTGCGGTTTCGAAAAGGACTCTCTTTTCCTGGTTCGGTGAGAGTTCCTCTGTATTGTCTCATTTCGTCTGGCGTGAGTTCGCACACAAAAGCTTTTTCTTTTTTTATGAGCTGGATGGCTAAGTCGTACAACTTGTCGAAATAGTCAGATGCATAGTAGACCTGCTCACCCCAGTTAAAACCGAGCCACTTGACATCCTCTTTGATGGATTCAACGTAGGCAACATCTTCTTTGCTTGGGTTGGTGTCATCAAAGCGTAGGTTGCAGGTACCAGCGTTCTCAACAGCGATGCCAAAATTGAGGCAAATAGATTTGGCGTGGCCGATATGCAAAAAGCCATTAGGCTCAGGGGGGAACCGGGTCACCGACTGCGCATGTTTTCCTGTACTGAGATCCTCTTCAATAATTTGACGAATGAAATCGAGTGGTCGTTTTTCTGTCTCTGTATTTTCCATGAATAGTGTATTGATGAAGTTTATAAACCGCTATTATTCAAAAAGTGTATGGACGTTTCTAAGTCTTTCCACAATCTTGTCTTGACCAATGGTCACTAAAATATCGAACATGGATGGACCGGCCAGTTGCCCAGTAGCCACGGTGCGCATCCCATTGATAAGGATACCCGGCTTGATTTCAAGTTCATCGGCAAGCTCACGAGCGACACGTTCAGTCTCTTCAAGGTTGAAATCACCCAGTTGCTCATAGCGGTTTGCAAGTTCAGGAAACCACTCTTTGAGGCCTTCATTCTTGAGGATGTTTTTGTTGAGAGGTTTTTCTTGAACTTCAAAGTCATCAGCAAAATAAGCACGTCCAAGGGTTGTGAAATCCTTCAAAGTATGAAACCGATCTCGAATAAGATCAAGAGTGTCCAAGTACCATTGTTTTCTTTCTTTCTCGTAGCCACTTTTCCAGAGGCCGTCGTTTTCAAGCTCAACCCGTACGAGGTCTCCTAAAGTCTCAATGTCCATTGTTCGGAGATAATGCTCGTTGATGAAGATCGCTTTGGGGTCTGTAAAAAATTTTGGATCGTTTTTACGATAATTAAAAATTGCGCTGGACTTGTTTATTCTTTCCAGTGAAAACTGTTCAATGAGGTCTTCTTTTGTAAAGAATTCTTGATCGTTACCGGCGGACCAACCAAGTAGTGCAAGGAAGTTATTAAAAGCCCAGGGGATAAATCCGCTATCACGGTAAAATTGTACTGAGACTATTTCCCCATGGCTGCGTTTTGATATCTTTGCTTTTTTGGTATCAAGTGTGAGTGGCATATGGGCAAATTCAGGAAGCGGGGCCTCTAAAGCTTCATATAGCAATACCTGCTTTAAGGTGTTTGTCATATGATCTTGACCTCTGATAACGTGGGAAATTCTATCACGAATATCGTCGACAACATTGCATAGCAGGTACAAAGGTTTGCCATTAGAGCGAACAATGACAAAGTCATCCATTTCTTTATAGTCGGATTGGATTCTGCCTAGAATTTTATCATCGTAGCCGAGCAAGCCTGTTCTTTCAGGGATTTTAAACCGTAACACGGAAGGGAGGCCGGCGGCCTCTTTTTCTTTGACTTGTTCTGCTGTTAAATGCCTGCAGGTGCGGTCATAACCAAGATAGCCTTTTGCAGCTTTGGCGATTTCCCTTTTTGCGTCGAGGTCTTCTTTGGTGCAAAAACATTTATAGGCGGCACCTTTGTCTAGGAGCACCTGGGCCGCCGTTGTGTGGTCATTTTCAAACTCAGTTTGAAAGTAGGGGCCTTCGTCGTAATCAATGCCGAGCCATTCCAGTCCATCTATAATACCTTGGATTGATTCATCTGTGGAACGGTCTCCATCAGTGTCCTCAATGCGCAGGATGAGTTTACCACCATGTTTCTTAGCATAAAGCCAGTTGTAAAGGGCAGTTCTGGCACCACCAATGTGGAGGTATCCGGTAGGGCTTGGGGGAAAGCGTAGACGTGTTTCGCGCATGAAAAAACTCCTTTAAGCGAATTGCGGCCTGTAAAGGCAAGATGTTGTGTATATTTTATCGCGTTTATTCTTTGAGAGTAAGCTGCGTCTTGAGTATTGGCAAGAAGTACTCCAGAAAAAGCGGGTTGCAATCTTGTAAAGCTATATATCTTGTTCGACCTGATTGTTCAAGGCTAATGGAACACACTTTATGGAGGATGGGATCAGCCTTTACAAACGAGATCAATGGGAAGGTGAAATAAAGGCTAGAAAGTGGGAGAGAGTTTTTTATTGTTCTGGGGGGCTGACACCTGTATATTTCAAAATTCCTTTATTATCTCCAGTGCAGGCAGGCTGAAGAATGAGAGAAAAACGACTGATAAGACTTGACCTTTAAATTTCAGAACCTACCATTCTTGGTACATATTATTATCTGTAAATGTTTTTCGGTAGGTTTTTGACGAATATAACGAGTTGAGAATAAATATTTTCTTTTTTACAAGAGGAGTTCTGAGATGGTTGAGAGTGCGCAAGATGATAAAGCATGTGGATGTGGGGAAGGTAAAGTGCCAACCAAAGAAGGGAACTGTATTATGCCAGAAGTTACATTCCCTGCGTTTGTTATGTCGCTTAATACCTCCGCGCTATATCATCTCGGTGAAATAGCGGATCCAGTCACAGGAAAAAAAGTTGTTGACCTTGATATTGCTCGACATGCTATAGACACTCTTGCCCTTATGCAGGAGAAAACCAAAGGAAATTTGACGTCAGATGAAGAGGAAATGCTCAAAAATATTCTCTATGATATCAAATTGCGCTTTGTGAATGCGTCTAAATAGTTTTCGCTATGAACATTGCTAACACTCAGCTTCGTATTTTTGCGCCCGCAAAAGTTAATCTTTTTCTTCATATTTTAGGAAAAAGAGATGATGGGTATCACAATCTGGTCACCTGGATGCAGAAAATTGACCTCAGTGATACGATTGAGCTGAGTCTTATTGAGCGCGGTGGGGTTGAATTCACCTGCGATGATAAAAGTTTGCCAATGGACTCTGATAATTTAGCTGTGCGGGCTGCTGAAAGTTTTTTTAAAAAGAGTGTAGTGCTAAAGAATTATGGTGTAGCAATTCACCTGAAGAAAAAAACACCAGTTGCTGCTGGGCTTGGTGGTGGTAGTAGTGATGCTGGAGCAGTGTTGCGTGGGTTGAATAGGTTGAGTGGCTTCGAATTCACTGAAACAGCACTCGTTGAAATTTCAAAGCCATTGGGAGCAGATGTTCCTTTTTTCGCAATTGAAGACAATGCGGTCATCGCTGGCGGGATTGGAGATGAACTGCATGTGGTTGATTCTCTGAATAATTGCACATTTGTTGTTGTGAATCCAGATTTTTTTGTCTCTACAAAATGGGTTTTTGATAATTTAGTGTTGACAGGCGAAGAAAATAGTTCTAATATCATCCGCTCTCAAAAGCGCAATAAAGTTTGTCCGTCACTTGATGAAATGCACAACGATCTGGAAGGTGTCACTTCAGTTAGATATCCAGAGATTCAAGAGATGAAGGAGACTTTGTTGGCACTAGGGGCATCTAAGGTTTTGATGTCCGGGAGTGGGCCGACCGTTTTTGGGATTTTTCCAGATAGAAGAGAGTCGATCGGTTCTGATTTTCAAAATATTGCAGATGTGTTACATAGGCAATATGGGAATAAAGTGTACGTATCAAGAGCGTGTACTGGGGCGTCGCCAAGCGGTAAGGCACCGGGTTTTGATCCCGGCATTCGTAGGTTCGATTCCTGCCGCCCCAGCCATCAATAAATAAATCAGATTAGTCGAGCTCCAAAAAATACAATGCGAGATTTGAAGGTTATTTCTGGTAATGCCCACCAGGAACTAGCAAAGGAAATTGCCGAGCACTTAAATATTTCATTATGTGCCACTGATGTAAGGAAATTTAGTGACGGAGAAATCTTCGTAGAAGTAAAAGAAAACGTCCGTGGAGCGGACGTTTTTGTCGTTCAGCCTACCTGTACTCCGGTAAATGATCACCTGATGGAGTTGGTTATTATGGTTGATGCGCTTCGTCGTGCGTCAGCAAGAAGGATCACTGCAGTTGTCCCATACTATGGTTATGCCCGTCAGGATCGTAAGAATGCTCCTCGAGTGCCAATTTCCGCAAAGGTCGTGGCTGAAATGTTCATGGCAGTGGGCGTGCGCAGAGTACTATGTATGGACCTACATGCTGGTCAGATTCAGGGGTTCTTTAATATCCCTGTCGATCATCTCTATGCAGCGCCTGTATTGCTTGATTACATCCAGGAAACCTTTGGTGATGACGTCGTAATGGTGTCACCTGATGCTGGTGGTGTTGAGCGTACACGAGCGTTTGCCAAGCGTTTGGATTCAGGACTTGCGATTATAGATAAACGTCGAGAAAGAGCCAATGTGTGTGAGGCAATGCATGTTATTGGTGATGTTGAAGGGAAAGTAGCCATTTTGATGGATGATATGGTCGATACAGCAGGTACGCTTTGTGCCGGTGCTGAAACCCTTTTAGCTAATGGCGCGAAAGAAGTGCATGCCTGTTGTTCACATCCTGTTCTTTCAGGGCCTGCTATTGAAAGGCTTAATGCTTCCAAGTTGAAATCATTGGTTGTTACCAACTCAATTCCTTTAAACGGAAAAGAGAAGGAATGTGATAAAATTAAAGTTTTGTCTGTTTCTAAATTGTTAGCTGAAGCAATCAATAGAATACATAACGAAGATTCTGTGAGTTCACTCTTTATATAATTTTTAGCTCACATCTTAATTAATTTAAAAGTAATATATAAAATATCTGCACCGTCGTTTTAACTTACTCAGTACGACGAGTCGGCAAAGGAGGAATTATGCTTCAAGTAGAAATGTCCGCTTCTGTTAGGAATACTTCAGGGAAGGGACCCATGCGTCAATTACGTATGGAAGGAATGACTCCAGCTGTCGTATATGGTGGTGGTTCAGAGGCTCTTAAGCTACAGATGGACACTAAAAGTCTGATGGCAAAATTGTTGAAATTCTATCGTTATAACACTGTTGTGACTTTGGATGTTGAAAACGAGGGAGTGAAGAATGTTATGGTTGGTGAGGTTCAGACCGATCCAGTTCGTGACACTCTTATACATGTTGATTTTTGTGAGATTGATCTTGAAAAAGAGCGAGCTTACAAAGTACCAGTCGTATACGAAGGTACAGCAAGAGGTGTTGATCTTGGTGGACTTTTGATTGTTGGTTGTAAAGAGGTTGTATTCCAAGGCAAGCCGCTTTCTATTCCTGATGATGTTAAGGTTGATATTAGCGCTCTCGAAATTGGTGACGATCTCAGATGCAGTGTGTTTGTAGTGCCTGAAAATGTCACTATGTTAACAGATCCTGATTCGATTGCTGTTTCCGTCATTAAGCCTGGTGAAAAGATTGTTGAAGAAGGCGATGAAGAAGCAGCTGCATAATATATTTATTCCAGCACCGTTGTTTTGTTGTGTAATGCAGTAAAACAAGAGGTAAGAGAATTATAGAAGGCCCGGGGAAAATATTCCCCGGGCCTTCTGTGATTTGTGAGAAGAGCTATGAGTAGACAAGATAATCTCATTGTTGGGTTGGGGAATCCCGGTTCTGAATATACCAACACCAGGCACAATATTGGCTTTCAAGTTGTCGACGTTCTGCTGGGACTTCTTGATAGATCGGCTACATATAAAGAAAAGTGGGATGGGTTATACAGTTCAACTGTATATTCTCAAGAGAAAGTGCATTTTATCAAACCGCAGACCTTTATGAATAGGAGTGGGCAACCAGTTTCCCAGTTTTATACATTTTACAAGATTACTCCTGAAAGCCTTATTGTTGTTCACGATGATCTGGATATGGCCCCAGGAAGAGTTAAATTAGTAAGAGGTGGCGGTGCTGGCGGGCATAATGGAATTAAATCTATCGTGTCTGCGATTGGGACAAATGATTTTTACCGATTAAAGGTCGGTATAGGTCGTCCAGGTCAGGGAGAGGTGCATAAAGATTTTCCTATTGAAAAATATGTCCTTAGTAATTTCTCTGAAGATGAATTTACTATACTACAAAATAGATACAACGATATCGGCAAAGGCCTGATGTATTTATTAGAGGGTGATGTGGGACGTTCAAAGGGTGTGCTTAATAGTCTTAAGTAGCAGGGAAAACAAGGTGGGTGAATGAAGAAGAAGGCCATATATTTAACCTCACCTTACTTTATAACGCAAAAAGTACGGCATTTCAACGCTGAATATGTTATACTTACCTAATAAGTAACAGAAAAGTTAACTTGTTGCTTCTAACCCCCTCATAAATCAAAATTATCCGGTCAAGATTTGTTTTTAAACCGGTACTTTCCTAGAGTGGCTAATTATTGCGTAGTGTCTTGTGCGTCTTCTCATTTCCAATCCTTGTACAAGGCGCCTTGTTAAAAGGAGATTTCAGTGTTTACTGAAGGTGATATGGCTGTGTATCCGGCCCATGGTGTTGGCGTTATTAAAGCCATTGAACAAAAAACTGTTGGAGGCATAGATCAATCTTTCTACATACTAGAAATATTAGATAATAGCATGCGAATTATGATTCCAACAAGTACAAGTAGTAATGTTGGTCTAAGAGCTATTGTAGGCAAAGAGGAAGTTGGCGATATTCTCGATATTTTGTCTGATCGTACCGTAGAACTTGGTACTCAGACCTGGAATAGGCGATATCGCGATTATATGGAGAAAATAAAAACAGGCTCTGTTCATGAGGTTGCCGTCGTTTTGCGAGATCTTTTTCTTCTGAGTGTCGATAAAGACCTGAGCTATGGTGAGCGTAAAATGCTTGATACAGCCAAGGGTCTCATCGTGAAAGAGCTTTCTCTTGCTCAAAATAATAGCGAAGAAGACGTGTGTAAAACTATAGAGGCGATTTTTTCTTAAGTTGAGTAAATTATATTTTTTAAACGTTTCAATTATTTTTTAGTATATCTATGGAATCCTCCGAAGACGTTGTTGATGGATTTGCATCTTCCGATTTCCAACTTGCCTTTCTGATCAATGAAAAGCATGTTGGTGTTCGGTTAGATCAGTTTCTCGCTCTCCATTTGCCTGACCTTTCTAGAAGCCAAATTTCTGCATCAATCCGTGACAAAACTATTCTGGTTGATGGTTTACCCCGCAAAAATAGCTATAGACTTAAGCTGGGGGAGTCGATCTCAGGGATTATTGAAGAGGATAAACCTCTTATAGTCCAGGCTGAGAAAATAGATTTTTCTATTCTTTTTGAAGATGAGTGGCTTCTCTTTATCTGTAAGCCACCAGGGCTGGTTGTGCATCCTGGTGCAGGAAATCATTCCGGAACCCTTGTTAATGGCCTTGTGCATCATTGTGCCAATATCGCAGGAGTAGGTGACTCTGTTCGACCAGGTATAGTACACCGGTTGGATAAGGATACTTCAGGAATAATGGTTGTTGCCAAGACGGATGCTGTTCATCGTGATTTAGTGAACTGTTTTAAAGAACACCAACTGGAAAAAGAGTATTTGGCACTCGTACAAGGGATACCGAAAAAGTATTCTGGAAGGGTGGTTACTTCCATTGGCAGACATCATATTCATCGTCAAAAGATGGCTGTTAAGGAGTTTGGCGGTAAACATGCGGCTACTAATTGGGAGCTTATCGAATGTTACGTTGGTGGTTTGTCTCTTTTAAGGGTCAGAATTGAAACAGGACGAACCCATCAAATTCGTGTCCATATGGCACATTTGGGTTTACCCGTTGCAGGTGATACCGTTTATGGTGGAGGGAGGAGTAAAGTCGCTTATCCAAGACAGATGTTGCATGCATCACGGCTTATTTTAGAGCATCCTGTAACTGGGCGAAAGATGGATGTCAAAGCTCCTTTATGGGACGATTTCGAGTCCATCGTTGACGGCTTAGAGCCGTTTACAGAGGAGAACTGGTGAATATAGGCATCACTGGGGGGTATGGTTCTGGAAAAAGTAGTGTAAGTCGTCTTTTAGCCAAGTATCTTCAAGCTGAGCGTACCGATGCAGATGTTATATGCCGTACTTTACTTGAGCCGGGCCAGGTTGGTACCAGACAGTTACAGACGGTATTTGGTATTAGGTTCTTTTGTGACGATGGTTCAATTGATCGAAATCTTTTGAGACAGGAGACATTTAACATTCCTGAAGTGAAAGAAAAACTCGAAAATATATTGCACCCCCTTGTTCGTAGTAGCATAGCAGATCAGGCTGAGGCCTGTCGTGTTCAGAACTCGTATATTGTGGTTGAAGTGCCACTTCTTTTTGAAGTGGGTTGGCAGGATGATTTTGATGTCACTGTTTTGGTAAGGGTTCCACCCGAAATTGCTATCAGTCGATCGGTTAAACGTGATAATATAGATGAAGAAGAAGCGAAGCGTATTATTGGATTACAGCTTCCAATGTCTTACAAAGAGTCCCGTGTTGATTATATTATAGATAATTCAGATACTTTTGTAAGCACTGCCCAACAGACTGCATGGTTGTCAAACATACTTTGCAAAAAGACGTCTTTATCCCGATAGATACGAAATGTGACTGGATAAGTGTCTCGACTTTATCCACTATTACTAAGAAATGAGTTTGTAGGCACTAAAATGCTTGACAGCTTAGTTTTATAGCCGTATAAGGAAAACGTAGATCAAAGAAATTCTAATCCTGTCTTCAGGGAATATACTATCTGTTTTTCGCTCATTTTGTTTTTGTAAACGTCCTTGTCTCTATACGTGAAAGCGAATTAATTCTAGTAGCCATTTTCTCTTGACGTGATCGTCGATTCCATTCTGCATTTTTGTAAATCAAAAATACGAGTCGTCCAAAAAACATCCATATAAAACAACAATTTTGAATTACTGCTTCTTCGTATTGTACAAAAGTACAAGACGAAGACGATGCAGTTTATATTTATTAAACATCGTTAACATAACCTTCAGCTGTAGCTGTATTGTTTTTACGATGTTTTCCATTACCCTGCCAAACATCTTTAAAGGAGAAGTAGATTAATGAACCTGGCGGAACTCAAACTGATGAAAATTGGTGAGCTTGTACAACTAGCTCGTACGCTCAAAGTTGAAGGCTATAGTTCACTACGAAAGCAAGAGCTTATTTTTGCAATCTTGAAAGCTGAGTCTGTAAAAGATGGCAAGATGCGCGGTAGTGGTGTATTGGAAATTCTTCCCGATGGGTTTGGGTTTTTACGCGCCCCTGATTACAATTATCTGCCAGGCCCAGATGATATTTATGTATCTCCATCTCAGATTAGGCGACTCAACCTAAGAACCGGCGATACCATCGAAGGTTTGGTGAGAGCTCCTAAAGAGGGTGAAAGATATTTTGCTCTTCTCAAAGTGGATAGTGTCAACTTCGATCCACCTGATGCAGCGAAACAGAAAACTCTTTTTGGTAATCTGACTCCGCTTCATCCTAACGAAACTTTTACTCTTGAATGGCAGCCAGATAATCTATCCATGCGTATAATGGATCTATTTGCTCCCATTGGTAAAGGTCAGCGTGGTTTGATCGTAGCTCCTCCCCGTACCGGAAAGACGGTACTGATGCAGAAAATTGCTAACTCTATCGTTCGTAACCATAAGGAAGTATATCTTATTGTGCTACTGATCGATGAACGCCCTGAGGAAGTCACCGAAATGACTCGGTCTGTAAAGACCGCTGAAGTTGTCAGTTCTACATTTGATGAGCCACCTCAGCGGCATATTCAGGTTGCGGAGATGGTTATTGAAAAGGCTAAAAGGCTTGTGGAGCATAAAAAGGATGTTGTTATTCTCCTTGATAGCATTACACGACTTGCCAGAGCTTACAATACTGTGACTCCTGCCAGTGGCAAAATTCTCTCTGGTGGTGTTGAAGCAAACGCACTGCACAGACCAAAAAGATTTTTTGGAGCAGCCAGAAATATTGAGGAGGGTGGAAGTTTGACCATTCTCGCAACTGCTCTTGTTGAAACCGGTAGCCGTATGGATGAAGTAATTTTTGAAGAATTTAAGGGCACTGGTAACATGGAGCTTGTTCTTGATCGTAAAATGGCTGAAAAGAGAATATTCCCCGCCATTGATCTCAAACGGAGTGGCACCAGAAAAGAAGATCTACTCATTAAGCCAAAGGCCTTAAATCGTATCTGGATTCTCAGAAAGCTTCTTAATTCTATGAATCCCGCTGATTGCATGGATTTTCTATCTGATAAATTGAAACACCAGAAGAGCAATGCTGATTTTCTTGACTCAATGAACGGTTAAAATGAAAATGATCATACCTAGAATAATTATTTTTAGTTGAAAATAATTTTCTTTTAGGTATTATGATGCTCTTGTGTCTTATGAAAATTGTAGGTTGCTTTATTAAAAATAACATCACATGATTCATGTGTTGGAGGATTACATATTATGAAAGAAGGAATACACCCAGAATATCACAATTTTAATGCAAAATGTGCTTGTGGTGCAGAGATTGAACTTGGTTCAGTTATGAATGAAATGAAAGTTGAGATTTGTTCATCATGTCACCCATTTTTCACAGGTAAGCAGAAACTTATTGATACTGCTGGTAGAATTGAGAAGTTCAAGCAACGTTATGCAAAGCACTACGCAGCAAAAGACGAGAAAAAAGCTTAATCCTCTCTTCTTACAGTAGGTATCTATTACCTGCTTGCTTTTCGATTATGTCCACAACGATGCATGTCATGGTTGTGGACTTTTTTCATTATTCTCCCCTCTGGTACTTACTATGTTTGAAAAGTTCGCTGATCTCGAAGATAAAATATCCGATCTTGAAGGCCGTCTTTCTGACCCAGGCCTCGTCAGTAACCAGAAGGAATATCAGAAGGTTGTCTGTGAGCATGCCCATCTGACTAAATTGAATAATAAATTTGAAGAGCTTAAGAAAGTCCAAGATGATCTTGAAGAGAATAAGACCATTCTTCAAGATGATGACGAAGATCCAGAACTCAAGGAGCTCGCCAAAGCTGAACTTGAGGGATTAGGCGAACTTGAAAAAAATTTGGAACAAGATCTGAAAATTATTCTGTTACCAAAAGACCCTAATGATGAAAAGAATACCTTTCTTGAGATTCGTGCAGGGACCGGTGGAGATGAAGCTGCTCTTTTTGCAGGTGACTTGTTTCGGATGTACACTCGTTTTGCCGACACCCAAGGGTGGAAAGTTGAAGTGATGAGTTCAAGCCCCATAGGTGTTGGTGGCTTTAAGGAAATTATTGGTCTTATTAGCGGGGCTCAGGTTTTCTCAAAACTCAAGTACGAAAGTGGAGTTCACAGAGTACAAAGGGTACCTGAAACCGAAACGCAAGGTCGAATACACACCTCTGCTGTTACTGTAGCCATCCTTCCTGAAGCTGATGAAGTTGAATTGAACATCAATATGAGTGAGCTCAAATTTGATGTGTTCCGTTCATCAGGTCCAGGTGGTCAATCGGTAAACACGACCGATTCAGCTGTACGTATTACTCATTTGCCCACTGGACTCGTGGTCATCTGTCAGGACGAAAAATCGCAGCACAAAAATAAAGCGAAGGCTCTTACCGTACTTCGGGCTCGTCTTCTCGCTCAAGTAGAACAAGCACACCACGATAAAATCAGTAAGGATCGTAAAAGTCAGGTCGGAAGTGGTGATAGAAGTGAGAGAATACGAACCTACAATTTTCCCCAGGGGCGACTGACTGATCACAGGATCAATCTTACTCTCTATAAACTCGATACCATTATGAGTGGAAAACTAGACGAAGTAATTTACCCGCTCATAACACATGATCAGGCGGAAAAGCTCAAAGATCTTCAGTAGGCTTTTAAATGGAAGATGTTTTCTCATCCTTTGTTGTTGGGCTTAACCAATGCATTTAACTGATGCCTTGCATAATGGCTCTGAGCTGTTACAACAAGCGGGGGTTGAAGAGTTTGAACTAGATGCCCGGTTGTTATTGGAAAATGTTCTGAATAAAAGTCGCAGTGAGCTATTTCTTGCAAGAGATCTTAAACTCACCGATTCTCAACTGATTCAGTATCAGGCCTTTATAGAACGTAGAAAACAGAGGGAACCGGTTGCATATATTCTTGGCGAACAGGAATTCTGGTCTCTTTCATTTAGCGTTTCTCCTCACGTACTCATTCCAAGACCTGAAACAGAATTTTTGTTGGAGCAGGTTTTATCCCACGCCAATAAAATAAATTTTACTCGTGGGAAGATCGTTGATTTATGTTGCGGGAGTGGGGTGATTGCAACGGTCCTTGCCAAAGAAACGGGGCAGGATATAGTTGCTGTTGATGTATCTCCGGAGGCTCTGCAGGTTTCTAAAAATAATATTTTAAGACATGATGTTCAAGATCAAGTGCAGTTTGTTCAAAGTGATCTGCTCAGCTCTTTTCAAAAGATTAATCAGTTTTCCCTTGTCGTTTCTAATCCTCCTTACGTAAGTCATATTGACGTAACCAATAATCTAGCACCTGAGGTGAGTGATTATGAACCACACCTGGCATTAGATGGTGGCGTCAGAGGACTAGAGTTGATCCAAATCATTAGAGAACAATTAGAAGATGTGCTTCTTCCCGGGGGCGAATTGTTTATGGAAATTGGTGCTGATCAGGGGCAAGAGTTACTATCGATGTTTAGTTCCAGAATGAATGGTCTTGACGGCTTTTTAACTGTTGAAATATTAAAAGATTATGCTGGTCGAGACCGTGTTGTTCACGCTATCAAAGCATAAAGGTAGAAAGGGGATAAGGGGTATGGAAAAGCTGGTAATAGAAGGTGGTCGTCCTCTTGAAGGGGAAGTGAGAATTAGTGGAGCCAAAAATGCAGCCCTTCCTCTTATGGCGGCGACACTACTTGCGCCAGGAAAACACTGTCTTAGAAATGTACCGGATTTAAGAGATACCAGAACCTTTATCCGTTTATTAGAGCACCTAGGCGTCATGAGTGAGCGTGTGAATGATATACTGTATCTGGACACAACGTCTCTCACCAGTGCTGAAGCTCCATATGAATTAGTGAAGACAATGAGGGCCTCTGTTCTCGTTCTTGGCCCTCTTGTGGCGCGTTTAGGTGGTGCGAAAGTTTCCCTGCCTGGCGGATGTGCAATCGGCGCCCGACCTATAGATTTTCATATTATGGGCCTTGAGCGACTCGGTGCTGTTTGCAATCTTGATGGGGGGTATGTTGATGCATCCACCGAAAAACCGTTACAGGGAGATGTAATTTATTTTGATATACCCTCGGTTACCGGAACAGAAAATCTTCTCATGGCTGCAACGCTGGCTCAAGGGACTACAGTTTTAAAAAATGCAGCCAAAGAGCCGGAAATAGGAAATCTTGTCGATATGTTGGTAGGTATGGGGGCAAAGATTGAAGGAAGAGGAACCGATAATCTGACCATACACGGTGTTGAAGAACTTCAACCTGCTGATTGTACTGTAATTCCGGATCGTATTGAGGCCGGCACCTATCTGATTGCAATTGTCGCAACAGGTGGGCGTGGCACTGTAACCCATTGTAGGCCTGATCATTTACCATCTCTTCTTGAAAAACTCCGGCTGGCGGGTGTGCAGGTCACTGAGACGAAAGACACAATCACTGTCGACTGGAAAAATGATGATGAGGAGCAGATACAGTTAAAAGGTGTTGATATTAAGACTATGCCTTATCCTGGTTATCCAACTGATTTACAGGCGCAGTTTATGGCACTTATGACTCAGTGTGGTGGTAGCTGTGTCGTCAATGAAACCATATTTGAAAATAGGTTCATGCACGTAGCTGAATTGCACAGGATGGGCGCAAATATAAGAATTGATGGGAATTCAGCTCGTGTTGAGGGTTGCGGTAAGGGGGGACTCAAAGGGGCTCCCGTAATGGCAACTGACCTGAGGGCAAGCTCATCTCTTGTAATTGCTGGGCTTTCTGCATCTGGGAGGACTGACATCTCAAGGATCTATCATCTTGAGCGAGGATATGAAAAACTCGTTGATAAACTGACCAAACTGGGAGCTAAAGTCTGGAAAGAAGATGAATAACGGGATATAATAAAATAATATTGAATACTGCACTGTCTTCTTTGTTCTATCGCTGTTTTTTAACGAGATTAGTGCAGTGTGTATCACTATTTATCCAGATTGGGAGTAGTTGTATAGTTATCCTATAGAGAAAACTTCATGTACACCAGATTACTCAATTTCTTAAAAAAACATAATGAGAGGGCTACTATTGTTGGTCTTGGCATCGGGCTCATTGTTTTTGTAGGACTAGGTATATATTTACAGAAGAAAAACAGTCAGGAAAAAGAAGCACCACCATTACGAAAACCGATAAAGATTGAATTAGAAGTTAAGCAAAATAAAATACCTTCGAAGAGTAATTCCACCTCCAAAAAAACAAATTCATTTTTCCTAAAGCCTTCTCCTGCGGAATTACTCGAGCAACTTTCGAGTATGGAAAATTTACAAGAAAGTGTTGCTCAATCAAAACTCAAGCATCTGAGGGTTTTGTGGCAGGTCTATTATTTTAGTGTTGAGTCCGTCGAAGGTAAAGATTCTCTTTCACTGGATATTTCAGAAGATGGTTTTGGCGTTGAAGTTAGAGGGTATATCACCAGCGCTGACTACCCACAGTTAAACGGGCTGAAGACCGGTGATAAAATATGGGTTGCTGGTGAAATTGAAGCAGTTGATCCTTCTGGAACAGGGACAGTTTATCTCAAGATTGAGCTTCTGGATTTTACTGAAGATGGTCCACCTGCAGCTAAAGTTAAACCACCGGCGGCAACAGACGGCTAGTGGGTAGCGTGGGTAAGTCATTCTTGATTAGGGAGAGGCAGGCGTATTGTAAATACAGAACCACCACCCTCACCATTTCCAACCGTTATTTGTCCATGGTGTTCTTCCACTGTTTGTTTCACAATAGCAAGTCCTAAGCCCGTTCCATCAGTCCTTGTTGTATAGAACGGTTCAAAAATAATGTCTTCCTGACCCTCTTGAAGACCAGTCCCATTATCGGCAATCACTATCTCCACGACATCATTACCACTTTCTGTGTCACGTGCGTCAATTTCTAGAGCTTGTATCTGAATTGATTCGTTTCCTTCGGGGCAAAACGATAGGCCATTTTGAATAATATGGCTGAACACTGTGAACATTTGTTTTCGATCAGCCCAGATATCTATTGTACTGTTAAGGTTAAGAGAAATAGTAATTGATCGTGACCAATCTGGGGCAGCCTGAAGGACTTCAATGGCTTCCTCAAGACAGGATTGAAGGGAAAACCAGTCGCATTTTGCATGTTCAGGTCGAGAAAATTTCAAGAAATCAGCTATTGTATCTATGAGTCTATCTGATTCACGGATAATAATATTTGAAAGTTCATAGTTCGTGTAGTTTGTGCTCTGACCACTGGAAAACTCTGTGGCGAGAACCTGCGCTGAACCTGATATGGCTGTAAGCGGATTTCTGAAATCATGGGCAATAGAGGCGCTCATCATACCAATTGCTGCAAGTTTTTCAGTTTGTCTTACCTGGCGTTCAAGTTTTTCGAGTTCACTAATATCTTTTAGGGTTATGATTTTATCATTTTTCGTAACTGTATTGGGATTGCTTTCATCTTTTGGGATATTCATATATGCATAGCCAATACGCACTTTGATCTCGTTGGCCTTAGTGAAATCAGTGGTGAGTCTCTGGTTTTCAAAAGTAAGTTCAAGGCTGGGAAGCTTGTCAGCCAGGTTTTTACCAACAAGGGTCAGAGGCGTAATTCCTGTTATTTTTTGCACTGAATTGTTTGCTGATGTGATAATGCCATCAGGATTAATTGTTATAATACCAGTGGAGATGTTATCAAAAATACGTTTATACAGGATTTCCAGCCGGTCATACTTCTTTAAGGATACCGAGAGTGCCAATTCAGTATTTTGCAGGCGTACACCCACCAGTGCACTGACAAGGGCGGCAAGGTAAAAGGACATTCCATTTATTGCAAAATGGTTCAGGCTCACTATTGGGTCAACGTCAGGAAACGTGACATAACTGACGAGGTAGGATGGGTACAATCCGTAGGTTTCTAAAAAGAGCAAACTGCCATAAAGCAATGTAGATGCGGTTGCTGCGAGAAGCCCTCCTCTTTTAGGGAGAATCAATCCACCTGCAACTATGGGAAAGAAAAAAACGGATGTAAAAGTAGAATTAGAGGAACCTGAAAAGAAGATAAGCATTGCCACAAAACAGGTATCAAGCAGGTTTTGGCCAAAGCCAAAGCTTATTAAGCTGCCTTGAAAAACCAGAAGGAAAAATGCTGAGAAAAATGAAGTGATATATACGGTAAAGACGAGGAAAAGTAGCAGATGTGGTGGTATAAAGATGAACTGAAACTGAGAACCATTAAAAATATAGCTCATCAGTAAAAGTAAGGTGTACAATATTACACGGAGCCCCAGCATAGAAAGGAGCTGATTTCGTAATATATGGTTTGTCCTAGTTGTCGCCCGGGCCTTATCTATGAGAGTTTTAAGAAACATATTTTAGCTTAAACCGTATTTTTTTACTTTGTAGCGAAGAGAGCGGAAACTGATTTTTAAAAGATCCGCAGCTTTCATTTTTGAGTTGTTTGTCTGTTCAAGAGCGTGGGATATTAAACGTTTTTCAAGGTTCTCGATGATCTTTTCAATTCCAAGATCGTATAACTCCTCTTCACTGGATGCGGCAAGAAGAAGTGGATTGTTCTCCTGTTGTGCCATTTCAGAAGTTGAAGCTTTATTTTCACCACCAAATGTGAGGCTTTCAGGTAGAATTATATTTGAACTTTCTAGTGCCACGCCGCGTTCTATAATATTTTCAAGTTCTCGAACATTTCCAGGAAAGTTATAGCTCATTAACACCTGCATTGCGTAAGAAGAGATCTCCTGGACTTCTTTTTCAAGTAGCTTTGAGTATTTCTTTAAAAAGAAATCGACGAGAAGAGGCACATCTCCTTTTCTTTCCCTGAGTGGCGGGACACGAATTGGGACAACTGCTAATCGGTAGAAAAGATCTTCCCGAAACCTGCCAGCTTGTATCTCTTCTTCTAATATCTTGTTTGTTGCAGCTATGATACGAACATTGATTAATTGTGTCTTGTTGCCTCCTACAGCTTTAATTTCCCTTTCCTGAAGGACGCGGAGAAGTTTGGTCTGAATAATTGGTGTGAGTTCGCCAATTTCATCAAGAAATGCAGTGCCTTTGTCAGCGTCATTAAAAAGACCGGGTTTGTCACTAATCGCTCCGGTAAATGCCCCCTTAACATGGCCAAAGAGTTCACTTTCCATTAAATCTTCAGGGATAGCACTACAGGTTATAGGAACAAAATTTTGTGATGCCACCTTACTGTGATTGTGGATTGCCTGGGCAACAAGTTCTTTGCCTGTGCCTGACTCACCATAAATGAGAACGTTGGCAGGTGTGGGTGCCACTCTCCGGATCATGTCAAATATTTTTAACATTTCTCGGCTTTGACCGATAATCTCGGGAAAAGATTCACTCAACTGTGGTACTTGCGCTTTGGTGCTGGTCTTTGAGGTCGCAGAACGAATAACGTTGATGATTTCATCTACGTTAAAAGGTTTACTGATATAGTCAAAGGCGCCATTTTTCATGGCCATTACCGCATCATCAGGAGAGGCGAAGGCCGTGATCATAATAACGGGTAATTCAGGTGTGTTTTCTTTAATAATTTCAAGAAGTTCAATGCCACTTAATTCAGGCATACGGATGTCACTTACAACAAGATCAATTGTTTTGCTCTCGAGTATCTCAAGAGCTTTTTGACCTCTGTTGGCGGTGATTACTTTATGACCTTCTTTTTCTAAGAGAATTTTGAGGAAATCCCGCATTCCTCGTTCGTCATCGACGATAAGTACCAGTGCCATACAAACCTTCGTTTATAGTGAGCTCGAATATTTCATGAGAATGTGTAAAAGAAGCGTTTTTTACATGAAACACCCGAGTTAGGGTGGTGAAAAGGGTGAACTGTATTGAAATCCTGCGGTTAAGCAAGATCATTTATGTCTGTGTTTAGATAATATCTCATCGAACCCAAGCTATCAAGCTTAGGATAGAAAGAGAGCAAGAATAGATTCAAGTAGGCGAATGACTAGAGAGGAACTCTGTAAATTAATTTGACATTCTACAACAAACAGCGGTAACCCCAGTTGGATTACCGCAACATTCATCAGGGAAATATTGGGAAAGTGAGAGAATTACATGTATGAAAGGTCTTTCTGTTCTGCGGGGGTTCCATTCTCATGCACCAACGGAAAGCTGATGGAAAACGTAGTCCCAACTCCGGGAGTTGACTCAACGTCGAGATAGCCCTGATGGGCTGTCACCACCTCTTTCACCAGAGCGAGCCCAAGTCCGGAACCAATTATGTTTCGGGTCGCCTTCCCCCGAACTCTATAGAATCTATCAAAGATATTTGGTAAGTCCTCCTCACTGATACCTATCCCTGTGTCTTTTACGGTAAAAGACACAAAACCGCCTTTCAAGGAGGACTTAAGGGAAACCTGTCCTGATTCTGGGGTATATTTGATACTGTTTGAAACAATGTTCATGAATGCTGTTCGCATATGATCGTAATCAACCTTAAACCACCATTCATCATCTGCTGCCTCATACTTAAGATCAATGTTTTTTGCCTCTGCCTGTGGCTTCGATATATCCAATACATCCTGGATAATGTCCTCACCACGCACAGGTTCAAGGTTAAAAACAACAGTTCCGCTTTCAAGTTTTGACAGATTGAGAAGATTATCAATGAGACGTAATAAATCTTTAGTCCGTGCAGTCATCCGCGTATGCAGAGAATTACAGGAAGCTGTCTGTTCATGTTCGCAACCCACCTGAACGGCATAAACCATCTGCTCAACCGAGGCGAGTGGAGACTTGAGCTCATGGGCTACCATAGCTACAAAGTCCGACTTCATCTGGTCGATTTCCTTATGGGTGGTAATATCTTCGAAAATGGTAACCGAGCCTACGACTGCGTTCTGTTCGGTAATGACAGGCGAACAGTATGCCCGCAGAAACTTTCTGGAAATGGCACCGGGACTGAACTCTCGGATAATCGCTTTAGAATTTTTCACCACTTCTTCAATCATAGAAACCGCTGTTGCATCTTGTATGGAGGCTGAAAGATGTTTGCCGATAAAAGGGTCCGTCTGGATTTCTAGATTTTTTATCGCTGCAGGATTATGGAGTACAACAATCCCATCTGCATCTGTTATAAGAACCGCTTCAGCCATACAACCAAAAACAGTTTTCAAGCGGCTCTCTGATTTATCAATAGCCTCCAATCCCATTTGTTTCTCAGCTCGAAGTCGTGCTGTTTCCTCCTGCAATCTCAGCCTGTCAACCGCCCGGTTAACCACAACTCGTATATAATCGGGCGTAAACGGTTTACCTACAAAGTCAAATGCACCCTGCTTCATTGCAGACACAGCCTTGGTAACGGTTGCAAAACCGGTAATAACAATAACCTGAACATGTGGTTGGTTCTCACGAATCCAGTCTAGCACGGCAAAACCATCCATACCGGGCATCATAAGGTCCGTGAGAACGATATTAAAGCTCTCACTCTGCAACATTTCTAAACCTGCGAGACCGTCCGCCGCTTTAGCAACTACATATCCTTCTGTAATAAGTGCCCGTTCGACACCATCACGTATTACCTGCTCATCGTCGATGACTAAAATACGTAGATCATCCATTACCCCTCTCCCCCCTAGAGACTGTATTGACTGGAGATAATTGCACAATCTCCAACAGGAACTTTGAAGTACAGGAATTGGCCGAACTTACTTCAGCCAACTCTTGATGAGTTCCAGAAGCGCTTTGGGCTCCACCGGCTTAGGCATATAGTCTTCCGCTTCACTTTCCAGCATATCACGATGGGTATATGTGCTTGTGGTCACCCTATCCGCCACTGCAGTGAGCAGAATAATTGGAATATCAGCAGTTTCTTTATTTCCTTTCAACGCAGCACAGGCCTTGTGACCATCCATTACCGGCATCATAACATCAAGAATAATAATATCTGGGCGTTCTGCTGCAACCGCCTCAAGACCTTCTTGTCCATCACAAGCCACCCGAACATCGTAGCCTCCACTTTGAACAATAACTTTTACAGCTTCAGCGAAATCAGGATCATCATCGACTAACAACACTTTTTTCTTTTCAGTCATACAGTTCCTCCTCAAAGATTAGTAGCCCCTCTCCTCTTACTTCAGCCAACTCTTGATGAGTTCCAAAAGTTCTTTGGGCTCCACCGGCTTCGGCATATAGTCTTCTGCCTCGCTCTCCAGCATATCACGATGGGTATATGTGCTTGTAGTCACCCTATCCGCCACTGCCGTAAGCAGAATAATTGGAATATCAGCAGTTTCTTTGTTTCCTTTCAACGCAGCACAGGCCTTGTGGCCATCCATTACCGGCATCATAACATCAAGAATAATAATATCTGGGCGTTCTGCTGCAACGGCCTCGAGACCTTCTTGTCCATCACAAGCCACCCGAACATCGTAGCCTCCACTTTGAACAATAACTTTTACAGCTTCAACGAAATCAGGATCATCATCGACTAACAGCACTTTTTTCTTTTTAGTCATAAAAATTCCTCCTCAAAAATTGGTAACCTATCTCTTCTTACTCCACTATCGGGCGGGGCAATAAACCCGCACCTCCAATGATCTCTTCCAGTTTTTGTTCCCACTCAATGGCCATGACATGTACTCCGGCAACTCCTTCTATTTCCTTTATTTCTTGAATCTGCTCGATGCACATCTCAATACCTTTTGCCGCCTGCTTTTCCTTAGGTTCTGCGGCAATTCGTTCAACAACATCATCCGGGATATCCATCCCCGCAACCATCCTACGCATGAATTTTGCCATTCCTGCTGACTTAAGCGGTGTAACACCGGCCAGGATCTTTACCTTCTCGTGTAACCCTTGTGCCCGTGCATCTTCCATATATTTTTTAAACTTATCCATGTTGTAGATGCACTGCGTCTGGACAAAATCTGCCCCGGCTTCGATCTTCAGCTTCAACCTCGGAATACGGATTTCATATGGATCGGCAAAAGGATTTACCGCACAACCGATGTAAAATTTTGGGGCGCCTTCCAGCTTATCTCCAGAGGGAAACACTCCATCATCGCGCATGGTTTTCACAAGATGTATGAGCTGCATAGAGTCGATATCAAAAACGTTTTTCGCCTGGGGATCATCACCAAACTTTTGGTGATCTCCAGATAAGCATAAAACATTTCTCACTCCCATGGCTGCTGCTCCTAAGAGATCAGACTGGAGTGCGATACGATTCCGATCCCGCACCACCATCTGAATAAGTGGCTCAATACCTTCCTCTTTTATGAGCATGCAACCGGCGAGAGAACTCATCCGCACCATTGCTGTCTGATTATCGGTCACATTACATGCATCGACATGGCCTCTCACATATGCCGCCTTTTTACGAACAATATCCGGGTCAGCGCCCCGGGGAGGACCGCACTCTGCTGTGACGGAAAAATGCCCTGCTTCGAGTACCTTTTCCAGATTGCTTTCTGATTTCATCAGATCATATCCTCCCGAATAATACGGCGTGGTCCACCATCTCTTGCAGTGTTCCATCCCTTATAGGGCTTTAACTTCGAGTAATTATCCATCTGATCGAGGGATACCAACCTATCAATAATGAGCTGCCAACCACATTGGATGTCTTTGTCCACTTCACAAATCCCTCTTACAGAGCCACCACATGGCCCATGAAACAGAGATTTGGCACATCTGGTTACAGGACAAATTCCACCGGTCAGATGCAGTACACAATCTCCACAGCCCTGACACCGTTCTGCCCACTCGCCCTGCCTTTCGGTCACTCCAAGAAAGCCAGTATTTATTCCGGGCAATAGAGGTGTTGTGGTAAATTTTTCTGCCAAAAACTGAATTCCGGCGCCACAAGCAATCGACAGGACAGCCTGATAATCTCCTACATAGGGACGCATCGTCTCAACATATTCAGGGTCGCACTGCCTCTCAATACTCACTTCCTTTATACTGATCTTCTTACCTGCAGCTTCCCTGGCAAGGCGAATAGTTGAAGAGAGAACCTGTACTTCCTTTTCTCCTCCTACCCTGCAAACTGTGACACACCCATGACAACCGGCCACAATGATATTATCGTACGGTTCGAGCATTTCCAGAACCTCATCGATGGGTTTTGGTGTTCCTGTTATCATGTCGACTCCTTCTCTGTTGTAACTGCAGAACCGCCTGCGCGAACAAGATTAATTGGGCTGGGCCCAACCGCATTTATCTGCGCTACAAATTCATTGGCGTATGAAGCAAATCGTTCTCCTTCACCTGCACTGAGATTGAACATTCGAATTCGATCCGGACCAATTTTTATCTGTTCAAGAATCTTGTACACCCGTTCAACTCGGGCTCTCGCTCGAATATTTCCAGTAATATAGTGACAATCCCCTTCCAGGCACCCTATAACCATCACTCCATCCGCACCATTTTCAAAGGCTGAAAGTAACAATGACTCATCAATGCGACCGGTACAGGGAAGCATGACAATGCTTATTGCTGGTGGATAAGATCTTCGTTCCGAACCTGCCAGGTCCGCGGCGGAATACGCTCAATGGCGGCAGGCAAAAACGATGACGTTTGGTGAAAAATCGTTCATAGACAAAACTCCTTTACTGACCAAAAATCATTAACTTCAGCAGACTACGCCAGACCATAGGACTCTATTTTAGCTTTAATATTTCTATCTTCAAACTTGCCCATATGTATAGTTTTTGCCGGACATTCTGCCACACAGATTCCACACCCCTGACACAGTGCCGGGTTAATCTCGGCCGTATGTTCATCATTGATAAATGGAACCCCGTATGGACAAGCGCGCACACAGGTAAGACACACAGCGCAATTTGTTGGATCTACTTTTGAAACGACACCAGACATCTGCAATTTGTCTTGCGCAAGTAGTGTGACAGCACGTGCAACTGCTGCCTGCGCCTGGACAATTGTTTCACTGCTGCTCTTAGGTCCATGGGCCGTCCCGGCCATAAAGAGGCCTTCGCTTGGCAGGTCTACTGGTCGAAGCTTTGCATGGGCTTCAATGAAAAAGCCGCTTTCATGCCTCGGTACTCGTAGCATCGAGGCCAAGTCTTCTGTATCTCGTGCCTCCATTCCCGTAGAAAGTACCAGGATATCGGGGTACAAACGTACCTCCATATCAATGGATGGATCCATCACAGAAACAGAAATTCCTGTCGCGTCAGCATTAATTGTTGGTGGGTTATCTTGCGCGTCAAAGCGTATAAAGTTGACCCCAGCTTGACGGGCATGGCGATATTCGATTTCTCCGTGTCCATAACAACGCATATCTCTGTACAATACGTCTACGCGTGTTTTTGGAAACATTGTTTTCAACTTAAGACTATTTTTTACTGCGTGGTTGCAACAGACTCTTGAACAATATGATAAATGTTCATTGTCTCTGGAGCCAGCGCATTGCAACATAACTACCCGCAAGTGTTCCCAGTCCTGGCTCTCATCTTTTTCAAGAGCTGTCTCAAAATCTGTTTGGGTCATTACCTTGTCAAGAGTGCCAAGTCCGTAGATCTCAGGTCTATACTCCTGTGCACCAGTAGCCAGAAGAACTGCCCCGTGTTTCAAAGTCCTGGTAGCACCTGAAGGCATCACAATGTCAGTTTCAAAGGAACCAACAAAGCCACTCTGCTCAACCACCTCACTGCTCGTGAACACTTTGATCCGTTCGTCCTGCAAGACTTGATCGTTTAACTCATCAATGAAATTACTGAACTTTCGGCCATCACTATTTCGATGCAGGTTACGCAAATGTCCGCCAAGTATTGGTTCCCTTTCCACAAGATAAACCCCAAAACCCTGCTTAGATGCCTCTACTGCAGCTGTCATTCCTGCAAGGCCTCCGCCTACAACCAACAGCCGGGAATCCACCTCAAATTCAATTTCTTCGAGAGGCTCACCGGCAGCGGCATTGGCCACCGCCATTCTGGTCAGACGCTTTGATTTCTCTGTCGCAAGCACTGGATCATCCGGGTGCACCCAGCTGCATTGATCGCGAATGTTTGCCATATCAAAGAAATACTTATTTAAACCAGCCTGCCTAAGGGTAGATTGAAACAGTGGTTCATGGGTTGTTGGTGAACAGGCGGAGGTTACCACTCTGTTTAGCCTGTGTTCTTTGATGATATCTCGCATTCGCTCCTGGGAATCCTGGGAGCAGGTGTAGAGTGGATGCTCAGCATAGACCACTCCGGGTAGAGTTCTGGCGTATTCCGTCACCGCATCAACATCCACCACAGAGGCGATATTGGTACCGCAGTGGCAGACAAAGACACCTATTCGCAGTTCATCTTCGTCAGTAAACAGTAACTCTTCAGGGAGTTGTTCTGCCACAATCAGTTCCCCTCGTGCACTCGCAAGTGCAGCAGAGGCTGCTTCCGCGGCACCAGAGGCCTCACATACTGTCTCGGGAATGTCTTTTGGCCCGTTTACAGCACCACTGACAAAGATTCCTGGTCTTGATGTCGCAAGAGGGCGGTAACCATCAGTTACCACGAACCCGTATCGATCAAGCTCCACCCCAATGGTTTCAGCCAGTGCTTTAACGGGTTTTGGAACCTGAACTCCCACTGAAAGAACCACCATATCAAAATCCTCGATTCTCCTGTGGCCCGCCTCATCAACATATCGAAGTTCCAGATCTCCTGTAATAGGGTCTTCAAATACCCGACTCACCATGGCTCGAACAAATCTGACATTGTTACTTTTCGCCCTTTCCACATAGTCGTCGAAGTTCTTACCAAAGGAACGCATATCTATGTAAAAAATCGTAGGTTCAATGGACGAATCATGCTCTCTTGCAATAAACGCCTCTTTCGTTGCATACATACAACAGACAGAAGAACAGTAATCTCGGTCACATGAGTGATCTCGAGAACCAACACACTGAATCCAGGCTATCTTTTTAGGATGTTTATTGTCCCCTGGTCGTGCAACTGTCCCGGAGGTGGGGCCAGAGGCGGAAAGTAACCGTTCAAATTCTATACTGGTTACGACATTCTTATACTGGCCATAGCCAAATTCACCCCGCATCTTTGCATCAAAAACCTCAATACCGGGGGAGAAGATGACTGAGCCCACCTCTATTTCAATTTCTTCTTCTTTTGATTCATAATGAATAGCTCCTACGCCGCAGATTGAAGCGCAGGTCCCGCAAGCACCGGTATTAAGCTGTACACAGCTTTGTTCGTCTATGACAGGTACTCGTGGTACTGCCTGGGGATAGAGAATATTGACGGGTTTACGTCCATCTAAACCTTCATTAAAATCGTTGCTTAAAATTCGGGGTTCTTTGTTTGTGACCTGATCTATTGAAAGATAATTAACAGGGCATACAGAAACACAAGCACCACAGACCTGACAAATGTCTTGTCCTGCCTCGATACCATCTTCCACCATCTTCAAAGCACCTATATTCATAACCTTGCTGCAGGTAATGGCGCATAACCCACAACGCACACAGCTCGTCTCATCCTGGGCTTTCAATTCTTTTTTCAAAAGCTCAGATCTTGCATGCACTGCAGCCCCTATACTTTTTTCAAGATCTGGGGCCTTTGTTATGGTAATTGCTTTAAATTTTTCAGGACAGGCAACATAACAGGCACCGCAACCTGTACATTTATCCTGGTCAATGGTGGCTAATTTTTTCTTTTCCCAGGTAACAGCACCCTGTAGACAGGAGGAATAGCAACCACCACACATGGAGCAGGCCTCTTCATCTACTGTAAATGTCCATCTATGTAGATCAGTCGCTGTTGGTAACTTGCTTCTTTTGATGGTCTTTTTTATTTTTGCCCGCAGTTTTTTCTTTTTCTCTCCTTCCTCTTGCACAGGAGGAAAGGTAGATATATGAGTTACCGGACAGACGAGTTCACAGAGTCCACAACCGGTGCATTTATTGATATCCACATAACGCGCATGGCGTACAATAGATGCTGTGAAATTACCTGGGTCCCCTTGAATGTCTGTCACCTCACTATGGGTGAGTAGCTCAATATCTCTGTGTCTACCGACCTCTACAAGTTTCGGTGAGACAATACACATGGAGCAATCGTTGGTTGGAAAAGTCTTATCAAGTTGAGCCATTTTCCCGCCGATGGCAGGAGAGCGTTCAACCAGATATACCTTGATACCGGCGCCCGCAAGGTCAAGGGAAGACTGCATGCCGCTGATTCCGCCACCAATAACCATTACAGCTCCAGTTGGTGGGCTATCCTTTTTAGGCAAGCTATCGAGATTCCCTTTCATATAACCTCCTCTCTATCAGCCACCCTGTCTTGCATGATATCTGTAAGAATATCTGGAGAAACCAGGTGCTTTTTCTGTTGCTGAACAGGATAACCGCCGCTGAGTGCAGCGACAATTAACTCGGTGGCAAAGAAAACCGGCAACCTGGTTTCCCCTTCTTCTCTTGCCTGCTGACGCGTTTCCATATTGGCCTGACACATGGGGCAATCAGTTACGAGTGCTGTTGCTCCTGCCCTCATTGCTGCGGTTGCAATGTCACCCACCAATTTTTCTGCGATATCCGGTCTTGCCATGGTAAGGCTGCCTGAACAACACTCTGTTCTATGTGACCAGCGCACAGGATCTGCCCCAATCCCTTCCATAATTCGCTCTAGCGTATCTGGTGTTTCCCACTGTGGAGCACCAGTTATTTGCGGGTTTCGTAAGGAGAGACAACCGTAGTAACAGGCTATCTTCAAACCACTGAGCTCACATATCACTTTGTCACTGATGATTTTTTGCATATCAGCTCGTGCAAGTAAGGTACTGATATGAACAATCTCAAAGGACGGTGAATATTCGGGCACATCCCACATTGGAGCATTTTCCCTCAAGGTCTTATCAGCGGCCTTAAGTCGTTGAAAACAGGCTGCACAAGGAACGAGGATATCGTGCCCTAAGTCCTGCGCCTGAATAAGATTGCGTATGGGCAGACGCATACCTATTTCATGGTCTGTCATATGGGCAGAGGATGCGCCGCAGCAGTTCCAATCCGGTATCTCAACAAGCTCAATTCCTAGACTGAGACAAACCTCACGTACCGAATGATCATAATCTAGAGCTGTTCCCTCAAGGGAACAGCCGGGGTAGTAAGATAATTTCATCTGTCGTACTCCTTTCCCTTGCCGGTAAAAATATCTTTGACTTCAGATTTTCCAGAAATAGAATAGGGCATCAGCTTCAACTTTCCTTTTGCAAACATCTTCAAACCAAGGCCCATATCACCTAAGAAATCACGGGACCTTGCTTTGTAGGCTACAATCATCCCTACTTCCCAAGCCCGTCCCCATCGTTCTATGGATCCCAGAAATGACTTATGGAAGTCGGCAATTTTGGGTTGAGCCGGCTCTATACCCTTCCGGAGCGCGAGTTCTCTTAGCACATCCATCAGCCCTGTAATATCTATATTATTTGGACATCTTGTGGCACAGGTCTCACAGGCCGCACATAACCATATAGTCTCACTACTCAATAAACGTTCTTCCTGACCATAGGCGGCAAGCCGCACCGCCTGCATCACGCTGATATCAAAATAATCTCCCACAGGACATCCGGCCGAACATCTACCGCACTGGTAACAAGCCTGTACATCTACATTTCGAATTTGGAGTTTACGTAAAAATTTGCGATTTCTTTCATCGGGGGAAATAGAGGGTTTATTCATGATTTTCTCCCATCAAAGTTTCCATTACAATGGGGAATCTAAGGGTAAAGGTGGTTCCTGATTCCGGCTGCGATGCAACACGAATTGTACCTTTGTGCTCTTTTACTATAGCGTATGAAACCGACAACCCAAGACCGGCCCCTTCGCCTGTTGCCTTAGTTGAGAAGAAAGGATCAAAGATTTTTTCAACTAACTCAGGGGGTATTCCATGGCCTGAGTCTTTTATGGTGATTTCTGCTAGATCGTTGTTTGCTCTAATGCTGCTGGTAATAATCAGATTGCCTTTGCCGTCCATTGCTTGGGCTGCATTGACGATTATATTCATCACCACCTGATTCAACCTGATAGAGTTACCATAGATAGGTTGGAGATCTTCAGCCAAGTCCAGTACAAATTCAATGTCCTGAAACAGAGGTTGATGCTGAAGAATGGTGATGGTTTTATGGATCACATCATTGAGATCTGTAGGCTCCATCTCATAAGTGGTCTGATGGGAGAACTCCAGAAGGTCCGCCACAATCACTTTACATCGCTCAACCTCATGAATGATGGTCTCCAGGTCACTATTGAGTTTATGATCTTTTCCCAAGTCTTCCTGTATAAGATTGGCATACAGCATAATCCCGGACATAGGGTTGTTGATTTCATGGGCAACGCCTGCTGCCAGCCTACCAAGACCCGCCATTTTTTCTGACTGCATCAACATCCGCTGTGCCTGCTGCAGGTCTTCTTCCACCTGTTGAATGGCACGGAGATCAGTAAAAAGACCAAATGTTCCGATTTCCTGTCCCTGATCGTAAATGATGCCACCGGAAAAGCTCACCGGAATATCCTGACCGTCTTTGTGTTTTACAATCATTTCATGGCGTAGCAATTTGCCCTTGCCACCGAAATGCTCACTTCGCATCCTTTTCTTTAGTTCGTACGCCACACCCTCGTTGTACAGTGCTGTTACATGTAGTTTCTCAATATCTTTTTCATCGTATCCAAGTAGAGAAAGTGCCTCTTTATTAAAGAGCATGATCTGGCCTTGTCTATCAGAGGCAATTATTCCATCAACGGAACTGTCTATCTGGTTCTGGAAGAAACTATTTCTGCGGCGTAACTCACCTTCTAGCTGTTTTTGCTGGGTTATATCTATGAGATAAAGAAGGTAGTAATCAAGACAGGAACTAGGGAAGACAGCGACTGCATTTAATAGCCAGTGCTCATCGCCACTGTTGAATTCCAGTTCGTGGTGGATTTTCAACCCATCCTTTTTTCCCTGAAGTTTTGCATAATCCTGAATGAGGAGATAAAAGTCGCCGTATTCCTCTCCAAGAAGTCGCTCTAAAGGCTGCTTAGTCAGGGCACCATACTCGACACCTAGAAAACCGCTGGCAGCTGGATTTGCGTGGATAACCAAGTGATCCGGGCCCACCACCACAACGCCATTTGGAGTTTCTTCCAGAATGGTATGAAGGTAATTATAGGGACCTAATTCTTCTTGTAACGACACCGGGTCCCTATTTGCTGTTGAAACAACAAATGAACTATTCACGTTGTGTTACCGGCCTATAAGATTAAGATATTCAGGGAGTCTATCCTTCCATCCCATAGCAAGAAGGACAGTTCCATCAACAACAGGGGCTAGTTCTTTCATCAGCTCTGCTGCCGCCTCTAATCCGGCATCCTTTTTTACAGGAGCCTCGATCATTTTCTTTAAAAATTCCTGAGGGATTGATGGTACACCTGGTAAGTTGTTGAGATAACGTACCATTGTGACGGATTTGAGAAACATCATCGAGGCAAACAACTGTATCCCGGTTTCCTCTGCAAATGGAAGAAACTGCTCGATGATATTCACATCATAAGTAGGCCCCAGAGTGACGGATTGCACCCCGTAGCCTTGGAGTTGTTTGAAAAATTCTGCTCGCTCTCTGTTAAAATTCACATCGTCTGAGAGATCGATTGCGACTCCTACAGTGAAATCGGTTGCCCCTTCAAGTTCCTCTCCTCCGAGATCTTTGCCACTATTGAGTGCACGTACGCACTTTAGCATAGAAACAAGATCAAGATCTCCACTGGTTCTCACAACGGGTTGGTCACCTTCAGCAGGATCATTTCCCTCTTTTATGACGATCTTTTTAATACCAAGAGCTGATGCAGAAAGGAGGTCTGCCTGAAAGGAGATTCTGTTTCTGTCGCGACCAGTGATGACCATCTCCGGTTCAAACCCATTCTCCTTTAATGCAAGGCAAGGAGCAACGGGTGACATCCGCATGATGGCATGTTCACAATCTGTGACTCGAATATTATCTACACGTCCCCGCATCTGGGAAGCTGTTTGTAAAAACGAGTCGAGAATGACACCTTTGGGCGGATCAATCTCAGAGATAAGGGTAGAAGAAATACGGCTGGAAATAGTTGAATCTTGAGCAGCGTCCATTGAACCTCCTGTAAGATGAAAACGTCAAATTACTTAATTTCTGGAGAATTATAGCTAGCGCAAAACGAAGAAACACAATACAACAGCAAGATGCTTATATATCAATATTATTTAACTATTTATCAAGTTGTATTGCAAGGTAAAAGTAGTAGCTGTAACGTCTTTATTAGTCGGACATCGTGATGCGACCGTTTCGTTGATGTTGACTCAACCGTAAAAACCGCTTTCGGCAAGTGGCAAGGTGTTTGAAAATGCTACAAGCCTTTTTGAAAGGGTCGTCTTTGAAGTGGTGATGGTTACCGGTCTTTGCCTAAGCCTGAATATTGCAACAGGGAAGTTTATAGGATATGCGAGGCACCGGAGCTGCGAACGTATACATAGTTCACGGCTCCGGTAACAGTGCGGATTCGGTGGAATTGCAAGTGCCGAAGGGTAGTAAATATGAAGGGATATTACTTATGGAATGTGATTTTTAAAATAAGTATCATGAAAAGTCATAAACTGTTTTCCAAGATTTAGGTGTCTAATTCTTTCAACAGTTTTTTTGCGAATTCTGTAAACAAATCAGACTCATTGAGTGATATTCTTTTTGTATCTGTATTTGACTGTTGTTTGAGACGTGCTTTGTGCTGAGAAAAAATAAGAGCATCGGCAAATATTTGCGCTTCTACAGGACTGTTAGGTGAAATTGCTTTTGGATGGATGGTTTGAAAAATTATTTCTTCAAGAGATTCGTTTGCGCCAGCATCCTTTAGAATTTGTGACTTGGTTTCGTCTTCAACGCGACAAAGATAGGATGCACAGAGAACGACTACAAGATTCCCTCCTTCTTGTTTACAGATTGTTTCACCAATTTGTGCAAGTTCTGTCGCCTCTCTGATACGTTTGAAGTCGGTCTTGAGGTGTCGTTTCAAAAGTACCGCAACCTTATCTTTTAAGAGGTCCTCACGGCTGCCGAGAAAATTTTCGGGAAGGGTGCCGAGACATTGTTCAGCAAACTGGCAATAGGATGCACAGCCGAAATCAAGTTTTGGATTAACAAAGCGGTGTTCACAGCGAGGACATTTCCTTGATGTATCATCTTTGTAAAATTCTACAGTTGAATTACATTCAGGACAATCGACCTCAAAAATAGCATCATCTGTCCAATACTGCATATCTTGGCCTGGGCATTTCATATCAACTCTCCTGAAGGATTTGGAAAATAACGAGGAGTAGGAATAACTATAAGACCTAATCTATGTATAAGTCTACAGTAGTAAAGGGAGGTTGGGTTTGATGTAAGTCAAAAGGAGAGGAGGAAGTTTACTCACCAGCCTGAATGTTTTTTGTTGTTCTGCTGTCAGTCTGGTGAGTTTTGTTATGAGGTGAAATGACGTTACTATGGTAAATATTTATCCATAATTATGTCTACTGCGGCAACAGACAAAGAATCGTCAGGCAGATCGATCAGCGATTTACATTCCATATCAAAGGTGAGTAATTGTGGATCACTCGGGATAATGCCCCCAATCGGTAAACCAATTTCTGCAACTTCTTTTAAAAATGGTTCACTTAAGTCCTCTGGGCCACGGGTTACAATGATTGCAATATTTTTAACCTTTAGTTTTAGGCTGTCGAGCATGGAGTTAATGCGACGGACTGCGCGTAATCCACGAAGGGAGTAATCGGTCACTAGAAATAACATGTCGACTTCACCACTGGTACGTCTGCTAAGATGCTCCATACCCGCCTCATTATCCACAACCATATATTTATAATGGGCACCTAATTTATCTGTGAAATTATTAAGGATATTGTTGACCATACAGTAACAACCCTGACCTTCCTGGCGGCCCATTACAATAAGATCAAAGGCTGGTTTTTCAATAATTGCCTGCTCGACGAGAAGTTCGAGATAATTAATTTTGTCCATTCCCGAAGGGATACCTTGAGGATCTTTCATATAGGTTTCACGAATATCACCTATCGTGCTGGGGACATCAATACCAAGGGTTTCTCCCAGGTTACTGTTGGGGTCCGCATCAACAGCCAAAACGGCTCCCTTTTCTTGGCTGGCAAGGTAACGAAGAACGAGTGATGCAACTGTTGTTTTTCCGACTCCACCTTTTCCTGCAAATGCAATGATTTTGCTCATACAAATCTCCGTGTAAATTGGTTCTGAAACCCAGATAAGAGGTAAAGCTGTACTAAATTAGAGTGCCTCTAAAATACAAGGAGAATAGTAAACCTCTTGGAGAAAATTGAAAAGAAAAATCATATAAAATGTTAACTTTAAAGCAACTATTCAGCGTAATGTAAATAGTGTTCGGTTAACCTCGATCTGTAACTGTTTAGCAGTGCTCCAGAGGTGCATAAGCAGACCGTGCAGTGATACAAGAGTATACTGCGGGGTCTGGTCGTGTGCATATGGGGTACTGCTGAATAGTTACACTTAAAAGATGATTTTGTGGGAAGTAAAAAGAGGGGAAATAATAAGAAGAAAATACCACCAACACCATGTGAAGGTGTTGGTGGTATATGTGTACTACTATGAAACGTAGTCAGTCAGGCTTAAACCTTAGGGCGGGGGAGAAGACCTGCTCTCTCACAGATTTCTTCAACTTTTTCTTCCCACTCAATAGCCATGATATGGAATCCGGCTACACCTTCTACTTTTTTCAGTCGTTCAATGGTCTCAACACAAATGGCAACACCTTCTTCGGCTTTTTTCCCCTTAGGAGCAGCCTCCATTCTATCAATTATTTCCTGGGGAACGTCCATACCAGGAACATTTTTTGACATATATCTTGCCGCACCGAGGGATTTACATGGTGTTACACCAGCGAGAATATAACATTTTTTATGAAGGCCCATTTTGCGTACGCCTTCCATCCATCGCTCAAATTTTTCTACATTGAAAATGCATTGAGTCTGGATGAAATCAGCACCTGCCTCAATTTTTTTAGCAAGACGCATGACACGTAATTCAAAAGGATCCGCAAATGGATTTGCAGCTGCACCAATGAACATCTTTGGTGCACCTTTCATTTCAGCCCCTCCCTGGAAGATGCTTTTGTCACGCATATCTTTTACCATCTGGATCAACTGGATGGAGTCGATATCATGGACGTTCATCGCATTTGGATGATCTCCAAACTTGGTGTGATCGCCAGAAAGACAGAGCATATTATCTATACCAAGAGAATATGCACCTATGATATCCGCCTGCATGGCAAGTCTGTTACGATCCCTGCAGGTCACCTGAAATAATGGATTTAATCCCTGCTGTTTTACAATAACAGAAGCTGCAAGGCTTGACATCCTGACCATGGCAGTCTGGTTATCGGTAACATTTACCGCATCGACAATCCCTTTAAGGTAATTGGCTTTTTCAACTACCTCTTCGGGTTTGCACCCTCGAGGAGGACCACACTCAGAGGTGACTGCCAGATGCCCTGCCGCAAGAACTTTTTCTAAATTACTTTCACTTTTCATTCTGCCAAATCCTCTCTGATAATCTTTCTTGGTCCATTTCCGCCACCAGTTCTCCAATCCTTAGCCGGCATTATATCTAAATACCTTTCGGTTTGGCCAAGAGCCTTGAGTCGGTCCCAGATAAGTTGCCAAGCACAATCGACATCTTCACTGATTTCGCATTTACCAGTGGTTGAACCGCCACAAGGACCGTTCATTATCTGTTTTGCACATCTCGCAATTGGGCAGATACCACCTGTGAGTCCGAGTAGGCAGTCACCACAGCCCTGACATCTTTCAGCCCAGACGCCTTGGCTTTCTGATGCACCCATAAATTTGGTATTAACCGCTGGGAAAACAGGTATGTCTTTATAACGTATTGCAAGTTGTTGTACTCCACAGCCGCAGGCCATGGATAAAACAGCATCAGCTTCACCAATCATTGGAACAAGTTCTTCCACGTATTCCGGGTCGCATTGTCTTTCCAGCGTATGTTGTTGAATTTCTATTTTAACGCCTGCTTTTGACAGGGCCATCTGTAAGCCGGAGGCCAGAAGCCCGACCTCTTTTCGTCCACCAGCTGCGCAGACAGTCACACACTCATTACAACCGAGTAAGAGTATGCGCTTAAATGGCTTGACGTAGTCAATGATTTCCTCTAAAGGCTTTCGTTCTGCAGTGATCATGGTGTACCAATCTCCTTATTTATTAACAGTCAACTATCAACGCTGTCAGCTATGCAGCTGCGGCCTTCACAGGACTTGGACCAAGTTCTTTAATCTTTGCTGTTATTTCAGTGGCGATTTCGGCAAATTTAAGCCCCATTCCAGCAGAAATATTTACCATCTCGAGTCTCTCACTCTCCAATCCGATTTCTTCAAGATAGTTTTTTGTATAGGTAATACGCTTTGCTGCTTTAACATTGCCGTTCTTGAAGTGGCAATCACCATCAAGGCAACCAGCTACAAAGACACCATCTGCACCTTTTTCAAATGCTTTAACGATATGCAAGACATCGATTTTCCCAGCGCAGGGGATTCGGATGATTTTTACATTTGATGGATATGGGAGACGTTGACTACCCGCCATATCTGCAGCCGTATAGGCGCAATAATGACAACAGAAAGCGACGATTACAGGTTCAAAATTTTCCATTATGCAGTTATCCCCTCAAATAATTGTTCTACCGTTGCAAGTATCCTGTCATCTTCAAACTGCATCAGTTGAATAGCTTTAGCCGGACATTCTGCTACACACATGCCGCAACCATGGCATTTGGCTGGATCAATTTCGGAATTGCCATCACTATTAATAAAAGGGACATCATATGGACAGGCCCTGACACAAATAAGACAGGCAGCGCATAGGTTGCTATCAACTTTAGCGCTTGCAGCTCCAAGGTTGACTTCATCTTTTGCGAGTAGAGTCTGGGCGCGGGAGGCGACGGCATTAGCCTGAGTGATACTCTCTTTTATGAGTTTTGGAGAGTGTGCTGTTCCAGCCACAAAAAATCCAGGAATCGGCATATCCACAGGGTTGAATTTGACGTGGTCTTCCATGAAAAAACCGTCTTCAGTTCTTGGTAACTTGAAAACATTGGAAAGCTTTTTAGTTGAATCAAGATCAGCAACCAGGCCTGTACTGAGACAGAGGTTGTCAGCACTTACCGTGACATTCATACTCAGAATTGTGTCATAGTAGGTCACATCTATCTTATCTCCCGCTTGGTCAACAACCGGCGGATTGTCAGTTTGATAACGAACAAATATAACACCACGTTCGCGAGCCTTTTGATAGTACTCTTCTAGAAAACCGTATGTTCGCATGTCACGGTACAGGACAAAGATTCGAACATCAGGGTTAATGTCGAGGATTGCAAGAGCATTTTTAACAGCATGTTGACAACAGATCCTAGAACAATTTGGATTCTCTGGTGTACGAGAACCAACACATTGGATCATTACCACATTATCCCAAGCTCTTACTTTCTCTGGGTTGTCGACAATATATCGCTGTGTCTCAAGTTGGGTCTTGACCTGAGGAGAGCTGTCGAGGAGATACTCATCAGGACGGTTGGCCATTGCTCCGGTAGTCATAATGGTGACGCCATGATCAATCTGGCTGTATAACTTATCAGTTCCAGTTTCTATACCGGTTGTGAACTTGCCAGGTAGTCCTGAATGGTCCTTTATAAGCGCATCAGTCATAACTTCAATACTACTATGATTGTTGACTTTCTTGACCATCTCTGAGACGTATGGCTGGACATCACCACCTTCTATAGTCTTCGTGAGAGATCTGGCAATACCGCCAAGTTTGTCGCTTTTCTCAGCGAGGTATACTTGATGACCACTGTCTGCTAAATTAAGTGCAGAAGTCATGCCGCTTACTCCACCACCCACCACAAGAACATTCTTGTTCATAGGCATAGTCTGATCACTAAGGGGTTGAGCAACTACGATGGAAGCTGTTGCCATTGCAATAAGTTCTTTTGACTTTTGTTCAGCTTCCTCTGGCTTACCCTTATGAACCCAGGTGGATTGATCTCTAATGTTTGCTATTTCCACAAGGTACTTATTGATCCCTGCTTTTTGCAGTAGGTCCTGGAACTTTTCAAGATGGGTCCGTGGTGAGCAACCACCAATGACTACTCTGTTAAGTCCTTCTTCAACAATAGTATCAAGAATATTTTTCATCGACACTCTGCTGCAACCATGACCTTCGGCTTTAGCAATTGCTACATAGGGCAGAGTCGCAGCATAACTGACCAGATTATCTACCTTGACAACTCCCCCAATATTGTCTCCACAGTCGCAGATAAAGACACCAACTTTGGGTTCTTCTAATGTAACATCTCTTGTAGAGATTTCTTCTGCAGTTTCGACTATGTCATCTTTCGCTTCTACAGTTGGAAGATCAGCTCCTGCCAGACAGGCGGCCGCACTTGCCTGAACCATGGTCTCTGGGATGTCTTTTGGACTTTCAAAAGTACCTGCCACGTAGACGCCAGGTTTCGTGGTGACAACAGGGTTGAACGTATCGGTTACAGGAAAAAACTCATCGTTGAGTTCTATACCAACTTTTTCAGCAAGTAATCTTGATTCGGCAGAGGTTTTAAACCCGGTGGAGAGAACCACCATGTCAAACTGTTCCTCAAGCTGTTTTGTACTGTCTTCAAGGGTGTAGCCTAGGGTAAGATCTGTCGACCCTTCAGGTTGAAGAATAGAGTGAGGTCTACTTTTGAGTAAGCGGACACCAATGTCATTTTTGGCACGGTTAAAATAGTGTTCGTAATCCTTTCCAAAAGTCCGCATATCCATATAGAATATGGTCGTTTCAATATCTTCCTGAAATCTCTCCTTGGTAACGATGGCCTCTTTTAGCGCAAACATACAGCAGGCGTGGGAGCAGTATGCACCGGCGCCTTTTTGCAAACCCCGCGATCCAATACATTGGATCCATGCAACCCTTTTAGGTGGCTTTCCAGATGATGGACAGAGGAGCTGTCCACCAGTGGGGCCAGTTGCAGAGAGTATACGTTCGTACTCAAGGCTGGTAACGACATCAGGTAAGTCCTTGTAGCCCAAGTAGTCAAGATGGCTGGGATCAAAAACAGAGGCTCCAGGTGCGAGTACGATTGAAGCACAGTTAATATTCCTGTTGATAACCGAGTCGTCTGGATTAATAGCCCCTGTCGGGCAGATTTTAACCAGCGCCACTATATCATCACACTTTTCCAGATCGATGGAATAGGCCTCAGGCGTTGCCTGGGGATAACGCATACAGGTCGGGGCATTGTGGTCAAGGCCTGGATTGAATTGCACACAATCAGGAAAATGGGTGAGGCAATCACCGCAAGCTGTACATTTTTCGAGATTAATGTGTCGTGGTTTAGAGGTAATGGTCACTGTGAAGTTACCTTGTTCTCCGGTAACTTCACTGACTGTTGTCAGGGGGAGTAATTCAATATGATCTTGTCTGTTGGCTTCTGAAAGATGGGGAGCAATAGTACAAAGATCACAGTTATTCGTTGGGAAGGTACGGTCGAGCTGTGTCATCAGCCCGCCAATGGCGAAATCTTTGTCAATAAGGATGACATCCTTTTGAGCTTCCGCCAGATCAAGAGCAGTCCGTATTCCACCAAGTCCGCCACCGACAACGAGTACTTTGTTATTTTGGGTTTGGTTTCTTTTTGAATTCTGCATTGTTACCTTTCTAGTCGCAAAAATTGTTGGGTTAATGAGCTATTCGGTTATTCCTGAAAATGCATTGCGATTTTGTTATTGAGAACAAAGCAGTGCATTACAGCGAATAACCGGCAGTTTATATTTTCCTTAGAATAGAGATGACTCTGGATGGAAGACGTCGACGTCTTTTAAGTCGTCTCCAAGGTATGCTCTTTCGTTAGGTCCCAAGATTCCGAGGGAAAGACAGATAAGAGTCCATACGTGGACTGTTCCGTAGGTTCCACCGAAATGATGACCAATATCATGCACCTGGGCGTGACAGTTATGACAACCTGTAATGCAATAGTCAGCACCCGTTTGGATGATTTGATCGTACTTAATTTTTCCGTAGGCTCTACGTTCCTCTGTGAAACCTGATTGTAAAAATCCACCACCACCACCACAGCAATAGTTGTTGGATTTATTCGGGGTCATTTCGATGACGTTTTCTTCACCAACGCAAGATTGGATGACAAATCTCAAATCATCGGCGATGACATCTCCTGCACCTTTTCGTACAATCTGGCAGGGGTCCTGAATCGTAAATTTTACCTTACGGTCTTTATTCCAGTTAGAATTGACTTTTAATCTGCCTTCACGGATCCACTTAGCGTAGTAAGTGTAAATAGATTCAACTGCAAATTTATGATCGATATTGAATTTTTTCAGTCCGGCCCGGACTGAGAATGTTATGTGTCCTCATTCAGTGTTGAGAAAGACCTTACAGCCCAGACTATCTGCCTGTTCCGCAGACACTCTGGTTACTCTTTCCCAGCAGTCATTGTCGGCAAGAAAGAGGCAGTAGTTTTCCGCCGCCCACCCTCTGCTACCGTAGGTCCAATCGACTCCGGCAAGATCCAATATTTTCCATAACGGGACCATCTCATCAGGTTCTGTAACTGGTTCTCGAGAGTTTTGATTGAGGAAGAAATAAGCACCTTCTTTATCAATTGGCGCTTCCATGTCCTTGAATTCAGGCTGAGACTCTTTGTATTCCTCTAGAACGTCTTCTACCACAAAAATAAAATCATCCGGAGCTGTACCCATGGCACTGTTAGAATCATTTCTAAGAGCCATGTCGCAGGATTTCATGATACCTGAAGGCCTTTCTTCTCTTGGCCATGTTGCACGGGCATTGAATACAAGTTGTGGTATGTCGATTTTCATTGGGCAGACGTAGACGCACCGCTGACACATGGTACACATCCAGACCCAAGGTGACTTGGTTGCTTCTTCGTCCATGCCCATGGTGCACATACGGAGAAATTTACGTGGATCCATATCACTCAGTCCGGTTGCAGGGCAACCGGATGCGCAGGCTCCACATGTGAGGCAGAGGTTGAGATTACCTCCGTCGGGGATGATCTCCTTGCATTTATCAAGAAAGGAGCTTTGTTTTTTTCCTGTGATTTTGATGGTACTTTCTGACATTGATGTTGTTCCTTTTTTCCTATCCAATTTCTAGTGATGACTGTATATAGTTAGTCAACTATCTGAAATTATGGGTTAAAATGAATTACGCCAGCGTGCTGAGATTAACCTCCCTGGTTCTGTTGTGGATTTCACTATTATTTGTTTGTCTCAAAATCGTTTTAGTTTTAAAGTTTTAGGTGTAGACCGAAAAAATCTTAATCCGGTCCACAGGGTGTACATTTAAAATGTCGTAACTTGTTATATATGAATAAAAAAATTCTATTGATTATTTGGTACGTGAAGCTTTTTTGGGTGGGGTGGGTGTGAAGCAAACGGGGAAGTCGCATACAACTTGATGATGTATGTTCTAGAGAGAGAGGGCAGGCGGAATGGCGGACTAAACCATAAGGAAATGACGTGTGAATGGGTGAAGTCAACTGTTGCACTCCTTTATTCCCTTAAGAATTCAGACGAAATGTAATAGCAAAGATTCAGCTTGTCTTAAGCGGTTCTTTGCCGTTTAATTCTAACCTACAACTCTCTAGCACTAAGCACTTTACAGAGTGAGAAAATAAAAGTCAATCCTAATGAAAATACATGTAAAAATGTCTTTAACAGGGGATGGGATTAATTTTCTTGTATGGTAATTGATGTGGAAAAATAATTACGTAATATTAGTTTGATATGACTCAATGATGAGGGGCAATTGGTCGGTCAATAAGTATACTAAGGTATAGGTTTAGTGAAGAGTTTATAAGCAAAATGACAATCATTATGAGGTGAGGTACAATGTTATTGTCATATGAGGCTGAAATTTATTACAAAATATAATAAGTTGCACAAAGGAAATTTGGTCATACATGGGTGGAAGAGAGTTATTGCAGGTAGAGGCGTTGTGTTGACGCTTGTAAAGAGTGGCCATTGAGCTACGACATATACTAAGGAGGGTTAATGGAAAGTTCAATGTTTACCGGGTCTGAAAAATACGTTCTCGATCAGGAGCTTGCTAAAATAGTCAATATTTCAATGGTATTGGAGATGCCTCTTCTCTTAAAAGGCGAACCAGGCACTGGGAAAACAATGCTTGCCCATGCAATAGCCGATACCTTGCGGATGAAGCTTATTACTCTTAATGTCAAATCCAGCATGAAGCTTATAGACGCACTGTATCAGTATGATACGTTAACTCGTTTAAATGATAGCCGTTTCGGTGATTCAAACCGTAACGTTGGTAATATAAGTGACTATATAAAGATGGGTAAAATTGGTCAGTCCTTTGTCGCTGACAAGAGGTGCATACTGCTCATTGATGAAATTGATAAAGCTGAGACTGAGTTTCAAGATGATATGCTTGATGTCTTAGATCAGATGCAATTTGATATTATGGAAACTGATGGCGTGGTGAGTGCTAAAAACCGACCTGTAATAATTATCACCTCAAATGCGAAAAAGGATTTATCGGATCCATTTCTAGGGCGCTGTAACTTCCATCATATTGCGTTTCCGGATCCAAAAATGATGCGTAAAATTTTGGCTGTGCATTTTTCAGACATTTCCGAAAATCTTGTGGAAAATGCTGTTCGAACATTCTTTGGGCTGCGCGATGTTGATGGAATTGAAAAAAAACCCGCCACAAGAGAATTGATTAACTGGGTGAGGGCCTTGCAGGCAGATCCTGATTTTACTGATGGGGGCAGGTTAAAAAAGGAGATTCCGTATCTTGGGGTATTGTTCAAAAAAAGTACGGATTATTCAAAGGCGACAGCACAATTGATGAAAAAAAGATTCTTCTAATCCCCGTACAAGGAGAAGCTTATGTTTGTACAATTTTTTTATACTTTGAGAGATGTGGGGATACCTGTGAGTCCTACTTCTTTTTTGACCTTACATAAGGCGTTGTCGCTGAACCTCATTGCTTCTCTTGATGATCTCTATACGACGGCACGAATGGTGCTCGTAAAAAGTGAAAAGTACTTTGATTTATACGATCAGGTCTTTTCCCATGTTTTTGCAGGAACAGAACTTATCGATATAGACCAGGATGCACTCGATCTTCTCGCTGGCAGCATGGTAAATGAGTGGTTGCAAGACCCCAAAGGTCTTGCGGATGCACTTGGTGTGGACCAAGATAAACTATCTGCAATGAGTCCTAAAGAGGTTCTTGAGTATTTTAAGAAGCGCTTAAAAGATCAGGACTCAAGGCACGATGGCGGCTCAAAATGGATTGGTACTGGAGGTGTCTCTCCTGTTGGTCATGGCGGAAATCACCCTGGAGGATTACGGGTAGGCGGTGTCTCAGGCAATAGATCGGCACTTAAAGTTGCCGGCGAGCGTCGATACAGAAACTATTCAGCCACAGGACCACTCACCACAAGTACAATGGGTGAGGCTCTAAAAAAGCTGAGAAACATGGTCCCCCGAGGCCCAAAAGACACTCTGAATGTAGACGAGACGATTCGAGAAACGATTCGAAAAGGTGGTGAAATCGACCTTGTTTTCGAAAGAGGAGTGGTTGATCGCCTCAAGGTCATATTGTTGATCGACAACGGCGGATGGTCAATGGAACCACATGTTGAACTGGTTCAGACCCTGTTTCATTATGCAAAGTCGGAGTTTAAGGACCTTAAGATCTATTTTTTCCACAACACCGTTTATGATCTTGTCTGGGAGGACCCTGGTAGATATAAAAAAGCGATACCGATTTCTGATTTTATTAAAAGTGATCCAGATACAAGGTTTATTGTTGTGGGTGATGCAAGCATGGCCCCATACGAACTCATGTCAACGGATGGGTCCATTTATGCTTTTGAACGAAGTGGTAAGGCATCTGTAGAACAACTTAAGTTTTTAACTGAGTATTTTCCCAATTCTGTATGGCTTAATCCTATTCCACAGCAACAATGGCCATACACCCACACCATAAAGGTGATCGGTTCAATATTTCCCATGTATGAATTGTCTCTTGATGGGTTGGGAAGTGCGGTGAATCGTCTTATGGGGCGTTAAAGAGCACTCTATTTTTATTTGTTCTCATAGGTGACAATGTTCACTTCGATCTTACTCTTTTACAACTGTTTTTATTAATATTTCCGTTATTTCTTTATGAAGGTAGCTATCTATGTCACGTATTTATCCAGAATGTCGTCCATTACTTATTGGAAGTTTGCCAATTGCTGATCACAATGAAGCCACAGAACTCATCTTTGATTATACCCCTGAATATCCACTTTGGCCTCAGCTGCCTATGTATAAAGAAGAAGGGATGATTCAACAATACCTTGAAGGATTTCCCTGTGTTGGTGAGTGTGATGGTAAAATATTTATTGATGGCTCAAGTGCATCATTTGATGCTGAAATTCTCAGTTTTTATGAAGAATATCTATCGATTGCAGAAGGTGGTAGTCCTCTTGACGGTTCCCGTTTTGAACTGACAGAAAAGACAGCAAAAGGATTTTTTTCTTTTCTCTCCGCTGCAGAAAAAAGAAAAGGAACATTTATTAGTTTAAAGGGACAAACAACAGGGCCTGTTACATTTTGTACCGGTCTTGTGGACCAGGATAACAGATCTATTTTCTATGATGACCAGCTGCGCGATGTTGCTATTAAACACCTTGGCCTCAAGGCGAGATGGCAGACCAAAAAAATGGCCGAGTTGGGTGGACAGCCCATAATGTTTTTTGATGAACCTGGTCTTGCCGGAATGGGAACGTCTGCCTATATAACAATTACTCAAGAAGATATTGTGGCCTGCTTAAGTGAAGTGTTTGCCGAAGTACAAGCTGAAAATGGGCTGACCGGGGTTCACGTTTGTGCCAATACCCAATGGCCTATACTCTTTGATGCCGGTGTGGATATTATCAGTTTCGACGCCTATTCTTATTTTGATCGATTGGTTCTCTACGCTGACCAACTCGTTGATTTCTTTGCTCGGGGTGGATTCCTGGCATCGGGAATTGTGCCGACCAGCCCTGAATTTATAGAAAAAGAGACAGTGGAAGGACTCACGGCAAAATGGTTTGAACAGAGAAAAGAGCTGGTAGCGCTCGGGGTGAGTGAAGAGGTCGTGTACCGGCAGACTTTTATAACACCAAGTTGTGGAACTGGAGCAGTTTCTTTTGATCAGGCGAAAAGGGTGCTGGAGTTAACTCAAGGGGTTTCAGCGAAGATTAGGGCAGCTTTATCGTAGGTTGCGACGATTTTGAAGAGCTATGAACGAGGGTATTCTTCTGTATGGCCGTCATCTGTTTTATTGCGTACTCGCGTTTACAGGCATTTTGTCTGGAATCTGTGGGTTCATGGTAAGCGAGGGTGACAGGGCGTCTGCACCGCGTGTATTTTGCCCCTTTGTTGGAGGTATTATGCTCGTGTAGGCGTCTTTTAAGATCAGTAGTTACTCCCGTATAATAGCTGTTGTCAGCGCATTTAACGATATAGACAAACCAGGTATTGGCAGGAGAAGATTGTGGGGTGGTAACTGATGTCATTGTTGTCTGGAATTTTGGTAAAAGTGTAGGTTGCCTTGCGAAAAATCAGTGCAAATGGTATTGAAGTTCCACCCGTTATAGCAGGCTTTTGCTTTATTATTAATCATGTAACATGAAATATGACATATGAACCTTGATGGTGGAAGTGAAAATCTTGAAAAACAGGCACTCACAGATCATTTACGTGAGCTACGTTCCTGTTTGATTATATCTTTTATAGCCGTATTTATAGGCTTTTGTCTTTCTTATACCGTGATTCGCCCTATTGGAACATGGTTTTTCAAGCCCCTCACTGATGTTCTCCCTGAGGGCACTTCTCTGATTTTCACCTCGTACCAGGAAGGGTTTTTTTTTATCTAAAGCTCGCGCTTGTCTGTGGTCTTTTGTTGGGGTGTCCTGCTATATTTTCTCAGATATGGCGGTTTATATCCCCCGGTCTTTTTAAGCATGAAAAAAGTGTCCTTGTTCCCTTCACAGCTTTGTCATCCATCTGTTTTATTGGTGGGGCAGCCTTTGGATATTTTGTCGTGTTTCCACCGGCATTCAAATTTTTAGTGGGCTATAACAACGAGTTCCTCACTTCGCTTCCTGCTATTAGTGAATATTTCTCCCTTGCAACAAGGTTGCTCCTTGCTTTTGGCGTTATTTTTGAAATGCCACTTTTTATGGTGTTTTTAGCCAAAGTTGGAGTGATTGATGTTGCCTTTCTCAACAAAAATCGAAAATACTCAATTCTGATAAACTTTATAATTGCGGCAATCCTTACACCTACACCAGATATCGTCAATCAACTGATGATGGGTGTTCCGCTCATGGTTTTGTACGAAATCAGTGTCGTTGCTGTCTGGATGTTTGGAAGGAAAGGATTCAGCGGTTTTGATGATTCAGTTGTTGAGGAATAATATATAACACCCCACAGGTAAACGATAGACTCCGAGGGGGTATTAAGTGCCTCGAAGGTCTATCGCTATCTGGTGGTTAGTTTAAGTTTCTAATTTCAACCGACAACCCAGATTTCTTGTTTCTATGACAATCTTTCTGGAGTAAGGCACTAAATTACCAGTTTTCCTAACTGGATTTATCATGCTCTCTGCATTATAAGTGAGAGAGTTCATTTGGTATACTTTATACACCGGATCAATCAGGAGGGGACACCTCTCGAATGACCGCTAATAAACGATGTGGAGGTATTGATATGTATAATTCTGATTTTGAAAAACTCATTAAAACGGGTCGGCCACCAAATATAGTAAGTCGGTTTCCTAACTCAAAGGCGCTGATTGTAAGCGGGAAGGTCATTGACCAGGCACTTGTGGCAAAAGGTTCTGCAATGACTATTGCAGCGAATGGTCGCAGTAATCTTGTTATTAGAGGGACATTGCAGGCTGCACAACGCGCTGATGCTGCACTTCTTATAGAAATTGCACGTTCTGAATGCAACTACTGTCCCACTAATTTTTATAACATTGCTCTCCAGATTGATGCTATCTGCAATGAACTTGGAATAACAATACCAGTTGCTATTCATGCAGATCACTACGGAATTAAGAGTGAAAGTGATCTTCCTTACGCCAAAATGGAAATTCCTTCCATCTTTGAGGCAGGGATTACTTCTATCGCGGTCGATGCTTCGCATATGCCAGACGACAAGAATCTCCTTGCCAATATCGAACTGGGTGCATTTATCCCTTCATGGGCTGGACTTGAAACTGAAGTGGGTGAAATCAAAGGAAACCAAGGGTTGTCTACTGTCGATGATGCCACATTTTTAATAAAAGGCCTCAATAGCAGAAAAATCTTTGCTGACTGGATTGCTCTTAATAATGGATCTTCCCATGGACTAGAAGCGACCGGTGCTGGCATTCAGGTGGAGTTGACCTCTGAAATCCACAAGCACCTTGTTCCATATGGCGTCTCCGGGGCTCAGCATGGAACATCAGGTAACAATTCCGATAAATTGAGAGCTATTACTGGTCAGACCCACACAACAAAGGCCAATGTTGCAACGGCTCTGCAAATGGTTGCCTGGGGTGTTGAAGTTAATGATTATGGTAATGCGCTCCAGGATGATAGTGGCCACTTTATCAAAGTAAAAGGTGAAGGTGTAACTGAAGAAACCTGGGATGCAATGGTTTCTTATGCTGATACGCAGAGCTGGAAAGGTGGAGATTATAAGAAATTGAACCTGCCTTTTGAAAACAGAATTTTAGCCCAAGATAAAGCTGTGCGAGAGAGAATGGCTGCACGGGTTGAAGACTTTGTTCACAATATGTTGGTTAATGTCTTTAATGCAGGTGGTACTGGGACCTTGGCTAAAGAGCTACTAATGAAGGCAGGATCATATGACCTTGGCTCTAAAGGAAAGCAGATTGAAGATCCTGCTGATTGGACCACGGAAAAGATCATAGAAAGAGCAAAGACCCTTGTCGTAGATAAGGGACCTGAAGGTGATTTTGATGATTGATAATGTAGCCTGCAAATTGAAGTAATAGTGTAAAGGATAAAGAATAGGAATGAATGAAATAAAAAAAGTACTTATCACCGGTGGTGCAGGTTTTATTGGGGCACATTTAGCCCAGCGTCTTACGGCTGTTGGTACTGAAGTGGTAGCTCTTGATAATTTAAATGATTATTACGATCCACAACTAAAGATTGATCGGATGGCCGCTCTTGGCCAAGGGGCGAATTTTAGCCACGCTCATATCGAACTTTCAGATAGAGGTGCTGTTGAAGCTCTTTTTCAGGAACATAAGTTTGATGCAGTGGTTAATCTGGCGGCCCAGGCTGGTGTAAGGTATTCACTCATAAATCCCCACTCATATGTTGACACGAACCTCGTTGGGTTTGTGAACATATTAGAAGGATGTCGGCATTCTGGAGTGAAACATTTTGTCTACGCATCATCGAGTTCTGTTTACGGTGCCAATACAAGCATGCCGTTTTCAGTTCATGATAATGTAGATCATCCTGTATCCCTGTACGCTGCCTCTAAAAAAGCTAATGAACTGATGGCACATACCTATAGCCACCTGTTTAATTTACCTACAACTGGTCTCAGATTTTTTACTGTCTATGGTCCGTGGGGGCGTCCTGATATGGCACTTTTCCTCTTTACCAAGGCGATACTTGAAAATCGTCCCATTGATGTTTTTAATAATGGTAATATGGAACGTGATTTTACCTATATCGATGATATTGTCGAAGGTGTTTTCAGGGTAATACACAAGATTCCTGAAGGTAACCCGGAATGGAGTAGTGATAATCCTGATCCGGCGTCATCCTACTGTCCATATCGGGTGTATAATATTGGCAATAATAATAAGGAAAAGCTGCTGAGATACATCGAGGTACTTGAAGATTGCCTTGGTCGTAAAGCTGAAAAGAATTTTATGCCAATGCAGCCCGGTGACGTTCCTGCAACCTACGCGAATGTGGATGATCTCGTGTCTGATTTTGATTACAAACCCGCCACGACCTTAGAGTTTGGTATCGGCAAGTTTGTAGACTGGTATAAATCCTACTTTAATATTTAAGATAATTCTTGCTCTTAAATAGCGCTCGACCGAATGAGCAGGTTTGCGTTCAGACACTAAATACAAAAAGGGGATTTCGCATTGCGAGATCCCCTTTTTGGTTTGTTGAATTACTGAGCTGAAAAAACTATTCTACTGCCAGTAGCTTCTTAGCACTCGTGACGATTGCAGCAGTGTCAATAAGATTGTCTTTCCACAGTGTCTTTTGCGGACCATGTTCAATAAAATTGTCTGAATACCCTAAAAGTAGTGTCTGAACGTGGCATATACCACGACTGCTCAGTAGTTCGAGTACAGAGCTGCCAAATCCACCCATCTTGCTGTTATCTTCAATCGTTATCATTTTCCCTGTGTGGCTGGCCCATTTTTCAATAAGGTCACCATCAAGGGGTTTAATAAACCTTGGATTTATGACAGAAGCATTTATGCCGATCTCTTTTAACTCTTTGGCCGCTTCAAGAGCAGGGTAGACACGATTACCAACAGGAAGTAAGAGGATGTCATCACCCTCAACGAGTAACTCGCCTTTACCGATTGGAAGGAGCTGCAGCTCGTCTGATTCTTCCATTGGTCTGTCTTCACCGGCTCCTCTTGGATAGCGCACCGCTGATGGTCCGTTATATTCAATTGAGGTGTAGAGCATATGTTGTAACTCTTCTTCATCTTTTGGTGCCATTATCACCATGTTAGGGATAAAGCTGAGAAAAGAAATATCAAAGGCTCCATGATGGGTCGGACCATCATCGCCGACAACTCCTGCCCTGTCAATTGCGAGGGTTACTGGGAGGTTTGGTATGCATATGTCATGGATGATCTGGTCAAGTGCTCGTTGGAAAAATGTCGAGTATATCGCCACCACAGGTCGTAATCCTTCTGATGCAAGACCTGCGGCAAAGGTCAGAGCATGTTGCTCTGCAATGCCAACATCAAAAAAACGATCAGGGAATTCTTCGGCAAAGCCAGAGAGGCCTGTTCCAGAAACCATGGCGGCAGAGATCGCGATAATTCTATCGTCTTTTCGTGCAAGTTTACTGATAGTGTTACCAAACACCTTTGTATAGGTAATAGGCCCCTTGGATCTGTGCGGCTTGCCACTTAAAATATCAAAAGGCCCAATTCCATGGAAGATGTCAGGGTTTTTTTCAGCCGGTTCGTAGCCCTTTCCTTTCTTAGTAAGGACATGGATGAGCATAGGACCCTGCGATGTGTCTCTTGCTATTTCAAGACTTTCAATAAGGTCTTCAATGTTATGGCCGTCTATGGGGCCTATATAGTTAAATTTAAAGGCCTCAAAGAGCATCCCCGGAGTGAAAAAACTTTTAAAAGACTCTTCACTTTTCCTGAGAATGTTAAGGATGTTTTCACCAACATCAGAAATACCAAGTTTTTCCACAAGGTGATTTTTTACCCTGCTCATGGTCTTACCTGTCAGCTTTCTACTCAGGAAGCTGGACATTGCTCCAACGTTTGGAGAAATGGACATTTCATTGTCGTTTAGAATGACGATAAGGTCTTTATCCAGGTGACCGGCATGGTTGAGTGCTTCAAAGGCCATACCTGCAGTCATTGATCCATCACCGATTACTGCAATTGCTCTATGTTTATCGCCTTTTATTAATTTTCCCAGAGTAATTCCAGTGGCTGCTGATATTGAGGTGGAACTGTGCCCAGTATCAAAAGCATCATACTTTGACTCTTTAACTTTAGGAAAACCACTCATCCCCTTATATTGCCTGAGTGTCGCGAATTGATCCTGTCTGCCGGTGAGTAATTTATGGGCATAAGACTGGTGCCCTACATCCCAGATAATTTTATCCTTTGGGGTGTCAAAAATATAATGAAGAGCAATCGTCAACTCTACAACTCCGAGGCTAGGCGCAAGGTGGCCACCGGTCCTGGAAACCGTTTGTACTATTTTGTCTCGAATGTCCTGAGCCAGCACCTTAAGATCGTCGATAGGGAGATCTCGTATATCAAGAGGGCTTTGAACCTGATCGAGCAGATTATTTGGTGATATTGGTTGTGGTATTGACATAACGGGTATCTAAAAAAGATTTCAAGAAACAATTTGTAGATTCAGTAACTATAGCAGACTTCATCTGGGGAGCGTCTTTGGGCTAATTGCTTCTGGTGTAAATGTACTCAGCCAATGCTCGGAGAGGATCTGCTTTTGCATCGAAATTTTGTAGAGCATGTAAAGCTTTTTCAACAGCGTCTTTTGCTTTTTGTCGGGTTTGATCAACACCAAAAAAAGCAGGATATGTCGCCTTGCCCCGGCTGGCATCAGACCCGGCTGCTTTTCCAAGCTGTTCGGTCGTTGATGTCACATTGAGGAGGTCATCAACTATTTGAAAAGCAAGGCCTATGTGGTCACCATAATTGACAAGGGCTGCAACTTCATCAGGGCTACCTCCAGCTCCAATCGCACCCGTTTCAACAGAGCAGGTGATGAGGGCGCCCGTCTTACTTTTATGAATGGTTTGCAAGGTGCTAAAAGGGAATTCTGTATTTTCACAAGCAATATCAAGACTCTGGCCACCTACCATACCAAGCGGTCCTGCAGCACGTGAAACAACTTGAACGATATCAAGTCGTTGTTCGGCTGTTAGCGTATTGTAGTCACGATTGGTGATGAGGTCAAAGGCCCAGGTGAGGAGACTGTCTCCAGCAAGAACTGCCTGACCATCTCCGTAGAGCATATGATTGGTCGGCTTTCCTCGCCTGAGCTCATCATTGTCCATTGCGGGCAGATCATCATGAATGAGCGAATAGGTGTGGATACATTCCAGCGCACAAGCTACCGGGAGCAGACCTTGTGCCTGTTGGACCGTGGAGCTAATCGCTTGGGCCGCAGCCAGGCATAGAATAGGTCGAACACGTTTTCCTCCGGCAAAGAGACTATAACGCATGGCCTCAATATGGTGGGAAAAAGGGCCGTTGACTTCGAGCATATACTTGCTTAACCCATCCTCTACGACCTGCTTTTGTTTATTCAGATAGGTCTTTATATCCACTTTCTTGCTCGCCAAAGGGTAAGGTTTCAAGTTTTCCGTCTTTTTCCAGCAGTAATTCAACCTTAGCCTTGGCCTCAGAAAGCTGTTCAGAACAAAATCCGGCGAGTTGAATACCCTCATCAAATTTTTTCAAACTATTTTCAAGGCTCAATTCACCATCTTCCAATTCTTCGGTGATTTTCTCGAGTTTACTGAGTGCGGATTCAAACGTTTTTTTAGCCATAATTTAGAACTTATTTGCATGAAAAGAGAGTTGCCTGTATGAACTATTCGGGCTAGTACTGGGTTGCTTCAGATAACCTAAAAGGACATAATCGTAAAATACCATGGTATATATTATGTAAGCAGCAAGAAGTCGAGTGGAAAAGGAATAACCATTACCTTTTCAATTACAGAAAGTTGAACTAACTCTCCATTTCGAATTGAACCAGAAGTAATGATAAAAACTATTAAGATTTTTACAAGGTGGTTGGAAGTTGAAAAAGGATACTCTCATCATACCGTCAGTGGTTATAAAAGGGACATCCTTGAGTTTAATTCGACGCTTCCTGTAACCTATCGTATCAGGGACATTTCAGCGACAGATATTAGGCGCTTTGTGGTTAGTCTGCATGGGCATAATAGCGGAGCAACCGTTGCAAGAAAACTCTCAGCAATACGAACATTTTTTCGATTTTCCCTCCGTGAAAAATGGGTTGATACTGATCCGGTACTTTCTATTGCAGGACCGAAAGTCGGCAGCTACATTCCAGTTTTTCTCACTGTCGATGAGGCATTTGCCCTGCTTGAAGCACCTGTAGCGAAAGACACTTATATGCTTCGCGATCGAGCGATTCTAGAAATGCTGTATTCCACAGGAATGAGGGTTTCAGAACTTGTATCGGGGGATCTTGTTGATCTTGATTTCAAAGAGGAAATGCTTACGGTACGGGGCAAAGGTAATAGGGAACGTCTCGTGCCTGTGGGAGTACCTGCTGTTGAGGCTGTTCGTAACTGCCTTGATCAGCGGTTGCAGCTTATAGCAAAACGTGCTGGACGAGGAAGACCAGTTGAAAAAGATGCCCTGTTTCTTAATGGTAGAGGGGGACGTTTGTCTGTTCGTAGTGTTGAGAGAATGGTGAAAATGTATGGAGAAAGGGCGGGGATTTTACAAATAGTTACTCCGCATGCACTCAGACATTCCTTTGCTACACATCTTTTGGAGATGGGGGCGGATCTAAGATCAGTGCAGGAGTTGCTTGGCCATGCAAGTCTTTCAACAACACAGCGTTACACCCACTTGACCTTAGATCATCTTTCAGACGTGTATGATAAAGCTCATCCATTGGCAAAGAGTAAAACGAAATAAATCAACTGACTCATAAATATAATGGTGAAAATCTCCTTGATTTTCGCAAACTATGAAAGCAATTTTGGAAAAATAATACGCATGAAAATACGATCTACAACAATTTTAGCGGTGAGACATAAGGGTGAAGTAGCCCTTGCAGGGGACGGTCAGGTTTCTCTTGGTAATACGGTAATGAAGCATAATGCCCGCAAGGTGAGACGACTGTATCATAATAACGTTATTACCGGTTTTGCAGGAGCTACGGCAGATGCTTTTACGCTTTTTGACAAACTTGAAGAAAAGCTGGAGCAATATAAGGGCAATCTGCTGCGGGCCTCTGTTGAGCTTGCTAAAGAATGGCGTACAGATAAGTATTTGAGAAAGCTCGAAGCAATGCTCATTGCGGTGGACAAGGATCATTCTCTGCTCTTGTCAGGGACGGGTGATGTTATTGAGGGAGATGAAGGGATTTTGGCGATAGGTTCAGGTGGTCCTTATGCTCAGGCTGCGGCCCTTGCCCTAGTGAAGCATAGTGACCTTGACGCAGAACAGATTTGTGAAGCAGCTCTTAATATTGCTGGTAATATCTGTGTTTTTACGAACAACTCTATAATTGTTGAGAAAATATAATGCCAATTCAATCCTTTACACCAAAAGAAATCCTGTCTGAACTTGATAAATACATCGTAGGGCAGGCGGATGCAAAAAGATCTGTTGCAATTGCTCTTAGAAATCGCTGGAGAAGAAAGCAGGTACCATCACCTCTGCAAGAAGAAATTGCCCCTAAGAATATTATTATGATTGGGCCCACCGGCGTTGGTAAGACCGAGATAGCGAGGCGTTTAGCAATTCTTGCCGAGTCTCCTTTTATTAAAGTGGAGGCGTCAAAATACACTGAGGTTGGCTACGTGGGTCGTGATGTCGAGTCTATGGTAAGAGACCTTGTAGAACTCGCCATTAACATGGTGAAAAAAGAAGAAGAAGAAAGAATTAAAGGCGTAGCTGAGGCCAATGCGGAAGACAAAATCCTTGATATTCTTCTTCCCCCAACACCTAGTGGTGTGGCCGCTGCTGGTCCTGAAGGCGCAGCCTCCTTTACCATTGAATCTCCGGATCTTCCTGTGAAAACGGAAGAGAGTACTGAGAATAGTACCAGAGAAAAATTTCGAAAAATGCTCCGGGATGGAAAACTTGATGACCGTGAATTAGAAGTAGAGGTGAGCGATAGCAAACCTGCTCCTATGGTAGAGATCATGACGACCTCTGGTATGGAAGATATGCAATCCAATATTCAAGATGCTTTTGGAAAACTTTTTCCCAAAAAGAAAAAAAACCGAAAGATGAAAATGAAGGATGCAAAAGAAGCGGTGATCAATGAAGAGACTGCAAAGCTCATTGATCACGATAAGGTTGTGCAGGAAGCGCTTAGCAGAACAGAACAATCCGGAATTATCTTTCTTGACGAAATAGATAAAATTGCCACAAAAGGTGGGGGCGGAAATGGTCCGGAAGTATCTCGTGAAGGTGTGCAGAGAGATTTACTTCCTATTGTTGAAGGAGCCACAGTCAGTACAAAACACGGTATGGTTAAAACGGACCATATTCTCTTTATTGCCAGTGGTGCTTTTCATTTAAGCAAGCCTTCTGATCTGATCCCTGAATTGCAAGGTCGGTTTCCAATTCGAGTTGAATTACATCCTCTTGGAAAAGATGAGTTTGTACGGATTTTAACTGAGCCCGAAAATGCACTGGTTAAGCAGTATGTAGCTCTTATGAAGACTGAAGGTGTGGAATTGGTTTTCAAAGATGATGCCATTGAAGAACTTGCTGCAATAGCGGTAGAGGTAAACGAAAAAACTGAGGAAATTGGTGCAAGAAGGCTACACACTGTTCTAGAAAGAATGTTGGATAGTCTCTCTTTTGATGCCTCTGACAAATCAGGTGAGACCTTCGAGATCACAGCCGACTATGTAAAAGAACAGCTCAGTGAAATTGTCCAGGACCAGGATCTGAGCAGGTATATTCTGTAAGCTGGTATCAGATTGGAGAACGACTATGTTTTTAAAGTTTTTTGGTAAAAAGAAATCTGCAGATTCTGTGTCTCAAAGTGATGGGCAACTGGTTCATGGGATAGATCCCGAAATGAATTACTGCCCAGACTGCGAAGATGAGTTTCGTGGAGATATTGTGAAATGTCCAACCTGTGATGTGGTACTGATGACTGGAGATGAGAAAATACAGCGTAAGATTGCTGAGACTGCATCTTCTAGCCTACGTTCTATGGACATTTCATCAGATGATGAACTCGTATCAATTCGTAAGGCCCCTCTAAAAGATGTAAAAGCCTTACAGAGGATTCTTGCAACCGAGAGAATCCCATCAATTTTGGCAGGAGACGAAGGCAGCTGCGGTAAGGGGTGCTGTGGTCCTGAAATGATTCTCCAGATTAGGCGTGAGGATATGGATGTGGCAGAAGGGGTACTAGCTCGAGATTTTGTAAAAAGTACAGCTTTAAATATCGAAGATTTGAAACACGCCGATGTTATCTTTGATGAGCTAGCTGCAGAAACAGTTTGCCCAGCTTGTGGTTGTAAATTCTCACCTACGGTAGGCGCCTGTCCCGAATGCGGGCTCTGTTTTGCTTAAGGAGTCACCAAGCTTCAGATAATTTTGGAGCTTGGATTGACTGCACCAAGGCCTGCGGCTGTGATTTTTAAATAAGTATCATGAACGTAATATACTGTTGAGTAAGGTTACAGTATTTCCTCATTTTGCGTATGCAATATTGAGGTGATATGTGTTTTAAGAATGTGGAGTAATAGATGAGTAAAAGTATTGAAGACGCGCTTACAGCAATTGTTGGTGCCAAAGGTATAGCTGTAGAACCTGAGGCTAAGGCGCCGTTTTTAAAAGAGAGACGTGGACTTTACGAAGGGTCATGTCTTGCCGTGGTGTCTCCTGTATCCACTGAGCAGGTATCGAAAGTTGTAAAATATTGTTTTGAAAATGATATACCGATAACTCCACAGTCTGGTAATACAGGGCTTTGTGGAGGCGCTGTGCCGCGTGGAGGGGTTTTGTTGAATTTGGGTAGGATGAACAAGGTCCGAAACCTCGATAAGATTGGTGGTACCATGACGGTTGAGGCGGGGTGTATTCTGGCCGATCTTCAGAACGTTGCTACGGCTGAAAATCTTCTGCTCTCACTCAGTTGTCCATCCCAAAAAGAATGTCAGATTGGTGGTAATATATCTACCAATCTAGGCGGTACCAATGTTCTGAGATACGGAAATACACGTGATGTTGTTCTTGGCCTTGAAATTGTATTGCCGAGTGGTGACGTTTGGCATGGATTACGTGGGCTCCGAAAGGACAACGCTGGCTACGATCTTAAACATCTGTACATCGGTGCAGAAGGTACGTTGGGTGTTATTACAGCGGCAACCTTGAAGTTATATACTGCTCCTCAAGTTCAACAGACAGCTATGGTTGCAACCCAAACAATTGAAGAGCTGATGGAGGTGTTTGTTTCAGTCCGAGGTCATTTTTCTGAGAATCTCTCAGGTTTTGAAATAATCTCAAGAAATGCAGTAGACGTCGTGCTTGAGTATGAACCTTCTGCTAAAGATCCTTTTCCACAAAAATACACATGGTACGGTCTTATAGAGCTTAACTCTACAGACTTTCAACTGGATTTGGAAACTCCTTTGCAACGGGTATTGGGCCAGAGCGATGTAGCAGTGAAAATTGCGCGCGACAAGAGTGAGTCGGTTGCTCTCTGGGAGATTAGGAATTTAATATCCGCTGCACAAAAAGTAAAAGGGGCGTCAATTAAACATGATGTGTCTTTACCCTTAAACAGACTTGCTGAGTTTATTGATAAAGGAACACGTCTGGTTGAAAAAGAAATTCCAGGTGTGATTGTCTGTAGTTTTGGCCATGCCGGAGACGGCAATGTACATTTTAATCTGACTCAGCCCCAGGATATGGACGGGAAGGCGTTTCTTGCGCTTTGGGGAGAAGTTAACCGCTTAGTTCATGATCTGGTGGATAGTATGGATGGATCTATAGCCGCTGAACATGGCGTCGGACAACTTAAAGTTGGCGAAATGGAACACTACAAAAGTACTGTCGAACTGGATTTGATGAAGCAGATTAAGAGAACTCTGGACCCTAAAAATATCTGTAATCCAGGCAAGGTGATTAACTGAGGTTTTGTTAAAAGTTACCAGTAATAACAATATGGTACAGGAATTTACCATGAGGTCAAAAGGCCATCTCTCGCTTGCTTCTAGAGATGGCCTTTTTCTGTTAATTAGCTTTTGGTTTATTGTCCCACCGTTTTTTTCTTGGTTTTAACATAATGGGCTTTTTAGAAAAGCTGATAGCTTTGTAGCTGAGTATCTCATCCATTGTGTCGGTAAGACCTTTGCATGGGCGTATTGTAAGATCCTTGAGCACATCAATATCAACTTCCCCTTTCTCTGAAAAATGCAGGGTAAGTCGAACGGGGCAGGAACCATGGAATTGATACAGTGTCTTTTTTACCTTTTCCATTTGTTGGCGTGACAGTTTTTCTGAGTTGAGTTTAATCCTGGCAGAATCGGTATATTTCTCTCTGGCATCTTCTAGTGAATCGATGGCTTCTGCAATGATTTTGGGACCTCTCTCATCCTGTTGCACCGTTCCTTGTATGATTATTGGATCAGGGGAAGATAAAATTTCTTCGCAGGCAGCATACGTGCTTGGAAAAACAACAACTTCAACAGCTTCAGCAAGATCCTCTATGGAGAGAAATGCCATCGGATCTCCTCGTTTGCTTCTCAGCTTTTTACAGCTACGGATAAGTCCACCAATGCGCACAGGTTGGTCCTCACCCCATTCTGCAAGACCCTGAATTGAACAGTCTACTATAGTGTTTATTTCGTGGATCGCCTCGTCGAGTGGGTGCCCAGTAATATAAAATCCAACAGTCTCTTTTTCGTGGATAAGTTTTTTTCTTTCTTCCCACTCAGGGATATCGGGCATGGGGATATGTGATACCTCAGGCTGATTCTCTGCCTCTGGCGCTACAGCAAAGAGTGACATCTGGCCACTTTGTAGATCCCGTTGGACAGCCTTGGCCTGTTCCATCGCCTGTTCCAATACGGCAACATATTGTGATCTTTTGTAACCTAGGGAGTCAAAAGAACCGGATTTAATGAGACTTTCGATAACACGGCTATTCACTTTTCTTGAGTCAACTCGGTTACAGAAATCACTAAGTGAGGTGAACTTTCCATTTTTCACTCTTTCGTCCACAATGGAGTCAAGAGCATTTTCGCCAACGTTTTTTACTGCGGCAAGGCCAAAACGTACCCGGTCGTCTATTACACTAAAATCTTTGACCGACTCGTTAATATCAGGAGGAAGAACCTCAATATCATGTTCACTACACTCGTTGATGTACAGGACGACCTTGTCTGTATTGTTCATATCGCATGAGAGTAATGCGGTCATGAACTGGGGCATATAGTGAGCTTTTAAATAAGCTGTTTGGTATGAAACGAGTGCATAGGCGGCAGAGTGTGACTTGTTAAAGCCATAACCTGCAAATTTTGCCATCAGGTCAAAGATGTATTCAGACTTATCTTCCGGTAATTCATTTTTTTTGGCACCAGCGAGAAATTTAATTTTCTCCTGCTCCATAACCTCAGGCTTCTTTTTACCCATCGCCCTTCGAAGGATGTCGGCATCACCAAGAGAATAACTAGCCAGGATATTGGCTATTTTCATAACCTGTTCCTGATAGACGATAACGCCGTACGTCTCTTCTAAGACATCTTTAATCTCAAGAAGAGGGTAATGTGCTTCTTTTCTTCCATGTTTGGTTTCGACGAAATCATCAACCATTCCGGAATCAAGAGGTCCTGGTCTGTAAAGCGCAACAAGAGCAATGAGGTCACTGAAGACCTCCGGTGCCATTTTAACAAGAAGCTCGCGCATACCAGAACTTTCAAGCTGAAATACCCCTTGTGCATCACCGCTGCAGAGTAACTCAAAGGTTTTGGCATCATCCATGGGGATGGTGTCGATGTTAATGTCAATCCCATTATCAAGTTTTATATGTTTGACGGCTTTATCAATTACAGTAAGGGTCTTCAGGCCAAGAAAGTCAAACTTGATAAGACCTGTCATTTCAGTATGGGTCATATCATACTGGGTTATGGTTTCATCGTTACTGCCCTTGCAAGTGGGGAGATAGTCCGTCATAGGGGTAGGAGAGACAACAACACCTGCGGCATGGGTAGAGGTGTGGCGGGCGAGTCCCTCCAACGTTCTGGAAACCGAGAGTAATTCCTCAATGCGTGGATCGGAGTTGGCCGCTTCTCGGAGTTTAGGCTCCTCTTGAAGAGCCTTGTTGAGGGTCATCTTCAGTTCGTCTGGGATGAGTTTCGCTATCTTATCCACGTCGCCAAAGGGGATATCAAGGGCTCTTCCTACATCACGAATAACGCCCTTTGCCTTCATACAGCCGTAGGTAATTATCTGAGCGACATACTCAGCACCACCGTATTTTCGACGGACATAATCTATAACCTCGCCACGTCTTTCCTGACAAAAATCGATATCAAAATCCGGCATGGATTTACGTTCGATGTTAAGAAAACGCTCAAAGATAAGTCCATAGGGGATTGGGTCAATATTGGTAATCGACATGGCAAAGGCCGCAAGACTCCCAGCTCCAGAACCACGTCCTGGACCAACAGGGATATCCTGCTCTTTAGCCCAGATGATAAAATCTGCGACTATAAGAAAATATGCAGGAAATCCCATGGTTGAAATAACGCCGATTTCCATCTCAAGTCGCGCTCTATAGGCCGCATCTACATCCTCATTGTAGGTTCCTGCTTCACGCATATCGTTAAAGCGGATTTCAAGACCATCCCAACAGGCCTTTTGGAACATAGAGTCGAGGGTTTCACCTTCTTCCACAGGGAAGTTCGGGAAGTAGTAATCGTCAAAATTTATTTCCAGATTACAGCGATCTGCAATTTCCTGAGTAGTGGTAATGGATTCTGGGCAATGGGCGAAACTTTTTTTCATGACCTCCGGAGATTTAAAATAAAACTCATCGGTGGAGAATCTAAATCTTTTCGGATCGTTAATCGTCTTACCCGTCTGGATACAGAGTAAGAGCTCGTGGGCGTGAGCCTCTTCACGATTGAGATAGTGGCAGTCGTTTGTGGCTACGAGTTTAACCCCCATTTCGGCTGCCAGTTTTTTCAGCCCGTCATTGACGGGTTGCTGGTCAGCTATGCCATTTTCCTGTAATTCGAAATAGAGCCGATCTCCAAAAATGTCATGGAGTTCCTTGGCTTTCTTCCTGGCCCCGGAAAAGTCATTTTTGTGTATAAGATAGGGGACTTGACCGTGAAGACAGGCCGTGAGTGCGATAACTCCTTCGTTGTGTTTTTTGAGTACCTCCATATCAATTCTGGGCTTATAGTAAAAGCCTTCAAATTGGGCGATGGAAGCCATTTTCATAAGGTTTTTATAGCCGGTATGGTCCATTGCTAGAAGTACAATGTGAAAGGCTACCTGACCGTCAACCGGTTTTTTGTTCTTCATATCGCTTGGAGCGATATAGAGTTCGCAGCCAACGATCGGTTTAATACCAGCCTTTTTGGCCTTGACGTAAAACTCAAGCGAGCCATACATCGCACCGTGGTCGGTGATGGCAACGCTGTCCATTCCGAACTCTTTACACTTATCAAGCAGGTCTGCTATGCGAATGGCACCGTCGAGAAGACTGTACTGGGAATGGACATGGAGATGGGTGAATCCTGCACTCATATTATTGAATAGTTCCTTGTATACTTTCGAGGTGGGCCCCGGTTAAGTTGGTATTGGTGGTTGTTGCACCGGTAACATTTGCACGGATCAGATTACTGCCACTGAGGTCTGCATTTGTGAGGTCGGCAGAGCTAAGATTGGCACCTGGAAGGTTGGCGCGTATAAGCTTTGCGTTGGATAAATTGGCACCAGTAAGATTGGCTTGGCGTAGATTTGCATTGGTAAGATTAGCTCCAGAGAGATCCGCTCCCGCGAGGTTTGCATGGTTGAGCTCGGCATTGCTCAAATCCACACCACTAAAATTACAATCTGGACAATTTCTAGCAAGTTTTATAAACCGCTCTTTGTCTGTCTCTGAGCTGTTTTGTATAGGTTGTGTATTGTGCCTTTCTATAGGGGCTATAAGAGGGGCGTCTGATTTGTTTTGGCTTATATCTTTATAAGGCTTTGATATTGTAGCGGTATAGCTTAAAGCTCCATTTGGGGTAAAAAAGATGAGATGATTCTGATCCTCAATTACTCTGTAGCACCTATTATCACCAAAGTACCAAGATCGAAATTTGAGACAGAGTTGATTGTCGTCCAAGATTGCCCATGTTCCGGAATCTGTACCACCTTCGAGGTTTGTTGCGGTAAGTCTCATGTTTTTTTGAAATCGTACAAATGCATCAAAATCAATACTTTCCAAGTGGAGCTTCTTATCTACTATCTTTTGTTCAATTTGTTTGCTTGTGAGAGGGAGTTGATCGTTATTTTCGTAGTGATTTTGTGAAACAGGAGCGCAGGAAGTGTTAAAAACAAAGCTAAATAATAACGCAATGAAGAAAATTGGTTGTTTCACTTTACATATCCATTAGATTGATGAATGATTTTCGGCCTGGGAATACATCTCAAGAGTATTGACTAATAGCATAGACGAGTGGATTTTGCACCAGGTTTTGAAACCATCAATATAACTGTAAAAAATCAATATAAACAGTATATTATCCAGGTGTTGTTTTTCGGTGCTACTCTTTAGTTAATGTATTTGAGGAGTTAACAACCTTATGGGTATCCTATTTCTTATCGTTGATGTTCTGGTAGTGCGTTACAAAGGGAATCGTTGTTTTTGGGATCGTTAACGAGATCAGGCGAAAAAAATGAGAAATTTTCATGTCCTTCATGTTGTATTTGTTAAAATTCCGTGTTATTCCCTTCTGTTTTACTTATGCTCATACTATAGTAACAAAAACTTTATTTGATTTTTACTTTAGTAGTTATCTATTGAAATGACTTTTAGGAAACCAGTTATTACATGATTTTAGATTCGCGCCATAAATCAGGTGTGTCCCTCCAGGGTAATATTGCGGTAATCGAATTGAATAATATTTTTCAGTTCTTTGATTATGCGGCCGCCTCTGGTGAATTACGTGTTGTTGGCAGTGATAACAATGCCAGTTTTTTCTTCCAGAAGGGAATGTTAATTTTTGGTGCTTTGAGTGTTAATCAAAAAAAGATAGGGGATATGCTTGTCGATTCTGGCGTTATCAGCGCATATCAACTCGCTCAAGGTTTGGAATTTCACGCGCAGCATGAACGGCGTCGTCGTTTAGGTGATATTCTGGTTAAGAAAGGTTTCGTAAAGTTTGAAGAACTCTCTGAGATGCTTCAGGTTCAGGCAAGAGAGGCTTTTTTTGAAACCTTGAACTGGAAAGAGGGAATGTTTTTTTTCTATGCTAATCAGTATCCCTCAAAAGAAGAGATACTCATTAATGAGCGAATTGATCATCTCTTACTTGAAGGAATAGTGCGAATGGATAATTCTCTCGGGCCAGATCAAGACTAACTTTTTTCCAAGTTATACTCCTGTTTCAGTTTTTTTCTCCTCTTCTTTTTGTTTAGCGATATTAAAACGCTCTTTTATCTTAGAGTAGGAAACGAGTTCTGTCGCCCTTTCGGAAGGGGTAAGAAAGGATTCCAGTTTTGTTTTTAAAATGACAGGATTCATTTCTGAGTTAATCGCAATAACACCCTCAAGAATAATTTTTTGTAACAGCAATTCCTGATTTGTCCTCTCTTTGATCGTTGCAGCAAAGGGGAGGAAGAAGAAGTTAGCAAAGAGCAAACCGTACAATGTTGAGGTAAGAGCTATTGGAATGGATTTGAGTATTACAGATGTATCACCTATTCCACCTAACATTGTAATGAGTCCAACCACCGATCCCATGATTCCAAATGCCGGAAAATAATCGGCTATGGCACGCACAACTCGTTCAGAGTCTTCCCTGCGTAATTTAAAGAAATACATTTCTGTATTTAAAATATCCCGAATTTGATCAATTGAATATCCATCAATAAGACAGCCTAGTGCTCTACGTAAAAAGAGGATCGTTGTTTCATTTTCTTGATTCTGTAGTGAGAGTACGCCTTCCATTCTAGATCTGATTGAGAGATCAATAAGGATATTGATGATCTCGGTTTCCTTTTTAATTGGTTTTTTATATGCAGCCTGAAGGACTTTAGTCACAATATGTATTTGCTCAAGCCGAAAACTGATAAGAGACGCACAGACTGTTCCTCCGCAAACGATGAACAGACCGGAGATGTTAAAGTAGAGACTTAGATTGCCATGGAGTGTGAAACCAGCAATGAAAATAGCGGCAAAGAGGATGAGGCCAATGAGATTTTTATTTTTCATGGAATCAGTTCAAATTATTTAGGGTTGCAGGTTGAGGCTTTGGGAGCCGCTTTGATACGATTATTTCAACGCGTCTGTTTTTTGCTCTGTTTTGAGATGAGCTATTTGGAACTACAGGGCGGTATGATGCGTATCCGCTCACTACAAATTGAGCAGGGTCCATACCAATATCATCTATTAAAAATCGAGCGACCACACTCGCTCTTGCAACAGAGAGCTCCCAATTACTCCTAAATCTACTCGAAGCCATAGGAATATTGTCAGTATGACCAACGACATTTACCATGTAGGGAGTACCTTTTAATACAGTAGCAAGGACATAAAGTGAGTTTTCAGCTGATCTAGAGAGATCACTATTACCTAAGGAAAAGAGAAGATCTCCGGTCAGAATAATACGCATGGTTTGATCTGGTACGAGATCAATAGTTGCGAACTTGCCAAGATCATTTTTATTAAGGGCTTCCTCGCTGAGTTTATAAATATCTTGCATGGGATCAGAAGCAAGTGACATTTGGTCTGTTTGTGGTTCCTCAGGAATAAGTGGTCGTGGTTGAAGGACTGTATCAGAAGGTATTGGCAGTGGCTGCTGAGAAAGTGGGGGAGGGATGTCCAGATCTTTATCAACGATGATAGCAATGCTATTGTTTACTTTGATTGAGGTTTCAGGATTGAACTTGAATTCGTCTTGAGTTTGTTCTATTTCTACTTCTTCTTTCAGCTCTTCGACCGGAACACGTTCTACCTTTTTAATTGTTCCGGCGGTCATGAGCGGAAGGCTTGGGCTGATCGGTGCAAATGGAAATGAGGCGCCACTAGAATCAGTAGATTGGAGAGCTTCAGTTGTGTCACCACCTATAATTTCCTGTCGAACAGGTTCCAGAAAATCATCATGAGCCATCTGATATACGAACATGGAGAGAAACAAAACAAACATGGTCATCATCAGATCCGACCATGCTACAGACCAATGTGTTGACGCAGGAGTTGTTGACTGGAAAGGGGTGTCATCTACATGAAAAACAGTATTACTGCCAGATCGTCTTTCAACTGAAACAGCTCTTGGAGTGTTTCTCCTTCTGTTCAGCGTTGAATGGGGAAACGGAGTAACTGACTGGTCTTCTAGATTTTCTGCCTCAGTATGATTGTCGGATTTATCCAAAATTGAAAGCCACTCTTAAAGGTTTTCACAATGGTACCCAAGTAAAAGAAGTTTTCCTCGAGCACCTGTAATTAAAGAGCCGCTTGTTGGTAGCGGATAGTGACTGTGTACTGCTTTAGAGAACCTGAAGTTTAAATTCTTCCACTCCAATACGTTGGATAAAACGTGAAGCTCTCTCTTTCTTTTTGCCGTTTGCAGAATAGTAGTCAATACATCGTTTAAGAAGCTCTATAGCTTCATTGTTTGCAAGGTCTGTACCAATAATATCACCAACTCTGGCGCGATTACCTGCATTGCCACCAAAAGTAACTGTCCAACCGTTCTTTTTTCCTATGAGGCCAATGTCACGTACAAAGGATTCCGCGCAACAGAACTGACAGCCTGACACTCCAATTTTGAATTTTGCGGGGAGGGTAATGCTAGACAGGATGTTTTCAATTTTAATTCCAAAACCGAGGGAATCCTGAACGCCAAATTGACAAACTTCAGTACCAGGGCAGGCCTGTACATAGTGCAGACACAGCTCAGTTGCATGGCCTGGCTCCATTCCAAGATCATTATAGATTGAATCTAAATCCTTTTCTTCAACCCCAACAAGCGCAATACGCTGACCAGAAGTTATTTTCACAATAGGAATATTGTATTTTTCAGTAACCTTAGAGAGTGCTGCTAAATGCTCACTTTTAAGCAGTCCTCCAGGAATTCTGGGAACAATGGCATAGGTTTTTTTGTCTCTTTGTAAGATGGCATTCTTGGGCGGTATAACTGGCATAGTAGTATTTAGTTAAAATTTTTAGTATGAATAGTTTTAAAAAACAGGCTTATAGTCAAAAAAGTGACGCGTTTCGAGTGTTCGGTACGTTCTTGATTCGCCCCGAGCTACAAAGGAGCGTGTAATTGCACCATTTGGGGTAAATCTAACGCCATCTAAAAACTCACCGTCAGTTATTCCGGTTGCCGCAATGGCAACTTCTTTACTTTTTATGAGGTCTTGAGCGCGGAAAATTTTGTCAAAATCGGTGATATCGTGTTTGGTAGCGGCCTGTTTATCTCTGTCATTTTCGTAAAAGATTTTTCCTTCAAAATATCCACCAAGACAACTGATGGCGGCAGCTACTAACACTGCCTCGGGAGCGTAACCGTAACCAATGTAAATATCTGCTTTTTCACCAGTTATAGCAGAAAGACATCCGGAAATCTCACCTTCATCAATGAGTTTTATACGCGCCCCACAGCTTCTGATCTCGTGGATGAGTTGTTTATGTCTGGTTTGATTTAAAATACAAACGGTGACATTTTCTGTATATTTTTTGAGAGCCCTGGCAACACGTTTTACGTTTATTATTGGTGGTTGGTTTATGTCGATGACATGGCCGACATCCGGACCTACAACAATCTTATACATGTTAAGATTGGGAACGGACTGTATCGTGCCGGCGGGACCTATGACTGCAAAGGAGCTAGAGTTACTTTTGCCATCGGCGGCTGAACGGTATGCTTCTAGAGCAATAGCCATTATGTCAGTTTTTTGACCACCAGTGCCAAGGACAGTAGGAAGTTGAAACATTTCTGGACGATTAAGAAATCTGTCGTTTATAATTGTTCCTTCAACAGTAAGTCGATTGAGGGTTTTGGCGATTGCTTTTCGTGTTTGATTGAGGATATCAATGTGATCTCCGAGACCTTGAATTCGTGCGGCTGTAAGCGCTGCTATCTCTGTCGCCCGAACAATTTCCATTCCATAGTTAGTATTCATAAAAGAGACCTGGGTGTTTTATAGAGGAGATGAATTATAACCGTTAAGTTCACTTGATTCACGGAGCTTAGCCATGATTTCATTTCTCTTCTCAAGCAGTATTTTACCGGCAATCGTATCTTTGATCTTCATCGGTTCACGAAATTCGTCTATAAGTTCAATGTCCAAAGGCGCGGATTCCAGTTTTTGTTCTGCTTCTTTTATTTCTTCAGGAGTTGGCAGTATGATCCCATACAGCTGATGAGGAGTATGAACGAGGGAGTGGCCGCGGTTATAATACGCGGCAGCAAATCCGCCATCAACATTAATGGCAACCCCGTCTTCACTGGCCATTTGAATACCTTGTTTATAGTTAACAGGAGTATGACCAAAAATAACTCGCTGGACTCCGAATTCTTGCTGCATCTTCTTTTTAAACTTGTCTGTCTGCATATTCTCTTTCCAGAACAGACTTCTCTCAACATGGCTTTCTTTATCAAGAAGAAAGTAGCGTTCAAATGTTTTCATGGCATGTTTGCCAAAAAACGGAGACTTGGGACCACACCAGAGATAGAAAAACAGTGCCTGGTCCTCTACATCTTGGGGTTTACCATTTATATATCTTCGTCCTACCTTAGTGATAGTGCTCTGAATATGGGTGAGGAGATTTTTTCCCTTACGCCCGAGGAACTCTTCAAAATTACCTTGTGAGGTTGATGGAACAAGGGCGTGTATGTTGAGAAAATTATTCTGAATATGATAGGTTTTCCCACGGGTGTAAAGGAACTTCAACAATCGCATTAAACGTCTGTTGGTAGTAAACTGATCGGTGAGATCTGTGATAATCTCTGCTTCTTCCTTACTGAGTGTACCTGGGCTCTCTAGATTTATTGTAGGAAAGTGTGTGTCATTTAGTCCCTCTAAATTACCCTTTTTAAGCATATCGGCGAGGCGATCGAGCCACAATCTACTACTCATTTCGTATTGAGGGAAATCTCGAATTGTCTGTTCTTCAAGTTTGAACTGAATGATAGTGAGCGCTTTTTCCATCGAGCGGCCTTTGTCAGTTTTTGCCTTAAAGTTTCCAGTGGCTTTATCAACAGAGTAGGTGCTTTCCGCAAATTTTGCTAACGCAGATGTATTAAAACCAAGGCGATCAAGAAATGTGAAGTGGTCATACCTACAGGTAATTCTTAGGGCTTCGGCAATCAATGATTGGCATCCTGCGGCAGCTCCCATCCATAGGATATCGTGATTACCAAATACATAGTCAACTCCATCCCTGTAATAGTGGGAAGACAGAATTCTAAGAATTTTATCAGGTTGATCCCCGCGATCAAAAACATCGCCTAATACCTGTATACGATCGAGAAGTATCTGACGAATGGTATGGGAAAGGTGCGCAATGAGTCGATCTGCTATAATTTTTTCTTCAAAGATAGGATCGGGAACAGGTAAGCCGGACATAAGCCGGTTAATCACGTCAGAAAACTCAGGTCGAAATATTTTGTTATCGTGAAGCCTGATATTCGCGAGCTTATATTTAAGTATATCAACGAGACACAGAATGACATCCTGCATATCCATTTTAATAACATCATTCGTAAAAAATGATTTTTTACGAATGATCTTTGTGAGGTACTGGATTTTTTCAGCACTAAACGTATTAGGTAAAGCCTCTCGACATGTTTGGTATAACATGCCAAAACGCCCACGTAAAATAGACTTGAACCGGTCTCCTTCACCATGAAGGTCACTTATCCATAATGTCGTCGGGATATTGGAGTTGAGCTCTAGATCTAATTCGAGAAGTTGGTTTGAAAGATCATCGATTTCAGTGACTGAAAGAGCAGCTGTTGTTGAACTAGATGGGGGTTGTTTACTCGTAAGTGACATACGCTCACCATTATGGTCGAATAAGAGATTATAAGAAGAGCTAATAGTAAAACTACAATATTATATAATACCAATATTTCTATTATAAACCAAATTGCATTGGAATTCCGTAATATTATCTTAAGAATTGAGGTCAGTACCCAGGCTTACACTAAGTAAATATTTATGAGAAATATAAAAGTTTGACTGAAGGGTTCTGAAGAGTAGATAAACGATTGCAGACCCAAAAGGCAAAAAAAATCCCCAATCAACATTTCTGTTGATTGGGGGTTAATAAAAATACGGCGATGACCTACTCTCCCACACAATCGTCTGTGCAGTACCACCGGCGCCAGGTAAGCGAACAACGTGAGACCTCCGTCAAAGCGAACGAAGTGAGACTCCGAGAGAGCTTAACTGCGGTGATTGGAGTGGGAATGGGTGGATTCTCTTTATGATACCGGTATACATAAAACACAAAAAGCCCCAATCAAGATTTATCTTGGTTGGGGCTTCTAATAAAAAATACGGCGATGACCTACTCTCCCACACAGTCGCCCGTGCAGTACCATCGGCGCTAAAGAGCTTAACTTCCGTGTTCGGAATGGGAACGGGTGGATCCTCTTTGCTATGACCGCCGTAAAA